>NZ_JAKKRU010000011.1:0-189742 GCF_025653925.1 Shewanella sp. SM68
CGCCGCTCGCCGCCTCAGGAGTAAACTCCCTTGCGCTGCCGCTCGACTTGCATGTGTTAGGCCTGCCGCCAGCGTTCAATCTGAGCCATGATCAAACTCTTCAATTAAAGTTTTGTTGCTTCCGTCTTGCGACGTCAGCGGCTCAATGAATTCTGATTTTTTGTTTCTCGCTAAAAGAAACAAACTGTACATATTACTATGAACACTCATTGTTACATTGATTTAAATTTTTGACTGCCAACCCGAAGGCTAAGCAGTTTCGATTAACTCAACACCTGTGAGTGTCCACACAGATTTGCTTGATAAATTGTTAAAGAGCGTTGACCACACACTGAGTTTTCAGCGGGTCAGGGCTGCGTATTCTACGCATTCCCGTTAGTGCGTCAAGTAGTTTTTTTCAACTTTCTCAACGCTCATCGTTTAGCTCGCTAATCGATGAACTGCATGGCTTTCTTTGCTTAACTTGCGTTACGCTGTCTGCCGTGTCAGTGGATGCGCATTATAGGGAGATTGAGAAAGTCCGCAAGGGCTTTTTTGAGAAAAATGGATCTTTTTTTAATACTTTCAGTTAGTCACACAATACCCCCACTTTATCCTCAGACTTATCCACAAAATGGGTTTTAACGGTTAAATTTGCTACAGCGATGGCTTTGCTTTAATGGCTATCGATAAGAATGAAATGATGTTCAATGGGGGAATAACGACGATTAGCTATATAAAGAAGAGTAAGAATGTAATCCGGATGACACGAGAGTAAGCGCTAGGCTTATTAAAGAGGAAATAAAAAGGCAACTTAGATAAGTTGCCTTTAGTGTGCGTTCTATTCTACTTATTCAGTAGGCAAATCTGTCAGCAAATTAACTTAACTTGCCGTGGCATTGTTTGTACTTACGGCCAGAGCCACAAGGACAAGGATCGTTGCGACCCACTTTGTCACCATCACGGATCATCGGTGCTTGCGCAGTGACAGCTTCATGCTCATCATCACCACCGCCAACAAGCGACTCTGCCGCTGCGTGTTGATAGTCGCGCTGGATCTTGGCATCTTCTTCACGACGACGCGCTTCCATTTCTTCCACATCTGACTGAGCTTGCACTTGTACTTTCGACAGCACACTGATGACGTCATGTTTCAAGGTGTTCAGCAGTTGTTGGAATAACTCAAACGACTCACGCTTATATTCTTGCTTTGGATTCTTCTGCGCGTAACCACGTAAGTGGATACCTTGGCGCAGATGATCCATCGCCGCTAAGTGTTCTTTCCACAGGCCATCGAGCGTTTGCAGCATAACGGCTTTTTCAAACTGGCGTAGCACTTGCGCGCCAACCATTTCTTCTTTTGCCTTATACGCATCGCCCCAAGCAGTGATAATACGCTCACGTAGACTCTCTTCATGCAGATCGTCTTCTTTATCTAACCATTCTTGGATAGGTAATTTGAGCATAAATTCTTGGTGTAGACGTTGCTCTAAACCCGGGATATCCCACAGCTCTTCTACTGATTGCGGCGGAATATATTGATCGATTACCGCGCCAATTACATCGTCTTGGATGTTTTGGATAGTATCTTCAATACTTTCCGCATCCATCAACTCATTGCGCTGGGCGTAAACCACTTGGCGTTGATCGTTAGCGACGTCATCAAATTCGAGTAATTGCTTACGGATATCGAAGTTACGGGCTTCAACTTTACGTTGAGCGTTTTCAATTGCGCGAGACACCCATGGATGCTCGATCGCTTCGCCTTCTTCCATACCCAGCTTTTTCATCATGCCAGAGACACGATCCGAGGCGAAGATACGCATTAAGCTATCTTCCATCGACAGGTAGAAGCGTGATGAACCCGCGTCACCTTGACGACCCGCACGACCACGTAACTGGTTATCGATACGGCGTGATTCGTGACGTTCTGTGCCTAGGATATGTAAACCACCCGCAGCAACGACTTCATCATGACGAATTTGCCAATCAGCTTTGATCTTAGCTTTTTGCTCTGCTGTTGGATTATCGAGTTCATCGATTTCCATGTTCCAGTTGCCGCCAAGCACGATATCAGTACCACGACCTGCCATGTTCGTCGCAATAGTCACAGAACCAGTACGGCCAGCTTGCGCGACGATTTCTGCTTCTCGTTCGTGGAATTTAGCATTTAAAACTTCGTGCGGGATCTTTTCCTGCACCATTAAGCGCGCTAACAATTCAGACTGTTCGATTGAGACTGTACCCACCAATACTGGCTGACCACGTTCACGGCAATCTTTAATGTCTTTAATGATGGCTTGATATTTTTCATCGGCGGTCAGGTAAACCAGTTAGTCGGCACAACGACTGTGTCTAATCCATAGATGTGTTGGAATTCAAACGCTTCAGTGTCGGCTGTACCTGTCATACCAGCCAGCTTCTCGTATTGACGGAAGTAGTTCTGGAAAGTGATCGAAGCCAATGTTTGGTTTTCGTTTTGAATGTGCACGCCTTCTTTGGCTTCGACAGCTTGATGTAAGCCTTCTGACCAACGACGACCTGGCATAGTACGACCCGTGTGTTCATCGACTATGATGACTTCGTTGTCTTGTACTATGTAATCCACATCGCGCTCAAACAGCGTGTGCGCACGAAGCGCCGCGTTGACGTGGTGTAATAGGGAAATATTTGCAGCAGAATAGAGTGAGTCGCCTTCGGCTAACATGCCGCGCTCGATCAGCAGGTTTTCTACTTTTTCTTGGCCACGCTCGGTGAAATGCACTTGTTTGGCTTTTTCATCAATGCTGTAGTCGCCCTCACCCACATACTCTTCCGTATCTTCTTTATCTTGACGGATAAGATTGGGGATCAAGGTGTTGATCTTGATGTATAGCTCAGAGCTATCTTCGGCAGCGCCAGAAATGATCAGCGGCGTACGCGCCTCGTCGATTAAGATTGAATCCACTTCATCGATTAGGGCGTAGTGCAACGGACGTTGGACCCGTTCTTGCGGTGAAAACGCCATGTTATCGCGCAGATAATCGAAACCAAACTCGTTGTTGGTCCCGTAAGTGATATCGGCGTTATAGGCAGATTTCTTCTCATGTTGGCCAATACCTGCGACGTTGATTCCTACGGTTAAACCAAGGAATTCAAACAGTGGGCGGTTATTCTCGGCATCACGACGTGCCAAGTAATCGTTCACTGTAATCACGTGGACGCCTTTGCCTGTCAATGCGTTTAAGTAGGCGGGTAAGGTTGCCGTTAAGGTTTTACCTTCACCCGTACGCATTTCAGCAATACGGTTGCTGTCGAGTACCATACCGCCGAGTAACTGTACGTCGAAATGACGCATATCAAATACACGCTTAGACGCTTCACGCACTGTAGCAAAGGCTTCAGCCATGATGCTATCTAATGAAGCTCCAGCAGCTAAACGCTCACGGAACTCTGCGGTTTTCGCCTTTAATGCTTCATCGGTTAATTTTTCATAATCAGCTTCTAATGCGTTAATGCTAATAACGATCTTTTGAAGCCCTTTAAGGGTGCGGTCGTTGCGACTACCAAATACTTTTGTCAGTAATTTACCAAACATCTGAATCACTTATTCTCTGTAGGCCAAGTCCATGATGGAAACTAGAAGCCAATGTTTCAATTAACTTGCTTTGCGGTAGACAAACTTTTGTGGATCTATCTGCTGTCCGCCGCGCAACACTTCATAATGCACATGAGCCCCAGTTGAGCGCCCAGTGCTTCCCATACTGGCGATAGCATCGCCTTTTGCGACCACATCACCTACAGTCACTGACAAAGCTTTATTATGGCCATAACGCGTATGCAAACCGTTACCATGGTCGATTTCAACCAATTCGCCATAACCGAACATATTTCCAGCAAAAGTCACCACGCCTGCAGCAGTCGCAACAACTTTAGCTCCTTCTCGACCGGTAAAATCAATCCCCTTATGCACAGACCTGCGACCGTTGAAAGGGTCATTACGTAATCCGTAGGGCGACGATAACCAACCTTTATCGAGCGGGATACCTGATATATAACGTTCATCATCTATATGGTGGTTAGATGACACTGTTTCAAGTAGTGAAAGCTGAACATTATTATTGTCAATTCGTGATGCCAACTTATCCATATCGTCGATAAGCTGTCCGAGCTCGATGTTAGTGCCTAGTTCGCTCAAACCACCCACACCAACCTCGGATGAAAAATCAAAATCTTCATCCAACTTATTCTGCTGGGCGACCTGTTGACCTAAAGCTTCGAGACGGGTGATCTTGGCTTGCATACGTGCAACATGAGTCACAAGCATAGCCAGTTGAGACTCAGTAGCACTTTTAAGCTCTAAGACTTGTTTCTTTTGTTGTTCGCGCACGAGACGATCGTTATCGACACTGGCTTGCTGATCTTGAAATCGAGCGGAGTTGTGTTGATAAATACCGGACCCAGTGGCCAACAATAGTATTGGAAGTAGCAACCAGCGTTTACTGGGCTGCCAGCGTGTGACGCCATTCCGACCTTGAATAAATACTGTTACACTCATAGCCTAATTCAGCCATCTTATTATCATATGAAAAAGCCCCCTCAAGATCTCAGCCAATTACTGCATCAATCGGGAAAATTACCCGACCTTGCTGAGAAAGCGGAACTACTTATGTATCTGGATCAGCATGTGAAGCAGATTATTGCAGGTCCTGTTGCGGAGCAACTAAAAGTCGCTAATTTCCGCCAGGGTGTTCTTGTGGTTGAAACCACTTCGGCAGCCTGGGCTGCGCGAATTAATTTCCAAAAGCCGAAGCTATTAATCCAGCTTCAAGCAGAAACGCTCCCAATCCTTACCGCAATTGAAGTTAAAGTCAACCCGAGATTAGCAATGTATGACGCAAAGCCTAAACAGGGACATAAAGAATTAAGCCCAGCAGCAGCGGAGCACATTGCAGCATTAGCGGAAAATATTGGCGGTTCACTGGGTGAAAAACTAAAACGGCTGGCCTCATTGGCCAGCCGTAATAAATAATCTTACCGCTTTTTAAGCAAATACAGCGCCACCTGGTACAGTAAAGCTGACGGGAACATCGGCTTCTTTTTCGAAGCTGACCAACTCCCACGCATCTTGTTGCGCGAGTAAAGCACGCACCAATTGGTTGTTCAACGCATGACCGGTTTTATACGCAGTGAACTCACCTAAAATAGCGTGCCCAGCTACATATAAATCACCAAACGCATCTAGAATTTTGTGCTTAACAAATTCGTCCTCATAACGCAGGCCGTCGGGATTAAGGACGCGATATTCATCAAGTACAACAGCGTTTTCCATGCTGCCGCCCAACGCTAGGTTGTTAGCTCGCAAATATTCGATATCACGCATAAACCCAAAAGTACGGGCGCGGCTGATATCTTTCACGAAAGCAGAAGTTGAAAAGTCCATCACCACATGCTGTTGGCTACGAGCGATTTCTGGGTGCGCAAAATCAATTTTAAAATTGACTCTAAAACCTTTAAACGGTTTTAACTCGGCCCATTTATCGCCATCTTCAACGCGCACAGTGCGCTTAATCTTTAAATACTTCTTAGGCGCGGCCTGCTCTTTAATACCCGCAGACTGCAACAAGAAGACGAATGGGCTTGCACTGCCATCCATAATAGGAATTTCAGGCGCGTCCACTTCGATTACAGCGTTATCTATGCCTAAACCCGCAAGAGCTGCAAATAAATGCTCAATGGTCGAGATACGAATACCTTCGTCATTGACAAGTGCCGTACACATAGTGGTTTCACGAACTTGCTCCGCCTTCGCTGGAATGGCGACGGCAGGACTCAAATCGGTGCGCACGAGTACGATCCCTGAATTAACGGGCGCGGGCATAATGCTCAAAGTGACCTTGTTGCCAGAATGCAATCCGACACCAGTTGTTTTCACCATTTTCTGAACAGTTCGTTGAAATATCATTCAGTTACCCGTTTATATGCCAATTATAAAGCCTAATATTTGTACACTCAGCGTTGGCAAATAGAGCCGCACTGGTTCAACATAATAACATAACTTTATTATGTCACACAAATGCAGCTATGTTGTGGTATTGCCCAAAACGAACAACACCTCACATATTACGCTGGACTCAAACGCTCTCGCTAGTCGGCTTGCTTACGCAAAAATGCTGGAATATCAAGATAATCCAATTCATGCTTTGTCGATGGTGCAGGCGTAGGAGCTGGCTGCGGAGCCGCTGGCAACACGTTGCCTTTTGGCGCTGCATAGTTCACATGTGCAGCTTCTTCGACATAGGCTTCGACTTTTGGTTCAACAACTACAGGCTCTGGACGAGGTGCAGGTTTAGAAACCAATTGGATATCTGGACGCTTTTCAGCACCGATACCAGTCGCAACAACCGTTACACGCAGCTCATCACTCATTTCTGGGTCGATGACAGCACCAACAACCACAGTCGCGTTGTCAGAGGCATAAGCCTTAACATGATTACCGACAGTTTCGAATTCTTCGATACTCATGTCCATACCCGCAGTAATGTTCACTAACACACCACGCGCACCGGCTAAGTCGATGTCTTCTAATAATGGGCTGGCAACAGCAGCTTCGGCCGCTTCTTCAGCACGGTCTTCACCGCGAGCGACGCCTGTACCCATCATGGCATTACCCATTTCAGACATCACAGTCTTCACGTCGGCGAAGTCGACGTTAATCAGACCAGGACGAGTGATAAGCTCGGCAATACCTTGTACCGCACCAAGTAACACGTTATTCGCTGCGGCGAACGCATCGAGTAAAGAAGTACCACGGCCCAATACTTTTAATAATTTTTCGTTCGGGATCGTGATTAACGAATCCACGTGCTTAGCCAGCTCAGCAATACCTTGCTCAGCGTAAGCCATACGTTTTTTCCCTTCGAATGGGAAAGGCTTAGTCACAACCGCAACGGTCAGAATACCTTCTTCACGTGCGATTTGAGCCACAACAGGTGCAGCACCTGTACCTGTACCACCGCCCATACCGGCAGCGATAAAGATCATGTCAGAACCTTTGATTGCCGCGCGAATGTTTTCGCGGTCTTCTTCAGCTGCAGCACGACCCACATCTGGGTTTGCCCCTGCTCCAAGACCTTTAGTGACATCGCGTCCTAATTGAATTGTTGAGCCAGCGCCTGATTTTCTCAGGGCCTGAGCGTCTGTATTGGTAACGATAAACTCAACACCTTCAATGTTGTGTTTGACCATATGTTCGACAGCGTTACCGCCGCCGCCGCCAACGCCGATGACTTTAATCACCGCGTCGTCTGAGTGAGTATCCATGATCTCAAACATTGTCTGATCTCCGTGTTGCCTGCGTTATGAAAATTAAAATTCGCCCTTAAACCAGCTTTGGACCCGATTCCAAGCGCTAGTTACCCCTTGGCGCTCAGGGCGTTCGAACTGACGTTCGATCACCCGTCGTGCGCCGTAATGAAGCAGTCCGACTCCTGTGGAGTAAATAGACTGGTCCACGTATTCATATAAACCTTTGATCGGTAGCGGTGACGCTACGCGAACTGGCATGCCAAACGTCGCTTCCGCGATATCGACCACACCTTGAATCGACGCTGTGCCACCTGTGAGCACAATACCTGCGGCGATTTGATCTTCTAAACCACTGTCTTTCAACTCTTTGAGCACAAGCTCAAACAACTCTTGGTATCTTGGTTCCACCACTTCGGCGAGCGTGTGACGTGACATGCTACGTGATGGACGTCCACCTACCGATGGCACTTCGATACTGTCTTCGCGGCTCACCATAGAACTGCGCGCACAGGCGAACTGCACTTTAATTTGTTCAGCATGCGACGACGGCGTGCGGAAAATCTTTGCGATGTCGTTCGTCACTTGGTTACCTGCAACCGGTACAACCGCACAATGACGCAAAGCGCCATTGGTATATACCGCAATATCTGTAGTGCCACCGCCGATATCGACGATACACACACCTAAATCTTTCTCATCGAAGGTCAACACAGCATCGGCTGAGGCAATCCCCGAGAACACTAAGTCGTCAACCTTAAGGCCACAACGCTCAACGCTCTTAGTAATATTCTTCGCCATATCATTGGCGCAGGTCACTATGTGCACCTTGGCCTCCATACGCATACCGGACATACCGATTGGGCTGCGAATACCGTCTTGAACGTCGATTGCATATTCCTGCGGCAGCACGTGTAAAATGCGACGTTCGGTCGGGATCTTCACCGAGCGAGCCGTATGGATCACGTTATCAACATCTTCCTGTGTCACTTCTTCATCGTTGATCGATACCATGCCGTTTTCATTTTGGCAGGCGATGTGTTTACCCGAAATACTCAAGTAAACCGATGACACTTGGCAATCCGCCATTAATTCCGCTTGATCGAGCGCACGTTGCACACTGCGAACTATTGAATCTAAATCGTTCACGCCACCTTTATCCATGCCCCTTGAGGGATGGTTACCAAGGCCGACTATGCTGATTTCACCATCGGGCAGAACTTCGCCTATGATCACTGCGACCTTAGAGGTTCCTATGTCCAATCCGACGATAAGGTTTCTATCTTGGTTTTTGATCATTAATTATCGGCTCTCTTGTTTGTGCATCGCCCCAGCCTACGGCCAACCCTGTGTCGTAGCGCAAATCTACTCTGGCAACGGATTTCTCTTGTTTCGCCAAAACCGGATAAACAGTAATAAATCGTTGTATCCGTGCAATTTTATCTTCTCGACCCAAATCTAAAACGATACCGTTTCCAAGGGTCGCGTGCCACGCATGTCGTGGCGTTAAATTCAAACTGGCTAAGGTAAAGCCATTAATCTTTAGTAGGGAGTTGATCTGTGCATAGACAGTCAACACCTCAAGGCCCATATCATTTGGTCCAGATAACTGCGGTAAATGCTCAAGCTCTGGGTGCGATGGCGCTTCGAATACTTCTCCATGCACGTTCAACCACAAGTCACCATTCCAATGGGCTGCGGGTTGCTGCTCTTGCAAATACACCCTGAGTTTCGCTGGCCACTCACGCCTTACCGATGCGCGATATACCCAAGGCAAGGCTTCTAGTGCCTGCTGCACTAAGGTAATGTCAGCACTAAAAAAACTGCGTTGCATTAAATGCTGTAGTGCTACTTGTATATCTTTATCTGTGGTGTAAACCCGCTCACCTTTGATGGCAACGGCCTCAATCGGCAAGTTGCTGGCATCATTCAAAAATTTATGTAACTGATAGCCACCAAATACAAAACTGGCTACGATGAAGAATAAAAAGCCAGCCCCGCTCCACTGATACCAATTAAACCGTGACATTCTTGCCCGCCAGTGCCGCCTCTTATCACTCCAAGACACGCTTCATCCCACCTTTAACGACACCCATTAAAAACCACAGAAAACCGGCCATTATATAGACCAAAATCCTTTGGTCAAAATTTCCTTTTTCTCGCAGATCAAGCGCTAAAGATCAGCTTGCTTGCGCAGGTAACTCCACCACAGCAAACCCTAATCCAGACGACGCTAACTGTCGCGACAGGGCGCCAATATTACCCGCACCTTGGGTGAGTAATAAATCCCCGTCCTGCAATACATCGGGCAACACTTCTGCAAGCAGATCTGGGCTTGCGATAAAGATCGGATCTAGCTGACCACGCAAGCGAATTGAACGACATAATGCGCGACCATCCGCACCTGTGATCGGCGCTTCACCCGCACTATAAATATCGAGTAACAATAAGCAATCCACTTGCGATAACACTTCCACAAAGTCCTCATACAAATCACGGGTACGAGTGTATCTGTGCGGCTGATACGCCATGACCAAACGTCTATCTGGCCATCCTGCGCGCGCAGCTTTAATGGTCGCCGCAACTTCGCTGGGATGATGACCATAATCATCCACTAACATGACTTCGCCCTTCGGCGTGGCGAATTTGCCTAAATGCTGGAAACGACGCCCTATACCTTGGAACTCCACTAGAGCCTGAGTAATAGCGTTATCGTCGATTTCATCTTCAGTCGCCACCGCAATGGCCGCTAACGCATTGAGCACATTATGTTGGCCCGGTAAATTCAACACCAGATCGAGATCTTCTTTAGCTTTACGTCTGACAGTAAAACGGCACTGATGACCTTGCTGACTAAAATTAAGTGCTTGCACGTCCGCATCGTCACTGAAACCATAGGTCACGTGTTTACGGCCAATACGCGGCAGAATCTCACGCACGACGGCATCATCGATACACACCACAGCAACACCGTAGAACGGCAAGTTGTGCAGAAAATCCACAAAAGTCGATTTCAGTTTTTCAAAATCACCGCCATAAGTATCCATATGATCAGCTTCGATGTTGGTCACCACACTGACCATAGGCTGCAAATGCAAGAAGCTCGCATCACTCTCATCGGCTTCGGCAATCAAATAACGGCTGGTGCCTAATCTGGCATTGGTACCGGCACTGTTGAGCAAACCACCAATCACAAAGGTTGGGTCCCGCCCAGCTTGACCATAAACGCTGGCGATAAGACTCGTTGTCGTGGTTTTACCATGCGTGCCCGCAATCGCCACACCATGTCGATAACGCATCAACTCGGCTAACATCTCAGCACGACGTACAATAGGAATACGTAATTCTTTAGCGGCAAGGATTTCTGGATTTTCCAGATTAATCGCGGTTGATATGACGACCACATCCACTTGCTGCACGTTTTCCGCGGCATGACCAATTTGGATCTTGGCTCCGAGTAAACACAATCTGTCGGTCACGGCATTTTGCGCAATATCCGAACCACTCACCTGATAGCCTTCGTTCACTAACACTTCGGCGATCCCGCCCATGCCCGCGCCGCCAATGCCGACGAAGTGAATACGCTTAATACGGCGCATTTCTGGGATCATACTTCTCAGTTGTGCGTATCTTTCTGTCTTAGTCATGCTTATCCTTTCTCAGCAAGGCTGATGCACACTGCGGCAACTTGTTCAGTCGCATCCAGTACCGCAACGTCTCTCGCTCTTTGGCCCATACGGGCTAATTCTGTTCTGTCATTGGCGAGCAACTGTAATTTGTTCGCCAGTTTATTCACGTCCAAGATGGCCTGTGGCAATAGGAAAGCTGCGCCAGCCTCAACCAATACTTGAGCGTTACGGGTTTGATGATCATCCACTGCATGGGGATAAGGTACCAGAATACTCGGTAGCCCCACCGCCGCTAACTCAGACACAGTCAAGGCGCCAGCTCGGCACAATACCACATCAGCCCAGCGATAGGCGGCTTCCATATCGTCGATAAACTCAGCGATATTCACGCCACCATCTTGTCCTTGTTGCTGATATGCCGCCTTCACGCCCGTAAGATTATCTTTACCCACTTGATGCCAAACCGTCACTGACTGCTGCTGACTCAGTATCGCGACCGCTTCTGGCATAAGATCGTTAAATACTTTGGCGCCAAGGCTGCCACCGACCACGAGCACTTTTAAGGCTTCATCAGCCTCATGCTTAGGTTCTGCACCTAAGGCAATCAGTTCTTGGCGAATCGGATTACCAACGACCTTGGCCTTCACTGTGGTAAAGGTATTTTTAAAGGCGCATAACACTTGCGTCGCAATCCGCGACAACAACTTGTTTGTCATCCCTGGGATGGCATTTTGTTCATGCAGCACCAGTGGAATACCGGCTAATCTTGCCGCAACACCACCTGGGCCACTGGCGAATCCGCCCATGCCAAGGACCACATCGGGTTTAAACTCAGCAATCACGGCCTTAGCCTGCAATATTGAACGCACCACTTTAAATGGCGCCGCAAGTTTTCGGATCAAACCATTACCGCGCACACCTTTGATATCGATGAAATCAATATCAAATCCATACTGGGGCACTAAACGCGCCTCCATACGATCGGCCGTGCCTAACCAACGCACTTGCCAACCCTGTTGAGCTAAATACTTAGCCACCGCCAGTGCCGGGAACACATGTCCTCCCGTACCACCCGCCATGACTAAAATACGTTTTCCTGTTGGAGTCATCACTTCAATCTCCCTTGCACGGCCTGAACTAATGTCATGCGCCGCTCGTAATCAATGCGCAGCAACATCATGGCTGCCGCAGTCATGACCCATAAACTACTACCACCGTAACTGATAAAAGGTAATGTCAGCCCTTTGGTTGGCAACATGCCGATACTCGCGCCGACATTCACCACAGTCTGGAAACAAATCCAAATACCGATGGCATAACCTAAATAACCTTCAAATGGCTTATCCATGGCTAAACACAAATTACCTAAACGAATCGATCTCAGCGCCACAAATAGCAGCACAGATAACACAGCGATAATGCCGATAAAGCCCAATTCTTCCCCGATCACGGCAAAGATAAAGTCAGTGTGCGCTTCGGGTAAATATTCTAGTTTTTGAATACTATTTCCGAGCCCTTGGCCGAACCAATCACCTCGACCATAGGCCATCAAAGATTGAGTCAACTGGTAACCGCTACCGAAGGGATCTTGCCAAGGATCCATAAAGGAGGTCACTCGGCGGATACGATACGGTTCCAATAGCACTAGGGCCACAAACGCCAATACGCCCGCAAAAATCAAGGCAAAGAAATCGAGTAACCGCGCACCGGCTAAAAACAATAGACCAACCGTTCCCACAAATAGCACCACCACAGTACCTAAGTCGGGCTGCATCAAAATCAGCACAGCGTAAATCGCAAATACTGCAATCGGCTTATAGAAGCCTTTAGCATTCTCACGCACTTCCTGATGACGCCTCACTAAGTAACCCGCCATATAGATGGCGAAGGCAAATTTAGCGACTTCCGCCACCTGGATGCGAATAGGGCCTATGGATAACCAACGCGTTGCACCGTTTACCGTAGTGCCAACCACCAATACAGCCAACAACATCAAACCCACAATCAACAACAACATGGGGCTCCAGCGCTGCCAAGTCTGCATCTCTACTCTTAGCACAAATGCCGCAATGAATAAGCAACCCACTAAATAACCCACATGGCGAGTCATAAAATAAAATGGGTTCCCCGTGAGCGTTTGCGCTTCAGGCATAGAGGCTGACATCACCATTACAAAGCCGAAGCTAATCAAAGACAACACAGCCGCGAGCAAAGCACGGTCGTACAATTGCACGCCTGGGACTTCGGTATCACGTTGCCAATTGGGAATTGCTAAACGCAAACGCCCAAATAGGCTAAGTTGTCTTGCATCACTCGCCATTAAGTTGTCCCACGAGGTTTCTAAAATCATCACCTCGAGCCATGAAGTTACTGTACATATCTAAACTGGCGCAGGCTGGCGATAATAAAACGATATCACCAGAGGTGGCCAATTCAGCGGCTTTCGCTACCGCAGCAGCCATAGTGTCGACTCTTATCGAGCCGTCTTTCAATGCAGCAATCTTTTTACCATCGCGGCCTAAGGTGATGAGGTGTGTGACTTTAGCTAAAGCCACAGCTAAAGGCTTAAAATCAGCCCCTTTACCGTCACCGCCAGCAATCAAAATAATATCGCCTAAGTGGTCACTCAAGCCATCGAGTGCGGCGACTGTGGCACCGACATTTGTCGCTTTAGAGTCATTGACATAGGTCACGCCATTCTTAACACCAACCACTTCACAGCGATGGGATAAGCCAGTAAAAGTACGCGCCACTTTTGCCATAACGTGCTTGTCGATACCCACGACATCCACAAGCGCCATCGCAGCAAGTAGGTTGGCATGGTTATGACTGCCAATCAGCGAGACTTCAGTGATCGGCATTATTTCGCTGCTGCCGTGATAAATCTTGCTGTCGCTGATGCCCCATTCGTCCGCTTCTGGCGCCGCTAAACCAAAACTGTTTTGGTTCATTGGTTCTGGCGGTACGGTCAGTTTATCGTCACGATTAAAGAGTACGGCACGGGTTTGTTTGTATAAGCGAAATTTAGCCTCGCGGTAGGCATCGATGTCACTGTATCTGTCCATGTGGTCTTCGCTGATATTCAAACAGGTCGCCACCACACACTTAAGACTGTGGGTGGTTTCCAATTGAAAGCTCGACAACTCAAGCACAAATAAGTCCGCATTTTCATGCAGCAAATCCAGCGCAGGTACACCGATATTACCTCCGACGGCAACGGCAATACCCGCTTCCCTTGCCATCTCGCCCACCAACGTAGTGACGGTCGATTTACCGTTAGAGCCAGTAATGCCAATCACACAAGGTTTACGGTCAGCAATCTCACGGGCAAATAGCTCAACATCACCAATCACTTCGATACCCATATCCACAGCGGCACGTACCTCTGGGGTATAAGTGGCAATGCCTGGACTGATAATGATCTGCGTCGCTTGCACAAGATAACGGCAATCGAATCCGCCAGAAATCAGCTTCACATCAGGAAAAGACGTCGCTAACGTTTCGGCGCCCGGAGGCTGCCGACGACTGTCCATCACCAATGGCGTAATGCCCTTTCCACACAAATAGCGCACCACGGACAAGCCCGTGGCCCCCAAACCTAACACTATGTGTGAATACTGATTTTGCATAACCAATTACCTTAACTTCAACGTGGCTAAGCCAAGTAAGACGAGGAATATCGAGATAATCCAAAAACGCACTATCACTCGAGGTTCAGGCCAACCTTTTAACTCATAGTGATGGTGTATCGGCGCCATGCGGAAAATACGCTGGCCGCGTAACTTGTACGAACCCACCTGCAGGATCACCGACAGGGTTTCCATCACGAACACGCCGCCCATAATCACTAACAAAATCTCTTGGCGAACGAGCACTGCAATTGTGCCCAGTGCAGCACCTAATGACAGAGAACCCACATCGCCCATGAAGACTTGCGCAGGGTAAGTGTTGAACCACAAAAAGCCCAGACCCGCACCGACAATGGCGGTACAGACAATCACAAGCTCACCAGAACCGGGTAAATGCGGGATATGTAAGTAATTCGCAAACTGAGCGTGACCCGACAAATAAGCAATCAATGCAAACGCCGCCGCGACCATTACCGTCGGCATAATCGCCAAACCATCGAGACCATCGGTTAAGTTCACCGCATTACTCGAACCCACTATCGTGAAGTACGCCAATACGATAAATACGGCGCCGAGTTGCGGCATCACGTCTTTAAAGAAAGGCACCACTAATTGGGTTTCGCCTGGATTGGCCGCTGTGGCATACAGAAAAAAAGCAATAAGCAGCGCAGCCAAAGATTGCAGAATGTACTTCCAGCGCGCGATCAAACCTTTAGTGTCTTTACGCACCACTTTGCGGTAATCGTCGATAAAGCCGATCAAACCGAAACTGCCGAGCACAAACAGCATGACCCACACATAGCGGCTACCGAGATCGCCCCACAGCAACACGCTGATGAAAATAGCAGCCAATATCAGCAAGCCACCCATAGTCGGCGTGCCACGCTTACTAAAATGTGATTCTGGACCATCGTTACGCACAACCTGACCAATTTGCAGTATTTGCAAACGTTCAATCAGTTTAGGGCCAAACCATAAGCTAAAAACCAATGCAGTCAATAAGCCTAAAATGGCTCGAAATGTTACATAGGAAAACACGTTAAACCCGGTATGAAAACGGGTTAAATACTCGGCCAGATATACCAGCATTTACACTAACTCCCCACGCCCGAAGGCTACTGTTAGGCCATCCACGACCCGCTCCATGGCGGCGCTACGTGAACCTTTAACGAGAACCGTTACCTGTCCCGGCAACTGGTTTATATGCTTTATAAGTTTTTCTACTAACGTCGCCACACTGTCATAGTGCTCCGCACCGAAAGCTTGGCTCGTGTGCTGACTTAAAGTTCCGGTACAAAACAAGGCATCAATCCCCTGTTGCTTGGCCAGTTGCCCTAGTTCAGCGTGTAAAAGGGGCGCATTGTCGCCTAATTCTCCTAAATCTCCCAGTACCAGACAGCGATTTTCAGAAATTTCCTTTAACCAAGCGATCGCAGCGCCAACGGACACAGGATTTGCGTTATAGCTATCGTCGATTAGACGCACGCGTCCCAATTGACTCGGCTGCATACGTCCTTTCACTGGCGTTAATTGGCTCAAGCCTTCAGATATTTCAGTCAAACTCAATCCCAAAGCAATACAAACACTTGCAGCGGCGAGAGCATTACTCACCTGATGACGACCCGCCAACGGCAATACCACTTGGCAAGATTCACCTAAATAATTGAGCATAAAACGATAGCAACCATCCGCATTAGTCTTATGGCCTGTCGCTATCACGTCGATATGACGTTTAGCGGCGCCATCTTGCTGGGAGAAGCTCAGTTGCTTATAAGGTCTTGCCTTAACGCTCATAAAATCAGCGAAGGCATCATCGGCGTTGATGATGGCAGTGCCATCGGCCTGCAGATGATTAAAAATCTCTGACTTCGCCTGTGCGACACCTGCTTGTGATCCAAATCCTTCTAAATGGGCGCTGCCGACGTTATTCACCAGCGCGACGTTTGGACGCACAAGTCCCGAGGTGTAATCGATTTCACCTTTATGGTTAGCGCCGAGCTCGAATATCCCAAACTCATCCGCTGGCGTTAAACGCAGCAAAGTGAGCGGCACACCAATCTCATTATTAAAATTGCCAGCGGTATAGAGGATTTGATGCTTTGCCGACAGAATGGTCGCGATCATTTCCTTCACGCTGGTTTTGCCGTTTGAGCCAGTCAAAGCAACACAAATCGGATTGATCTGGTCACGAACATAAGCACCAATCGCACCCATGGCCTTTTGACAATCAGCCACAATGAGCTGCGGGACATCAAAAGCTAATTCACGCTCAACCATTAACGCCGCGGCGCCGTTCGCAATAGCTGTTGCGGCAAAATCATGGCCGTCAAAGTGCTCACCCTTTAAGGCAACAAACAGGGTTGCAGCGCCGATTTTGCGGCTATCACTGCTTAAATCTTGGATGGTGACGTCGTCACCGACTCGATGCACGCCTAAGTGTTGACTTAGAGTCTCGAGAGAAAGAGGGATCATCTTGATTGCTCCAATGACCGGTGTGCCAATACACATCCATCATAATGTTGACTTAGGGTCCCGAGAGAAAGAGGGATCATCTTGATTGCTCCGCTAACAGGCGTGCCAGGGCGCGTTCATCATAGTCATGACGCACACCTGCCGCCTCTTGGTAAGTTTCGTGGCCTTTGCCCGCAAGCAAGATCACATCGCCAGGTTTAGCCAATGCCACAACCTCTTTAATTGCTGCGATACGGTCAACCTGAGTCAATGCCTGCTGAGGGTGGGTTAGCCCTTGGATAATATCGGTAATAATTTGCGCGGGGTCTTCACTGCGCGCATTGTCGCTGGTCACCATAATGCGGTCAGCATATTGCTCTGCAGCTTGGCCCATCAAAGGACGCTTGCCCTTATCACGGTCGCCACCACAGCCAAATACGCACCATAAATCACCGGCACAATGGCGACGTAGCGCGTTTAACGCTTGTTCAATCGCATCGGGTGTATGGGCATAATCGACCACTAAGGTGATGTTATCCGCTGTAGTGAAACGCTCCATACGACCTGCAACGGGCGTTAAATATTGCACCTGCTCGGCTAACGCTTTCATATCAAAACCTTGCAGATACAAGGCCGATAACGCCGCGAGTAAATTAGAGAGATTAAAGGCACCAAGAAGTGGCGAGTGGATTTGAGTCTCGCCCTCGGGCCACACTAAGGTTGCACTGACACCTTGATCGTCAAACTTGGCATTTTTGGTATAAAAAGCCGCACCTTGATGACCTTCAATGCTAAAACCCCAAATCTGCGCAGGCACAGGCTTAAGCTCAGTCAACCAAGACACGCCAACTGCATCGTCGAGATTCAATAAACCGTGACCTAACGTGCTGAAACGAAATAGGCTTTGTTTAGCGGCGGCATAGCTTTCCATATCGCCGTGGTAATCGAGGTGATCGCGAGTCAGATTAGTGAACACGGCAACATCAAATGGTACTGCGTCGACGCGGCCTTGCACTAAGCCGTGACTCGACACTTCCATGGCGCAGACACTCGCGCCTTGGGCTTCAAACTCATGCAACTGACGCATTAAGGTAATCGCATCAGCTGTGGTGTTACCACTATCAACAAGCTCGCCCCAGAGACCATTGCCAAGGGTGCCCATGACGGCGGCTTTGCGCCCCAATGAAGTCACCAGTTGTGCAATGAGTTGACTCGTAGAGGTTTTACCGTTAGTTCCGGTAATGCCGATAACCCCAAGGGATGGCATAACGGCAGACTTGTGCGCTAAGGGATAACGCTGGGCGGCAATTGCCGATACCTGACGACTTAACTGAAAGAAATAAATCTGTACACCGTGCTCGGCATTATCGCCCAGCAACACTTTGCCATGTTGGTCAGCATCATCCGTGTGAACTAATACGCCTGCTGCACCTAAATCTAAGGCTTTTTCAATAAACTGTCTGCCATCGACTTTATGTCCTGGCAGCGCCAAAAACACATCGCCGCGACGTATTGCGCGGCTATCTAAGGTCAGATCATTGAAGGACTGCGCGCCAGCATAATGTAGCCAAGGCGCTAGCAAATCCCGTAATAACATCATTCTGCTCTCCCAGCGGCGATTCCCGCCAATTGCACTTGTTCTTTATCGGTAATGGGTTCAACGTTTAACATTTGCAGTGCGCCAGACATGACTTTGGCAAATGCAGGCCCCGCCACTGAACCACCATAATAGAGATCGCCCTTAGGCTCGTTCACTACCACCACTATCGCTAATCTAGGATTATTCGCAGGAGCAACACCCGCAAATAAAGCAACATAATCATCACCATAGCCACCAGCAACTGCCTTACGACTTGTGCCAGACTTACCTGCAACTGGATAACCGTCGATGTGCGCTAAGGTGCCAGTGCCACCTTTTTCCGTTACACCGACCAGCATTTGCATTACATCGTGCGCCACATTTTCAGAAATGACTCGCTCACCGACAGGTGGCTTTTTCAGTTTCATTATCGAGACTGGGAACAAAGTACCGCCATTGCCTAAGGTGGCGTACATGCGCGCAAGTTGAAGTGTTGTTGCCGTTAAGCCGTAACCAAACGACAAGGTGGCACGTTCAAAGTCTGACCAACGGTGGCGATCTTGAATCAAGCCAGCGCTTTCACCCGTGAGGTTAATTCCCGAAAAACTGCCAAGTCCCATGGATTGATAAGTACCGAGCAGTTGCTGCACCGGAATAGACAAAGCCAATTTACTGATGCCGACGTTACTGGATTTAGCCAAAATACGCGCCAAACTCATATCGCCGTAGTTCGCAGGATCACGTACTTGGCGACCACCTAAACGCATCCAACCCGGTGAAGTGGCAATAATATCGGTCGATTTAACTGTGCCAGCTTCAAGCGCTGCGGCTACCACAAATGGCTTAATGGTCGACCCCGGCTCAAAGGTATCTGTCATAGCACGGTTACGCATTCTGAAGGTTTGCAGATTGTCGCGCGCATTGGGGTTATACGAAGGCGTATTCACCATAGCCAAGACTTCACCCGTGTGAATGTCGAGGACGACAATCGAACCCGAAGTCGCTTGGTTCATCTCTGTGGTGCGTTTTAATTCGCGATAGGCTAATTGTTGGATCCTATGATCGATACTCAGCACGAGATCGTTAGGGCTCTCACCTTCCTGCACTATATCCAGACGCTCGACGACATGACCATCGCGTGACTTACGCACTTTTTGTTTGGAAGGCGTACCTGTTAACCAACTATTGTAAGCATTTTCAACACCTTCAATCCCAACATCATCTATGTTAGTGATGCCGATTAACTGAGCTGTGATTTCACCACCAGGATAATAACGACGAGATTCAGACTTTAGAAATACACCGGGTAATTTAAGCTGAGTAATATAGTCCGCAACCGCAGGGGTAATTTGGCGTTTCAAGTAGGTGAAGCGTTTGGAGGGGTTACTGCGCACTCGCTCTAACAAATCTTCGAGGGGCTCATGCAACACATCGGCTAAGGCTTGCCAGCGGCGCATATCGGCAAAACCATTACTATCATTGACTTGTTTTGGATCGGCCCAGACGGCTCGTACAGGTACGCTCACGGCCAACATGTCGCCATTACGGTCGGTGATCAAGCCACGCTGCACTTCACGACTTGTGGTCCGCAATGTTCGCATGTCACTTTCGTGACGTAATTTGTCGGGCTCGATAATTTGAATGTAAGCTGCGCGTCCCACTAGGCTGCAAAACAACGCACACACAAACCCGACCACTACGTATAAACGCCAGTGGATCAATTGAGGTTTTTGCGGTTTGCTTACCCGTTTGATTTTCGCTTGCCTAGTCATATCTTCCCTATACTCACGGCACCTTTACCACAACTTCTTCGCTGGGTAACGGACGACTCATGTTGAGTTCCTTAGAGGCAATACGCGTAATACGACTGTGCTCAGTCTGCGATTGCTCTTCTAATAATAAATTGCGCCACTCAATATCTAATCTATCTCGCTCCTGCAGTAACTGGTCCCACTGGGTTGTCAGTTGACGGCTAACATGGCTGCCATAAACCACGGCAACCGCATTACTCAGCACAAGCAAGGCTAATAACAAGATCCATTTGTGCAGCCATAAATCATGTAAAACGATCCGTGGCAGATTAATCGAGGGCTTACTCACAGTGCGCCCCTTAGTAATCTAAACGCTCGGCAATGCGTAACACTGAGCTGCGAGCTCTGGCATTGCGTTCGATTTCTTCGTCGGATGGCATAATCGCCTTGCCCACGGCACGTAACTTACGCGACTTGTTAATTTGATCTTCAGTAACCGGAAAACCGTGCGGTACACTTTCGCCTTGGCTATGACGACGAATAAAACGCTTCACGATACGATCTTCTAAAGAATGAAAACTGATGACCGACAAGCGTCCTTGGGGAGCAAGCACATTGACGGCTCCTTCAAGAGCCTGATCAATTTGATCTAATTCACTATTGATATAAATGCGGATCGCTTGAAACACCCGAGTCGCAGGGTGCTTATTGCGTTCTTTATTTTTAGTGATACGCGCAATTAAATCGGCTAAATCTTTAGTACGTAAAAACGGCGTTTTCTCACGATCGGCAGCAATACAACGGGCAATATGGCGAGCATTTTTCTCTTCACCGTAGGTTTTAAATACCCAAGCCATATCTTCAATTTCGGCACGAGCCAACCATTGTGCAGCCGTTTGGCCTTGACTGTTATCCATACGCATATCGAGTGGACCATCGCGCAAAAAACTAAAACCGCGTTCAGCATCGTCGAGCTGGGGTGAAGACACACCTAAATCGAGTAATACGCCATCAATTTTGCCCACAAGCCCAAGCTCTTCGACGTAATCGGCTAATTGACCAAAGCCACCATGCACGATTTGAAAGCGTGGATCGTCAGCAAATTGTTTGGCCGCTTCAATCGCTTGAGGATCGCGGTCGATAGCGATCAATCGACCATGTTCACCGAGTTGTTGTAATACTTGTCTTGAATGACCACCGCGGCCGAACGTGCCATCGATATAGATGCCATCGTCTTTGATGTTTAAACCGCCAATCGTTTCTGCTAGCAGTACGGATAAATGGGCAAATTCTTGACTCATTACTCTCTTCTTATTTAGTTATCGCGACTCGTTAAAGTGAAAAATCCGCGAGGCGCTCGTTATTAACGAGATCCTCACTTCGAATCGTTTCCTGACATTCATCAATTTGCTGCAGCCAAGATTGCTCATCCCACAGCTCAAATTTATTCAATTGCCCCACCAGCATGATGCGCTTATCTAAATTGGCATATTGCCTTAACGGTGGCGGCAGTAATATGCGCCCATTACTGTCGAGCTCCACTTCGTGGGCGTAGCCGAGTAACAGGCGTTTTAAGGATCTCTGGGTTTTATCGGTATCTGAAAGCTTCAACAACTTAGCTTCGATCAATTCCCATTCGTGAATGGGATACAAGAGTAAACAGGCGGATTGGATATCGACGGTAATCACGATGCGGCCTTGGTGCTCAAGCTGCAAAGGTTCGCGGTATCGCACTGGAATAGCGATCCGTCCCTTTGTATCTAAGTTGATAGCACTGGCTCCACGAAACACGCTAATTCATCCTATCCTTTGATTTTTGATCCACAAATATCCACTATTTCCCACAACTGCTAAGTTTAGGGACAGTCGACAAGCATTGTCAAGGGATGGGATCCTTTTATAAATCCAGTCGGCAAGCGGGTTAGCCGCATGTTGAGCACTTAACCTCGCGACAAACTTTTGACAAGAAAAACCATTAGAGATTGACTAAACAGAGGAAACAACAGGAATAAATAGCGCCGATATATTCAGCAACCTTTTGCTTTCAGGTGCTTGCGATGAAAAAAATGGGGAATTATTTCTGTATTTGTGGGATTTTACGGGTCGAGAAATAACGTCAAACTCAAAAACGCAACAAAACAAACTTACGTCCATCCTTATTCGACAGTCAAAAAAGAGTTGAAATCAGCATAAAAATCTAAATTTTTATTCCAAATAAAGACGTTCATCTTTTTACTAATGGCTGAATATTAATGTCGCGATTGCGAGAAAGATCAAAAATCCCACGTAAAATCCACCAAAAGAACCACTTTATCCCTACACATTCACCTTATACCCGCACTAGCTACCTAATGACTCGCCCTATTCGCCTTAACAAGTTAAACGGCGTATAGTCTAAATATTGACCGACTTCAGCCGATATCATATTAAGAGGTGTAATAACAAGGAGGCGTTATGAGTGGATTGGATAGCATTTATGCCATGCTGGCACAGCCAGTAAAAGCCGTGTTTCACCCTAAACGGGTTGTTGACCAAGTCAGCAGTGCAAGCGCAAATGCCCCCGATAGCCATGAAACACCGCAGTCGCAGTTACCTCCAGCGTTAGAAAGCCGCAATACTAAAGTCAGGGAAAGACGCAAAGAATCAGATAACAATAAAAATAAGAAACGCCGTGCATCGGATGAAACCGAAACGCTAAAACTAAAAGAAGGTGTCGTACTTGAAGTGACCGATGATTCCGCAGAAATCAAGAAGCCACCGAGCCAACATATCATTGATGTAGAAGTATAAATCCGTACTGATATAAAACGGAAAAGGCGCAATCCCATTGGATTAGCGCCTTTTTATTAGCCTCTTTTTAGCAGCACTATCGAGCATGTCTGAAATCAGGCCAGATTTCGAATCATGCGATACCTCAAATTAAGTTTGATCTCAAACCAATGCCGCCTCAAGGCGTATTGTTTAAGTTCGAGTTCTGGCCACCGCGTCCTGCCAACCTGCGTATAGCTGTACTCGAGTCTGGGCATCGATATTAGGGATAAAATGCTTATCGATGCAGGCTTTGTGCTCAAGCTCTATCACACTCTCCCAAAAGCCCACTGCCAACCCAGCTAAAAATGCCGCACCTAAAGCGGTTGTCTCACAAACGCTTGGCCTTAACACTTCGACATCGGTAATATCGGCTTGAAATTGCATCAAAAAATCATTGGCGACCGCGCCGCCATCCACCTTTAAACGCTTAAGGCTAACGCCACTGTCTTTGATCATGGCATCGAGTAAATCTTTACTCTGATAAGCGATGGATTCTAACGCTGCCCGAATAATATGATTACGATTCGCCCCGCGTGTCAGACCAAATAGCGCACCACGGGCATTGGGATCCCAATAGGGCGCACCGAGTCCCACAAAAGCGGGCACCAAATACACGCCATTAGTATCGGCGACCTTAGAGGCAAAGTACTCAGTATCACTGGCATCACGAATAAGCCCCAGTTCATCTCGCAGCCATTGAATGGTCGCGCCGCCCATAAAGACTGAACCTTCAAGGGCATAGTTCACTTCACCCTTAGGCCCCACGGCAACTGTAGTCAATAAGCCATGGTTTGAGCGCACCGCTTTTGTCCCTGTATTCATCAACAAAAAACAACCAGTACCGTAGGTATTCTTCGCCATGCCGGGCTCGACACATAGCTGACCAAAAAGCGCCGCCTGTTGATCGCCCGCCATTCCTGCAACTTGGATTTCACTGCCTTCGCCAGCAATCCGTGTCGTACCATACACGCTGCAGGAGGGTTTAACGTCAGGCAACATAGACAAGGGAATATCTAAGGCTTCGAGTAACTTATTATCCCAAGTCAGGCTATGGATATTGAATAGCAAAGTGCGGGCAGCATTGGTTGGATCGGTGACATGCACCTTGCCCTCGGTTAACTTCCACACGAGCCAAGTATCGATAGTGCCGAACAACAACTCACCACGCTCGGCTTGCTCACGGGCATTGGGCACATTATCTAGAATCCACTTGATCTTAGTGCCTGAAAAATAAGGGTCTAGTAATAAACCAGTATTCTCACGCACATATTCTTCTAACCCTTGAGCTTTGAGTTGCTCACAAATCTCAGCGCTGCGACGGCACTGCCACACTATCGCGTTATAAATAGGTTTACCTGTGGCCTTCTCCCATATAACAGTGGTTTCCCGCTGATTGGTAATGCCAATGGCGGCCACTTCATCGCTGTGAATACCCGCACGCGCCAATACTTCAATTAACACTGAACTTTGACTTGCCCAAATCTCCATGGGATCATGCTCGACCCAACCCGGATTAGGGTACAACTGGGTAAATTCCCGCTGGGACACGCTGACAATGTTTGCGTCGTGATCGAACACTATCGCCCTTGAGCTGGTCGTGCCTTGATCTAAGGCCACCACGTATTTTTTCTGCACGCTACTATCCTATCTGAACTCTCCGCTGCCTTTTTATGCTAGGGAGAATTAACATGATCCACCGACTTATGCAGTGAATATATTCGGAATTTACCGCCGTGACCAGCAAGCAAGCCGTAAAACAAGATCACTCCACCATGCTATAGCCATAAAAAAGCCCTGAAGATTCAGGGCTTTTTTTAACATACTGAACTTACATCTTGTAGCTCATTTGGATACCCGCAAGCCATACATCGCCGCTTGCTTCGCCGTTAAAGTTAACAGTCGCTAGGTTCAATAGGTTTTGCTGTTCGTTGATTGGCGCATCGCCAGTCGCTTTAATATAAGTCACAGCAAAATCAACGTTCAGGTTCTTAGTTGCCTGATAACCTGCGCCGACAGAGAACCACAGACGGTCAGAGTCTGGAATTGTGGTTGTGCGCCACTCGTCATTTGCCGCCGTTTTATCTAAAGCAACACCCGCACGCACTAACCAGTCGTTATTCACTTGATAAGTCGTCCCTAGCGCGAAGCGCCAGTTATCTTCGAAGTGCTCTTCTTTAACTAAATCAGACTCTAAACCGCCCTTAGGTTTAACTTCACCAGGGAAATAAGCCACTAGTTGATCGAATACACTCCAATCGGTCCAGTTTACACTCGCATGCATGGCCCAGTTATCGGTCAATTGGTGATGGGAAGCTATCTCTGCAAAAGCGGGCAATTCAAGCGGTAAATAACCTTCAATGGACACATCTTGGCCGCCAGTGTACAGAACACCAGACGCATGGCCATCTAAGTCCAGTTGCACGCCGCTGTGATAAGCAAAACCTAAACGGTGAGCAGGATTAATTTGCCAGCTTGCACCTAACTGCCAGCCGTAACCCACATCATCACCCTTCATGCTTTTCAGCTCAGTGCCACCTGGAGGTAACACAGCCTGCACAGGAGCTGGCAGAGCAGGTTTGATACCATCGACCCAACCTGGTAATGAGGCACCGATTTCGCCTTCACCATAAACGATACGTACACCAGCACCGACGCTAACAGCATCATTGATGCGATAAGCGATGTTTGGATTAAATTCAACGGTCGTAACCGAAGTCTTGTTACCAAAAATAGCCGCTGCGTGGGTCGCGGGTAATTCAGTGGCTAGACCATAATTAGAGTTTACCGCTAGGCCCCAAGTCCATTGATCATTTAGCTGATTTGAATAATAAAAATTTGGCACAAGTGCGTCATCGGCCACATCCAGTGCATCGCCACCTTTCATAACAACAGGATTTGGACCAATTAACGGTGAGCTAAGGCTCACATCACCAGTCACATCGACGTTTGGCATAACGTAAATGCCACCCGCGGACAACTGACGTCCTTCTAAATAAGTGAGCATTGCAGGATTTCGACCTTGAGCCGAAGCGTTATCCGCCATAGCGGCTTCACCCGCAAAGGCGCGACCTAAACCTGTAGCAGAGTATTCCGCAAGTTGAAAACCCGCGGCATGGAGTTGAGTCGTTGAACTTAACAAGGCTGCAGTGACAGCCAAAGTCAGAAGACGTTTTTGCATTGTTATTCTCTAATCATATTATTGTTATCTGTACTACTTAGATGAGTACTGCGGCGTTCAGGCAAAATAGAGCAAACACTCCAGATTGAATGCGCAGCAGTTTACTTATGCAGAAGATGTTTGCAACCAAAGGAGATAAAACAGACAAAAACTCTAAAGAAATACAAATTTAAAACATATTTAGTGACACACATCACCATTCAAACAAAAGCCAACCTTTAAACAATCAAAAATCATTCACGACAGTCGTGAGATTTAAATTAAGAACCCAATAAATATCAATATTAAACAACAAGATAAAAAAATAAAACTTTGGAACACCTGTAAATCATTTAAACTCGACAAATTCAGCATAAATCACTGCAGAGAATAAAATTTTCTCGTACCAAAACGACAATAAAAATTTATTCTTTAAAATACAATCAATTAAATTAAGAGAGTATTGGGATTCAAAACAAAAACGCCTAGGTATTAACCTAGGCGCTTAAATATAGACTCAACACGAGTACAAATGTGCGCTGAAAGTTTAGCAGCGCCAACCTTGGATTTGAGTTTCGTACTGACTGATTTGCGCAGCATGGGACAAGGTCAGCCCAATAGCATCTAACCCATTGAGTAACTTATGTCTCGCCGACTCTGCCAGCGTAAAACTAAACTCAGCACCTGACGGTGCAATCACTTTACAGCTGGTGAGATCAACCGTGATTTGCGCGCCTTCTTCTGCGGCCACTTCATCCATCAACTGACGCACCTGCGCGTGGGTTAACGCCACAGGCAATAGGCCGTTATTGATTGAGTTGCCGTAAAAAATGTCGGCAAAACTCGGTGCAATAATGGCGCGCAAACCGAAGTCCGCCAGCGCCCAAGGCGCATGTTCGCGGCTTGAACCACAACCAAAGTTTTCCTGCGACAAAAGAATTGAAGCGCCTTTATAACGAGGCTGGTTCAATGAAAACTCAGGATTAGGCACATCGCCCGCATCATCTAAATAACGCCAGTCATGAAATAAGTGCACGCCAAAACCATCGCGCGTCACCTTAGACAAAAACTGTTTCGGAATGATCTGATCAGTATCGATATTGGTGCTGTCGATCATGACCGCAAGCCCGGTATGGGTCGTAAAAGGTTGCATTAACTTCTCCTCTTGGGTTTACGGTAATTAGTAAGGTTTACGAATATCGACAAAATGCCCAGCCACCGCAGCGGCGGCGGCCATCGCCGGGCTCACCAAATGGGTACGACTACCACGGCCTTGGCGACCTTCGAAATTACGATTACTGGTCGAAGCGCAGCGATCGCCCGCCTCTAATCTGTCATCGTTCATCGCTAAACACATGGAACAACCAGGTAAACGCCACTCAAACCCCGCTTCGATAAAGATTTTATCTAAGCCTTCGGCTTCGGCTTGGGCTTTCACTTGGCCAGAACCAGGTACTACAATCGCGGTGACGCCACTCGCGACTTTACGGCCTTTAGCATGCACGGCGGCGCTGCGTAAATCTTCAATCCGAGAATTAGTACAAGAACCGATAAATACTTTGTTGATACTGATGTCTGTCATAGGCGTACCCGCACTCAGGCCAATGTATTCTAAAGCCTTTTCCATGCTGGCACGGGTACTTAGATTGGCTTCATCAATAGGATTTGGCACTTTTCCATCGATCGCTACGACTTGGCCAGGGTTAGTGCCCCAAGTCAATTGTGGCGCAATATCGGCGGCATCTAACTCAACGACAGCATCAAACACGGCGCCGTCATCGGTTTTAATGGCTTGCCAGTAAGCGACAGCCTCAGTCCAATCTTCGCCCTTTGGCGCAAATTCACGGCCTGCTAAATAATCGAAAGTGGTTTGATCCGGCGCGACCATGCCCGCCTTAGCGCCCATCTCAATTGCCATGTTGCACACTGTCATTCGGCCTTCCATCGACAGGGCTTCAATCGCCTCGCCGCAGAACTCCACCACGTAGCCCGTACCACCATCCATACCGATTTTGCCAATGATCGCCAGCACTATATCTTTGGCGGTCACGCCATCGGTGACATGACCACGCACTTCAATCTTCATGGTTTTCGCTTTTAGCTGACGCAGGGTTTGGGTTGCTAACACGTGCTCAACTTCCGATGTGCCAATGCCAAACGCCAATGCGCCAAAGGCGCCATGGGTCGCAGTATGGGAATCACCACAGACAATCACAGTACCGGGCAAGGTAATACCCAACTCAGGGCCCATCACATGCACAATCCCTTGATTAGGATGATGAATGTCGTATAAACGCACGCCAAAGTCTTTACAGTTTTGCGCTAGGGTTTCAACCTGAGTGCGTGCCATCGGGCTTAGCGCATCCAAGCTGGCGCTACGGGTCGAAGTGTTGTGATCCATAGTGGCAAAGGTTTTTTCCGGTGCACGCAGTTTGCGGCCCGCCACTTTTAAGCCACTGAATGCTTGGGGAGAAGTCACTTCATGGACTAAATGTCTGTCGACATAAATGATCGGCGCTTCACCTTCAGGAGTCGCTACAACGTGGGCATCCCATACTTTTTGATACAGCGTTTTTGCCACCGCGTTTTTTGGCACAGTCGTCATTACACACCTTCCTTTATAGCATTGGCGATAAAGTCACCCATCTCGGCGGTTGATTTAGCTTGGCTACGCTTGTCGCTGCTCAATAGCTCACCGGTTAAGTAGCCAGAATTTAATGCTTTGCTGACGGCACGCTCAATCGCACACGCAGCTTCTTCTTGCTTTAAACTGTGGCGCAGCATTAATGCCGCCGACAGAATTTGGGCGATAGGGTTTGCAATGCCTTTACCCGCGATATCCGGCGCACTGCCACCCGCTGGTTCAAATAAACCAAAGCCAGTGCTGTTCATGCTCGCCGATGACAACAAGCCCATAGAGCCCGTTAACATGGCAATTTCGTCGGATAAAATATCGCCGAACAGGTTAGAACATAGCATCACATCGAACTCATCGGGACGACGTAGCAACTGCATGGTCGCATTATCGATATAGATGTGTTCAAGCTCGACATCGGGGAAATCTACCGCGACTTCTTCAACCACTTGGCGCCATAAGACTGAACAAGCCAGTACGTTGGCTTTATCCACTGAGGTCACTTTTTTACGGCGACCACGGGCGGCTTCAAAGGCGATACGGGCGATACGGCTAATTTCGCGGCGGCTATAACGCATGGTATCGAAGGCTTCTTCATTTTCGCCTTCGCCTTGACGGCCCTTCGGCTTACCAAAATAAATGCCGCCGGTTAACTCGCGCACACATAAAACATCAAAGCCACGGGCGGAAATATCGCTACGCAGCGGTGACATATGTTCTAAGCCATCATGCAATTTAGCTGGGCGCAGATTACAAAACAGTTCGAAGTGACCACGCAGTGGCAATAGCGCGCCGCGCTCAGGTTGCTCATTTGGCGGTAACTTTTCCCACTTAGGACCTCCTACCGAGCCAAATAGGATCGCATCAGCCGCTTCACAGCCCTTTAGTGTGGCATCGGGTAAGGGACAACCGTGGTTATCAATGGCAATACCGCCAACATCGTATTCAGTGTATTCGATATTCAAATCGAAACGCGCTTCAACCTCACGCAGCACTTTACGCGCCTCTGCCATCACTTCAGGACCGATCCCATCCCCTGCTAATACTGCTATTTGATAACTCATACGCCAGCCAACTCCTTTAAATGTGAATGCTTTATGCTCGACCTTGCTATTCTTTGGATGCTTTTAGCGACTAGACGCCGCCTAGCTCTCGATTTTTTTGCATGCTTTGTTTGTAATCGGCAACCTTGTCTGCGCGGCACGTTAAGTTCATCACATGCACTAAAGCGCGCGCTGAGGCTTCAACCACATCGGTCGCTAAACCTACGCCGTGAAAGTTCTGCTCGTGGTAAACCGCGGTAATGTCGACTTGGCCTAAGGCATTTTGACCTACGCCCTTAGCGCCTAGCTTGTAGCTGATAATGTCGATTCGGCGATCGGTTGCGCGGGCAATCGCGTTATAGGCGGCATCGACGGGACCATTACCCGTTGCGGCTTCGGTTTTAATTTCGCCGCCCACTTCGATACGCACAGTCGCCGTAGCTACGCCTTCAGTTGAGTCAGACTGCACCACTAATTGCTGCAATTGATAGTGATTGTCTTCTTCGGCCTGCGCTTCCATAAAGGCTAAGGCTTCTAAATCATAATCAAATACTTGGCCTTTTTTATCTGCCAATTTTAGAAACTCTTCATACAGAGTATCCATATTGTAATCGTGCTCGCTATAGCCCATTTCTTCCATGCGATGCTTGATCACATGGCGACCCGAGCGCGAGGTCATATTCAAGTTGTTGCGATTCAAACCTATGCTTTCTGGCGTCATGATTTCATAGGTATTTTGTGCTTTTAACATGCCATCCTGATGGATACCCGACGAATGGGTAAAGGCATTGGCACCGACAATCGCCTTGTTCGCCTGCACTGGCATATTGCATAACTGGCTGACTAAATTAGAAGTACGATGAATTTCCTTGGCATTAATGCCCGTTTCTAATCCCAACATCCCCTTACGCGTCGCTAAAATCATCGCGATCTCTTCCAGTGAACAGTTACCCGCACGCTCACCTATGCCATTGATCGTACATTCAATTTGACGCGCACCGTGTTGCACTGCGGTAATCGAGTTAGCCACAGATAAACCTAAGTCATCGTGGCAATGCACTGAGATCACCGCTTGGTCGATATTCGGCACCCGATTAAACAAAGTCTGAATGATATTGCCAAACTCGCTTGGTACTGTGTAACCGACCGTATCGGGAATATTAATGGTGCGTGCGCCCGCACGAATGGCGGCTTCTACCATACGACATAGATTATCGATGGGCGTACGCCCCGCATCCTCACAGGAAAACTCCACATCGTCGGTAAAACGGCGGGCATACTTCACCGCGCCTACGGCCATCTCTAACACTTGGTCGAAAGAACGCTTCAACTTGCTCTCAACGTGAATCGTTGAGGTCGAGATAAACGTATGGATACGGAATTGATCTGCGACAGACAAGGCCTGCGCCGCGGCATCGATGTCCTTTTCCAATGCGCGGGATAACGCACAAACGCGGCTATTTTTAATGGTACGCGCTATGGTCTGCACTGACTCAAAATCACCGGGTGAAGAAACCGGAAAACCCACTTCCATCACATCCACACCGAGACGTTCCAGCGCCATAGCGATCTGTAGTTTTTCTTTGACCGACAAACTTGCGGCTAACGCCTGCTCACCATCACGCAAGGTAGTATCAAATATTATGACTCTGTTAGACATCTCGCTTCTCCATGGAACGTCACCGTTCGTTAGTTAATTTTTGCCGTATTCAGATACAAAAAACCCCGCAACATTTGTGCGGGGTTTGTGAATGCTTTGCCTCTTTATCGAGCGTGCAACACTAAGACCTCCGCGTATAAACCGCGAGAGAGAGAAGGAGGAGGTCGAGTTTGCGGCTAATAATATTCATTTAATCTGTATATTTATTCTGTTTGAATTATTGAGGACGGTTAATATTTAACTTGCCTAGCCGATAGTGTCAACCCTAATTTTTTCATGTTCCACTCATTCAACCTGTCTTAAGGCTAATAACGGTGAGTTTCATCCCCAAATTAGTGATCGATTCCACAGAATTAACCAGCTGTTTGGATTCAGAAATCACTGGGATGTGTTAACTTATTCCCCTTAGAAAAAATAGTTTTTTATGCAAAAAACGATTAAGAAAAGTTATAATCCCGCCTTAGTGATTAGGGATATTAGAACTTACGCATTTTATATGGAGCACAAAATGGATTTTCGCGTCTTGGTACTGAGCCTGTTGTTATGGCTGTTTCCCTTTGGGGCGAGTGCTATAGACCAATTAGATGAACTCACTGAACTCGTCTACCAATATCCCAGTAAAGCACTCACTCAAATAACAGCGTTAGAAAAACAATTTGCGACCAGTGCAAGCTCAGATATCAATCGACTCAGATTAAGTGTATTGAAATGCCAAAACCTACTACAAATAGGGGAAAATGAAGCCGCTATCAACGTCGCTCAATTAGGCGAAGCAAACGCTAAACAACTTAAGCTAGATCAAGTACGACCTTACTTTTTGATCTGCCAAGCCGACGCCAACCTTAGCTATAACAATGTTCAAAATGCCCTACCTTTGCTTGATTCAGCCATTAACCTAGCGCGACGTTACCAGCAACCACAAGCCTTAGTCGATGCTTTACGCTTACGTGGCCAACTCGATACTGACACTGATAACTTCTCCTCTGCTATCGAAGATTTACGCCTCGCGATTGATATTTATCCGGATATTCATGCTCAAACCCAAAATTGGATTTGGCCACCACAGGCCTATGTGTATGCCGCGATGGGAAATTTACTTTATGCCACCCATGATTTCCCCCAAGCCATGTATTACACCAACTTAGGTATACAAAGTGCCGATGCAAAAGGGAAAGTTTTACACTTTATTTTACGCAATGCAGCTCGGATAGCGCTTGATAATCAAGAGTTTGATTACAGTGATAAACTCGAACAACAAGCTAAAGCGCTTTTACCTGAGCTCGGTTCGCCACTTGAACTCGCCTACAGTTATGCCATTTTGGCCTCAATCGCGCTCGATAAAGGCCGCATCGATAATGCCGAAGAATATCTTTCTATCGCGATTAATACGTTTAAAAAACAAAATCAACAATTAGCGACAATGCGTTCAACTCGCCTACTCGCCCAAATTCGTTTTGCTCAGCATCAAGAAGATGCCGCTTTAATCCTCATGAATCACGCTATTGAGCAAGCTGAAAACCTAAAACAATACTCAGATCTTAAAGGGTTTTACGGGATCATGAGCGATCACTACTTAGAAAAAGGGGATTTTAAACAAGCCTATTCTTTCTTGCTCAAACGTTATCGAGCGGCCGAGCTCACCAATCAAGCGATGAATAATGCTCGGATATTGCAGTTTAAGGCCCGTCTAAATCAACAAGATCTGCAGCAGGAGCCAAATAGCACTGCACCAGAAAAAGATTCAATCTTACAAGAGCTAAATGTCGATTGGGCCTATAGCACACTGTTCTTAATCGCGATGGCATTATTGGGCGGAGCTATTTGGTATTTGATTGATAAACAGAATAATCGTGCCCCACATCTTGAAGGTAATGAACCTGCGGAAACGCTGCTCCAACAAGTCACATCAGCATTAAACAGTGCCAAACAAGGTAATTACCCACTGTCTTTATTATTGTTTAATGCGAGTCAGATCCGTCAAGTTGACCTACCTCTCTTACAGGATGAGCTACAACACAGACTACGGGAGCAAGATAAGTTAATCCGATATTCTATGGATGAAATTGTCATTATCCTGCCGCATACCTCGGCAACTGGTGCTAAAAGAGTCGTTAGTCAGTTAGTTGCTTGCATTCAGCCTTGGCAGGGTTCAAGTAAGGTCAATATTGGTATAGCGGCGATGCAACAGTTTGATACCTTAGAGTCTTTAATTAAGCGAGCCAGTATCAATCAATTGGGCAAGGTTAAAGTCAATGAGAATAATCCAAACTATTATTCTCCCGCTAAATAAGCCGCGATTTCATCGAGAAAAGCGTCACCGAAACGGCTCAGTTTACGCTCGCCCACTCCGTTGACTGCGAGCATTTCCCCCGCGCTCGTTGGCATCATGGCTGCCATTTCTGCGAGGGTAGCGTCGTTAAAGACTAAATACGGCGGCACATCCTGCTGCTCGGCAATGGTTCTACGCAATAACTTCAACCGTGCGAACAACTTACGGTCATAATTCAACGGTGCTTTAGACTGACTCGCCTTACGTTTTGTGGTTGTTAACTGAATACGCGGTTCAGCAAGCATTAGCGCCACTTCCCCTTTGAGCACAGGCCGTGCCGATGGGTTTAAGGTAATAGATGAACCGCGAGTCACATCTTGACTCGCCAGTCCCAAGTGGATCAATTGACGGATCACACTCAGCCAATACTCATGGCTCTTGTCTTTACCAATCCCCCAAGTCGTGAGTTTGTCATGCCCTCGATCGACTATCGGTGCGCCTTTCGAACCGCGCAACACTTCAATTAAATGATTGATACCAAAACGCTGGCCTAAACGGAAAATACATGACAACACCTTCTGCGCATCTTCGGTGCCGTTATAACGCTTAGGCGGGTCGAGGCAAATGTCGCAGTTACCACAGGGCTCTAATGCACTCTCATCGAAGTAATGCAGCAACACTTGGCGGCGACAGGTCTGCGCCTCAGCAAAGGCGGCCATAGTATTAAGTTTGTGGAATTCGACCTGTTGCTGCGGCCCTGGCTCGGACTGTTCAATCAAATGTCGCACCCGACCAATATCGGCGGGATCGAACAACATAAAAGCTTCTGCATCGAGCCCATCACGTCCTGCTCGGCCCGTTTCCTGATAATAGGCTTCGATACTTTTAGGGATATCGTAATGCACCACAAAGCGCACATTCGATTTATTGATCCCCATACCGAAAGCCACAGTGGCGACAACAATATCGATTTGATCCTTAAGGAAACTGTCCTGCACGGCACCACGATCTTCCTGCGTCATTCCCGCATGATAGGCCTTAGCATTAAAACCTTGCAGACATAAACGATCGGCAACCTCGTCGACACGGCGGCGACTGCTACAGTAAATAATCCCGTTAGTGCCATTTTGCTGGGTTAAAAAATGCCGTAACTGATTCGCAGCATTGAGCTTTTCCGCCACTGTGTAGCGAATATTGGGCCGATCGAAACTCGAAAGTAAACGGAACGGGTCAATCCCAAGTCGCTCGCAAATACTCTGCCGAGTCGCCTGATCCGCCGTTGCCGTCAGCGCCATCATGGGCACATAGGGGAAGAGTTGTTTTAGCTGGCCAAGCGCCGCATATTCAGGGCGAAAATCATGGCCCCACTGACTGATACAGTGCGCCTCATCGATGGCAAACATCGCCAACTGCAACGACTGCATACGCTCAATAAAATCAGCGGTTAATAAGCGCTCAGGTGACACATAAAGTAGTTTTAACTCACCGTGGCGCAGCTGCCTTAATACTTCGGCGCTCTGCTCTCGCGGCAATGAAGAATTGAGATAAGCCGCTGCAACACCGGTTTGCAACAAGCTATCGACTTGATCTTTCATCAAAGAAATCAATGGAGATACGACAATAGTGATGCCATTCATCAGCAACGCGGGGAGTTGATAGCAAAGACTCTTACCGCCGCCCGTTGGCATGATCACTAAGCAATCTTGCCCGCCACAGACACGTTCTATCACCTCCCGCTGACCGTCCCTAAAGTCACGGTAACCAAACACCTGTGCGAGGCGTTGCGAGAGCGGATCATCATGCGTGTCGAGTACGAGCTTTTCCATGGATCTTCTATGTCAAAAGTGAGGGGGCCTATTCTATACCCAAACTAGTTCAAAATGCAGGATTCAACGGTAATTTAAAGCGTTTTAGACGAGGCCATTCACCACGATTGCAGCTATTTTAACCCTAGTGGGCTAAGCCAAAAATAACGAACGCGGGGTAAAATACTTTAAAAACTGCCGAAACTGTGTCGTCATTTTAGCGACGGAGTTGCATTAGCCGTAAGCTTCACTGTAGATTAATTGCTCTAAGCCGCACTTTGTTTATCTCAGTGTTGATAACAAATCCAATTACGCCTAATACCGTCACTCAGTGACAAGGACCCCAAAATGACCAGCCCAATCCAAGCCGAAGCTTTGAGAAGAGTCGCAGCAGTATTTGATCAACATGTCCCTTTCCATAATCTACTCGGACTCGATATCAAGCGTTATGACATTGATGGCGTCGAAGTCGTGATCAACATGAAGCCTGAGCTGATTGGCAATATCCACCAGCAAATCCTCCACGGCGGTGTGACAGCAACGGTACTCGATGTGGTTGGCGGACTCACGGCCTTTGCAGGACTGGTCGCCAGTCGTGATGATTGGACGGTCGAAGAGCTGCAGCAACGCCTGCAAACCCTAGGGACAATTGATATGCGCGTCGATTATCTGCGGCCGGGACGCGGCCTCACCTTTACGGGCACGGGCAGCGTCATTCGTGCGGGTAATCGAGTTTCAGTATGCCGCATGGAACTACATAATGAGCAAGGCACCCATATCGCTTTTGGAACAGGGACTTATATGGTGGGTTAGGCGGTTAAATTTAGATGTGTATTACTGCCTTAGGGCTCAAAATTGACTAAGGTAAACGTCTTGATCAACAGGATGTTTACTCACTTTAATCGCCCATTCAATCTATTGCGGAGATATTCTGTAACGAAAAGAACACGGCGATACCCTTGAGTCAGCGGTCAGACACACCTACAATCGCCACCTTGTTGTTCTTCGAAGATGTCTCATGCCAAATCTTGAATACCGCAAAGGGATCCTACTTGCCGTCAGTGCTTACTGTATGTGGGGTTTTGCGCCTTTATATTTCAAATTACTCAACCATGTTTCCGCCACCGAAATTTTGCTCCATCGAGTGATTTGGTCATTCGTGTTTATGCTGATCATTATGCAGTTTATCGGCGGTTTTTCTCGCTTACGCTTACTGTTTAAACAGCCTAAACAGTTGATGGTTCTCACCATTACTTCCATATTGATCGCGGGAAACTGGCTACTATTTATCTGGGCGGTAAATAACGATCACATGCTCGATGCCAGCCTAGGTTACTTCATCAATCCTTTACTCAACGTTTTACTCGGTATGTTATTTCTAGGCGAAAGGTTGCGTAAACTGCAATGGTTTGCGGTTTCACTCGCCAGCGCTGGCGTATTGATCCAGTTAATCTCTTTTGGCTCGATTCCCATCGTCTCACTGGCACTCGCGGGCACCTTTGGTTTCTATGCACTGCTGCGAAAAAAGGTCAATGTGGATGCTAAGGCCGGATTATTGGTCGAAACCGCAGTGTTATTACCGGTAGCGCTGATTTATCTCGTCGCAACCTTAGACACTGCCACGGCGAGCATGCTGACTAACGATTGGCAATTGAATCTGATGTTAATGGCGGCTGGGATAGTGACTACCATTCCTTTGCTGTGTTTTGCAGGGGCAGCGGTACGTATTCCATTGTCTATGCTCGGCTTTTTCCAATATATTGGCCCGAGTATTATGTTCATCCTCGCGGTGAGTCTGTTCAATGAGCCCTTCGATGCCGAAAAAGGCGTGACCTTCGGCTTTATCTGGAGCGCGCTGCTCGTCTTTACCTTAGATATGGCCTATAAACGCAAAACGGCGTAAACATTATCACGCCGATAAACACAGTGGCAGAAGTGATGACATATGATGATTACTTCTGTAACTGTGCTAAAAACTCACTCCCTTGCGGTACTGTAAGTAATAAACTGTAGCCTTTAGTCGTTGGCACTAACACTAACTGCGATTTATCTGTTATCACCAAAAATGCCCTGCCTTTCCCTTGTAGATTAAACCAGCCCAATTGAAATCCTGGCATGCCTATACCGTTGGTTTTAAAGCTCGGCGTTAAATCTGCCTCTTGTTGCAAATCGACTATGCGTGCCTCGGCGGGCAATAAATCCGCGCGGGATAACTGCACTTTATAGAAGGGAACATCAACTGTGAGCTCTGTATCGGTTAACACTAATTCGGCACGATTCGATTGATAGAAGACCCAAGAAAATCCGCCCATCATCACCAGCAATATACCTAAACTCGCTGACTTCGCTATCTTAGGCATATTTTTTAGCCATAACATCAGCAAGATACCCGCTAAACCGAGCAATAAGACGATAAAGCTGAAGATAGAGGTTTGGGTTAAAGGGGCGAGTTCAAAAAATTGAGGACTCATTGGCAGTATCTCCCGTGCAGTGAAGTCTTAATCTGCCAACAAAGACATATTATGTCAATAAAAATGCCAGCGCTAATATGAGTACTAGGCTGGCATTGATTGGATTGATTTAGAACGGCTTAAAGATCGAGCGCGAGAATTTTTGAGCGGCGTTGATAGTTATACAACTGCTTTTTCTTCTGCGGCAATGCTTCAACATCTTCAATCACAAAACCATGCTCTAAGAACCAGTGAATGCTCCGAGTTGTCAATGCAAACAAGCGTGAATAACCACGGTTTCTAGCCTGATTGATAATGTTCTTCAGCAGTAAGCTCCCTCTGTCGGCATCGCGATAATCGGGATGCACCACTAAACAAGCAAACTCACCCGCATTGTCCTCTTCAAAAGGATAGAGCGCAGCGCAACCAATCACTAAACCATCACGTTCAATCAACATGAACTGTTCGATTTCAATCTCAAGCTGCTCACGACTACGACGCACCAGAATGCCTTGTTCCTCCAATGGACGGATAAGGTTCAACACACCGCCAATATCGGCGATTGACGCACAGCGTAAACGCTCAGCACTCTCAGTGACGATTTGTGTACCAATCCCTTCGCGGGAAAACAGTTCCTGCAACAAGGCGCCATCTTCGAGGTAGCTGACTAAGTGACAACGTGGCACACCATTGCGGCAAGCATCGATACTGGCTTTGAGAAACGCCATAGTACCAACACAAGCAGAACCTTGCTCGGCCAGCTTGTTCATGATGTTTTGCGCATCATTTGGCATCAACTCGGCAATCACATCGCCATTTCGATCGAGAATACCGTTCTGTGAGCTAAAGCCGATCATCTTGTCTGCTTTGAGCTTAATCGCCACTTGAGTCGCGATTTCCTCGGCGGTGAGATTAAAACTTTCACCAGTAACCGAAGCCGCAATCGGCCCCATCAATACGATACAGTGATTATCTAACTGACGTTTTAAGCCTTGCACATCAATACGACGCACTTTGCCACTCAGACAAAAGTCCACACCATTATCCACACCCAGTGGTTGAGCAATCACAAAGTTGCCGCTCACTAAGTTAATTTGCGCACCTTGCATCGGCGTATTACTTAAACTCATGGATAAACGCGCTGTGATATCAAATTGCAGTGCACCCGCAACTTGCTTAATCACTTTGAGCGAATCTTCATCCGTGATACGCACACCGTCGTGGTAGGCAGGCGCAATACCGTTGGCGGCTAATGCAGCATCAATCTGCGGCCTAGCGCCATATACCAACACCACTTTGATCCCTAAACTGTGCAGCAGGGCGACATCATTTAAGATGGCGCGGAATTGATTTTGAGCCAAAGCTTCACCGCCAAGCATGACCACAAAAGTTTTACCTCTGTGAGCATTAACATAGGGGGCAGAGTGACGAAATCCATCAACCAGTTCAGTGGTACGCACGCGTTATTTACACCTCATTTTTGAGCTGGCAGCGTCACTATGACATGCCAGGAATGAATCGATAACTTTCGCGTATGGTATTGCATTTTAATTCACATATAAAGAATTTATTCTCACTAAAGTGCAGCTTTAATGATTTAAAGTGCTTAGAACTGCACTATTTTATATTTTCAGCAAGTGTTCACACTTTTTTAACTTCACAGGGGATGATTCAGCGGCTTAAGTTTGCGAGGCAATTATCTCAACTTGATGACTAGCCACTAAAAAAATGCAAAAAAAAGCCCCTTAAATAAGGGGCTTTTCTCGAAACACTAACCAAGGATTACTTGATTTTGGCTTCTTTGTAGATAACGTGCTGACGAATAACTGGATCAAATTTTTTGATTTCCATTTTTTCAGGCATGTTACGCTTGTTTTTTTCAGTTGTGTAGAAGTGACCAGTCTTAGCTGTAGAAACTAATTTGATCTTCTCACGATTACCTTTAGCTTTAGCCATGATCTATTATACCTTCTCGCCACGGGCACGAAGTTCAGCAACAACAACTTCGATACCTTTTTTGTCGATCAGACGGATACCTTTAGTAGATACACGTAACTGTACGAAACGCTTTTCTTCTTCTAACCAAAAACGGTGGTTTTGTAGGTTAGGTAAAAAACGACGACGGGTCGCGTTTTTTGCATGCGAACGGTTGTTACCAACCATCGGCTTCTTGCCAGTAACTTGGCATACTCTTGACATGTCAATCTTCTCCAAAAACAATTTTAACGCTCGAGCATTAATGTGCCTCGTATGGCCGTCGCCCGAGGCACAAAGAGGGCGCATTTTATACACGATCACAGAGTGAAGATCAAGTGTTAGATTAATTAATCCAGCCTCGTTCTGCAAAAGAAACTATCTCTCGATCACCTACAACCATATGGTCCAACAAGGATACGTCTATGGTTGCTAACGCATTTTTTAATCGCTCAGTTATTCGTCGGTCAGCCTGACTGGGCTCGGCAATACCAGACGGATGATTATGACAAACTATAACTGCTGCGGCCTTTTTCTCCAGCACTAAGCTCACCACTTCACGTGGATACACTGAGGCTGAGTCTATTGTGCCGCGGAATAATTCGACAAATTGAATCACTCTATGCTGGCTATCCAGCAGTAAAACTGCGAACACTTCATAGGAGCGATCGGCCAATTGTCGCATTAAATAGTCCCGAGTTAAATCGGGATTTGTCAAAACCTGACCTCTTTGCAGATTTTCCTGCGCTACACGCCGCGCTAATTCGGCCGCAGCTTGAAGCTGGGCGTATTTTACAGGTCCTACGCCCGGAAGTCGACACACCTGATTTCTTGGGGCACAGAGCAGGTTTCTGAGGCCGCCAAACTCGCAAATAAGCGACCTAGCAAGGTCAACCGCGTTTAATCCGGCTAAACCGTTACGCAGCAATACTGCCAGTAATTCAGCATCCGAGAGATGCGCAGCTCCTTTTTGTAACAGTTTATCTCTGGGACCTTCGCCCTCAGGCCAATCTTTAATCCCCATGTGACCTCCCTGTCATCTCACATATTTTCACTTTACTGAGTATGGACGAGATTTTTTGAACTGGGATAGTCACTAAAATTCACCACTTTGTGATATTGTTGCCGGCATTATTTCTATCTCGGATGATGTCTGTGAGTCTGACAAATAAAAACGTCCTGCTGGGCATTGGCGGCGGTATTGCGGCCTATAAAAGTGCTGATTTAGTACGCCGCTTGAAGGAGCGAGGCTTTGATGTGCGCGTGGTGATGAGCCAAAGTGCGATGGAATTTATCACGCCTCTGACGCTGCAAGCGTTGTCTGGACATCCAGTGGCATCTAGCTTGCTCGACCCCGCAGCAGAAGCAGCCATGGGTCATATAGAACTCGCTCGTTGGGCAGATCTCGTCATCATCGCCCCTGCAACCGCAAACCTATTGGCGCGGATTAATGCAGGCATGGCCGATGAGCTAATCACCACCACGTGTCTTGCCACTGAGGCACCTATCGCCCTGTGTCCGGCAATGAATCAGCAGATGTACCGTAATCTGGCTACACAAGCGAATTTAACTAGCCTCGCATCACGTGGTTTTACACTTTGGGGCCCCGCCAGTGGCAGTCAGGCCTGTGGTGAAGTCGGCCCTGGACGCATGCTCGAACCGCTAGAAATTGCCGAGCTAGCCAGTGATTTTTTTGCAACAAAAGAAGTCTCTGCGCAGCCTCTTGCAGGCCAGTCGGTGCTTATTACCGCCGGACCAACCCGTGAAGCAATTGATCCCGTCAGATACATTTCAAATCACAGTTCTGGAAAAATGGGCTTTGCACTGGCCAAAGCCGCGGCAGATATGGGGGCAACAGTCACCTTAGTCTCAGGCCCAGTAAATCTCAGCACCCCAGAAGGCGTGACACGCATTGATGTTGAATCGGCGCAAAATATGCTCGATGCTGTTATGGATAACGTTGATAAAAAAGATATTTTTATTGGCTGCGCCGCCGTTGCAGACTACCGCATTAGTGATATTGCTACCTGTAAGATCAAAAAATCGACCGAAGAAATGCAACTTGCGCTGGTGAGGAATCCTGATATCTTAGCCACGGTTGCGAGCTTACCTAACCGTCCTTTTGTGGTGGGATTTGCCGCCGAAACCCATGATGTAGAAGCCTATGCGCACGATAAGCTCAAACGTAAAAACTTGAACATGATCGCCGCAAACGACGTTTCCATTGCTGGCCTAGGCTTTAATGCCGATGCTAATGCCCTGCGTGTTTTCTGGCCGCACGGCAGTCAAGATTTGCCTGCTACTGACAAACTCACGTTGGCACGGCAATTACTTTCGTTGATAGTGAAAGAAAAAACAAATACATGAAAACACCGATTGAATTAAAAATTCTCGACTCCCGTATCGGCTCAGAATTTCCTTTGCCCGCTTACGCCACCGCAGGCAGTGCAGGCATGGATCTTCGCGCCATGATAGACACGGCTTTAACCATAGCACCGGGTGAAACAGTGCTCATTCCCACGGGGATTGCTATTCATGTGGCCGACCCAGGACTTGCTGCGGTGATTTTACCGCGCTCAGGCCTGGGCCATAAACACGGTATCGTACTGGGGAATCTAGTCGGACTCATAGATTCAGATTACCAAGGCCCCTTAATGGTATCTTGTTGGAATCGTGGTGACAGTCCATTCACCTTAGAAATGGGCGATCGTCTCGCGCAACTGGTGTTTGTTCCTGTGGTACAAGCACAATTCAAACTCGTTGATGAGTTCGACAGCTCAGACCGTGGTGAAGGCGGATTTGGCCATTCAGGCACTAAATAATCCCCTAAGTCGTTATTGAGCCAAGGATACTGCAATGGCTGTAAGCCCAAAAATTAATCGTCGTGAACACATTCTGCAATGTCTAGCGCAGATGCTAGAAACCAACCCAGGACAAAGGATCACCACAGCGAAACTGGCCTCAGAAGTCGGTGTATCGGAAGCCGCCCTGTATCGCCACTTCCCGAGTAAAGCGCGGATGTTCGAAGGCTTAATCGAATTTATCGAAGAGTCGTTATTGTCGCGCATCAATTTAATCATGGATGACGAAAAAGACACCATGAAGCGCTGCCAGTTGGTACTGCAACTGCTGCTGATCTTTGCCGAGCGTAACCCAGGAATTTCCCGCGTTCTCAACGGTGATGCTCTACTCGGTGAAAATGAACGCCTGCGAAGTCGTATTGGTAACTTATTTGCCAAAATTGAAACCCAGTTAAAGCAAATTTTACGGGAAAAAACCCTGCGAGAAGGTAAAGGCTTCAACTTAGACGAAGCCATATTAGCCAATTTACTGTTAGCCTTTGCCGAAGGCCGCATCGCCCAATTTGTACGAAGTGAATTCAAACTCAAACCGACGACACACTTCGATGAACAGTGGCGTTTTATCCAGCATCAACTTTTACAAAGCTAATGATTTTTCAACATAAAGGACGGTAACTATCGTCCTTTATGTTCGGTATTCCTTCCTTGTTTCGCCCCATCTTTTGTTTTATCCTCGAAAAACATTTTAAGAACAAAAAACACAATGATTTTACAAGGATGTCAGATGAAACTCTTCCGATTAGCCGCATTGGCGACACTTTGCTTACCAATACTTCCAATATCCACCTTTGCAGCCAATAGCTCCAACGCGAATGCGTTATCGCAAGCACAGTTATTCAGCAAAGGTGATGAGTACTCGGATGTAAAAATATCACCTACTGGTAAATATTTAAGCGCTATCACAAGTGTCGAAGGTAAAAACGTTCTCTTAGTCTTAGATACCCAAACCAAAAAACTCCTCAATGCGATACGTTTTCCCGATAATGCTCAAGTCGGCGACTATGAATGGGCCAACAGTGAGCGACTGGTACTGGCAAAAGAATACCTAAAAGGCTGGCAAGACACACCTATCTACTACGGTGAATTGATGGCGGTAAATGCCGATGGTTCACGAAAAGCGTATTTATTCGGCTTCGAGAGTGGCGAGCAACAAACAGGTTCAAATATCAAGAAAAATACCCCTATGCGGGCGAGCGCGTTTATCCTCGATCCTCTGCCAGATGATGAACGCTACATGTTAGTTAATGCTATTCCATGGAATGATAGGATCAATCTTGACTTTGAACTATCACAAGATGTCTATCGCGTAGACTTGTTCAATGGCACACGTAAACGCATCACAGGCTCACCTATCGGCAGAGCCCGTTTTATGACAGACCATGATGGAGAGGTTCGCTTCGTTGCAGGTGAAGACAATAAAAACATTACTAAAGTGTTCTACCGCAAAGACGGTAACTGGGTAAATACCGATAAACTAAATCTAGGTCTTGCTGATTTTAAACCACTCTCCTTTGCCGATGACAAAAATACGATTTATGCCGCCGGTCGATCCCAAGGTGAAACCTTAGGGGTTTACAAAATTAATCTCGAAACGGGCGATAAAACTGAAATCATTCAGGATGAAAACGTTGACCCTAGCAACTTTTGGATTAACGGCACCAATAAACAACTTTACGCCGTCGAGTTTGAAAATGGTTACCCAAGTTATGCCTTTGTCGATAATGAGGATTCGCACGCTAAATTGCTAAAAGATCTGCTTGGTGCTCTCCCCGGTCACCAAGTACGAATTGTTAGCGAAACCCGAGATGCAGCAAAACTCGTCGTACTTGCGTTTAACGATCGAAACCCTGGCGATTACTACATATTTGATACGAAAACACTAAAACTTGAATATCTAGCCGCCGCTAAAAAATGGCTCAACCCAGAGCAAATGGCTGATGTTAAACCCATCAGTTTCACCAGCCGTGATGGTAAACAACTCCATGGATATCTAACGCTCCCCTTTGGTAAAGAAGCTAAAAACCTACCCTTAGTCGTCAATCCACACGGTGGTCCACACGGTATCCGTGACTGGTGGGGCTTTGACCCACAAAACCAATATCTAGCAAGCCAAGGCATAGCCGTTCTACAGGTCAACTTCCGTGGTTCAGGCGGATATGGCGATCAATTTGAACGCGCTGGCTATCAAAAATGGGGCTCAGATATTCAGCATGACATTATCGACGCAACCCAGTACGTTATTGACCAAGGTTTTGCCGATAAGGAACGCATTTGTATCGTTGGCGGCAGTTTTGGTGGTTACAGCGCCTTGCAGAGCGCAGTGCTTGCGCCTGATATGTTTAAATGCGCCATAGGTGTAGCTGGCGTATATGATCTTGAATTGATGTTTAATGAAGGCGATGTCGCCAACAGCCGTTCTGGTACTAGCTATCTCAAGGATGTGCTTGGCCAAGATAAAGCGGTACTTAAAGCAATGTCTCCTTCTGAAAACGTCGATAAACTCAAAGCAAACATACTATTGGTGCATGGTGGTGAAGATGAGCGAGCGCCAATTGAACAACTCGAATCCCTCGAAAAAGGCCTAAAAGCTCACAATTATCCTTACCAAAAACTGGTGATGGACAATGAAGGCCACGGTTTTTATAACGATGAGCATAGAGCGAAATACTATGAACAAATGCTCAGTTTCCTAAAAACCAATCTGAAACTTTAGAATTGACTCAAACTTGCCGATACTACTAGGCTAAACTCGATTGGCAGTGGTAGATTTAAAGCCGATATCCGATAAGGACTATCGGCTTTTTCATGTGGCCTATGCGCGTTTTTCGGTATGAATTGTCTGCAATTCGCGCTATCCTCGTCCCCCTATTCTTGCCCTAGCGAGAATAACAATAATTTGTATCTGATGCTGAACAGCCCTAGTACCACGCGATGATCAGCATAGGTTTTCTGTTATAGCCGCTACGACGTAGTGGAGGATAAGATGGCATTAAGTGAAGCAGCAGTAAAAGTACAAGCCGCGTTATTAGAACGTGGACTTGAAACCCCAATGCTCCCAAGCGTTTACAGCAGTGAAGAACGTAAAGACAAGATTGAACATCATATGAAAGAAATCCTGACATTAATGTCATTGGATCTGTCAGACGATAGCCTTGCCGATACGCCGCGCCGCATTGCTAAAATGTACGTCGATGAAATCTTCTCCGGCTTAGATTATGCGAACTTCCCTAAGATCACGGTTATCGACAATAAGATGGGCTTCGATGAAATGGTGCGAGTGCAAGACATTAGCCTCACCAGCACCTGCGAACATCATTTAGTGACGATCGATGGTACTGCCACCATAGCTTATCTGCCACGCAAAAAAATCATTGGTTTATCAAAGATTAACCGTATAGTACGTTTCTTTGCTCAACGCCCTCAGGTACAAGAGCGTTTGACTCAGCAAGTGTTAGTCGCGCTACAAACCTTGCTCGAAACCAAAGACGTTGCGGTTAAAATGGATGCTGTGCATTACTGCGTCAAATCCCGTGGCGTGATGGACTCCACCAGTTCGACCACCACCACAGCACTTGGCGGTATTTTCAAATCTAACCCCGCAACTCGCGCCGAGTTTTTGCACCAGTCTAAATAAAAGTATTGAAACTTAACGTGATTTAAAACGTGTCGAAATCAATCAATACAGCTCAATAAAAAAACGCTGCGATTCCTTCTATAGAATTGCAGCGTTTTTTGTTTTCATACCAACTCAATCAAACCCTTCTCAACCTAGCTAAGATCAATGCTGGCTGATTAACTAATTTCACCAAGCCTGCGATAGCCGCTTGCTCAATACAAGCTGCCAAACACTAGACTTAAATCCCGTATTGCTCGCGGTACTGGCTCACAGCGGCAAGTTGCACTTCCATCCCTGGTTTTTCAGACAAATAACTGATTAGGTCGGCGAGTTTAATAATTGCCACTATGCCACAACCAAAATCACGCTCAACTTCTTGGATGGCCGATAACTCGCCCTTGCCTTTCTCTTGTCTGTCTAAGGCAATCAACACGCCCGCTAATTGTGCTTTATGGGCTTCGATGATTTCCATCGATTCACGAATCGCAGTACCCGCAGTGATCACATCATCCACCAGCATCACGCGGCCTTTAAGCTCGCTACCAACTAAGCTGCCACCTTCACCGTGATCTTTTTTCTCTTTGCGATTAAAGCAGTAAGGAATGTCGATATCGTGATGCTCACACAGGGCAACAGCCGTAGTGGTCGCAATCGGAATACCTTTGTAAGCAGGGCCAAACAGCAAGTCGTAATCAATACCAGAATCCACTAACGCAGCGGCATAAAAACGGCCCAGACGCGCTAAATCACGGCCAGTATTGAACAAACCCGCATTGAAGAAATAAGGACTGATACGACCCGATTTAAGGGTAAATTCGCCAAATCGCAACACCTGACGTTCTAGGGCAAATTCAATAAACTCACGTTGATAGGCTTTCACAATATCTCCTTACGACTTTGTATTTTATTGGTTTTTTATTATGGGGAATTTTTATTCGGTACAGGGCTTGCACTACACTAGCATCTTGCTGCAGATAAAAAGCTGCAGTTAATAAAAAGCCCCGCACTCTATAACATGACGGGGCTTTTTCATCACCACAATATTAGTTCAGTGCGGCTTTCTGCACATCGACGATTTCACGAATACTGTTCTTCGCCAATGCCAACAGTTCGAGTAATTCTTCGTGGCTGAATGGCTCGCCTTCGGCGGTGCCTTGAATTTCGATGATCTTGCCCGTTTCTGTCATCACGACGTTCATGTCCGTTTCGGCGGCGCTGTCTTCGATATATTCTAAATCGCTTATCGCTTCACCCTTGTAAATACCTACGCTGACAGCAGCGATAAGGAATTTCAGCGGGTTAGATTTAATGATGCCTTTACCACGCGCCCAGTTCAACGCATCCACTAAGGCCACACAGGCGCCAGTGATAGAGGCAGTGCGTGTGCCACCGTCAGCTTGGATCACATCACAGTCGATCACGATAGTGTTTTCGCCTAGGGCTTTCATATCCACACAGGCGCGTAGGGCACGACCGATAAGACGTTGAATTTCTTGCGTACGGCCAGATTGCTTACCGCGAGCGGCTTCACGATCCATACGGCTATGGGTCGAACGTGGCAACATGCCGTATTCCGCCGTCACCCAGCCTTGACCCTGACCTTTAAGGAAACGTGGCACACCTTCAGTAAAACTGGCGGTACAAAGCACTTTCGTTTCGCCAAATTCCACTAACACAGAACCTTCGGCATGGGCCGTAAACTGGCGAGTGATAGTGATGGGACGAGTTTGTGCTGGCGTTCTGTTACTTGGACGCATGCGAGATTCCTGTATTCTGAGTCATTGACCGATTTTGGCTGCATATTATAAGGGCTTGAGCCTTAGGATGCCATGCTTAGGGTGATTCTCTGGCAAACTCATCACACTCAAACGCCTAATCCGTGTCCTTATACCCAAACAACCTGAAGATGCAGAATTCAGCGGGAGTTTAACGCACTTTAGGCAAGGCCCTTTATTGCTCCTGCATAAATGGCATTCACGCCATCCATGGCGATTGCGGTTATTTGCGGACCTAGTGGGCTAAGTTAAAAATAACCAACGCAGCATAAAGTGCGTTACCCCGTGGTTAACATCAGCCGCCGGGACGGAACGCCTAGGGCACTTCACTTCCGTGTTGCATCAATTCAAAAGGTAGCCGACATTCTGTCATTGCTGCGCCTTGAATTGAAGCACCCTAGGCGCTCTGAAGCTCGTATCTTCAGGTAGCTTGGGTATATTTACTGTATGCCTTTAATCCTAAAGCCATTGACTCTATAATCGCCTCTCATTATGACGATTACACCATTAGGACAACCCATGATCCAAAGCATGACAGCCTACGCTCGCATCGAGCACAAAGCACAATGGGGCACTGCCTCCTGGGAAATTCGCTCAGTCAATCAACGTTATCTCGAAACTTACCTACGTTTACCCGAGCAATTCCGCAGCTTCGAACCCGTACTGCGCGACCGCCTTCGTAAACGTTTAAGCCGCGGCAAAGTGGAAGTCAATTTGCGCTACGAGCTGGCAGACAACAGCAATAACGAGCTGCAGTTGAATCAAGCGCTAGCAAAACAGCTATTAGGCGCCGCCACTTGGCTCAAGCAAGAAGCGGGACAAGGCGATGTCAATCTGACCGACATCCTGCGCTGGCCGGGTGTGCTCGCGAGCGGTGAACAAGATATGGATGCCATCGGCGCCGATCTGATGACAGCCTTCGACTCAGCCATAGATCAATTCATCGAAGCCCGTGGCCGTGAAGGCGAAGCCATCAAAGACATGCTGTTAAGCCGCTTAGACGGAGTCAGCGAGCAAATCGCGGTCGTACGCGAGCACATGCCAACGGTGATGCTGTATCAACGCGAAAAGCTCACCAACCGCCTTGCAGAAATCAAAGGTGAACTCGACCCAGCCCGCATCGAGCAAGAAATGGTGCTTCTGGCTCAGAAACAAGATGTCGCCGAAGAAATGGACAGACTCGAAGCCCATGTGGCCGAAGCTCGCCGCATCCTCAAAAAAGGCGGCAGCGAAGGTCGCCGTTTAGATTTTATGATGCAAGAATTCAACCGCGAATCGAACACACTCGCCTCTAAATCCATCAGCACTGAAATCACCTCAGCCGCAGTTGAACTTAAAGTGCTCATAGAGCAAATGCGCGAGCAGATCCAAAACGTTGAGTAATGATTTTTAACGCGTTTTAGATACCAAAAAGCCCTTAATATAAGGGCTTTTTGTATTTTATGACACTGAGGGTATCAGTTAAAGCAGTCACTCTGAGTCAGTAATATCGAGTGCGAAGCGCTGAGCTAGGCTCAGTGAACAATTATTTACGGTAACAGGATTTTTTGTAGCTCTTGGTGCGAGCTTACTTGATAGTGCGGGGCGATACCGGCGGGTACATCGTGGCCGTGGACGTTATACCAACAAGTATGAATACCTGCATTGATGCCGCCTTGGATATCTGAATGCGGGTTATCACCGACCATGAGCACAGCATCGCGCTCAGGATAGCCCATGAGTTCGAAGGCATGTTCGAAGATGCCAACATCAGGTTTGGCTATGCCGACTTTTTCTGAAATCACTAAAATATCAAAATGATGCTGTAAGCCTGTACGCTCTAATCGCACGGTTTGTAGCTCAGTGAAACCGTTAGTGATGATGCCTAATTTGGCCTTACCTTGGAGCGCGGCTAATAACTCGCGGGCACCAGGTAGCGGTGAACAAATTTCGGCCATTGCCGATAAAAAAGCGCTATTGAGTGTCATGGCCTTGACAGATAATTTGGCAGCCCAAGGCTCGAAACGTATGGTTTGTAACTCGGCGGCAGTTATCTTGCCATCTTGATAATCAACCCAAAGTGGTTTGTTAACTAACTGATACTCATCAAAATCGGCTTGGGTAAAATCGACCCCAAACTCACTAAACATCAATTTAAGCCCTTTTAAGGCATCGAAATAAAATAGGGTTTCATCGGCATCGAACAAAATCCATTGGTAAGGCAAGGACATAGGAACTCTCTTTCTGACAAAATAGCTAAGACCCATCCCATGCCGTTCAGTGGCATCGAGAATGGTACATCGGCGATTGCGGCAACACTGTGGCTAACTACCTAGCAGTAATCAAGATAAGCGATAAACATGAGCGATGAGCGCGAAAATAACTAGGCTTCACAGTCAACACCCGCAATCAGCAAGTGCATTAGTCTACCTTGCATCAAGGGCGATGATAACCACGATAATAAAAACTGACTGTTGAGGTATCATCAACAATAATGGCAGGGGAACGCGATAATCTAAGGACACCATGGAGCACTTTTCAGCACTACCTATCTTTGTCACTGTAGTGGAATGCGGTAGCTTTCGCTGGCCAGTCAAAAGCTTGGACTGAGTAAATCGGCGGTGAGTAAACGCATTACCCTATTAGAACAAAGTCTGGGTATTCAACTTTTGCACCGTACCACTCGCAGCTTAAGCCTTACCGAAGCGGGCACCCGCTATTTTGACTATGTTCGTCCTGCCGTTAAACTCGCAGCAGACGGCTTGGACGCCATTTCTGAGCTACAACAAGCGCCTCAGGGCAGTCTGCGCATCGCCGTCCCTATGGTATTTGGCCGCTTACATATCGCCCCTTTAATCCCCAAGTTTCTACGCCGTTATCCGAAAATACAGCTACAAATGCAGATGGATGATAAGACAACCGATTTAATTGCTGGCGGATTCGATCTGGCGATTCGCATCGGCGAACTGCCAGATTCAAGCCTGATTGCTCGTAAAATCGCCCCTTGTTTAAGTGTGATTTGCGCTTCTCCCGAATATATTGCTCGCCACAGCGCACCACAAACGCCGCAGCAACTCAGCCAACATAACTGTTTGTTCTACTCATATTTTCGTGATGGTGTTGAATGGACCTTCTTAAGCCCGCAGGGCCCCACTCGCATCCAGCCGAACGGTAACTATCAAGTCAACAATAGTGATGCCATCCACCAAGCCACACTCGATGGTTTAGGCATAGCCAACCTGCCCCGTTTCATGGTCGACGCCGACTTACAAGCAGGCCGCCTACAAGCCTTGCTCGCAGACCATCCCCTCCCCGAACATGGCATTTATGCGGTTTATCCGCAGCGGAAATATTTGCCGACTAAGGTGAGTGTATTAATTGAGTTTTTGATGGAGTTGTTAGTAAAGAGATTGGGCAATGATTAGATAGGGTTAACGATAAAAACGGCTTTAAAAAAGGGTTATGACGAATACAAACACAAAGCGAAAAAAGACTAACTTAAAATGGACTTAAATCAAATAAAGCAGCACGTTAAATAGCCTGCCCAACTATAATTATAGTCAGTCTAACTGGCAATTTAAGGCAGAAATATGAGCGCTTATCATCAAACATTTGGCTATGAATTCGATCTTGGTTTCGACCTGAGCCAATACCCATTTCTTATCGACAAAAGCTACCAAAATGACATGTGCCCCAGCTTTTATTTCAAACGAAAAAGCGACTACTTTATTCTTTGGGTAGACTATGCCGACCCCATCTGTCGCGAAGAGGATTATCCCCGCTACACCATCATTTCAGCCGTAAATGACGGCGACAATCTACACCCAGAAATCCGTACCGCTTCTCAGCCAACACTGCAGCTTGAATTTGAACTGCCAAGTGAACTGATTGATTATCTAGAGCAGATAAAACTACAACTGAATGCCAAAGTATTACCAATTCAAGTCTAGGTCGGTATAGAGCTGATAAGCTTCTTTCACATCATCCCAATGGCTAATTTGTTGCAAATACTCTGCTTTAGTAAGCTTAAATTGGAAATCCTCCGAATACAGTTTTTGGATTGGAGTCATTAACACTTCAGGCTCACCAACAAAATCAAACACCCAATAATGGTGATTGTCATTACTAAGCTTTCCAGTTAACTGCCGATCAATATCATGCCTTGGTAGTAACTTTACATTCGCAACACGATATAGAAATTTACCCAATTGATTCGGGTCTGATGGATTAACACGTACTGTCAGTAACAGGTAGCGAATTTCACGCACAATATTACGATGGACATTCTGCCGATTAGTCGCCAAAAGCTGAGTATGATAGCCCAATAATTTACCTGTTTTAGCCTTAGTTAAATAACTAGCATCACGTCCAATCTCATTTATCGGCGCCACCATTGTCAGCCCATAATGACGAACCAGATTGCCGCCATATGGCGCTATCCGTGCAGAGTCCTCAACAAAGTAATAATCATTTGATCGAGGATCTCGGTAACTTGTTTTGATACCTAACTTATTCGTTAAGTAGCTTCGCAGCCATTGATTGTGCGAATTTGATGATTCCGCTGATGGTAATAAAGCAAATGCACCAATGCCAATCTCTTTAATAGCCTCATCGTAAGGATTTTGCTGAGTAGTTTGGTCGAAAAAGCCAGGATACAAAGCAAATGCTCCCATTACAGGGCGGCTTTTTAGTGGCCTTTCATTCATCATTTTTTGCTGGTGAATAATGGCATCACGGTAACGATGCATTTGATTAATCGCATCTTCTGGTACACCGTCTTGTTCCTTACCCAATTGCTTAGTATCAATTCGATACTTAGCATCGAACAAAATCAAAAATGATTCACTGTTAGCAAGTGTCACCCTTAACACAATATCAGGGCGCTGATTTGCCGACCAAGTACGATTTTCTTTCCCTTCTGGTGAAAAAGAAGGTTCATGGGCAAGCTCAATGATCATGCCATCACTTTGGCGATAATAAACAAAAGCAGCAGCCATGCTGTCTTCAGGAAATTGACGTTCAAACTGCACCTTTTTCAAGCTGCTTAACTTCTTTTCTTGCAACTGAAAGCCGAAGCTTTCAATCACGGTTTTTACTTCTAGGAAGCACCAAACCTCATAAATATCTGCTACAGACTTAATCGACAACTGCGCCTCACCATTATTGTTATCTAAATAATGCCTTAACTGTTGCCACACTTTATAGACTTTCGAATAGCCAGCGCCCTGCTGTAACACCTTTGACTCACTACTTTGCCCTGCAAACGCCCCAACCTCTTGCCATAGCTGATGCTTAGCATGTTTTGATACCTGCCCAAGCCAAGCATCTAAAGTTTGCAAAAAAGAGTCTGACGCTTTGGCCTCTTTACTCGTGCGAATACCTGCTATCAATTTCGTCAAATTAGCTTGGGTTCGCTTTAGTACCATTTTAATAAAGCGATTTTCAGGAGTGTTAATATTCAGACGCTGCTGGGCAATCCCCATACGGCTTGATAGACGTTTTGAAGCAAGTAATTCTTTTGCTTGTTCTTGCTGTTTAGCACTGAGTTTTTTGTGAATGCGATCTAGCTGCTTTTGCAGGGTAAAAGACTGCAAACGATTGTGTGGCGCATGTAGAATTCGATTAATACCTTGATTAAAATCAACTACTAATCGCTCAAATTGCGCTAACCAAAATAGCTCGAACGACTCAGATTTATGGCTCAATTTGCCTTGGGACTGACTGGTTTTACTACTAATGGTATATCGCCATAGTGGATAAATCTGATCAATCTGCCTGTTCATCAGAGTAAGATCTTGGCTTTGCACCATTTTGGTTGCCAGCACGGTAAACTGTACAGGCACCGATTTATGCACGCCATCAACGATATATTTAATTTGAAATGCACAACGGCCGATATCATTGCCAAAATTGATCATGGCTTGCAGCATTTTTCGTCTCGGGCTGAGCATAAAACCTTGCTCGATTAGATTGTACTTATGACTTACTGCTGCCGTATTGATGTCAACGCTGTCTTTAAATTCAATTTCAAACCAATACTGACGATTCTCAAAAAAGAATGGCTCAACCAAGCTGGCTTCTGTATCCGTTGCCACCAATTTGTCGCCCACGAAAACAGCAATATCCTCAGTCGGCAGGCTGAATGAGCGCTTCGCATAAGTGCTGGCCAGCTGCTTTCTTGGCTTATCTAACCCTTCCGCAGAAACATAGAATTCAAAGTCATCATGGGTTACATGCAAGGTTTCACGCGTTTGTTGCGCCATTAATCAATACCACCCAACAATCCGTTTAGGTTAAGGCCAAAAAGACGTAAAACCACTTTCTAGCAGTTTTCTCATGCGCACTAATTTAGTCGCAGAGCGACAGGCCACCATGACAGTTTCATCAGGCTGCTCGATCACTTCACGCAACAAATCAGGCCGCGTCCCCTGCCAAATATTCGCTAATTTATCTGCGAGCACCGTTTCTAGCTGCTCCAATAGATTCTGCTCGCTATTTCCGACCAGTTTGTCATCATCGCCTTCAATGCGCGGCAACACTTTGCACATTAAAAAATCGTCAAACACAGCGGTTAATTCAAGCTCCGTTTTGGGTGAAAAACTAATCACAGCGAGACAAAGCTCATTGAAAGCACGAAAAGCCAATTCAAATGGGGTTTGCTTTAATACAGCATTGATCGCATTAAAGAACGCTGTAGTTTTCGATGCATCACAATCGGCAGTAACCGATGCAAACATTGGCAACTTGGCTTGGCTATATAACGGATAACTTAACGCCTTTGGTTTGTGTTTAGGCGCAAAAAATTCTTCCGTTTTATTTGGAAAAAACTCACCAAAATCAAAGCTCAATGCTCGATCGATTACTTTACGCGAAAAGCCATGAGTGGTTTCATCCATATTAACCGTACCTGCTACCATCAGGTTAAATGGAATACCTAAACCATATTGGCAAATAATATCCCACAGCTCGTTATATTCTTCGCTGCCAAAACCCAATTCCTTGCGTAGTTTATCTTTATCAGCCACGTCGTTAATGGTGGTGGGTTTTAATAACGCATCACTGCTGTAGGTAAAACTGTCATCCGCCCAGCGCCATTCACGGGTTTCAAGTACTGATAAGTAATCCGCAAAATACTGCTCGACAGGGGCTAGGTTCATTTCATCCAAACACAGCCAATAGGGCAACACCTGTTCAAGAGCATCACGCTCACCGGTTACGACTAAACGTTTACCCTGTTCTTCAATGTCCTGAACTTCAATACTTAAGCCACGATCAGCAATACCACGCCATGCTTTAGCGATAAACTGCAATACATCGGTGGTAATATATTCGGCTGCGCCATTTAAGCGCGAAATATATCCCAGCAAATCGCTAGGCTCATGCCAATCGGGACGTACCGAGGTTAAACAATAGGTTTCAGCAAGACTACCTGTAGCCTTAGCTTGCTCACGCACAAAACGGGTTTTACCTGTGCCTGAGATGCCAGCTAGAAGGAGGAAGGGTTTGGAAACTTCAACACTTAGTCGCGTTATTTGTTCTGAAGGTATTGAATTAGATAATGTGTAGAAATACGTTCGAATTTCATCATATAAATCTTTATTTTGTACAAGCGAATATACTAAGTCACCAAAAATGCTAGATGAGGAATTTGGTAGATTAACCATAGTTAGAACAATAGAACCAAAGCAATCCTCATTTGAGCGGACGCTTACTTTCCCAGCATCACTTTTATTAAAGATTGATTTTCCACCAAGTCTATATTCGTTTTTTTCGCCTTTTTTCTTTGGAAAAGAGATAAATTGAGCAAGTAGTTTAACATCGTATTCATCTAGTAAACCTAAAGCCAGTAATTTTGCTTCAATCTCTTCTACATTTTCAGAAAATAGGTCTGTCAAATTTATTGATGTTCTAATTTCATCCAAAACGTTAAAGTAAGCCATAACATCGAAAGCAGCATCATAAATTTCACAAGCAAATCGAAAAATCTGATTTGGCATTACAGCGTAATTTGTTGCACTTGTATTAGAAAATGCAGTGTAAGGATTAACAGTAAGTTTTCCTGCTAAAATTCGTCCTTCTATCTTATCCCTAAGATTTGCAGGTAGCTTAATTTCTTTCAGAGTATTGGTATTCACTACAACGTAAGAGCTGTTACCACTATATTTCCTTAAATCGATTAACATTAAGCATCCTTATAGATATTCTGATATGCAATTTGCTATTGCGCTAATAACATCAACAGTAACACTATTTCCAAACTGTTTATATGCTTGAACTTTTGAAGAGCTAGGCTCAAATTCATCAGGAAAACCCTGTAATCGAGCAGCCTCTCTTGGACTAATCTTCCTAGGGTTCTTTCCAACCTGATCAATCAAAACTTCGCTACCATCTTTGTAATATCTTGCTGAGATAGTATTGGTGTAAGGTGATTCTTCTGTAACTAAGCCAAAACCAAAGCCTTTGCCATTTTTTTTGTTTTCAATTTTTCTACGTTGATGACCTTCCCATAGCCTATCCGAAATAGTTAATTTAGGATCTGGATTTTCCTCTAACTTGTCACCAACTTTAACTTCAATGCCTAGTGGTTTTGGATATTCAAACTTATCAACCTCGCCATCACGCCATAAAACAATATAGATGCGCTGTCTATTCTGAGGAATTCCAAAGTCCACTGATTTAAGAACCATTTCTTTGGCTAAGGTTTGAATTTCCTTTGTAGATCCATGCTCAATAACATTTTTCGGAATATTACAGCTATATCCTATCTTGGTTAGCATTTTTAAAATTACTTTGAGCGTGTAACCTTTATCATGGCTAATTAACCCCTTCACATTTTCTAGCAGTGCAAACTTAGGCTTTTTCGTTTCTAGAATGTTGGCTATGTCATGAAATAGAGTGCCTCGGGTATCTTCAATCCCTAGTTTAAGACCTGCATGCGAAAATGGTTGACATGGGAAGCCAGCCAAAAGAACGTCGTGTTCAGGGATTTCACTTGCGGGGATCTTTGTAATATCACCAAATGGAACCTCGCCATGATTATTTTTGTAGGTTTGCTGAGCATGCTTATCAAATTCTGAAGAAAATACACAAACACCGCCATTTTGTTGAAAACCGAGCCTTACGCCACCGATCCCCGCAAATAAGTCGATAAAGCGAAATTGACTGTCAAAATCGGGCTTTAACTTTAGCGTTCCGAACACTTCATTAAAAAATGCGTCTCGCGTTGTGTATAAACCATTTTTTTGTAACTGGCTTATTACGACTTTTTTGAGCTGTTCTGGCTTTGCTAATTTAGGATTACAGTAAAACTGGCTATCGGTTGCAATGGCATGTAACCATTGATCAATTACCGCTTCAACGTCACTGCCTTGTGGAACATGCTCAAGTGCTACTGGCTTAATAAGTACTTCGGCTTGTAGAAGGACGTTGGTTTTATTGTTCATTATTAACTACTACTATAAATTCTTGATGGATGACTTTAGGGCGAAGCATGGTTTTTGTGCTTTGCATTTCAACTAAGTTGTACTTGCCCAATGTTTTCAGTGTTCTCGACACATTACTTACCGCTCGTCCTGTAAGCGCGGCCAATTCAGTAACCGATTGCGGCTCTTGCTCGGCAATCACTTTTAGCAGCTGCTGGTTTTCTTTTGATAGCACATTGGCAACCGATTTAAGCGAATCGAACCAGATATCAACAGGGAAATCGGGATCGGGCATTTGACCTTTAATGCCTATTACGCAACGCGATTGTTTGACGTTTTTCATTGTTTACTCGGATAGCTTACTCGAATACTGTGCTCGCTTGATTCCCTACATAAGCGGCACTCATTCACTTTTTACACTCGTTGCGTTTTCATTTACTGAGGCCTTCATTTAAAGCTCAACGCCCCAGAGTCTATGAGTGTATCGAAAGCGCTTTGCCAATCAAAAGACTGTACGCTTATACATAAGCGGCATATCTTATCAACTGCTGATAGTAGCGCAAGGTGATTTTCCGTTTACGCCAACCTTGGCAGCTTTCTGAGGGTATAGGTAACCATCAACCCACTGATTTTCTACATGCCCCAAGTAAGAACAGCATTATGAGCATCACACAATGAGTCAATTAACAAACCTATTCGCCTCACAAAATGAGGCAAATAATACAAGTAATCGCCTCACCTTGCCCAACTGCTTCTAGCATAAAGGGATTTATGCTGTTGATTGCCTCTACAACCCAATACCGACGCAACGCCAGCTTTGCGCTGCCAAAACCTGTGCACTGCGATATACTGCCAACGTTGATAAAACGCTAATGTTAAACCCCAATTTACCTACCCATCGCGACCACGCTGACAAGAATGCCGAGCCAAATCCATGCCTGATAACGCAACTATTGCCACCCTTCCCGATTCTCAAGGGCATAAACATCGTGCAGATGTGCAGCTCAATCAGCCACAGTGCGATTCGACTAAACCAAATGAAATCAGGCTAAGCTTACTCGCGCCGAATGCAACCAAGCCTAGTGCAGTCGAGCCAAATGCAATTAAGCATGAGTCGGTTGTTGCCGAGCAAAAACAGAAGGTTTTTATCATAGGCCTACCGCGCACGGGCACCACGAGTGTGAGTGTGGCGCTATTGGAGCAAGGGCTAAAAGTGGCGCACATGGCCTTTACTAAACAGGCATTTATGCTGGCCGATGCAGTGTCTGACACGCCTTGTTTCAGCGATTATCAGCAGTTGGATTTATTATTTCCCGAGGCAGTGTTTGTCTATCTCGACCGCGATATCAATACTTGGTTGCCTTCGATGCAGATGTTACTTGGTAAAATGGCACCCCATTTGGATGAAAAAACGGGCCGCTTCCATCCAATATTAAAGCGCAGTTTTAGGCATACTTTCGCCATAGATAAAGTGGCGGAACCTGCCAGCAGTGAGCACTTAATTGCTTGTTATCAAAAGCATCAGCAAGAAGTGTTAGCTTACTTTAGTGGGCGGGAAGACTTTATTTCAATTGATGTTAGCCATGCAGGAAGCTTAAGTCAGTTACTGCAATTTTTGGGAATGGAAGCAAACGCGGAGAATAGCGATGTCGCATTAGGTTTAAGCGAGCCGCTGAGTTTCCCTAAACTTAACGTGGGCAGCAACGTGGCAAGTTGGGGTGAATATAAACACCCCAACAAGGTCAACACCAATAGCGCAGGCCCACAAAGCCGTAAGTTTTTCGACTACACGCTTTAACAATGCATTGGATCAGTACACAGATACCAATGCACAGATATCCAAGCGCTGAATTAGAAATTAGCTTTAAGCACAGTCTCTTGGTCGAGTAAGCTTTGGTACAAGGTAAACTGGTTGGCGGCGCGGTCTAAATTATGGCCTTCGCGGTGGATGTGGAAATACACATCACCGTTAAGATAATCCGTTAAAAAACGCACACCTATCATCAAACAAATCACCCGAGCACCGAGCCACAGACTGCGCTTTTCGTCTTCCGTTAAAACGTCACCCAACTCGCTCAAGTAGCCACGGCAAATTGCGGCGAAGATGTCTTGGCGCACTTGGACTTTATCCAAGGCCGTAGAGTCTTCCTCCTCTGGCGAGCAGAAAGTGCGTACCATGTCGCCGAAGTCATACATAAGATGACCTTTCATGCAGGTATCTAAATCGATAATCGCCATGCTAGACATATCACGTTTATCGAAAAGCATGTTATTGATTTTAGTGTCGTTATGACAAATTCGTAGCGGCAGCTTTGGCGATATTTCTGCAAGTTCATCCAGCAAAGCCTGCTGAGATAACGCGTAATCGACCCAATGACGGCAGAGCGCTAAACGATGTTGACTATCGAGTTCAGCGGCCTGCTTTAGTAAGGCCATGCGTCCCGGTAAATGGTGAAACTGGGGGATCACATCTTCAAGCTCTGTCGCATCAAAATCACTCAAGGCTGAGGCAAAATGCCCAAAGGCCTTAGCCGCCATTTCCGCTTCTTGTTCCGACTTAACCACTTCAATGCTGAGACTATGAGGCAAGTAACTGATCGCGCGCCAAAATCCTTGCTCGCCTAAATCGATAGCCAGCTCACCCTCTTGGGTTAAACATGGGCTAACGACTTTAAGGCCGTATTGTTGCAGCAATGACTTAGCGCATAAATGATGGCTAATTTTATCGGCATTGCAGACCAAAGCGTTGGGTGTTTTAAATACCTCAGTGTTAATTCGCTGCAATACCAATTCACCCGCAGGCCAGCGCACTAAAAGGGTGTCATTGATGTGGCCATTACCGAGGGCAGAAATTTTCGCCTCGGCAGATTCAATACCAAAATGAGGCAACACTGACTGCCTGATGAGTTTAATCACTCAATAACTCCGTTAATTTTTGTTTTACCCAGACAGTGTCCTGCGGATAAGTCACGCCAAGCCATGGCTCACAGGCAACATCGACATACACAGGCAAACCTTGCTCAATTCCCGCTTGTACTATGGCGGGTAAATAGCATTCAGACTTAGGTTGTTGCCCCTGTTGCCCGATAAATTCGGTTAATTCACGTTTAATAACATCAAATATGTTTGGGGAGAAGCCCCAGCATGTCATAGAGACCAAGGACTGCGCCGGCAAATTAGCATGACCCTGCGGGCCATCACCCATTAAGTGGCCTGCTTGCTCGGCGATATTCAGCCATTCGGCGACCGATTTAAGCTGACCATTTTCAACCTGACACAGACCACGGTTAACACCACCGTGTTCCGACAACGTGAGTTCTATGGGATAGGCCACCATCATCCACTCAGTTGGCCTCATGCTTAAGCCTTTGGCTAAGGAAGCAAAAGCGCTATCACCATAAAAATCATCGGCATTGATAACGGCCATTGGCCCTTTAACAAGATGGCGTGCACTCCAGAGTGCATGGGCCGTGCCCCAAGGTTTAAGCCTGTGACTAAGATCTGCCAACTGCGCCGCTTCGGGTAAATCCGTTAAGACTTGATAGCAAAAATGATATTCAAAATCGGCTGGCAAAAATCGTGTCAGGATCTCAGTTAATTCACTTTCTAATTCTGGACGGATCACCAGCACAGAACGCTGAAAACCACTGCGAATGGCCGACATGATTGATAGCACCAACATGGGTTCACCCGCGGGGCCGAGTGCCGCCAATTGCTTATCGCCGCCGAAACGACTACCTAGCCCTGCAGCCATAATGACTAAGGTCAATTCTGTATTCATGCTGGATTGATATATTCAGTTCAAATTTAAAGGTGTTTCCCCAAACCGCTGCGACCTAAACAACCTAAAGTACGGTTTGAGAAAAAGAGGAGCAAAAGTGTAATCTACCCCTCTAATTGTGACTAGCATTTAAGCAGAATTTTTATCGACTTAGCTGCAGACTTTTTAACGAGCAATATAATCGCCAAAGGTGCGATTTTGTTCCAATATCGCTTGGCTGCCCTTAAGACTGAACTTATAACCACACAGGCTAATATTACCTCGACGAGCGAGATCAATAATGATGGCCTGAGTGTCGAGTGGTGAGAATCGCGCCTCTGAAGCAGAATCCGCTTTCAGATCCACAGTCACAGGGCGATAGTCAGTGCCATTGTTAAAGGATAAGACGCTGCAAGTTTTATCTCCCTTTGCCGTCGCTAAGGACCACAGGTTTTGTGCTTTACCTTTCTCACCGAGCCAACGCATGATCAAGATGTCATCCTCCAGCGCCACAGAAAAACCGTCGGGTAACGCGAGCGTCACCCGCTCACCCGCATAGGGCGCAATCGCGTTAACTGTTACAACTTCTGCACCATCACCCGTCTCTGCATCGCCATTTGGCCAAAGGCCCCACACCAAGGCAATCAAGAGCACCACACCACAGCCAATTCCTGCTGGGCGCCAATAACGGCGTTCCACTTTCGGCAGTTTAATCTTAGGCAACACCAAGAAACGCTTTAGTGGCGCCAAAAACTCAAATAAACCGCGAAATAGCTCAGTCATCGAACCAGAATCTTTTGCTTCGGCGCGGCGCTGACGCACTTCTTCGGCATGATCTCTATCGTTAAAGCTGTCAGGCTCGTCATCTTCTTCGGCGGTAAAACGCCAACCGGGTTCAGCACTACGCTCGGCAGGATCTAATTGCGCCGCAGTAAAGTCGACATGTTTCAAATCAACATTGTCCACATCGACATCGACCAACTCAATGTGGGTCTGTTCAACGCGGCTAGTATTAGCAGGACGGAAATCTGCATGGCTGTCTGGTATCACAAAATCGGCAGGATTCTGCGTCATTCGAGTTAACGCATCAAAGCGCAGCTCATCTTGACGCAACGCCTCTCGCTCTGCCTCCGCCGCGCTAACACTCGGCTCAACCCTCGGCGATGTTAAAACAGATTCAACATGGGTCGATAAATCGACCTCTGGCTCAGACACAGTCTCAGCACTAATGGTTTGGGCATGAAGCTGCTCAACATGTGGTTCATGCCTTTCAGCTTGAGGTTGTGCTTGAATATGAGAGGTAGATTTTGCCGATTGTCTTACGGCAACGTCTTGAGCAACAATAGGTTTAGGGTCAATGATGTTAGGATCTATGGCAGTTTTAGATGCCATGGCTTTAGGGTCTATGGTTTTAGGTGCGATGGTTTTAGGAACGATAGTCGGTTCCACACGGCGCCTAGGCATTGCCTGTGATGTTGGTGCATCCAGCTCAGGACCGAAATAACCGTAGCGATAATCCACTATCGTTGGTGCAGGAAAGCGCCAGCCCCAAAATGTCAGTCCCGCGGCTAACACTAAACTCAATCCAATTAAGGCAATATGCACACCGGCCGCTAACAGGCCGATGAAAATTATTAACGGCAATAGAAATACGCCAATCAAGCCTTTTGACTTATCGGCATCGGCCAAACGACGCAAACTGGTGAGCCCTAATAAAGGTAGACCCAACAATGCCAGCAAATACATCAGAAAATTAGCCCCAAAAGCAGCGGCTGCAAATGCAATACAGACGTAAACGCCAACACTGATTGCGACAAAACGGGGACGAGAATCACGCCCGTGAAGGCAGAAAAGAGATTTTAACAGCACGACCCTTCCTTTATTGTTGTAAAAACGAGATACAAAACGAGATACAAAAAGACACTCATTGCCTTATTCGCACGAGCGTAACCAATTTACCCGCAATTGTCAGTGCCTACGACCCAAGTCGGATAAAAATGCACATAATATCGAAGTAAATCTAAAATAGGCTTAAATTGCCAGCCAACAAGCCCTAGTATTTCTATGGTCAAAATCGGTATAATGCTCGGCTTTCTGGGCCCTTCTTGCGTTAACCCATTGGATATTTAGCTCATGACCGCACGCGGAAATTTATTTATTGTGTCGGCGCCAAGTGGCGCAGGTAAATCCTCGTTGATTTCAGCCTTGCTTAAAGACAAGCCAGCCGACATGCAGGTTTCGGTATCTCATACCACCCGCGCACCACGCCCAGGTGAAGTTGATGGTCAACACTATCACTTCGTTAATGTTGAGCAATTCAAAGCCTTAATTGCTGAAAATGCCTTTTTTGAATGGGCAGAAGTGTTTGGCAATTACTATGGTACCTCGCGCCATGTGATCGAGCATACGCTCACCCAAGGTATCGATGTTTTCCTCGATATCGACTGGCAAGGTGCCGAACAAGTTAAAGCCGTGATGCCAGAGGCCATTGGTGTGTTTATTCTACCACCCTCTAAAGCCGAGCTAGAGCGCCGCCTAACAGGTCGCGGACAAGACAGTAGCGATGTTATCGCCAGCCGTATGGCACAAGCCGTATCGGAAATGTCCCACTATAAAGAATATGATTTTATTATCGTCAACGACGATTTTGACACTGCCTTAGCCGATTTGCGTGCCATCATTCGCAGTCAGCGCTTAACAGGTGCTAGTCAGATCCACGCGCAAAATGATATGCTTCACGATCTGTTGGCAGGATAGCTGTCATAGTGTACAATTTTGCGTCATTTTTTCCCTAGATAAACTGGAGTTTCAACACATGGCTCGCGTAACTGTAGAAGACGCCGTAGAACAAATCGGCAACCGTTTTGATATGATCTTGGTTGCGGCGCGTCGTGCTCGCCAAATCGCCGTGCAGGGTAAAGACCCTATGGTTGAAGAGATGAACGACAAACCCACGGTTATCGCCCTGCGTGAAATCGAACTAGGTTTAGTTAATGCTCACACCTTAGATGCCGATGAGCGTCAAACGGTACGTGAACGTGAAGCCGCTGAAATTGCAGCGGTTGCAGCCATTGCTGAAGGTCGTTCATTATAGTTTTTGAGTAAAAACCTATTTAGGTAAAAGGAGAGCTGCCACTTGTATCTGTTTGAAGGTCTAAAGGAGTCTGCTTCCGGTTACTTAGAACCTGAACAGGTCGAATTGCTCAAGCAGGCGTACCAGATTGCGCGCGATGCCCACGAAGGGCAAATGCGCACGAGTGGCGAACCTTATATTACTCATCCGGTTGCGGTTGCCCGCATCCTTGCTGACATGCGTCTTGATCATGAGACGCTGATGGCAGCACTGCTCCATGACACCATCGAAGATACCCATGTCACCAAAGACGATTTAGCCGAACTATTCGGTGTCGCGGTGGCCGAACTCGTCGAAGGCGTGTCAAAACTCGATAAGCTTAAATTTCGCGACAAGAAAGAAGCCCAGGCTGAAAACTTCCGTAAAATGATGATGGCGATGACGCAGGATATCCGCGTTATCCTCATCAAGCTTGCCGATAGAACCCACAACATGCGTACCTTAGGCGCACTGCGTCCCGACAAACGTCGCCGTATCGCCCGCGAAACCTTAGAAATCTACGCGCCCATCGCTAACCGTCTCGGTATCCATAACATCAAGACAGAGTTAGAAGACTTAGGTTTCCAAGCTTATTATCCAATGCGATATCGGGTGCTTAAAGAAGTCGTTAAAGCCGCCCGTGGCAATCGCAAAGAATTGATCCAAGGCATCGAAGCCGCTGTGTATACACGCTTAAATGATGCGGGTATTCCAGGGAAAGTCAAAGGTCGCGAGAAAAACCTCTACTCCATCTATAACAAGATGCAGAGTAAAGAGCTGCAATTCCAAGAAGTGATGGATATCTACGCCTTTAGGGTGATAGTCGATTCCATCGACACTTGTTATCGCGTACTTGGCGCCATGCATGGACTGTACAAGCCTCGTCCCGGTCGTTTCAAAGATTATATCGCTATCCCCAAAGCCAACGGTTATCAGTCTCTCCATACCTCTTTATTTGGTCCACACGGCGTGCCCGTTGAGATCCAAATTCGTACCGAAGATATGGATCAGATGGCTGACAAAGGGGTCGCCGCACACTGGGCCTACAAAGGCGGTGCGCAAACAGGCCAAGGTACGACGACTCAAGTGCGTGCCCGTAAGTGGATGCAAAGCTTGTTGGAGTTACAACAAAGCGCTAGCACCTCATTCGAATTCGTTGAAAACGTGAAAACTGAACTCTTCCCTGAAGAGATTTATGTGTTCACCCCTGAAGGTCGCATTCTGGAATTGCCCGTGAATGCCACTGCAGTAGACTTTGCCTACGAAGTGCATACAGATGTAGGTAATACCTGCGTCGGTGCCCGTGTTAACCGCCAAGCATATCCGCTCAGTCAGCCGTTAATTTCAGGCCAAACCGTTGAAATCATTACCGCTAAAGGCGCCCGTCCTAATGCCGCTTGGCTGAACTTTGTGGTAACCGGTAAAGCTCGCGCTAAAATCCGCCAAGTGCTGAAAAGCCTTAAAGGTGATGATGCGATTGCACTCGGTCGCCGCCTGCTCAACCATGCGCTCGGCAAAACTAAACTCGACAGCATTGCGCCTGAGCAGATTGAAAAAGTGATCCGCGATACTAAACATACCACGCTCGATTCGCTGCTCGCCGATATCGGTCTTGGCAATGCCATGAGTATTGTTATCGCCCAGCGTTTGATTGGCGATAATCTTGAGAATCAAGAAAGTCGCGACGGCCACATGATGCCAATTCGTGGCGCCGAAGGCATGCTCGTTACCTTCGCTAACTGTTGCCGCCCCATCCCAGGTGATGCCGTGATAGCCCACGTGAGCCAAGGTAAGGGCTTAGTGGTGCACATGGAAAACTGCGCCAATATTCGTGGTTATCAAGGCGAGCCAGACAAATATATTCCCGTACAATGGGATAATGTTGAAGGCGTTGATTACCAAGCCAATCTGCGGGTGGAAATTGTTAACCACCAAGGTGCACTGGCGAAGATCACCTCGATCATTGCCGCCGAAGGTTCAAACATTCACAACCTCAGCACTGAAGAACGTGATGGTCGCGTGTATTTGATCAACCTGCGGATTTCGGTGAAAGACAGGATCCATTTAGCCAACGTGATGCGCCGAATTAGGGTACTGCCCGAAGTACTGCGCACGTCCCGTAATCGTTAATTAACTCAACACTAAAGAGAGCGTCATGGCAGAAAAAATCATCATAGCGACCGAAAACGCCCCAGCGGCCATAGGCACTTATTCACAAGCGGTTAAAGTCGGCAGCACAGTGTATTTATCTGGCCAGATCCCGCTTGTGCCAAGCACAATGCAAATTGTCAGCGATGATTTTGAAGCGCAAGTCGTGCAAGTATTTGAAAACCTGACGGCAGTTTGTACTGCTGCGGGTGGTTCAATCAACGATATCGTTAAGCTCAACATCTTCCTGATTGATTTAAGCCACTTCGCTAAAGTGAATGAAATCATGAGCCGTTACTTCAGCCAGCCATATCCAGCCCGTGCTGCTATCGGCGTGAAGCAATTGCCGAAGGATTCTCAAGTTGAAATGGACGGCGTGATGGAGCTGTAAGCGCTAGCATTTCACCTTCTATAAACGAAAAGGCGCTACGGCGCCTTTTTGTTGCCAACACAATCCAACACTCCGCTTGCCACTCTCTTCATCTTGCTTTCACACTCAACTTGTAGGCTTTGCGCTCCATTCTCATATTTTACAATCTTGTAAACTATTTGCGCGAGCTCACAAAACTCGCCATACTGGGTACAGCCAAAAGAACAATAAATAACAGGGAATTGCCAATGGATACAGCGATTAAGACGCCAATTGAAATGCTGGCGCACTGGGCTAATACTCAGGGGGACCAAGTCTATTTACGCCAACCGATCAAGGGTCAATTCCTTGATTTTACTTGGGCTGAAGTTCAAGAAAAAGTTCAACAACTTGCCGGAGCCTTACATCACTTAGGCTTAGAGCGTGGTGATAAAATTGCCGTTCTCTCTAAAAACTGTGCCGAATGGTTTATCACCGACCTCGCGTTGATGCACGGCGGCTATGTCAGCGTACCTATTTACCCTACCGCCAACACAGATACTATTCGCTATGTGCTGCAACACAGTGGCGCAAAAGCCATTTTTCTCGGCAAGCTTGACCATTGGGCAGACCAAGAGGCTGGTGTCGGCGGCGAGCTACTACGCCTTGCCATGCCCTATGATACGATGCCAGCCCAATATCAATGGGAACAATTACTTAAACTAGGTTACCCCTTAGTTAACGCCCCACTGCCTACTCCAGATCAAGTGATGACACTCATCTATACCTCTGGCTCGACTGGCCAACCTAAGGGCGCGATTCAAACCTTCGCCAGCTATGGCTGGACTTGCCAAGCGGTAGTCCGTGACCTGCGCACCGATGGCGACGATAGACTTTTATCCTATTTACCCTTAGCCCATATCACAGAGCGCGTTGCGATTGAAGGTTCATCCTTCTACTCAGGTAGTGTGGTGGCTTTCGTTGAAAGTCTCGACTCCTTCGTCGTCGATGTTCAACGAGCAAAACCAACGGTATTCTTCTCGGTACCACGGTTATGGAGCCTGTTTCAGAAAAACATTATCGACAAAATTGGGGTCAGTAAACTTAATCTATTGCTGAAAATCCCACTGCTTAGCAGCTTTGTGAAATACAAAATCCATAAGGGTTTAGGTTTAAACCATTGTCGTCTACTCGGCTCTGGCTCGGCGCCTATTCCGCCATCACTGATCCACTGGTATCACAGTATTGGTCTTAATATCTGCGAAGCTTGGGGTATGACAGAAAACTGTGCCTATTCGATCATCAACTATCCTTTTGATGCGCGTAAAATTGGTACTGTTGGCCGCCCAGTTGAGGATTGCCAGATCCGCCAAGGCGAGGATGGTGAGCTACTGCTCAAGAGTCCGGGATTAATGACAGCTTATTATCTGCAGCCTGAAGCTACTGCAGCGGCATTCGATGCTGATGGTTTCTTCCACACAGGCGATCTCTGCTCAATTGATGCCGATGGTTGTGTCACTATTACTGGCCGAGTGAAAGACAACTTTAAAACCGCCAAGGGTAAATATGTAGCGCCCGTGCCTATCGAACGTAAACTGGCACAGGATCCCCATGTTGAACTGATCTGCGTGATTGGCTCTGGTCTGCCACATCCCGTCGCACTAGTGCAGTTATCCGAAGGAGCCAATCTACAAGCCCGTGAAGAAGTCCGCACCTCACTCAAAGCGACACTCGATAGCGTTAATCCGCACTTAGAGTCACACGAACATGTCGATGCGATTGTCGTGGTCAGTGATCCTTGGACGATTGAGAATGATGCGCTCACGCCTACCCTCAAAATCAAACGCCATGTGCTTGAAAAAGCCTTTAGCGAACGAGTTGACGGCATTCGTGGCGCCCAAGTCCGCTGGGAAGATGAATTAACTCAAAAATAACTAGGCCAAACAATCAGTTGGCGAGTATGGTCATCAGCTAAAACTAAGCACGCCTAGGGTGTGCTTTTTTATGACATATTCTGTCAAAATCCGATAAAACCACGTATCATGTGCGCCAGTCGGCCAAGGGGCAATTCCCTTGTACTTTTCCATTCAATATTAGGTTTAACAGAGTCTAACGATGCTAATTACACTATCGATTATTGGCGGTTTTATTATTTTAACCTTAGGCGCTGAAGCCCTAGTTCGTGGCGCGAGTTCTATCGCTCTACGTTTAGGTATTACGCCACTTATCATAGGCTTAACTATTGTAGCCTTTGGTACTAGCGCACCAGAACTGGCTGTGAGTGTAAAGTCTGCTCTAGCAGGAAACAGCGGTATCGCCTTAGGTAACGTTATTGGCTCTAACATTGCCAACATAGGTTTGATTTTAGCCATCACGGCACTTATCCGCCCAATTCAAGTGCAATCTCAAGTCGTAAAGCGTGATATCCCTTTGATGATATTGGCTTCTATGTTGTTCTGGGCACTCTTGTTAGATGGCGAGCTCAGCCTAATTGACGGTGTGATATTACTGTCACTACTGTTCGGTTATTTAGCCTTTAGTTACATCAGCTCGAAAAATGGTAATGAAGAGGAAGAGATTGAAGCTGGTCCAAATAATCCCCTACTTTCAGCCCTATTTATCTTAGTCGGTATTGGTATGTTAGTCGGTGGCGGTATTTTGTTTGTCAACGGCGCAGTAGATTTAGCCAAGACCTTCGGTATCAGTGAAGTCATTATCGGCTTAACGATCGTGGCGATTGGTACCAGTATGCCAGAGTTAGTAACTTCTGTTCTAGCGGCACTGAAAGGTCAGAGTGACATAGCCATAGGTAACGTTGTCGGTTCTAACATATTCAATATTTTGGGTATTTTAGGTATTACTGCAATAGTACAGCCAGTATCATCACTTGGCTTCCAACCCTTTGATTTCATCGTGATGTTGGCATTTGCCATCATGATTTTACCTTTCGCTTGGACAGGATTTCGTATTGGCCGCCGCGAAGGTTCAGTATTACTACTGTGCTACTTAGGTTACTTGGGCTACCTAATAAACCAAGCGAGCACTCAAGCTGTGGTATAACACTTAGCTGCTCATTTGCGATAAAAAACACCGGAGCCTCTCCGGTGTTTTGCTCTCTAGGTATTGTCCCCTTTATTAATCAAGCACTTTCTTTAAAGCACACCTCATAAAAAATATAAGCACACAACTCAACTGATGACATTTGTCATGCCAAAGCCATGACCTTTGTATCTGCATTTCTTCTATCGAATTTCTGATAATGAGCCCATACCCAAACATTGGGAAACTCACTCAATAAGGAAATACCATGAAAGCATTACTCCTCGCCTCCAGCTTTGTACTTATCAGTACTCACTCGTTTGCAACAACGTCATCAAACACTAACATCACCAACGTAGATGCAGCCTCGAATGCGATGAATCTAACGCAATTACAACAACTGAGCGGCAGCACTCAAGATTATGATAAAGCCTATGCGAACTATCGCTTAGCCATCAGTGCCAATGTAATGGGGCAGAAAACGCTCGCTAGCATCGCACTGACTACAGCGCAAACCACATTAGAAGCACTCGAAACCAGCCAAGCGAATGCAGAATCCCTTGCCCTGTTATCGTCGGTTTATGGCATGCAAATCGCCTTAGACAATAGCAAAGGTGCAACGCTCGGCATGAAATCCGCCAAGGCGATTGCCAGTGCCGAACAATTAGAACCACAAAATCCACGGGTAGCGCTTGTTAAAGCCATCGCCGCCTATAACACGCCAGCCATATTTGGCGGCAGCATGCAAAATGCTAAGACCTTAGCCACTACAGCCATAGAAAGATTCGCCCAGCCTTGCGACAACATTTGCTGGGGTGAAGCCGAAGCTTACACGTGGCGCGGGCTCGCTAAACAGGAATTAGGCGATAGCCAAGGCGCGATTGAAGATTGGCAACAAGCGATCAAAGTACAAGCAGATTACGGTTGGGCAAAATTTTTGCTTCAACAAAATCAGCAATTAAGTGCAAAATAGACAAAGTTGTTAACGGGGATCTATGGCGCTGACGATAGCGCCAATCCCTAAAAAGAATAAATTAAAACAGATGCCATCGGTGGGCATTCAACAACCAACTCAGTGACACAGAGGCATCATGATAAGCACTCCCCTTCAGCTCGAACGAAAACTTGCTTGGGTGTATTTGATAAACTTAGTGTTTTATCTGATCCCACTTGCCATAAATCCCTATCCAAGCTGGAAAATCGCCCTCAGTTTTGCCGTGTTAATCCCTTTTATTGCCTGTTATTTTTGGACCTATAAGTGCAATAGCCGTAGCGCCTATCTGCCCATTCTCATTATGGTGGTCATAGCAATAGCGATCACACCAATCAACCCAGGCTCTATCTCGCTATTTACCTTTGCCGCCTTCTTCATTGGCTTTTTTTATCCTCTCCGGACCTGTCTGTTGGCTATTGCAGCACTCATCGGCCTGTTGTTTGCCCTCAATGAGATTTACCACTTTAACAGTTACTACTTTCCGCTTTACGGCTCGGGATTAGTGCTCGGCGTGGGCATGTTTGGTGTCGCCGAACGCAGACGTTATCGGCATAAATTGAAAGAACAGCAAAGTGCCCAAGAAATTACCACCTTGGCTACTATGCTTGAGCGTGAACGTATCGCGCGGGATCTACACGACATTATGGGGCATAGCCTATCTTCCATCGCCCTTAAGGCTGAGCTAGCCGAAAAGCTTATCGCAAAACAAGAATATGAACTCGCATCAACCCAATTGACTGAGCTAGGACAAATTGCGAGGGAAAGTTTAAGCCAGATCCGCCACACAGTGTCAGACTACAAACACAAGGGTCTAGAGAGTTGCGTGACGCAGCTTTGTAAATCCTTAAGGGATAAAGGCTTAAGTGTCGAGCTCAGTGGTGAGCTACCCAAGCTAGGTGCAAGCACAGAAAGCCAACTGAGTTTGATCCTCACCGAACTTATTAATAATATTCTCCGCCATAGCGGTGCAAGTGAATGCTCTATCCACTTTTCTAAGCAATCAGACCGCCTGCTGCTCGAAGTCAAAGACAATGCCGCGGCCAAACCTTTTATAGAGGGTAATGGCCTCACAGGTATACGCGAGCGCCTCGACAGTTTAGGCGGCAGCTTGAGCTATAATCTCGAACAGGGATATATATTTACCGTCAGTTTACCTTTGCAGGGAGCAACACATTAATGAAGATTTTATTGGCGGAAGATCAAGCTATGGTGCGAGGAGCACTCGCCGCACTCCTTACGCTTGCAGGGGGGTTTAGTATCACCCAAGCGAGTGACGGTGACGAAGCTCTAAGCTTACTCAAACAGCAAAGCTTTGATCTCTTGCTAACGGATATCGAAATGCCCGGCCGCACAGGCTTAGAGCTGGCCACATGGTTAAAGGAGCAACATAGCCAAACCAAAATAGTGGTCATTACCACCTTCGGCCGTGCGGGCTATATTAAACGTGCCATCGAAGCGGGTGTGGGCGGCTTTCTGCTTAAAGATGCACCCTCAGAAACCTTAGTCAACGCGATTCAACAAGTGATGGCGGGAAAACGAGTGATCGATCCTGAACTTGCCATGATGGCGATTGGCGATGTCGACCCACTCAACGACAAAGAACGCCGCGCTCTTCGCCTCGCTAGCGAAGGCAAATCCACCTCCGACATCGCCGAAACTCTTTTTATCGCCGAAGGGACTGTTCGCAACTACCTCTCAGAAGCCATAGCCAAACTCAATGCCAGTAATCGAATCGATGCAGCCCGCATTGCCAAGCAAAAAGGCTGGTTGTAATAACACTCACAGTTAACCACGCTTTCAGCCTAACGATATCTTATCAACAATTTTGTGGTCTTAAGGCCACAGAAGGATATTAGCTATGCTTCCAAACAAAATTTGATAACACCCTAATTCCCCTTGAGATTGCCTTACGCTTATTCTCTGTTAATATATGTATAAATTCACAGTGATTGAGTGCTAACGACTTGCAGCAATTGGATCTTGTTCCGATCACCGACCTCAAAGGCGTCGCCAAAAAGGTCGCGGAGAAACTCGCAAAGCTCGGCATCACAACAGTACAAGATCTGCTGTTTCACTTACCCCTGCGCTACGAAGATAGAACCCAAATCTATCCCATTGCAGCCCTCAGCCTAGGCGGTTATGGCACTATAGAAGCTGAAATCCAATCGACACAAATCATCCAAGGCCGCAAGCGCATGCTGGTCTGCAATGTGCGCGACGAAACGGGCAGCTTAAGCCTGCGCTTCTTTAACTTTTCCGTTGCTCAGCGTAATGCCATGCAAAATGGTTTGATGATCCGCGCCTATGGTGAAGTGCGCCGTGGTAGTCATCAAGCTGAGATAGTGCATCCAGAATATAAAGTGGTGTATCCCGGTGAAGATGTTCACCTGAGTGATACCCTAACGCCGATTTATCCCACGACTGAGGGCTTAAAGCAGGCGAGCTGGATAAAGCTGACGGAACAAGCCTTAGTGTTACTGGAAGAAGGCGGTTTAACTGAGCTGCTGCCACCGCAGTTGCAACCTAACAATATCAGCCTTAAACAAGCGCTGCAGACGCTACATCGCCCTCCTGCGGGGATCTCTCAGTTCGATTTAGAGCTAGGTCAACACCCAGCCCAGCAACGACTCGTGCAGGAAGAATTACTCGCCCACAATCTCAGCATGTTACGCCTAAGGCAGCGCAGTAATTTAGATGCCGCTGTCACCATGCAGGCCACGGGGCAGTTGCTCAATCCTTTCCTCGCCGCTTTGCCCTTTAAACCGACTGGCGCCCAGCAAAGAGTCGTGGCTGATATAGGCAAAGATTTAGAAAAACCGCACCCTATGATGCGCTTAGTGCAAGGGGATGTTGGCTCGGGCAAAACCTTAGTCGCGGCGATGGCGGCATTACAAGCGATTGAAAACGGTTATCAAGTTGCCATGATGGCACCGACAGAGTTATTGGCCGAGCAACATGCAACTAACTTTGCCGCTTGGTTTGAGCCACTCGGACTTAAGGTAGGTTGGCTGGCGGGAAAACTTAAAGGCAAGGCCAGAACCCAATCCCTTGCGGATATTGAATCTGGCGCAGCCCAGATGGTAATTGGGACCCATGCCATCTTCCAGCAGCATGTAGTCTTTAGCAAACTCGCGTTAATTATTATCGATGAGCAACACAGATTCGGCGTACACCAACGCTTAGGCCTGCGGGAAAAGGGCGTGAACCAAGGTTTCCACCCGCATCAATTGATCATGACAGCCACACCTATTCCCCGCACGCTGGCGATGACGGCCTATGCAGATCTCGACACGTCCATTATCGATGAACTGCCGCCGGGGCGAACTCCAGTGACCACTGTGGCGATTGCTGATTTACGCCGTAACGAAGTGCTTGAACGGGTGCGTAACGCCGTCATCAGCGACCAACGTCAGGCCTATTGGGTGTGTACTCTGATTGAAGAATCCGAAGTGCTCGAATGCCAAGCCGCCGAAGACACAGCCGAAGAACTGCGCCTCGCCCTGCCCGAGCTCAATATTGGCCTAGTGCATGGCAGGTTGAAGAGCGCCGAGAAACAGCAAATCATGGCCGACTTTAAGGCAGGCATTATTCATCTACTGGTAGCGACAACCGTGATTGAAGTGGGCGTCGACGTGCCTAATGCCAGCCTGATGATCATTGAAAACCCTGAACGTTTAGGTCTAGCACAGCTGCATCAACTGCGCGGACGAGTCGGTCGAGGCGCCATCGCAAGCCATTGTGTGTTACTCTACAAGGCGCCGTTGAGCCATACCGCCACCCAAAGACTGAGTGTACTCAGACAAAGCAATGATGGTTTCATCATAGCGCAGAAAGATTTAGAAATTCGTGGCCCGGGTGAAGTGCTTGGCACTAAGCAGACGGGACTGGCTGAGCTCAAAATTGCCGATCTGGTGCGCGATCAAGCTTTGATCCCACACATTCAGAAATTAGCGAGCCATGTAATGGCGCAAGCTCCCGAAAAAGTCGATGCAATTATTTTACGTTGGCTCGGGCACAGACAGCACTATGTGCAGGCTTAGGCCGTAAATATTAAAGGGTAAAGAACGAGGCGTAACATCTGCCTTTACTCGAAATAAATTGTTTATGTTCAGCTAAGCGCTATAGACAAGCGCATGGAAACTTGCAAAATGAACCTGCGGCCTTCAAATAGCCCGCTCTTGCACTTTAATGTTAGCTGCATGTATTCACCAAGTTACCTTGACACTCAAGCGAAGGATGTAAAATGCAAGTTAATCAAGATGATAGAATAACACCTCAAGAGACTTCTTCTAGCAGCAATCGCTTTGCGCTTTTTGCGATAGTGCTCGTCGTGCTACTTTCTGCCGGAGGATATTATTACTACAGCGGTGATTCTGACTCACCTAAACTCATTCCTAACGCCCCTATTGTATTGCCTGAAACACCGCCATCTGAACCTATGACGCTCGAAAGTGAGCCAGAGCCTGAAACCACTGAGACGACGCCTGCCGTTACAGAAACGAACACTAATAGCACTGAAACCACTGCAGTGGCAGAGCCTGAAGTTGTCGTAGAACCTGTGCCTGTGCTGGCTGAAAGTGATGCATTTGTGCAACAAAAAGCTCTCGCCATGATCAATAACAATGTGCTGAGTTCTTCGTTAGTGCAGCAAGATCTCGTCCGCCAATTTGTGGTATTCGTGGATAACCTAGCTCAGGGTGAATTAACCCGTAAAGTTAGCCCACTTAAAGGACCAGAGAAGCTGTTCTCAGTCTCAGAAATCACCAACAAAGTGTATTTAAATCCTGAGGGGTTCCACAGATACGACGCCTATGTTGACTCGATTGCCAAAATGGACGAACAGAGCTTAATCACAACTTACAAGCAACTGACGCCGCTCCTAGAGGAAGCCTTTACCGAACTCGGCTACAGCAACGCCAAATTTAACGACAGAATGCTGCAAGCGATTAAAATGTTACTCGCAGCACCTATTATTGAAGATCCGATTGAGCTGAATTCAATTAGCGTTAACTATCAATTCGTTGACCCTAACTTAGAGGCACTACCCAGTGCCCAAAAACTGTTGATCCGTATGGGTCCAGAAAATACTCGCAAGTTGAAAGTAGCGCTGCGTAAAATCGAGAATCAATTGTCGCAATAGGTTATCAAGCTCATGCCAAAAGGCGCTCACGCTCAGTGCGCCTTTTTTCATTTTAACCTGTAAGTTAAAGCGTCTGCGAAATCAGATAGCCACTGCGATGTTTGTTACTCAATGTCGAATAAGTGCTGTAAATCACAGCACTTGATCCCATTCCGTTAACCCGCACAATGCAAATGGCTTCATAAAAAGAAGGGGCATAGTGTAGAATGACCACGCTGTAGAGGGCATTTCGAGCGTCATTCTTCTAACGCGTATACTCCTCACTATGGTATGACAATCCATTAATGTTCTAACTTAGTTAGGGATAACTAAGACAGCTTAAATTTAGTGTCGAGGCAAAGTAGTGCAACTAACATTCAGCATTCTCTCTTGGGGCGCTTGGGCCCCCCAATATCAGCACCATCAAAGTTGGCAAACTTGGTGCGAGAGTTCGGCTGAGCTCAATCTCGATACGCCACCACAGTCGGATACCACCGCTCCCGCACTCAAACAAATTCCCGCCATGCAGCGCCGCCGTTTTAGTCGCTTGACTAAGATGATGTTAGAGGTGAGTTTTCAGTGCGAAATGCCTGCAAATTGTCGCTCTATTTTTGCCTCGCGCCATGGAGAGTTGCAGCGCACCATTGGCCTACTCGAAGACATTATCGCCAAACAACCCTTATCGCCCTTAGGTTTTAGTCAGTCGGTGCACAACACCGCCAGCGGCATTTTTGGCATAGTGGCGGCCAATACAGCGCCTTCAACCTCAGTTGCGGCGGGCACAGAAACCCTGTCCCAAGCTATGGTCGAAGCCTTCGCCCAATTACATCAATCGCCAGAACCATTGTTATTGGTCTTCGGTGATGATCCAGTGCCTCCTGTGTACGATGAGTTTACCCAAGAATTTGAATTACCTTTGGCCCTAGGCCTACAGCTCGCGCCCTTCGATACACCCGCTTCGGCCAAGCTCACAGTGAGCCGTATTTCTAAGGCAACAGCTTTAAATCCGCTGACCTATGGTGCATTTATCCACGCCCTAGCAACGGCGCAAAATATTTCAGGCTGCTTATCCCAATGGCATTGGAGACTTGAGCATGTTTGATGCAGCCCACAGCCATGACGCCGCTAAGGGCCATGAAGATTCAATGCTCAATGCCGCTTATACCTTGCCGGAAACTCGCCGCGAAGGGCTGAATTATGTGCCACGTTGGCTAGGTGGCGTGAGTTGTTATATCGCCTTTGGCTTAGGCGGCTTATTAAGCTCCTTGACCATTCTGCCACTACTGCGTTTTTGGCCAGGCACACCAGAGGCGCGGATTATTCGGGTACAAAAGGCCGTGCATTTAATGTTCAAAGGCTTTGTCGCCATGCTCACTTGGGCAGGTGTGATTAAGGTCAGCAGCCACGATGCCCAAAAATTACATGATGCCAGAGGCGTTATCGTCATAGCCAATCACCCCAGTTTAGTCGATGTGGTGGTATTGATAAGTCTCATGCCCAATGCGGGCTGCATAGTCAAACAAGCTTTGTGGCGTAATCCATTTTTGCGGGGGGTGGTGTCCTGCGCAGGTTATATTCCCAATCGCGGCGCCGAACTCATGCTAGAGGATTGCCGCGAAGTGCTCGCAAGAGGCACCAATTTAATAATCTTCCCCGAGGGCACGCGTACGGTGGTCGGTGCGACCATTAACCACTTTGCCCGCGGCGCTGCCAATATCGCCTTAAGGGCCGAAGCGGATATTTTACCTGTGGTGCTACGTACCAATGTGCGTGGTTTGACAAAGGAGCAACCTTGGTATGAAATCCCAAGGCAAACCATGGGAATGGCCGTTGAAATCGGCACAATCGTTTCTTACCAGAAATACCAAGCGGCTTTAGGTGAGCATGCAAAAATGGCCCGGCAGCTGACGCGGGATCTTGAACATTACTATAAACAACAACTCGAAAATAATTATGAACTTAAACAATGAAATAAAGCAGTTAATCATCGACTGTCTCGATCTAGAAGACGTCAGCATTGATGATATTGAAACCGATGCGCCGCTATTTGGCGAAGGTTTAGGCTTAGATTCTATCGACGCCCTCGAGCTCGGCTTAGCCATCAAGAAAAAATTTGATGTCAAAATCGAAGCCAATTCGGATGCCACTAAGGCTCATTTCCACAGTGTTGCCAGCTTAGCTCGCTTTATCGAATCACAGCGTCCATAGGAGAGGAATATGCAAAATCGTGAACAAATCCTCGCTATGCTGACCACTATTTTAGTGGACGAGTTCGAAATTGATGCCGAGGCGATTACGCCTGAGGCCAACCTGTATGAAGAGCTCGATCTCGACAGTATTGATGCCGTCGACTTAGTGATAAAGCTGCAGCAACTGACAGGTAAAAAGATCCAACCCGATGAATTTAAATCAGTTCGCACAATCAACGATGTGATTAATGCTATCGAAGGTTTAGTGAGAACCTAATGCGAGCCTTGCTACAGGTCTTAACCGCCCTAACTTTGCTGGCCTACCCCGTTGCCGTGTATTTAGGGCTCAGTTACTTGCCTGCTGGCACCATAGCGCTCGTGCTGTGTTTATTGCTGATAATGCGGCTAATGCTACAAAAGCAAAAGGTTAAGACATTAGTTTTACCACTATTGGTGGGGATTGTGCTCACGGCAGGCAGTTATCTTGCCAAGCGCAGTGATTGGCTGCTGTATTACCCAGTAGTGATAAATCTCACTATGCTGGCGCTGTTCAGTTATTCACTGCACACTGGCCCTAGCATGATCGAACGTTTAGCCCGTTTGAAAGAACCCGATTTACCGGATGAAGCCACTGGGTATCTTAAAAAAGTCACGCTACTTTGGTGCGGCTTATTTATCTTCAATGGCACTATGGCGGCTTACACCGCTGGCTTTACTAGCTTAGCAACCTGGACCTTGTATAACGGTTTGATTGCATACGTACTCATGGGACTGCTCCTCGGTGGGGAATGGTTATATCGCAGCTTTTGGTTGAAGAAAACATGACACAGCTACTCAAAAACTGGTTAACCCAAGGGCCCTTTGCCCAACAACTGATCAGCTTTAATCACCACGACATAGTCACAGGTGCATTATTTACCAATCAGGTGGCGTATTTTTACGAGCAACTGCTGGCCGCGCCAGAGAAAAAATGGCTGCTCGCGAGTGATACCAGCGATCTGTTTGCTGTGGGTTTATGCGCGGCGCTGTTAGCCGGCAAGGAAATTATCTTACCAGCCAATACCCAAACGGGCACGCTGAGCGAGTTAACCCACCAGTTTGAAGGCATATTGTCGGACAAGCCATTGTGTGAAAGTCAGGCCTTTATTCTACTGAGAAAAGAGCTGAGCCTGCCGAGCAAGCCTTGGCCGGCGAGCGAGGCTATCGGTGAACTTGTGCTATTTACCTCCGGCAGCAGTGGCGAACCTAAGGCGATCCGTAAAACACTTCAGCAATTAGACGTTGAAGTCTCAGTGCTCGAACATACCTTTGCCGAACATTTACCCCATTGCAGTGTGGTTTCAACGGTTTCCCACCAGCATATCTATGGCCTGTTATTCAAGATTTTGTGGCCACTCGCCGCCAGTCGGCCGTTTTTAAGTGAGCAGATTGAATACCCAGAAACCTTAAGCTATTACACTGCCTTACTGCCAAACTTGTGTTTGATCAGTAGCCCTGCCCAGTTATCGCGTTTACCTAAGGCCTTAGAGCACGAGCGCCAACTGCGCTCACCCAGCTTAGTGTTTAGCTCTGGCGGGCCCTTAAGTTTTGCGGCGGCTCAGGGGATCAGCCAATGCTATGGCCATTTGCCCATCGAGATTTTTGGTAGCACAGAAACGGGCGGCATAGCCTATCGCCGTCAGCATGAGGCCGATGAACCTTGGCAAGTGTTTGACAGAATATCGATAGATCAAGATCCTAGCGACGGAGCCTTGCTGCTGAAATCACCCTATTTAGCCGACGATGAATGGTTGCGCTGCGAAGATAAAATCGAACCGACCGAAAATGGCCAGTTTAGACTCAAGGGCCGACTCGATCGCATCGTTAAGATAGAGGAAAAACGTCTATCACTGGCACAAATGGAAACGCTGCTAGGCAGCCACGCCTATGTTGAGCAAGCCGCACTTGTCGTATTGCCGCAGTTTAAATCCCAACTGGGCGCTGTGATAACTCTCTCAGCACTTGGCCGCAGCGTGCACCAAGAGCAGGGGAAACTCAGTATCAACAATGCGTTAAAAGCACATTTACTGACGCAATTTGAGCGAGTCACCCTGCCACGCCGCTGGCGTTATCCCGATATTTTGCCGCTTAACACTCAGGGTAAGCGTGTCACTGCCCAGTTAGTCGAGTTATTTGATCATGATTAAATCGAGTTTACCGCCGATCCTGCATTCCAATATCGGCATGGATAATATTGAATTACGTCTGTTAGTGGCGGCCGACCTTGAATCTTTTAAGGGACATTTTCCCGAACAAGCCGTACTGCCAGGCGTGACGCAATTAGATTGGGCGGTGCGTTTAGGCTGCCAATATTTCGGCTATTACGAAGCCGTAGCCAACTTAGAAGTGCTTAAGTTTCAGCAACTCATACTGCCGGGGCAAGAAGTCACCTTAAGCATTAGCAACAATGCGGCTAAGGGGAAACTCACCTTCGCCTATAGCGATGGTGAAAACCGCTACGCGTCAGGTCGTATCGCCTTCGATATCTCGCCAGTTAACAGCAGCGATGGGGCGAGCCAGTGCTAACACCTCCCAGCGACTTAGTTGAGTCGGCGCCCATCAAGCTCGCCTTAGTGATCCCCAATTACAATCACAGTGCCGCAATTGCCCAGACCTTGGCCGAACTCGCCCAATTTAATCTGCCCTGTTATTTGATTGATGATGGCAGCAATGACGAAACCCGTTATCTACTGCAATCCTTAGCCCAAACCTATCCTTGGGTGACTTTGCTGCTGCATCCTTACAACCGTGGTAAAGGCGCTGCTGTGATGACGGGCCTACGCCGAGCCTACCGCGATGGCTTTAGTCATGCACTGCAGGTCGATGCCGATGGTCAACACAATCTAGCCGATATTCCAGCTATGGTAGCAAGGGCGCAGGCTAAACCCGATGCACTGATTTCAGGCAAACCCGAGTACGATGAATCCGTGCCTAAGGGCAGGCTCTATGGCCGTTATATCACCCATTTTTGGGTGTGGGTCGAAACCTTAAGCTTTGATATTCAAGATTCTATGTGTGGCTTTCGCGTTTATCCCCTCGCCGCCACCGAGCGATTACTGTGCCAGCAAGCATTAACGGAGCGAATGGATTTTGATATTGAAATCCTCGTCAAACTCTACTGGCAAGGGGTGGAAATTTTATTCCAGCCGACTAAGGTGATTTATCCCGAAGGTGGTGTTAGTCACTTTCAAGGTGTGGCCGACAATGTGCGCATCACTAAACTGCATACCAAGTTGTTTTTCGGCATGCTCAAACGCCTGCCTTGGCTATTGAAGCGTAAATCACAGCAACAAGCCGCGCAAAACTCCCATTGCTCGTCAGCAACATCATCAACTTCAGCCACCCATTGGTCGGGCATGAAGGAGCGCGGCAGTTACTGGGGCATCAAACTGTTAGCCGAGAGCTATCGTATTGGCGGCCATTGGTTGTGCCGCGCCATTATGTATCCTGTGATTTGTTATTTCTTTCTCACGGGCAAAGTCACCCGCGAAGCCTCGTTAGATTTCCTGCGCCGCGTGCAAATGCTTGAGCCGCAACATCCTAAGCTCAATCAGCCCATAGGCTGGCGCGATAGCTTGAATCACTTTTTAGCCTTTGGCAATGCCGCTCTCGATAGAATCGATGCATGGTGCGATCGCATCCAATTGAGCCAAGTGGATTTCCCCGATCGCCAAGTGCTGGCCGACCAGCTCGAAAGCGGTAAAGGCGCGGTGTTATTGGTGTCGCACCTTGGCAATTTAGAACTCTGCCGCGCCATTTCCATCCACCAGCGCAAGGTCAAAGTAAACGTCATGGTGTTAACTAGCCATGCTGAAAATTTCAATAAGGTACTTAAGCAGTTAAACCCTGATAGCACGCTTAATCTTATTCAAGTGACCGAGCTTAACCCCGCGACGTCTATGCTGTTGCAGCAAAAAATAGAAGACGGTGAACTGGTGGTGATCGCGGGCGATAGAACCTCGCCGAATACCCAAGGTCGCGTCATGTACGCGCCGTTTATGGGGCAAGATGCAGCGTTTCCCCAAGGGCCGTTTATTTTGGCAGGCTTACTCGATTGCCCTGTGTTTTTAATGTTTTGCCTGCGGGAACAGGGCCGTTATCGGGTGCATTTAGAGCACTTCGCCGAAACACTTAAAGGCCCAAGGCCGGGCAGAATGGACAGATTACAGCAGGCGGTAAATCGCTACAGCGAACGTTTAGAATACTTTGCCAGACGCGAGCCTTTGCAATGGTTTAACTTCTTCGATTTTTGGCGTAAAGACAGCGAGTTAGGACGCGTATCAGCCAATTCAGTACAAGCCGATGCTGTAACAGCAGAGTCAACATCACCGCAGATCCCAGAGCAGGATCATAAGACAGACAGGACTAGTCATTCATGAGCCACACCCAAGCCGCCGACTCAAAGAATCAATCAGACTTAAAGACTGTTGAGTTCGGCCGTCAATTTCTTACCTTAGAACAAGTGGTTGCCGTCGCCAAGGGCGCACCAGTCAAGCTCTGTGATGATGCGGATTATCAAGAATACATTCAAAAAGGTGCGCGCTTTATCGATAGTCTACTGCACGAAGAAGGCGTGGTTTATGGTGTAACAACTGGTTATGGCGACTCTTGCACAGTCAATGTGAGCTTAGATCTGGTCCACGAATTGCCACTGCATTTAACCCGCTTCCACGGCTGCGGTTTAGGCGAGACCTTAAGCATAATGCAGGCCCGCGCTGTGATGGCTTGCCGTTTAAACTCCTTAGCCATTGGCAAATCTGGCGTGACCTATGAGCTATTAAAGCGCATCGAAACTTTGCTCAATCTCAACATAGTGCCAGTGATCCCAGAGGAAGGCTCGGTCGGCGCCAGCGGTGATTTAACGCCGCTGTCGTATTTGGCCGCCGTGTTAGTCGGCGAGCGCGAAGTGATTTACCAAGGTGAGCGCCAAGCGACTCAAGCTGTGTACGCTAAGCTCAACATTATCCCGCATGTCCTGCGTCCAAAAGAAGGCTTAGCCCTGATGAACGGCACGGCTGTGATGACGGCCTTGGCCTGTTTAGCCTTCGATCGCGCCCAATATCTTGCCCGCTTAAGTAGCCGCATTACCGCTATGGCTTCGTTAACGTTAAAAGGCAACTCGAACCATTTTGATGAAATCTTATTTGCCGCCAAACCGCATCCGGGACAAAACCAAATCGCCACTTGGATACGGGAAGATTTAAATCACCACGAACATCCGCGCAATTCGGACAGGCTGCAGGACAGATATTCCATCCGCTGCGCACCGCACATTATCGGCGTGTTGCAGGATGCGCTGCCGTTTATGCGTCAGTTTATCGAAACCGAAGTCAACAGCGCCAACGACAACCCGATTGTCGACGGCGAAGGCGAGCATATTCTCCACGGTGGCCATTTTTACGGCGGCCATATCGCCTTTGCGATGGATTCGCTGAAAAATACTGTGGCTAACTTAGCAGACCTTATCGATCGCCAAATGGCACTGGTAATGGACCCTAAGTTTAATAATGGCTTACCCGCTAACTTATCCGGCTCAACCGGCCTGCGCCGCGCGATTAATCATGGCTTTAAAGCAGTGCAAATTGGGGTATCGGCGTGGACAGCAGAAGCGCTCAAGCACACTATGCCAGCCAGCGTGTTCTCGCGCTCGACCGAATGCCACAACCAAGACAAGGTGAGCATGGGCACTATTGCCGCCCGCGACTGTATGCGCGTGCTGCAATTGACCGAACAAGTCGCGGCGGCTGCATTACTTGCCATGACCCAAGGTATTGGCCTGCGTATCGCCCAAAATGAACTGGACGAAGCCTCGCTCACACCTTCATTGGCGAAAACACTCGCTGAAGTGCGCGGTGATTTTGAGACCTTAATTGAAGACCGACCGCTTGAAGCCGTGCTGCGCCAAACCATAGCTAAAATCCAAGCGGGCGAATGGGAAGTGTGCCGATGAAATCATTGCTCACTATCGATATGGAAATGCAAATCCCCTTCCACGATGTGGATTCCATGGGGATCACTTGGCATGGCAATTACCTGCGTTATTTCGAAATAGCACGCTGTAAACTGCTCGATGAGCTGGGCTACAACTACCGCCAAATGCAAGCATCTAACTATGCGTGGCCTATTATCGATTTGCAGATTAAATACGTCAAAGCCAGCACCTTCGAGCAAAAAATCACAGTGCGCGCCGAGTTAGTCGAGTGGGAAAACCGCTTAAAGATCAATTATCAAATTCGCGACGTTGAAACGGGTGCGCGCATCACTAAGGGTTATACCATTCAGGCAGCGGTCGATATGAGCACCCAAGAATTGTGCTTTGTTACCCCAGAGGTGTTCCGTGACAAAATAGCCCCCCTGCTCGCTAAGGTGGAAGACCAATGAACGCCGCGCTAACACACATCAAGCTTATGCTTATCCTGTGTTTTTGCAGCGTATGGATATCGGCACAGTGCAAGGCTGACACATCGACAACGGCAGTTTCTGCCAACAATTACCAGCAACTATTCACCCAAACTGTGAATACCGCGCAGCTTGTCGCCTTAAGCCAAAAACTTAACTTGGGCGAAACGGTGAGAGGTCAGTTTGTGCAATCTCGGCAGTTAAAGGTGCTCAAAAAGCCGTTAATCAGCCAAGGTCAGTTTATCTTCGATCAGACCCAAGGGCTGATTTGGCAGCAGATAAAGCCCTTCGAATCCCTGCTGATTTTAAAAGATAAGCAGCTTATTCAGCGCGATAGCCAAGGTCGAGTCCAAGTCAGCAAGGCCGATGCCTCGGCGAGCGCCGCCGCTATGGGGGATTTATTACCCAATCTAGTGCGCGCTATGCTCGGAGGGGATATTTCCGGTTTAAGTGAGAACTTCGAGCTGCACTTTCTCAGCACAGACAAGTTAAACGTAGAAAAGTTAAGCCCAGAGAACTTTAGCCCAGAAAGCTTGAACACAGACGGCCAATGGCAATTAGGCCTAACGCCCAAAGATCCCTTAATGAAAAAAGCCATCGCCAATATGGTGTTAGAGGGTGGCGATACCTTGCAATCCTTAGTGCTGCTGAGCGCAGCGCCGAGTGTGAGCCCACAGGATATGACCCGCATCGACTTTAATGCGCTTTCCCAAGGTAAACTCAGCGAAACCGAATTGACGCAGTATGCTGTGGCGATAGAGGCGAATAAACCTTAACCATGGCCGCCAACTTCACCGCGCGCGCCAATCAAGCGCTAATACAATCGTCCCCCAAGTGGCGCCTCACCATTTGGTTGCTATTAATGCTGTCTGCCAGTCTGTGGACGTTGCAACTCTGGCAAAACGGCGCAAGGGTGCAGAGCGATATTCTCGCCATGCTGCCCCATTTACAGCAGGACAAACTCACAGAGCGCGCCCTTAACCAAGTTGAAGCGACGCTCGCCGATCAAGTCTATATTGCGCTCGTCGCCAAGGATGAAACCACGGCAATCGCTGCGGCTAAGCTGTTGATGCAAAAGCTTGAAACTGACCTTGTTGCTACTGGAAAAAATGCTGCACTTACAGATATTCGCAGCGCCGATATGCAGCTCGGTGAAGCGTTGGGGCAATACTATTTCCCCCACAGATTTAAATTACTGACAGCGCCACAAGCTGAGGCGTTAGCAACGAAAGACATTGGAAATCTGATTGAAGCGGCCACCGCACAGCTTTACAACGCCTTTAGTTACGCCAATAGCAACTTGCTTGCCCAAGATCCGCTGCTGTTATTCCCCGCCAATTTACTCGCCCTCGCGCCGAGTTCAAAAGTCAGAGCCAGCCAAGGTATTCTGCTGGCTAATCAAGGCGATAATGTTGCCGCGGTTGTTATGGCAAAGGGCCAAGAAAGTGCCTTTAATCCCAATGCGCAATTAGCGCAGATGACGGCATTAACCCTAGGGTTGGATGCGGTTGAAAAAAACTACCCAGATATTACCGTGCTCAAAGCTGGCGCCCTGTTTCACGCGATTGCGGCGACACAAACGGCTAAGAGTGAAATCTCGATCCTTGGTCTTGCATCTTTACTCGGGGTAATAGCTTTAGTCTGGCTGGCGTTTCGTTCTGTGATGCCACTACTGTTGGCCATCGTTACCATTTCTAGCGGGCTGTTGCTGGCCGTAACTTTTACCTTAAGCGTGTTTGGCGAGCTGCATTTACTCACCTTAGTGTTTGGTACTAGCTTGATTGGCATTGCCATCGACTACAGCTTTCATTTTTACTGCGAGCGCTTAAGCGATACCGAACGCAACGCAAAGGCGACGGTCACGTATATCTTCCCCACTGTAACGCTTGCCTTTATCACCAGTGCCTTAGCTTATGTAGGCATAGGTTTAGCGCCGTTTCCTGGAATGCAGCAAGTGGCGATTTTCTGCGCCGCGGGGCTGCTCGGGGCTTATCTCACCCTCATTCTCGCCTACCCACTGTTAGCGGGAAGTCGTTTGCCATCGGGATCCCGCCCATTAACGTTAGCAGGACAGTACCTTGCCAACCTCACTCAGTTATCCAACAGATTGACCACGCCTTTAGGCATGGGCATGTTTACTTTAGTGATAGTAGTGTGGTGTCTGGTTGGCGTAACCAAGTTAACCGTCGATGACGATATTCGCCATTTGCAGCAAAGCCCCGCAAGCGTGACTGAACCTGAAAATAAGCTCAGGCAGCTACTCAGCGGCGGCACAGATAATCAATTCTTACTGGTACGCGCCGCGAGTGAAGAAGCACTACTACAACAGCTTGAGCGAGTGTCGCCCATACTCGATGCCGCTATTGCGAACCAAGAGTTAGGCAACTACGTCAGCCTCAGCCAGTATCTTCCCAGCCATCAAAGGCAAGACACAGCTTATCGCTTACAGGGTGAAATCTATCAAACTCAGATAGATACTGTGCTCACCAACCTTGGGTTGGATGAGAACTTAAAGCCAGAGCTGCAAGCAAGCTACTTAGCAGCTAAAGAGCAATATATCAGTCCAGCGGATTTCTTTACGCTAGAGGCAGGCAAGCAACTCGCACCGCTGTGGCTAGCACCAAATGGCAAGACCACCGACTATGAAGCGCTAAATGATGGCGGCGCGAGCGCTGAGCATGGTGCCATTGTCTTGCTTGGCGGCATTAAACAGATCGACGCGATCAAGGCGCGCTTTGCCCATGATGAAAGCGTACAACTTATCGATAAAGTCGCGGATATCTCCGCCGTCATGGGCCATTACCGACTGTTAACCCTAAAGCTGTTAGCGCTCGCACTCGGTATCGCACTCTTGTTGTTTAGCCTGAATTTTGGCATTAAAAAAGCCGCGGTTGTCGTTGCCGTTCCAGCCCTTGCGGCCTTGCTAACGCTTGCAACCTTAGGCTTAACGGGCTCGCCACTGAGTCTGTTCCATGCACTCGCGCTCATTTTAGTTTTCGGGATTGGGATAGACTACAGCTTGTTCTTTGCCTCTGCTCAAAACTACGGCAAGGCAGTGATGATGGCGGTATTTATGTCCGCCTGCTCGACCCTATTAGCCTTTGGTTTACTCGCCTTTAGCCAGACCCAAGCGATTCATTATTTTGGTTTAACCCTGTCACTAGGTATAGGTTTAACCTTTTTACTTTCGCCACTGATTTTAACGACTAAAAAGTCCTGATAACGACAAGGAACGTACTTTACATGCCTACACCCGCTCACGATTTATCGGCTATGCCAAATTCACTTGCCGTCGATGTGGCTATTATCGGCGCAGGACCTTCAGGCGCCATTGCCGCCAGCTTGCTACACCAACAAGGCAAGCGCGTGCTGGTGTTAGAAAAACAACATTTCCCCCGTTTCTCCATCGGTGAAAGTTTACTGCCCTGCTGCATGCAGTTTATCGAAGAAGCCGGCATGTTAGATGTGCTCAATGCCGCCGGATTCCAACATAAAAATGGCGCCGCCTTTCGTCGCAATGGCACTTACACCACCTTCGATTTTACCGATAAATTTACCCCAGGGCCGGGCACCACATTCCAAGTGCAACGCGCTAGTTTTGATAAACTGTTAGCCGATACCGCCCAAAGCCAAGGGGTCGACATCCGCTACGGTGAAACCGTCGAGGCGATAGATTTAACCGAGAATCCATGCTTAATGGTGCGCAATGAACAGGGCGAGCTTTATCAAATCAGCGCCCAATATGTGCTTGATGCCAGTGGTTTTGGCCGCGTGTTACCCCGCTTGCTCGACTTAGAAAGTCCATCTTGCCTACCACAGCGCAGCGCCATCTTTACCCATGTGGAAGACAACATCAGCGATCCTCACTTTGATCGAAATAAGATTTTAATCAGTGTCCACCCTGAGCATAAAGACATTTGGTATTGGCTCATTCCCTTTAGCAATGGCCGTTGTTCACTCGGCGTAGTGGCAGAACCGCAATTACTTGCGCGTTTACAAGGTTCGCTTGAGCAACAATTGATGAACATAGTCAATGAAGAACCAGGACTAAAAGCCCTACTGGCAAACGCTAAGGTGGTGCAAGAATGCGCCACACTCAAGGGTTATTCAGCCAATGTGTCACGGCTTGCGACCGACAAGTTCGCCCTACTGGGTAATGCCGGCGAGTTCCTTGATCCGGTATTTTCCTCCGGCGTCACTATCGCCATGCAATCGGCATCGATGGCGGCAAAATGTGTGACTAAACAACTCAATGGCGAAACGGTTGACTGGCAAGCCGATTACTCAGCGCCTTTAATGCAGGGGGTGAATACCTTCCGCACCTATGTGCAAGCTTGGTATGATGGCCGCTTTCAGGATGTGATCTTCTATGAAGAACCGAATCCACGCATCAAGCAAATGATTTGCTCGATTCTGGCGGGCTACGCTTGGGACCTCAATAATCCCTTCGTTAAAGACTCGGAGCGCCGCCTGAACATGGTGGTCGAATTGTGCCAAAACCAAGTTGCCATTCCTGAATTTGCAGAGGCGTAACCGCATGTCGCTTAACTTTGGCGCGAAATGGCGAGTGTTCCTCGCGCTACTGATCATCAGTCTGGGGCTGACGGGATGTAGCGAACTACTATTTAGGCAAACCTGTGTCGGCCTCGCTAAAGACATGCGTTATTGCTTGGCGCCACTGCCCCATGATTTTGCCCCCGCAGCCGATAAACCTCTGACTAAGCCGACGGCCAAACCCGCCGACATTAGCAGCCCGCAAACCGAGAGCAAAACGGGCGTATCCTCACCCCAGTCCTTTAGCCAAAAGGTCAGCATTAAAGTGGGTGATAAATCCCACGAGCTGCTCACTCAATTAGAGTTAGAGAATGAGCGCATGACGCTCGTTGGCTTAGCGCCACTCGGACAGGCTTTGTTTACCTTAGTTTATGATGGTAATACACTCAGCAGTGAACAAAGCGTGCTGCTAGGGGACAGTTTTAAAGCTGAGTATTTAATGGCGATGATGCAACTGATCTATTGGCCTGAGCAGAGTATTCGCGCCCATTTAGAAGGTGGTCATTTAGTCACAGGCCTTTGCGATACGGTTGGGGGAAATCAGGGCGATACGCTTATAGGCACCCGAGAGAATACAATCCCCTGTCGCCAGATCTATAGTCAAGACACCTTGATCAGTAAAAGCGGCCAGCAAACCCATGTGGTGCAAATCCGTTATCAACAAAATATCGGCGATGCTCTTTGGCAAGCCCACATCAGCTTAACTATGCCACAAGCTAAGTTTGAGCTAGAAATCGAACCTATTTAATCTGTTAGCATCCGCACTTAACTGTGCCATGGTAAAAAGACACACAATGATGAACAGAGTAGCTATTACACAGATTGGATTGTGTACCCCGCTAGGGCAAGATCCCCAGCAGGTTTTAGACCGCCTGATCGCCGGTGATACCAGTGCGATGCTACGCAGTGACACTCTCCTGTTCGAGCACCCAACCTTAGTTGCCCCCGTGACGACAGCGCTACCAACCATTCCCGAAAAACTCATTCAGTTCGATTGCCGTAACAACCAATTACTGCTGTGCGCCGCACTGCAAATTGCGACCACAGTTGAACAAGCGAAACGGGATTTTGGTCATGCCCGTATTGGTGTTGTGCTAGGCACAAGCACTTCAGGGATTTCAAAAGGTGAAGCCGCGCTGAGCTACCGCAATCAACACGGATACTTTCCAGCGGATTACCACTATTTCCAGCAAGAGCTCGGCAGCACCAGCGACTTTTTACGCCAATATTTTGAGCTAGATGGCCCTTGCTACACAATTTCAACCGCCTGCTCATCCAGCGCCAAAGTGTTTGCCAGTGCCAAACGCCTATTACAGGCTAACCTCTGCGATATGGTGATTGTCGGCGGTGTCGACAGTTTATGCCAACTCACAGTCAATGGTTTTCACGCCTTAGAATCTGTCTCGAAAGGCCACTGCAATCCTTTTAGTATCAACCGTGATGGCATCAATATCGGCGAAGGCGCGGCGTTATTCACCCTCACGTTGGGCGAGTCAGAGGTCATGCTAGCGGGTATTGGCGAGTCGAGCGATGCCCACCATATGTCGGCGCCACACCCCGAAGGCGCAGGCGCCATCACCGCCATGCACGCGGCATTGCAAGATGCACACATTGCAGCAAAAGACATTGGTTACATTAACTTGCACGGTACAGCCACGCCTAAAAATGATGCGATGGAAAGCCGCGCCGTGGTTGAAGTGTTTAGTGTAAACGTACCGCCCTGCAGCTCGACCAAGCCCTTAGTCGGCCATACCTTAGGTGCCGCTGGCGCCATTGAAGCCGCCTTCTGTTATTTATTACTTTCAGCACATAATCACAGCCAAGCCCTACCGCCCCATCAATGGGACGGACAAGTCGATCCACAGGATCCGTCCATTGCCTTGGTCGAGCGCCATCAAGTTGCCGCTAAGGGCGCGCTTAATTATGTGATGAGCAATTCCTTCGCCTTTGGCGGCAGTAATGCCAGCCTGATTTTTTGCCGTAACGAGGCCTAGTACCATGCAGTTGCTTAAGATCAACCAACCCTTTGCCGAACAGGATATTGCCGATTTTATTCCCCATAGGGCACCGATGATTTTGCTCGATAAAATCATTGGCTATCGGCGCGATAACCTAGAGACCGAAGTCACTATCACAGCGCAAAGCCCTTATTTCGATGATAAATATCAAGCCGTACCCAATTATGTGGGTATCGAATATATGGCCCAAAGTATTGCCGCCCTTGCTGGGGTTGAGGCAAAGCTTCGCAATGATAAAATCCGCGTTGGTTTTCTATTGGGTTCGCGCAAATTAACCTTGTATGCCAAGCAATATGAGCTCGGGCGCACCTATCGCACCCAAGTCAGCCGCCTCTATCAAGAGGGATCGGGATTAGCGGTATTCGATTGCCAAATTTATCTGCTGCCCGAAGCGGGTTCTGAGCGAGAAAAGAGCTTAGTGGCCCAAGCCAATGTGAATGTGTTCCAACCTCAGGACACACAAGCCTACCTTGCAGCCAATCAAGACGCGGCAAATAGAAGCCTTGGGCACTAAAGCTATGGTGTAGATAAAAAGCATTAAAGCGCCTTAACAAGCGACCTTTTTACCATAAATACATGAAACCCCATACCGACACATAACGATAAAATGGGGTGGAGAAAACAGATGAATAACAGAGTATTAGTTACCGGTTCGAGCCGCGGCATTGGTAAAGCCATCGCCCTAAAACTCGCCGCTGCGGGTTTCGATATCGCCCTGCATTACCACAGTAACCAAGCAGCTGCAGATGACACTGCCGCGCAAATCCACGCGCTTGGGGTGAATGTGAGCCTGCTGAAATTTGATGTCGCCGACCGCGCAACCGTCAGAGCCGCCATCGAAGCCGATATCGAGGCCAATGGTGCCTATTATGGCGTGATCCTCAATGCTGGCATCAACCGCGATACCGCCTTTCCCGCCATGACAGAAAGCGAGTGGGACAGCGTCATCCACACTAACTTAGACGGTTTTTATAATGTCATCCACCCCTGCGTCATGCCTATGGTACAAGGCCGCAAGGGCGGGCGCATCATCACCTTAGCCTCAGTTTCTGGCATTGCGGGCAACCGTGGCCAAGTCAATTACAGCGCCTCAAAAGCGGGTATTATCGGCGCGACTAAGGCATTGTCATTAGAACTGGCAAAACGCAAAATCACCGTCAACTGTATCGCCCCCGGCTTGATTGAAACCGACATGGTGGCCGATATTCCTAAGGATATGGTCGAGCAATTAGTGCCGATGCGCCGCATGGGTAAATCCAGTGAAATCGCCGCCTTAGCCGCCTTTTTAATGTCTGACGATGCCGCCTATATCACTCGCCAAGTGATATCGGTCAATGGAGGCATGATCTAAATGAGCGAGCCGACAAATCAAACCCGCTTAGGGAAACGAGTGGTTGTCACTGGCATTGGCGGCATTACCGCCCTAGGCCATGATTGGCCGACGATAGCAGCGAGCCTTAAGGCGCAGAAAAACTGTGTTGTCACTATGGGCGAATGGGATAAATACGATGGCCTCAATACCCGCTTAGCCGCGCCCATTAGCGACTTTGAAGTGCCAAGCCATTATTCGCGCAAGAAAATTCGTTCTATGGGTCGGGTTTCCATCATGGCGACCCGCGCCAGCGAGCTTGCATTAATCGATGCGGGATTGTTAGACGATCCTATCGTGTCCTCGGGTGAAATGGGTATCGCCTATGGCTCGTCCACTGGCAGTACCGATGCCATCATCGCCTTTGGCGATATGTTGAAAACCGGTGATATGTCGGGCGTCACCGCCACGAGTTATATCCGCATGATGGCACACACCACAGCGGTAAATGTGGGGGTATTTTTCGGTTTAAAGGGCCGAATTCACACCACTAGCAGCGCCTGTACCTCAGGGAGCCAAGGCATAGGTTACGCCTATGAAGCCATCAAATACGGTCATCAAACCTTAATGTTGGCGGGCGGCGGTGAAGAACTCTGCCCCACAGAAGCTGTCGTGTTCGATACCTTATTTGCCACCAGCACTAAAAACAGCACTCCCGAACTCACGCCACGCCCCTTCGATGCGAGCCGTGATGGCCTCGTGATTGGCGAAGGTGCTTGTACGCTGGTACTCGAAGAGCTAGAACACGCCAAGGCGCGTGGCGCTAAAATTTACGCTGAGTTAGTCGGTTTTGGCACGAATTCAGATGGCCAACATGTTACCCAACCGAATGCGCAGACCATGGAGATAGCCATCAGATTGGCGCTCAAAGATGCGCAGCTTGAGCCTAGCGCCATAGGTTATGTGAACGCCCACGGCACGGCAACGGATCGCGGTGACATCGCCGAAAGCCACGCGACCCATGCAGTTTTTGGTGCTGGCATGCCGATTTCATCCCTTAAAAGCTACACGGGCCACACCTTAGGCGCATGCGGCGCGTTAGAAGCTTGGGTGAGTATTGAGATGATGAATGCGGGCTGGTTTGCGCCGACACTCAACCTTGAAAGTATCGACTCACAATGCGCCGATTTGGACTATATCCGTAACGAACTGCGCCCAATCGACACAGATTATGTCATGAGTAATAATTTCGCCTTTGGTGGTATTAATACCTCGCTGATTTTTAAACGCTGGGCCCAATAGCAACATATAAAAACCACATAAGGACATCACCATGAAACCACTGTTTGCAGGTATGCTGCTTAGCATCAGTTTATTAAGCTCGCCTTTATTGGCTCAGGAATATACGGTTGAAACCTATCAAGAAATCTTTAAGGGTGATAACCAATTCAAGCAAAAAGAAGCCATTGAATCACTCACCATCGCTGGTTTATCCGATCCTGCCATTTTTGATGCGCTCGAAGCAAAGCTACTCGCATCTTTGCCCCAAGCCACTGAAAAAAATGCCATTGACTACAGTGCTTGGTTAGTCAAAGGCTTAGCTTATTCAGGCAATGATAAGTACAGCGAAACCATCAACAAGATTGTTAATGGTGATTATCCTAAAAAACTCAAAAAATACGCAGGTCAAGCTTTAGAAAACATAACAATATATAAAAAATGGAATGCGATTCTTGCGGATAAAAGCCAATATACTGCCGATCAAAGTCAGCAAAATAATGCCTTGGCCAATGCCCTACGCAGCAATGATTTAGAATTAATGCGTCTCGCGGCTAAACGCATCATGGATGACCGCCAGTACGATGATTTTATCCTAGCCGTACTCAGTAACGAATTGAAAACAGCACGCTTAATGGCCGATGACAAACTCGCCATCGATACCTATGCCAACATGGCAAAAGCGCTAGCTAGTTCGGGGAATACCGCTTACCGCGATGTGATTGAGAATATTGCAACCGCGAGCTCAAACAAAAAACTCAAAAACTACGCCGAGAGTTATTTGAAGAAATACTACTAAACCTACCCGTTTTACGCTTAATCGAGCAAATCATGGCCGAGCTTATCCTCGGCCATTTTTATATCCGTTTGGATCACTTTTTAAATTACTGTTGGCCTTAGCGTTTGCTGAAATTGCCTATACAGGCTTGCGATGGCATTCACTCACAACACTGTGAAAGAAACCTAGGGAATCTAAGTTGATAAACGAGAGTTACGGAAGGCGAAGAGGCAGTTAAACATAGATATTGTTCAGAGTGAGGCATACCATGTTACTGGCTCGACGACACGCAGCAAGTCCATCCTTGGATGCTCGACCGCCCCGTCCATGGGGCGGACGGTCGTCTCACCAATCACCATGGTTTGCCTTTCGAGCACAGGCAACATCTGTAAGCTTAAAAAGCTAGAGTCACATTAATAATCTGAAAGTAGAACAGTTATAACTAAAAACTAATATACTAAACGGTAGGAGGCTTATTATATTTTTATTATGAGAAATCGTTAAACAGATGAAGATATTGCTCAAACTCACTTCCGGTTAAAAGTTTTACACTATCATCGTCTTTCATCTTTCGGATTAAATTTTCAGTAGAGATTTCAACGCCAACCTTATTACTCCGATGCAAACAAATAAGACTTTCCAGATGCTCGCACTTCCCAAACTTATCAAACTTGCTTATTAAGCTTTCTAAGTTACTATGAAAAGCCTGTTCCATGTTATAAAGATGACTAGGCTTATAAGCATGTTCTCTAATATTAACTATAATATTCCAAACTGAAGTATACTGTTCCAGAGCCTTTTGCGCATTATCTCCATTTGGATCGCCGATATAACTAATCTCGCGTTCACATCCAGCCCAATTATATTTGCCAGAACGATACATAAGCACATAATTCAACTTGATCTTTGGGTAAAGTTCGTAACTAAAAACACTTCCAACGAGCTCTATAAAGGAAAAAGCTGTGTTTGATGGCAAATTAACTAAAGCAGCGTCTAACCTAGCGCAAAGTTGTTCCGTTCTTCGCAATGAAACCTGATGAAAAGCACAAAATAGTGCGACTATCTCGTACGCAACATCTTTAGTTACTGCAGGGTACATTAGTACCGGATTAAACTCGATTATCGAGAAAAAATTATTCGCCTTGATAAAATCTAAATACTTTGGTTCAGATAGAGTTAACCGCCTTTGAAAAAATCGGCTTAGATACTCCTCGGAATCAAATTGTTCTCCATAAACAGCCTTAATTGAACACTCCAACTGTTTAGTATCTGTAGACATCACGAAAACCAACTTAGGAATATCAAACAAATGTTTTATCACCTCAAGCATTTCAATTGCATATGTAGGTCGACAGCGATCTAATTCATCAATAAAAATATAAACTTTATTTTTATTAGACAGTTCACAAACTTTCTTTATTAAATTAGACAACTCCATTTTAAACTCAACGGCAAACTCTTTATGCTTGTTATGTATTGAAAATATCTCTCTCCCAAACTCGCCTAAACGATTCTTTGATACACTTTGATCATTAGCCGTATCTTTAACTGCCACACCAATTTCTTTAAGTAAATCGCCAAACTCACTACCTAGAAAATGTTTACCTAAAGCCATGGTGATTACTGGCAAAAAGTTTTTTGCTAACTTCCAGCCAGCATTGAATATTTTACTTTCGGTTTCCGAAAAGTCTGTTATTCCACTCTGACATTTTAATTTAGTCAGCAGTTCAGCGGTGACAAGGGCAAGTGGATCGTTTAGATAATCAGATTCCCATGCGTCGATTTTGATCGCAACATATCTTTGCTCCCCAAGTTTACGACACCAATTATCGACAAAGAAGGTCTTACCCGTACCCCACGCGCCGTTAAGATTCGCTACATATGCTTTTTCATCACTTCGAGTATCCAAGTACTTCGTAAACGCATCAGCCTGCTTCTCTCGAATTTGCCTGTAAGCACAGGTTGAAAAAGCTAGTGAAGATGTAGAGTCATTCATGAGTTTTTATTCCATATTTCGTATACTTTGCGGCTCAATGTTACTGCCAATCAATATTTCCTTATTAGTTTCTCTTTTATATGATATTTGACGCTCAAATAACACTGAAATCAAAGGAGTACACCATCACCTCGGAGTTGCCGCAGGGCATTAGCGTTCGTTGCGTGATCGAGGCATGGATGCCGAGATAGCGTCAGTCGAATCAGGGACGAGCGTCTGACGCGATAGCATAAGGACGCTTAATGCCCAAGGGGCTTTCAACTCCGTTGGGGACGCCGGGGGATATCCAAAAGGGGAACAGGTGCTTTTCCCCTTTTGGTCGGGTGTGGGGTGAAGTCCCACGACTTTGACTTTGATTCTGCGTTTAGCTTTAGCTAAAGCTAAAAACGCTTGGCCTAGCATTTGCTTATCCACCACGGCGCATTGACAAACAGATGACAAAGCGCGATGACGCCATTATGGATAAGCCAAAATAATAGGGAGCCCCCGATCTGCCATGAAATCCACTATAAGATCCATGAAAATCACCTTAGATGACCTTAAAGGGCCTGAAATTGCAGTACTTTTAACAGAACACCTCAACGATATGCGGACAACCTCACCGCCTGAAAGCGTCCACGCATTAGATCTTGATGGCCTGCGTCAACCCAATATTCGCTTTTGGACCCTATGGGATGGCAATAATTTAGCGGGCTGCGGTGCACTAAAATGGTTAGATACCGAGCACGCGGAGATCAAATCCATGCGCACCGCCGCGCCCTATAAGCAGCAAGGTATAGCGTCTAAAATATTGCAGCACTTGATTAACGATGCCAAAGCCGCAGGTATCAAACGTCTGAGCCTAGAGACAGGTTCGATGGACTTCTTCAACCCCGCTCGCCTGCTCTACTGCAAATTTGGTTTTGAAATCTGTGGCCCCTTCGCCGATTATCGACTCGATCCCAATAGCGTGTTTATGACGAAGAGAATCTAAAACACATGCGCCTTAGTCTTTGAAATTCATCTCTAAGGCGCTTTGCTGCAGTTAAGTATTCGCTCGCTTAACTACTGATGCAGTTCTGTGCCCGTTCCACCAATGGATAATAAACCCAAGTAACAACCCCCAAAATGCACTGCCGATGCCCAGCACACTAAAACCCGATGCCGTGACCAAGAAAGTGATCACCGCTACTTCGCGATCTTCCGTTTTAGCTAATGCGGCGGTCAGGCTATTGGCGATAGTGCCAAGCAGTGCTAATCCGGCGATGGCCAGTACTAATTCCTTCGGGAAAGCGGAAAACAGGCCAACCACAGTGGCGCCCAATAACCCAGTGATAAAGTAAAATACCCCGCCCCACACCGCAGCCCAGTAACGGGTCGCGGGATTCGGGTCTGCTTCTTTACCCATACAAATCGCCGCTGTGATAGCGGATAAGTTAAAGGCAAAACCGCCAAAGGGTGCGAGAATGACCCCTATTAACCCTGTGCTCGTGATCAAAGGTGAAATGGGCGGCCTGTAACCATTACCATGCAGCGCAGCAACGCCCGGCATATTTTGCGAGGCCATAGTCACCACAAACAGCGGCAGCGCCACGCCAATCACACTCGCCAACGAAAACTCAGGTGTAGTCCACACCGGCATCGCCAGTTGCAACTGAACGGCATCTAGCTTGAGTAAATCTAATTGAAAACTCATGCCTATACCCACCAACAAGGTCAGCAAGATGATGTAACGCGGCGCAAAAGGCTTAACGACGACAAACACCAACAACATGATCAAAATTAGACTCAGCTGGGTTTGCATCGCCTGAAATAGCCCTAGGCCAAATTGCAGCAGAATCCCCGCCAACATGGCTGAAGCGACTGACTGCGGCATGATACGAATAAGTTTATCCATCCAGCCCGCCACCCCGCAAAGAGTGATTAAAATCGAACTCACCAGAAAAGCGCCTATGGCTTGGTTTACGCTCAACCCCGCTAGGCTAGTCACCATCAGCGCCGCGCCCGGTGTAGACCAAGCCGTTAGAATAGGATTCTTGTAGTAAAGCGATAACCCTATGCTGGTCACGCCCATGCCCACACCTAAAGCCCACAGCCATGAACTGATCTGTGCAGGTGTCGCACCCACAGCCTCCGCCGCTTGAAAGATGATCACAGCCGAGCTGCTATAACCCACTAATACCGCAATAAAACCCGCTGATATTTTTGATAAACTCCCTGCATCTCGCCACATATCCACTCCCTTTCTCTGCAATTGATGTCGCCATTACTTTGTGCGCTATAACTTATAAAATGAACAAGATAGCTTTTGTGCGCTATAACGTACGAGATGGACAAGATAACACCTGTGCGTTATAACGTACAAACTAAATTTTTATAAAAATGATGGGGCCATTGTGCAGACGATAAACAGCTATCTCGCCACCACGCTTAAAGCACTTCGCAACCAAAAGGGATGGAGTTTAGATAAAGCCGCCCAAGAGACTGGCGTTAGTAAGGCCATGATAGGACAAATCGAGCGCGGTGAATCAAGCCCAACCATTGCGACGCTGTGGAAAATTGCCAGTGGATTCAATATCTCGCTGTCGACCTTTCTCGAACCCACACCCCAGAGCCAAGGCGCAGTATTCCGTAAGCCCGACGAGTTACGCCAACAACCCGCCACCGACGGCATGCTAGTCGCCTCACTCTTCCCCTTTGAAGAGCGCTTCGGTTTCGAGATGTTTGAACTCACGCTGCTGCCAAACTATGAGCGCCTTTCTGAGCCCCATGAAACGGGTGTCACTGAGCATGTCATTGTCTTGAGCGGCACTATGGAAGTGCTAGTCGATGGCGAGTGGCAACCACTCAAGCAAGGTGAAGCAGTACGATTTGCGGCCGACAAACCCCATGGCTATCGCAATCTAAACGACCAAGCCGTGGTATTCCACGACATCATTCACTATCAAAGAGGCAATGAATTTAGCTTGTAGTAGCTTATCTAACGCCAGTAATGCAGAGTTCAAGTACCAACAATGCCAAAGACCAAACCATTCACTGCCGATAATCTGCAGCGCTTGCACTCGCCAATTCATTAGAATAAACTTATTGAAAATTTTCTAATGGTAGGAGCAATGCTATGTTTCAATCTTTACTGGCTAAGTTATCCGGCAGCCACTCGGGCGAAAAATGTTGGCAATTGATTGAGCAAGGCGCACGGGTGATTGATGTGCGTTCACCAGAGGAATTTGCCTCAGGTCACTTGCCCCAAGCCATTAATGTGCCATTGCCAACGCTCGACCAATGGTTACACCAAGTCGACAATAAGCAACATCCCTTCGTGCTCTACTGTGGCGCAGGGATTCGAGCACAAAAGGGCTGCGACATTCTCAAGGCCAATGGCTTTAGCTGCGTGGTAAATGGTGGCTCGCTTAAAGATTTAGTCTGCTGCCAGCCGAGCTAATTTAAGCCTTGGTTGTGCGGCGCTAATCAGGCCAGTCTGTACATTGTGATGACTTAAATATCTGCGAGGTGGTGTATGCATAAAACAAATCATGCCAAAACGTTACAGTTTGAAGCCACACAGGTTAACCCTGCTGAAAAGCCGCTTGGAACTGAACGCCATACACGCTTTATCATCAGTCGTAATCGCGACCAAGCCTGCACTAAGGTGCGTTATATTGAGACAAGCACCCTCGCCAATGGCTGCAGCCTTTGCGAATAAACAGCTAAGCGTGCCACTTAAAACTAGCCACTCGAGTCTAGCCGCTCAAACCTAGCCACTTAAGCCAAGCGTGCTTAGCTGAAATGCACATACAAAAATGCCAGCCTATTAAGGGCTGGCATTATTTATTCAGCTAAATCAAATGACTCAGCTAATCAACGGAACAATTAAGCTTTCAGCTGATCGATACTGTGTTTCGCTTCGCCCATGCCTTTGTCGTGGGCTTCAGGACCCATGTTCAGCGCTTCGGCGTAAACCACTTCAACATTGGTGATCCCCATAAAGCCTAAAACCGTTTTCAAGTAAGGTACAACATGATCCGTTGGGCCATCTTTGTGAGCGCCGCCACGGGTCGTCACTAACACAGCGCGTTTACCTTCCACTAATCCTTTTGGACCCGTTTCAGTGTAAGTAAAAGTCACACCAGCACGGGCGACAAAATCGATCCAGTTTTTAAGTTGAACCGGAATCGTAAAGTTGTACATAGGTGCAGCGATAACAATCGTATCGTTCGCTTTTAATTCAGCGACTAAGGTGTCTGATAAGGCGAGCATTTCTTGCTGACGTGCCGATAATTCTGCACCACCGCGTAACCCAGAAGCGATTTCACCGTCTACCATAGGCAGTACGTCTTTACCGCCTAAATCACGTACTGTAATAGCGGCGCCTTGGTTTCCCCAGTGGCTCGCTAAGTGGTCAATTAACACGGCAGATTGTGAATAACCGCCAAGAATGCTTGATTTTAAAATTAAGACTTTAGACATAATCTGCTCCGAAAATAGGTAAATGACTCAGAGTCAGATGGAATATCTCAACTCTATGACGCTAGTGTATTAGCCCATAAAAAAGAAATAAAGCGGATAAAATCTGAGATTAGCTTCGATTTTTTAGAAAGGTTATACGTCACCTTCGACATACAAATACACTAAGTTGTTTTCAACGCATTCATACTTTCGACGTACTAACATACAGGCCTTCAAAAACCGCACACAGTGAATCCATACAATACAATTGCACTTCCAGCTTCACCTTAACCCTGCGCCCCCTTTGTAACGGGCTGAGATCCACATCTGGCCATTGTACTTTTACCACAGGGTCACAAGTCACAGGAGCAAGATAACGAATATGGGCATCGGCGAGCACAATATCACCCGCCACGCCCACCAACTGTTGATTTAGCCAGACTGCACCCCAGCCTGTTAAGGTCATCAAGGTATAAATGCTGCCCGCAAACATGGTCTGATGCAGATTAATATTGGGCATCATCGGCGCTGTGACTCGAAATTCTCCCTCGCTGTAATCGAGTGGCATTATCTGCATAAACTCGCTAACGGGGATCGTACTGTGCCAAGTCTGGCGTAATTTAATGAGTAATTGATCCATGTGCATTCCCTTAATACTCCCTCTTGGTACAAGCGACATTGATTATGCCTAGCCCCCATCACCTAGACCCCTAGATAAACATCACGATAGAAGCTACACCTGCAGATTAAAGGTCACTGGGCCATCATTGACTAAGGACACTTGCATATCGGCGCCGAACTGTCCGGTTTCTGTGTGAACGCCCTTAGCGCGGCAGAATGCGACAAACTCTTCATACAAGCCTAAAGCTTGTTCCGGCGAACCCGCCCCTGAAAAACTCGGCCTCAAGCCTCGGCCTGTATCAGCGGCCAAGGTAAATTGTGACACGACTAATAAAGACCCACCGACTTGTTCTAGATTGAGATTCATCTTGCCATTTTCATCGGAAAAAACGCGATAACTCATGACTTTAGTCGCCAACTTTTCCATCTTCTCGCGGGTATCTTCTTGCTCGACACCGAGCAGAACCAACAAGCCTTTGTTGATTTCACCTAAGGTTTGGTTATCAACCACCACACTGGCGTGACTCACTCTTTGAATTAACGCAATCACAACTTTTCCTTTTAGATTAAGGCTTAACGGGAACCATTTGCGGCATTAGCGGGAGCGGGCGGATATATTGCTCTACGCCATCAGGCAAAGATTGTACGACCTGCGCTAAGCCGCCATTAGTCCACAGCATAAAGCGACGTAATTCTTCTATTTCAATACGGTCGGCAAAGGTCACTGTACCTTGCACTTGGATCACAGCGCCTTGGTCCAGCAACACAAACTTGGCAAAATTAAGCTTCTGATTCAAGGTACCAATCACGGCAGGCAACTCTTGGCTGGCCTGCAATTGCGGGTGCACAGCATAGAAGCGATTCATTAAAATACGGTCAATGCCCGCCGAATTGATACTCGGCTCAAGCAAGAATTGGTTATTACCAAACTGCACAGCCACTTTAGTCGGCGCAACTTGGGTGGCCAGATAATTTGCGTTAATCAACGCTTGATACAAGCGCTCAGCGGCAGTTTCATTGGTCAACCCACCGAGTTCAACAACTTTGGGCGCGACAGGTGCACTCACGTTCTCCTGAGCAACCACTGGGTCAATAGCGCTTGTTTGAGAAGGGGCCGTGGTAGCGCACGCGGTTAATCCGAGTAAGCTGGCACTGATGAGCAATGTTTTCATTGTATTTCCCTTTGATGTATCCACGACCACATAGCATGGATTTCTGCTGTAACCGCCAAAAACAAAGACTCACTATTGAGCATATGTCCGCCATCGACAACAGATTGAATTGTAATAGCATGCTCCAACCCAGCCAAAAAATCGCGTAATAGCGTCGCTGGGCAAATCGCATCCTGCATTCCTTGCAATAACACACTACGCGCCTTCACTCTAGGCGTCACGCGCTGTAACACATTCATCGCATTGAAGTAATTATGTCGAGCAAAGTGTAACTCGATATTGGCTAATGCTAATACGGATTCGGGTAACAGCCTTGGTAGCACTAACCTCGCCCCCGCAAGCTGCAACTCCCACTGTACCCAACGCCGCGCAAAATGGTATCGCACATTTTCATCTGCCGATGCCAAACCTTGATGGTACGAATCCAGCAGTTCAGTCAGCGATAACTGAACCGGAAAAATGTCATTGAAGAGTCGATAAGCAGCAGGTTGCAATTTTGCAGCGCCATCAGCGCCATAGAGCCAGTCGAGACCTTCTTTGGATGGAATAAATAACGCCCACAGTACCTGTGCAATCACCCGCTCTGGGAATAATCCGCTGTAAATTAAGCCTAATGTGGCCCCAAAAGAGCCGCCTGCTAAACACCAACGCTCAATACCCAATGCAAGGCGAATCGCCTCAATATCGCTAATCAAACCAGTGAGATGGTTGTTGGCTAAATCGCCAAAGGGTAAAGATTGTCCAGAACCGCGTTGATCTAAAAGCAAAATCCAATATTGATCGCCATTAAATAAAGCTAAATCACCGATATCACAACCCGCTCCTGGACCGCCGTGCAAATACAGCAGTGGGATACCTTGTGGATTACCGTATTGCGCCAGATGCAATTGCTGACCATTGCCAACGTTAAACCAGTCGCGACGGATAAAAGATGGGAAGGATTCAGGCATTCAGTGTCATCGCCATTAATAATCCTCTAATGGGGTCATTCAGATTTAGCCACCGCCTTAAGTGCCGTCACCTCAGCCGAAGTTAACACCGCAGCGGAATTTTCTTGGGAGACATTTTCTAGGGGCTTAGCATTCAGAACGGTTTCGTCATCATCTGAGCTCGACTCATAATCTAAATACTCAGGCATCGCGGCGGTAATTTCCGCGCCGAGTAATACTATCATCCACGATAAATACACCCAGACAAAGATAATGGGGATCACGGCTAAAGCACCATAAATCGCTTCATAACTCGGAAACTGAGTGACATACAAAGCAAAGGCTTTTTTACCTAACTCAAACAAGATTGCGGCAACAATCGCCCCTAATAGTGCATGTAGAAACTTCACTTTTTGATTAGGCACCACCATATACAACAGCAAGAATGCCGCAACTGAGAACAGCATGGGCAAACGCTCAAGAAACACGGGCACCACACCCGACAACTGACCATCAAAAACCTTCAATGACACCACGTAGGAAGTGGCAACCAAACTGGCCCCCACCAATACCGGGCCCAAAGTGATGACCATCCAATACATAGAAAAAGCCACCACCACTGAACGCTTCTCTTTAGTACGCCAAATGTTATTGAGCGATTTATCAATGGCGGAAATTAGCAAAATGGCAACCACGACTAAGGCCGCAATCCCGACCGCAGTCCCCTTAGAGGCATTGGCTACAAACTCATTGATATACACTTGCACTGTGTCGCCAGCGGCGGGTAAAAAATTCTGATAAACGAAACCTTCTATCTGTCCACGTATCCCCTTAAATACCGGAAAAGCTGACAGCATAGACATAGTCACCGCCACCATAGGCACGAGTGACAACAGTGTGACATAGGCTAAATGTCCGGCGCGGATATTGATTTGATCTTCAACTAAACGCCGTCTCAAATGCAGCAGGAAGTGCCAGATCCCGAGGAATAAGGCGCGAATTTGTGCCAGTTCTATCTTCTTAGTCACGGGTTTCTCTTGATTCTGTTGGTATAGACTCGTTATCTTCGTACAATAAACACTTAATTTACAAGTCTAAGGAGTGAATTGATGTCTCAACAAGGATCTGCAGGTAACGTTATTTCCGCTATTGCTAGCCTATTTTTTCCTGGGCTAGGCCAATTATTGCAAGGCAGAATAATGGCCGCACTGTTATTTTTCATTATCACAGTGGTGGGTTATGCCCTCTGGTGGCTGATTGTGCCCGCGGTAATAGGTGCTATCTTTCATCTGTGGAGCATTATCGATGCGGCTCGATTTAAAGCCGATTAATTAATTTCATTCAGCGACGGAACACCCAATGAAAAGACTGATAGCTTCAGGGCTGATTGCCACAAGTCTCCTGCTTAGTGGTTGCCAGAGTGCCTACTACGGCGCAATGGAAAAGGTCGGTTACCATAAACGCGATATTATGGTCGACAGAGTTAAAGATGCGAAAAAATCCCAACAGGATGCTCAAAAAGAGTTCAGCTCTGCCCTAGAAGAAATGCAAGCACTGCTCAATTACAGTGATGGCAACTTAGAAAAAGCCTATAGCAGAGCCAAAGATGAATACGAATCGGCTCAAAGTGCCGCCGATAACGTCAGCAACCGCATCAATAAAGTCGAAGATGTAGCCGAAGCCCTGTTCGATGAGTGGCAAAATGAAATTAGCGAGATCAGTAAAGCCAACCTACGCCGCAACAGTGAAACTAAACTCAAAGAAACGCGCCGCGCCTATGAACAATTGATCAAAAGTATGCGCCGTGCCGAGTCAAAAATGCCGCCGATACTCACCGCCATGAAAGACAATATGCTGTATCTCAAGCATAACTTGAACGCCCAAGCCATTGGTGCGATTAAAAGCGAATTTGCGAGTCTGCAAACCGATATTTCGGCCCTGATTAAAGAGATGAACACCTCGATTAACGAATCAAGCAAATTTATCGAAGCACTCGAAAAATCAAAAAATTAATCCAAATGCTCCACTGAATTCCTAAGCCCTAGCAACTAAATTGCTGGGGCTTTTTATTCTTTGTGTGACCTCGCCCTATGTCCCTGCAAGCCATACTTTATTTGTGCAAGACTAAAACACTTAGCTTTGTGAGCTATGGCGCGCTTTAATTGATTGATAGCGCGAATCTTAGATCTGACGCACAATTTCACTTATTACTCAAAAACTTATCCTCAGTTCACCACTCAGAGCCTGTACTTGTAACTTATTAGCTGTATTCATCACTATGACTTTTATCGAATCACTCACGCTGATGTTGGCACTCATGTATCTCGCCTCCCTCAGCTATTGGAGCGGCCAGAAATGGGGCGCGGTCGCCACACTGTTGCTCAGTATCGGTGCGGTGGCAATGAGTCTTTATTGGCCACTGGCTCTCGGGCTTCTTATTGCACTGCCACTGATGCTACTTGGGCATAAATTTGCGCCTGATGCACTCAAGGGTGAAATTAAAATCAATACCCTTCGTGAAGGGACTCAACATGTCTTAGCGCTATCGCTCTTGCTGGTTGCCATACAATACACAATCAATACCGTACTGCTTAAGCAAGGAATCACACCTTGGCTAATGCGCCCAGACGTAGTCGATGCCTTTTTACCGATTGCGGGTGGCATTGAGCTTAAAGCCATTATCAGCCTCAATTTGTGGGATCAAACCCATCCTGCGGCAGCAGTCATGCTAGCGGCGGTATTACTCACAGGTTTACTCTGCAAGCGGGCATTTTGCGGTTGGGCTTGCCCATTAGGTCTGGCAGGGGAATACCTGTATTCCTTTAGAAAACGCTTTATTAAATCAGAGCTTACACCACCTTCTTGGCTAGATTGGCCACTGCGAATGTTGAAATATCTATTACTCCTAGCACTTTGCTACATAGTCATTGGTATGCCAGCACAATCCATCCCCCATTATCTTGAAGGTAATTATCATAAGATTGCCGACTTAAAGATGGCATTGTTCTTCCTAACACCCAGCCTAATCACGCTACTGGTATTTGCGCTCATCCTCGCTTTAGCTGCATGGCGTCGTCAGGGATTCTGCCGTTACTTGTGTCCCTATGGTGCAATGCTTGGGATCTTAAGCTTTGCGAGCCCATTAAAAATCCGCCGCAATACCCAGCACTGCCTTATCGAAGCAAAAGGGATGAAATGCGACAAGTGTACCCGCGCTTGCCCAGCAAACATCATAGTGCACACTAAAACCACGGTTCGCAGTGACGAATGCCAAGCCTGCATGCGCTGTGTCGCGGCTTGCCCTAAATCTGCCGCCCTCGGCCTTGGGCTGAAATCCGGCCACAGACTCGGTCATAAGGGATTGCTCGCATTAGTGCTTATCGCATTATTTATCCTACCGCTGGGCGCTTACTTAGCAGGTTTCTGGCATAGCCAAACACCAGACAACATCCGCATGGAATTGATCCAAGTGATTAATAGAATTGGGCACTAGAACACGCGACATCACTAGAACACCTAAAATGACACATATGATGGGATCCAATTGCGATGGAATAAAACACTAACGAAATTGAAAAACAGCAGCAGATAAGACTAGAAAACCTCAAAATGGAAACCCTTAGGTACAACTAAAGGTTGACCCGCTTAGTAGGAGTAATCTGAAAGGATTAAAATAAAATCATATAGAACAGATGCTTAATTGACACAAAATCTAATTACTGGTCTAATTCGCGCGCATTTAATAAAGGAATGTATTAACCAAAGGAATTATTGTGTGAAAAAATCATTATTGATCGCTCTTACTGCTCTACCATTATTTGCTTATGCTGGCCCATTCGATTCAATCGTTAAATCAGCAACTCAATCTGTCACTGACACAGTGAATGATACGGCGACCAATGCGTTAGACAGCGCAACGAATGAAGCGATTAAAAATACATTCGGCATTAAAGAAGGCTCAACCAAGCAAACAATCACTGAAAAATTAGGTGCGCCTGCTAGTACTTATAATGAAGCGGATCTAGAAGTTTGGGCCTATGATCTTAGTGCATTAAATGCAGCTTCTCCAATGCTGGCAGAAACCACTAAGACTTTGCTAAAAGATAATGAAGTCGCTCAGAAAAATGTGACTATCAGCTTCAAAGGTGAAAGTGTCAATGCGGTAAAATTGGCAGATAAAGCTAAGTCATAAGCTTGACTGCTCACTCGATAGGGCTCTAAGTCCTATCGAGTATCCCGATGTCCTCGGCCGCACCACAGCCATGATAGGCGTTAGCAATAAAGCCACTGCCAAGTAATACTATCCAGAAAAACCTCACCTGCCGCCTAGTGACACACTCAGCTAACGCAATCCAGTAACCTCTCATCAGCAACCCCTGCTAAGCAATACCAACAAGCTTTGCCTGATTTTGAACCAACCCAACAGGCTGTGTTAAATAATACTTGGGCTAAATGATACATTAAGTGAATGCAAAACAATTTTGTCTCACAGACCATACTGCAGATAATGGCTTACATCACTCTCTGCAGTATTTTTAATATATACGTCATAAAATTGATTACAATCAGGCAACAGCTAGACTTTATCGCAGATAATATTCCTATACGGATATTAGAAAAATGGTTTTATGTTCCCCAACGGAGCTAACCTATGCGACCCGACCGACAGCAATTGATCCATTCGTTATTTGACGAATATATTGAGATGTATGCCTCCCGTGATGACAGGCTAACTCGTCGCTTTAGTGATAACTTTAGCGGCTATGCAGGGAGCAGTGACCAGCTTGTCACCAGCAGGGAAGAATGGGTGCGAATCACTCGTCAGGACTTTGCACAAGTGCCTGAGCGAATCCACATCGAAATGTTAGATCTTTCTTTACAAGACCTTGCCGACAACCTCGTGGTTGTGACTGCCTTTTTCCATATCCACTTACCTATCCCTAATCCTATGCTTTCCCGCGAGACAGCACGGCTAGTGTTGATATTTCACCGAGAAAACAACGACTGGATGATTGTCCACAGTGGCATATCCATCCCCTACGGCTTAGCCCACAAAGGAGAAATTTACCCGATCGCGCGATTAGAGGAACGTAACGTCGAACTTGAATCCATGATCACAGCTCGAACTAGTGAACTGGCAGAAGCCAATAGGCAACTTGAAATACTCAGCAATACCGACGGTTTAACCAATATCGGCAATCGCCGCCTATTTGACATGATGTTACAAACGGAGTGGAGTCGGGGACAAAGGAGCAATTCCTCACTGGCCCTCATCATGCTCGATATTGACCACTTTAAACAATTTAACGATCACTATGGCCACCTCGCCGGAGATGATTGCCTTAAACAATTAGCGAGTACACTGTCCCAGTCCGGTCGCAGAGCGGGCGAATTAGTCGCTCGCTACGGCGGCGAAGAATTTGTCATTCTATTACCGAATGTCGATAATCAAACCGTACTTGAGACAGCGCAGCATATACATCAGTTGATCCAAGCCATTGCCATTCCGCATGCAAATACCGACCTTGGGATTGTGACAGTGAGCGCAGGCATCGCCTATCTGCAACCCTCTAACAAACAAAATGCTTTAGAACTCGTTCGCCAAGCTGACGCCGCTCTCTACCGCGCAAAATCCGCTGGCCGCAATTGCATACGGGTGATGGATAAGGACTACTAATACCCATTACTCAATTTATCCCAACAAAAAGCCCTGCACAGTTTCCTATGCAGGGCTTTTTAAACCGATTGACTCACCTTAAGGGCGTGTCACCTGAGTTAACAGGCTGGCATTAACCGCGGTTAAAGCGCTTACGATCGTTTTCAGTCAAGTGTCTCTTACGAACACGAATGTTCTTAGGCGTTACTTCAACTAATTCATCATCATCGATGAACTCAAGCGCTTGCTCAAGTGTCATTGTGATTGGCGTAGTCAACACTTGGGCTTCGTCAGTACCAGAAGCACGCATGTTGGTCAGCTGCTTACCTTTCAAACAGTTAACTGTCAGATCGTTTGAGCGAGCGTGAATACCAACCACTTGGCCTTCGTATACTTCAGCGGCATGGCCGATAAAGAGACGACCACGATCTTGCAGACCGAACAGTGCGAAGGTCAATGCCTTACCCGTTGCGTTAGAGATCAATACGCCGTTAGCGCGTTGACCGATATCGCCACCTTTGTGCGGACCATAATGGTCGAATGAGTGATAAATTAGACCAGTACCAGAAGTCGCTGTCATAAACTCAGTTTGGAAACCGATTAAACCACGGCTTGGGATGATGAAGTCGATACGTACACGACCTTTACCATCAAGCTGCATGTCTTTCATTTCAGCTTTACGGGTACCTAATTTCTCGATTACTGTGCCTTGATCTTCTTCTTCAACGTCAACAGTCAACGTTTCAAATGGTTCACACAGTTCACCGTCGATAGTTTTCAGAATAACTTCTGGACGTGATACGGCTAACTCGTAACCTTCACGACGCATGTTTTCAATCAAGATTGATAAATGCAATTCACCACGGCCAGATACACGGAAGCGATCTGGACTTTCTGTTTCTTCAACACGCAGTGCCACGTTGTGGACTAATTCTGTTTGCAGACGCTCCAGAATGTTACGTGAAGTCACATACTTACCTTCTTTACCTGCAAAAGGTGAAGTATTAACCTGGAAAGTCATGGTCAGAGTAGGTTCATCAACAGTCAAAGGTGGCATAGCTTCTACTGCACCAACGGCACAGATAGTGTCAGAAATTTTCAGCTCGCCTAAACCAGTGATAGCAACGATGTCGCCAGCGTTAGCAATTTCAACTTCAGTACGGTCTAGACCCATGTAACCTAATACTTGTCCCATTTTACCGTTACGAGTTTTGCCATCAGCGCCAATAATAGTCACTTGTTGGTTCGTTTTAACGCTACCACGCTTGATGCGGCCGATACCGATAACACCCACGTATGAGTTGTAGTCGATTTGCGAAATTTGCATCTGGAACGCGCCTTCGGCGTCAGCATCTGGGAAAGATACTTTTTCAACGATAGTTTGGAACAGCGGCGTCATATCATCGCTCGCTACATCCGGATCTAAAGTTGCAAAACCGTTTAACGCAGAAGCGTAAACGATTGGGAAATCTAGCTGCTCGTCAGTTGCACCTAAGTTATCGAACAGGTCGAATACTTGGTCAATAACCCAATCTGGGCGTGCACCTGGACGGTCAATTTTGTTGATAACAACGATTGGCTTTAGGCCTTGAGCAAACGCTTTCTTCGTTACGAAGCGAGTTTGTGGCATTGGACCGTCAACGGCATCAACCAGCAATAATACTGAGTCAACCATAGACAGAACACGCTCAACCTCACCACCGAAATCGGCGTGGCCTGGGGTATCAACGATGTTAATACGGTAGTCGTTCCACTTGATGGCAGTATTCTTTGCCAGAATCGTGATCCCACGTTCCTTTTCAAGATCGTTGGAGTCCATCACCCGCTCAGTGGCTTCTCCTCGGGTTGCAAGGGTGCCTGACTGTGACAGCAACTTGTCTACCAGGGTCGTTTTGCCATGGTCAACGTGTGCAATAATGGCGATGTTACGTAAATTCTCTAGCACGGATAAACCTCTTACCATCAAACAAAAATAGGGATATTTCAGTAATTCGTTATGGTGATCTAGCTCGATCTACCACAATAAAAAGCGTGCCATTCTACTCCAGAGCTGCCTTGGCGCACAGGATTATTTTTGAACACTTATAAAACAATCTGCCAATCCTTGGGTAATTTCCGTCAATCATCCACTGAGTGAAATCCTCTGTAGCCAGAGTTAACGCTCTGTTTAATTGCCATATTCGTAGGAAAAATCCGAGTTAAGCAGCTGAATTTGCTATTTTTCGTATTCAATGTTAGCACTGCTAATGTCGATTTAAGCATCAGCAAAATCGACTTAGATACAGAGAAATTACCACGTGAACACACTGCAATAAATTCTGCGGCACACTTAATCTAACGTTCATGTTGGCGTTTACACCCGATGACATTAAGACTCACTTCATTGTCACGGGATACCTTTTTACGCATCACTGATTTCACTTGGTCTGTGAACAGCAAAGACATTTCGCACATTAGAACGAACTCTTTCCTAATAATATGATAATAAACCACTATTGGATTGATAATGCGTGGCATAGTTGGACAGACTAGCGTGGTTTTATGACAATTATGCGGTGGTAAATAGTCCCGATCGGAGCTGAAAGTATGTGTGAGCTTCACAGAGGCAGTACTTACTGAGACTGTGAAAGCCAAAGCGTTATTGCCATCTCAGTGCCATATAAGCGGTGCATGTTATCGCTGTGCATCCCAGCTTAAGGTTTGCATGAATCAATTCAGTGCGCACCAAAATGGAGTAATGCACCAAAATGCCACAGACAAAAGCACTATTATGGTGCACACGCGAATCCAATTAAGTGCAACAAAGATTTTAAATCATGTTAATCAGTAAGTTAAATTATTGGCATGGATATCGCTTTATAGCTCGTAAGTTTGGCTCAAGATAAATCACTTGAGTTAAAAGATTATAGAAGGGGCATCCCTTTACCCTACCGGAGGCTTGAGAATGTCAGTTGAATCAGTTTTAAAGCAACTTGAAGAATTAGAAGTTAAGTTCGTTGATTTACGTTTTACCGACACTAAAGGTAAAGAGCAGCACGTATCTATTCCTTCTCATCAGGTAGATGCTGATTTCTTCGAAGACGGCAAAATGTTTGACGGTTCTTCTATCGCAGGTTGGAAAGGCATTAACGAATCAGACATGGTACTGATGCCAGATCCAACAACATTCGTACTGGATCCTTTCACCGAAGAAACTACAGCGCTGATCCGTTGTGACATTCTTGAACCCGGTACCATGACAGGTTACGACCGTGACCCACGCTCAATTGCTAAAAAAGCAGAAGCTTACCTGATCTCTACTGGTATCGCTGATACTGTATTGATTGGACCAGAACCAGAATTCTTCCTATTTGACGATGTCCGTTTCGGTACTGACATGTCAGGTTGTTTCGTTAAGATCGACGCTAAAGAAGCGGCTTGGAACTCAGGCACTAGCTACGAAGGCGGCAACACAGGTCACCGTCCATTTGTTAAAGGTGGTTACTTCCCAGTTGCACCGGTTGACTCATCACAAGACCTACGTAGCGCTATGTGTTTAGTGCTCGAAGAAATGGGCCAAGTGGTTGAAGCGCATCACCACGAAGTGGCGACTGCAGGTCAAAACGAAATCGCCACTCGCTTCAACACCTTGACTAAGAAAGCGGATGAAATCCAAATTCTGAAGTACGTAGTGCACAACATGGCACACGCTTACGGTAAGACTGCGACTTTCATGCCTAAACCCATCGTTGGTGACAACGGTAGCGGCATGCACGTTCACCAATCTCTGGCGAAAGACGGTGTTAACTTGTTCGCTGGCGACAAATACGCAGGTTTAAGTGAAACGGCGCTGTACTACATTGGTGGTATCATCAAGCACGCTCGCGCGCTGAACGCTTTCACTAACCCAAGCACTAACTCTTACAAGCGTTTAGTGCCACACTTTGAAGCACCTGTTATGTTGGCCTACTCTGCCCGTAACCGCTCTGCATCAATCCGTATTCCAGTGGTACCAAGCCCTAAAGGCCGTCGTATCGAAGCACGTTTCCCAGATCCACATGCAAACCCATACTTAGGTTTCGCAGCGCTGCTGATGGCGGGTCTTGACGGTATCCAAAACAAGATCCACCCAGGTGAAGCGATGGACAAAGATCTGTACGATCTGCCTCCAGAAGAAGCAGCTGAAATCCCACAAGTGGCAACGTCATTAGAAAACGCCCTTGAAAATCTGCAAGCTGACCATGAGTTCCTGACAAAAGGCGGCGTGTTCAGTGAAGATTTCATCCAATCTTATATCGTACTGAAAACAGCAGAAGCTGAGCGCGTAGCACGTACAACTCACCCACTTGAGTTTGAAATGTACTACAGCCTGTAATGGCTATCGCTATACAACCGGCTCGCTTTATGTAATTGATACAGAAAATATAAAAGCCTCGATAGCAACGCTATCGGGGCTTTTTGTATTTTGAAGGTATATACAACTTTGATTCTGATTCAATCATCGCGTTGTTCTCTAAATAGGCATCATCGCCAACCACTCTTTTATCATTCAGAGAAGGCACGCCAGACACCGCGGCAACAGCAACAATAGAGATAGATGGTTAAAAACCGATCTAAATTAAACGAGGGTGCGGCATAAAACCACCTATATAGTCGGAAGTTAACTACCGCGCCATTATTGTTAAGTGTCCACGCTTTATTCAACTAGGCTGGGGATTGTCAGGGGCAAAATCTACCAGTTGGGCTGGTTCGCCTGACTCAAATGACGCAAATGGTACGCCATCTAACACGCGCTCATTTTTAAATACACGGATTTCAGAATCAGGTAACTGCGTCATCAGCAATGACAAGATAGTGTGCATCTTATCCAATGGGCAATGAAGACGAATACTTGCGCGTAAGCCCATTGTTCGTACATCCGATTGGCAGGCAATAAATGGACGATTCCGCGTTACCTTAATCAAATGACGATGCCCATTTTTTATAGGGCTCTCGTAAGTAGTCTCTATATTTTTAAAACCAGTAAAGAAAAATGCCATCACGGCAAAACTACCTGCACCGACCAAGGCGGCCGGGCCTAAAAAGGCCACCCCGACAATACAAACCACCACTCCAAACCAAGCCAGCCCCCGCACTACCGCGTAGGCTGCATCCGGAATCGCGTCATGATAGGTAGTAACTAAACCCTCAGTGGTGAGCCGATAATGGTACTGTTTGTCGGCCAACCAGAGGTAGCGCATAAATGGCCCAAAAATCATCACTATTATGAGAAAATAATACCATTGCTCAAATCCATACCAGTATGTCACCAACCCAACTAGAGCCGTAATCCCGCACGGAATAAGGACCATGATCCACCCAATGCCATACACAGTCGCTACCTTAATATCCCACTCATAGAGGGTCGGTGCCTCGCGTACCCGCTGCTGACGCAACTGATAGAGCCGGTCTTGCTCCTCTTGGGGTAATTGCAGGTACTCACTGCGCGGCAGGTCTTCATACCGACTGTCGTCCAACGGTTGTGTCTCTTGCTCTGTCGACGCCAACTGCTGCGGCGCTGCTCTCTTATTCATATAGCTATTCCTTTGCTGTGCCCACAGTACTGCATGGTCATCGTTAACCTACCCACACGGCTCGTACTTAATGTCTTCTCACCCTTGACGACCTCGCCGCTAAAGGTCTGTTAGCCTGCATCCAGATAATGGTCGTAATTAGCGCCACCCTAGCACAAACAGACCTGTCAGCATCTTGGTGGTAAAGCTGCCACTGATGGACACCGAATCTCGCGCCAATAATAGGCGCGAGAAAAAACGTTAACTGGGCAGGGGATTCTCAGGGGTAAAATCTGATAGTTGGGCTAGTTTGCCGTCACGGGTGCCAACTTTAGAGAGGCCAACTATTCGTTCATTTTTCAATAAAAAGAGTTCCGACCCCGGTAATTGCTTCATCAGTAGCGACAACACTTTATGCATATCTTCGGGATGGCAATAACAGTCGAGATTTGAATAATATCCGAAATAAAACCTGTCTGTATCACAGGATATATATGGCCTCTTGTGAGTCACTTTTATCATGTGGGGATGTCCACGCTTGATAGCACTTATTGAGGTGGTTTCTACATTTTTAAAACCAGTAAAGAAAAATGCCCCCAGAGCCATTCCGCCTGCACCAATCAGCGCTGCTGGGCCTAAAAAGGCCACCCCAACAATACAAACCACCACCCCAAACCAAGCCAGCCCACGCACTACCGCGTAGGCTGCATCCGGAATCGCGTCATGATAGGTGGTAACTAACCCCTCGGTGGTGAGCCGATAATGGTACTGTTTGTCTGCAAACCAGAGGTAACGAGCAGATAGGCACATAATTAGAGCCATGATGATTAACCCTATACCCAAGCTAGTATCGCCAGATAGCAAATAGCACCCTATAAGTGCTAAGCAACCACACGGGATCAGGAAGGTGAACCAAAATAGACCATAGACAGTCGCCACCCGAATATCCCACTCATAAAGCGTGGGCGCCTCGCACACCCGCTGCTGACGCAACTGATAGAGCCGGTCTTGCTCCTCTTGGGGTAATTGCAGGTACTCAGTGCGCGGCAGGTCTTCATACCGACTGTCGTCCAACGGTTGTGTCTCTTGCTCTGTCGACGCCGACTGCTGCGGCGCTGCTCTCTTATTCATATAGCTATTCCTTTGCTGTACCTACGGACTGCACGGTCATCGTTAACCTACCCACACAGCTCGTACTTAATGTTTTCTCGCCCTTGACGACCTTGCCGCTAAAAAGTCTGTTAGCATCTTGGTGGCAAAGCTGTCACTGATGGACACCGAGTCTCGCGCCAATAACAGGCGCGAGAAAAAACGTTAACTGGGCTGGGTATTGTCAGGGGAAAAATCTGATAGTTGGGCAGGTTTGCCTGACTCAAATGACGCAAATGGTACGCCATCTAACACGCGCTCATTTTTAAATACACGGATTTCAGAATCAGGTAACTGCCTCATCAGCAATGACAAGATAATGTGCATCTTATCCAATGGGCAATGAAGACGAATACTTGCGCGTAAGCCCATTGTTCTTACACCCGATTGGCAGGCAATAAATGGACGATTCCGCGTTACCTTAATCAAATGGCGATGCCCATTTTTTATAGGACTCTCGTAAGTTGTCTCTACATTTTTAAAACCAGTAAAGAAAAATGCCATCACGGCAAAACCACCCGCGCCGACCAAAGCGGCCGGGCCTAACAACGCCACGCCGACGATGCAAACCACTACCCCAAACCAAGCCAGCCCCCGTACTACCGCGTAGGCAGCATCCGGAATCGCGTCATGATAGGTGGTAACTAACCCCTCGGTGGTAAGCCGATAATGGTACTGTTTGTCCGCAAACCAGAGGTAACGAGCAGATAGGCACATAATTAAAGCCATGATGATTAACCCTATACCCAAGCTAGTATCGCCAGATAGCAAATAGCTCCCAATAAGTGCTAAACAGCCACACGGGATCAGGAAGGTTAACCAAAATAGACCATAGACAGTCGCCACCCGAATATCCCACTCATAGAGGGTCGGCGCCTCACGCACGCGCTGCTGACGTAGCTTATTGAGCCGGTCTTGCTCCTCTTGGAGTAATTGCAGGAACTCACTGCGTGGCAAATCTTCATACCGGCTGTCGTTCAACGGTTGTGTGTCTTGCTCTGTCGACGCCGACTGCTGCGGCGCTGCTTTATTGTTCATCCTGTTACCTCTCGGTAGGCTCTACTTGTAGCGTGGTCATCGCCAAGCAGTAAATCCAGCCATCCATTTTAAATCAGCAACATAATATGCTCTCGGCCTACCCTCAAGCGAATATTTACTGAAGCAGTTTTAAGGAAAGTAATAAAAGTAGCTAGATGGCCAGTGAGGGAAGTGGAGACTGATTTTAAAGAGTATGTTCAAAACTCATCTGAGTTCTGCGAGGACACGGCATACAAACCTCCATGATTAATACCAATCCAAAACTATAGTCGCCGTTAACAACTAGGTTATTGAGCTTGGTTGTATCTCGTTTCTGTTGATGAATAATTGACAGATATAATCATATAGTTAGAATGCCAAGCTGTTGAAACAGAACAGGTTGGCGTCAAATGAAACCTGATCTGGTTCCACACCACTAACGCTCTCAGTTGATCAAGTGAGTAGATCATACCGAAGCAATGCAGTTTTTCACATATAAACAATGGAGTGGTTATGCGTTGGTTGACTTGGTTGGTCGTGTGCTGTTCTCTCACGGGATGTGCAACGATAACGTCGAGGATGGGAGAAGATTCAACTTGGGGCCACTCTTTCTCAAGTGTGCAAACGGCTGTTGATAATGGCGAGGAGTGTATGATGATCTCAGCGTTGGCGGCCCCGCCCTTGCTGCTCTTTACCATCCCGCTGACACTCGTTGATATGAGCAGTGCGTTGATCATCGATACTGTTATGCTACCTGCAGATTTAGCGATCACGCCCAGCGATCCCAAGCTCCACACCCCGCGACCTATGGTCTGCCGCTATGACTACAAGATTTAAGCATGATCGCACCCAATAAATAACCTCAAGTTGCCTGTGTGGCGGTGAATTAACGCCGACATACGGGAACGACCATGTCGCGGTTTGCCTCCCAGAGTGTTGTGCCTTGTTAGTTATAATTACGTAGTACAACCTAGCCTAGTAAGCCATTCTAAATCATTTAAGTTAGCGATTTGCTTTAATCACATCAAGTAACAACTTGATATCAGACATATTGTTATAAATATGCGGAGAAATCCGGATCCCCATACTGCGGGCGTCGACACTAATATTCGCGTTCGCCAATGCCGTCATCATTTGATGCTGCTGTTTACCAAACTGCAGAATAAGCGTACCGCTGCGCTTTTCAGTATCCCGCGGCGACACAAACTCATGGTCGAGCTCTTGCGCCACAGCATCAATCAATTGCTGATTGTATTTACGCAGCAACGGAGTACCTAAACCAGCAAAATAATGAATGCTATGGGTGGCAATGGCATAAGGCGCGATTGATGATGTCCCTCCCCAAAAGCGCAGTGCGGAATGCTGGTAACGAAAATCATGGATATCAAATTCGAACGGATTCTCGTGGCTAAACCAACCCACATCTTTAGGCTGACAACTCTCCAATATGGCGGGATTAACCCAAAGATAGGCAGCACCAGGGCCACCGCAGAGCCATTTCACACTCGAACCGATTAAAAAATCGGGTTGTAGGCGCGCGAGATCCAGCGGAATAATCCCCGCCGATTGCGCTACATCCACTAAGCTCAAACAGCCTCGCTCACGGGCTATGGTGAAAATATTGGCTAATGGCGCCTGCTGCCCCGTATTCGAGTAAGCATGGCTGACAAACACCAGATCCACATCGCGGCTGATATGCGCATCCCACACATTAGGGTCGGTGATATCGAGCCCTTTAGGAATAAAGCGTACTTCGCAACTGGCAGGCAACGCTTTTTTAAGGGCAAAACCCATGCTGGGAAAATCAATCTCACTCATTAACACAACGGCGTGTTCGCGGTTCAATCTGTCGAGGGACATGACAATTTTAGTCAGCGCACTGGAAAGATTGACCTGAGGGCAAAAATCCTTTTGGTGGCCGTTAAATAACTTAGATAAAGCAAAGGTAAAATCATCAATCACACCCAACCACTGGCCCCAAGGTTCACGCCCCGACTCCTGCCAAGGCGCAAAAAAGGCTTCTTTAAAGACCTGCTCGGTCGATTTTAATGGCCGGCCAACGGAATGGTTTAATAGATATCCTGGACCTGCTAGGTAAAAGTCCTTTTTAAAATCTTCAAACATAGTGTTATCTCAAACTCTCTTTTAGTTTTTTAATATCACAATAACGAGTCCGAATATCGCTGCGCTGAGCGGCGGCGCGTCTATCTCTGAGTCGCTCCAATGAGCCGAGTAGCACATGCAGTGGCGGACCACTCGCGGTAACCTTAGCTAAATGCTGCTGCTCCATACTTGTCGAAGGCTCAGCAATATATTTAGTTACTAACTCATTATGGTGCTGAATCGCAGTCTCGCCATGTAATTCGCAGACTTCAATGAAGAGTCGCAAGTTTTCTTGATACCAATCTTGGGTTGAGCAGTCTTTGGCCTGCAGGAAGTCATCCATCAAATTCGGCCGACGCATGCACTCGCGCAATATCTGTTGATCCTCCGGCATCATATATAAAAACTTGTCCACCAGCATTTGCGAATAGGATGCTTCGTTTGCAAAACAAAGACCTAGCGTTAAATCGATGACATTAATCCCCGCAAAATCCCCTGCATTGGCGCCGCGATAAATGACCGAGCCCACCCGATAAGGTTTGTAGTAAGGGCGAACACAGTAAAAGAAACGATCCGTATCTAATCGATTGAATAATTGAGTATTCGACTCAATCACATCTTGTAATGCCTGTTTAGCGACTCGCAGTAAATCGTGGCTGATGGGATGGGAAATGCCCAAAGGCTGGATCTTCAATAGCGCATCGGCGGCGCGTTTATAGGCCAAAATGCCTTTAGTGTTGTAATCCACAAACAGCTTTTCGGCGCTCAGATCGGTAAAGCGCTTATAAATGCCATTGTGGGCACGATTGTGCGTGGTTAAATGTGCGGTGGCAAAGCGTGGCGTGACGCCTATTGAAGCGCCAATATGCATGGCGAGCGCAGAAGCCTCAGCTAATGGCGATGTCGTTTCCCGCGAGGGCTCGGTAATTTCATGGCGCCGACAGGCCGCCATATACAAGCCCACATTGCCGAGTAAATCGAAGGCACTGTCGAAACCTTCATCAGTATTCCCCTCATCGAGCAAGGTCTTAATCAACTCTCGCCCTTCGCTCTCCAGCGCCAACTTAGCTTCTGCGCCGATATCGAGCACATTGGCCCGATCTGTTTGTTGGTAGTAAAGCTGTTCTAGCTCGGAATTGAGTTCCACAAAGCGGCTGCGGATCCAATCATCAAAGGCTTCGGTATTAAAGGTGGCAGGTTTCACGGGCTTATCCTTGAGTATTGTTATCGTTCTTTTAAACGGAGTGAGCTCAAAGCGTTAGCCCAATCCGTAAAACTCGTAACCAGAATGCAACTTATCGCCACGTGTTTCTAGCGTTAGGTCAAATTTCCGAAAAAACTAATGCCATTTTTTATTTACACCATGCGCCAGCGCAATTTTTCAAACACTTTTACTCCGCAGAATGTTCCTGAAAACACTCATCACTCAACTAATAGCTAAGCGGTAAGTTCCGCAGAGGTAAATCGGATGATTTTAATGGAATTTATAGTAGTGCTTAGCTGCCTACTGCTAGGTACCCGCTACGGCGGCATGGGACTCGGCCTCATCAGCGGTATTGGCTTATTTCTACTGATTTTTGTTTTCGGTTTAGCGCCGGGACAACCGCCAGTGCAAGTTATGCTAACCATACTTGCAGTCATTGGCTGTGCAGCCGTATTGCAAACCGCGGGTGGATTAGATGTGATGATGCAGTATGCCGAGCGCTTACTGCGCCGTCATCCACAATACATCACGATTCTAGCGCCGCTGACCACGTGGACGCTGACCTTCCTTTGCGGTACTGGCCATGTGGTTTACACCATGTTCCCGATTATTTCCGATATCGCGCTGAAGAAAAATATTCGCCCAGAGCGCCCAATGGCGGTGGCATCTGTCGCTTCACAAATGGCGATTTGTGCTTCGCCCGTGTCGGTAGCTGTGGTGTCTATGGTGTCGATTCTGGCATCACAACAGGGTGTAGGCCGCGCTTACAATCTGCTCGAAATTTTAATGGTGTCAGTGCCAGCATCGCTTTGCGGTGTCATGGCTGCTGCACTTTGGAGTCTGCGTCGTGGTAAAGATTTAGATAAAGACGAAGAGTTTCAAGAACGCATTAAAGACCCAGTCCAAAGAGCCTTTATCTATGACAAAAGCGAAACCCTGTTAAATCAAAAATATCCGAAGGAAGCTTACTGGGCAACGGGGATTTTCTTCACCGCTATCGCTGCTGTGGTACTGTTAGGTTCATTTAGTGAATTGCGTCCCGCCTTTGACGTTAAAGGTAAGTCGACCTTGCTCTCGATGAACTTAGTGATCCAGATGATGATGTTAATTGCAGGTGCTTTTATCCTGATGACCTGTAAAGTCAAACCGACCAACATCTCTAATGGCCCCGTTTTTAAAGCGGGCATGGTGGCAATTTTCTCAGTATTTGGTGTGGCTTGGATGAGTGATACTTTCTTCATCAGCCATATGGATGTACTGCAGGAAAACCTGTCCCATGTAGTACAAAGCCAGCCTTGGACCTATGCCTTAGTGCTGTTTCTCATCTCTAAGCTTGTTAATAGCCAAGCGGCAGCACTCACAGCAATCGCACCTATGGGACTCGCCTTAGGGGTCGATCCAAAACTCTTAATCGCCTTCCTCCCTGCAAGCTACGGTTATTTCGTGCTACCAACCTATCCAAGTGATCTGGCCTGTATCGGCTTTGACCGTTCAGGTACGACTAAAATAGGTAAGTTCATTATTAACCACAGCTTTATCATTCCAGGCTTTATCGGTGTAGCGACAGCATCGGCTGTCGGTTATCTACTCGCAACCGCTTTACTCTAACCTCCACAAATAACAAAGGCCGCAGATGCGGCCTTTGTTTTAGATAACCTTAGATCACCCAAAAGTATTAACCTGTGCCAATATAAAACCCATACCCTAGACGCCCATATTCTTCAGAACATAAAATACGCAGCCCGAAAGTGAGATAAGTATCTTACTCAACAACTCTTTTTAGCTTGCCGTACTAAAGATGATTAGACGCTTATCCATTCTATTAGCTTTTTTCGCGATACTGATGGGGCTCGTATACTGTGCCTACAGTCTGATAACTCGGATTAACTTTAATTCCCACCATCAAGTAGGAGAAGTCATCGACACTCTAAACGGGGTTAATATCTATTATAACGGAGGAGTTAATACCCATTCAGGACGTAACCTATCTATAGATGGTTATAACTTAGGCATTCAATATCAATGTGTTGAATTTGTTAAGCGCTACTTTTACCAACGCTACCAGCATAAAATGCCTGACGCTTTAGGCCATGCTAGAGACTTTTTTGATAACAAGTTAAGCGATGGCATGTGGAATGAAAAACGCGCTATGCAGCAATACACTAATGCGAGTCAGACCAAACCTATGCAGGATGATCTACTCGTGTTTTCTCCATGGATATTTAACCCTTACGGTCACGTTGCAATCATTGCCTCAGTTACCGATAGCAGTATTGAAATTGCCCAACAAAATCCCGGCCCCTTTGGCCCATCACGCGAACGGTTGGCATTAATTCAACAAAACGGCCTCTGGTATATTGATGCGCCTCGAGTAAAAGGTTGGTTAAGATGGCAGGCTCCGGAAATCACAGCATCCCCGATTGCAGAATCCGCAAATACGCCATTCCCCAGTAAGGTTCACTGAGAAATAACAATAATGTCAGTATTAACTTGGATTAAACAACGCCTTGCACGTAATAGTGATAGCCTCAAGCAATCTAGGCCACAAACTGAGTTACGCACTGTTTTTCATCAAACCCAGATGCCCAATATCAGCTTGCCAATCATACAAACCTATCCACTCGTTGTACCTATGAACAGAGAAGATATTTTTGCTTATCAATTGCATTGCTTGCTGACTTACCAAGGGAAAGAGGCCTTAAACACTTTACTTAGCCAGGCAGGCTTTAACACATTGCCCGAGCAAACGGTCAACTTTAACGGTTTTATCGAACACCCAACCCAAGCGACCTGCGTATTGCTGAACCAATATGACGATTTTGCGGGTGTGTGCATAACCTTAGTGACCAATGACAAACCCTTGCTAGAAGCATTAATCAGATTCAAATCCGCCCCGCCCAATCCATGGGAAAGCTTTCCCAATATCGATCCCGATACTCTCGGCAGTCTTCAAGGTAATATCGACTTTTGGTGCAGCTATTTTTGGCGCCCCTATTGGCTATCACTCTCAGAAACTGAGCGCTTGCAATATCCTGAAAGTTGGCGGGAATTTAGCGAGTTTCATTAAAACTTAAGGTACGCAAACACTTAATGCAGGATAAAAAATGAAATTGAAATATGTTGGATTAGCACTGACGTTACTGCTACTTGGTGGTTATCTGATCCCTGAGTCACCCGCGATCCCAGTAAAAGGTGCCAGCAGTAAAGATTGGAACAGCCAAACCTTTTGGTATGAACCTTGGGGTCCATCGGGCGTTCACAAGGGGATAGATATTTTCGCCGCCAAAAACACCGCAGTGATTGCGCCAACGCCTATGCTGATCTTGTATCGAGGTGACTTCTTCAAAGGAGGAAATGTGGTGGTTGGTTTAGGTCCGAAATGGCAAATTCACTACTTTGCCCATTTAGCACAAATTGAATCAGCCACAGGATTGATTGCCTACCAAGGTGACACTTTGGGCACTGTCGGCGATACGGGCAATGCACAAGGTAAACCGCCCCATCTGCACTATTCCATTTTGAGCTTATTACCTAAACCTTGGCTAATGGATACTTCAACCCAAGGTTATAAAAAGGCCTTTTATCAAAACCCTATCGAGTATTTAACTGCACTATAGGCTTAACAACTTACTTTAATCAGCTTATTGGCCAAGCTGAGGTTCTGCGGTTTTTGATGGGGTTTCATGCTCAACTGCCGCAGCTAATGCTTCTCTCTCTGCCTTCGCAATATATTTAGGTTTATTGCTAGATTGCAGTTTGGCATTGGCCTTTTTTGCCTTGCTCTTCAAGGTTTGATTAATCTTCTTTTTACGGTTCATCAGGGCACCAATGCGAGATACGGTATAAAGGGGCGCGATTATAGCCTTCCATCAACACGCCAGACAATCGAAAGCACTAAGGCAAACGCGTAGCCCAATCAAATAATCAAACCTGCGACTAAAGCATAGGTCTCCTAAATCAAAGACAAATGCCAAACAAGGTAATGCCTTACCGACATAAACTCGCACTATATGTATGTCCTTTACGGTAAAACCTCTCGATACCGAGTGCTGTGTCGCAATTTATTCATACTGTCGTCAAATCATGCAATTTCCTGTATGGCGTGACTAGACAAGCTGTAATTCCTCCCCTAAAATCGCGAATAATAAAAATCGTTATCATTTGCAATACAATTTAATGGAATATTAACCTATGCCAAGGGAGCCGGTGTAACAAACTCATTCGCCCTTAGCAGGAAGTTATATGACATTCAAAACCTCGTTTGTTGCTTTAGCCGTATTGGCAGCGTTAACCCAATCCGCTGCGGCCCAAGATGCCACCGACAACAGTCCAAACAACAAAAATAAAGACATAGAAAAAATCACTGTCACCGCGAGTCGAATGGATAAATCTCCCAGCTCGATCCCCAATACTGTCACTATCATCGACCGTGCCCAATTAGAAGAACAGTTCCGCACCACTAAAGATTTATCGACTATTATCGGTAACTTAGCGCCTAGCTTTTCACCGAGCCGCCAGAAGATGAGTAACACAGGTGAAACCCTGCGTGGTCGTCCGCCATTGATTATGATCGACGGCGTACCGCAATCAAACCCACTTCGCAGTGGTGGTAGAGAGGGACAAACCATAGATCCTGCCATGATTGAGCGCATCGAAATCATTCACGGCGCCAATGCCATGCACGGTCTCGGTGCCCAAGGCGGCATCATCAACTACATCACTAAAAAGCCTACAGGCGACAGCGAACAGGTTGCTAGTTTCGATGTCACAGTGCCTGATTCAATGAAATCCAATGGCTTAAGCTTTGGTGCTAGCTATGCGTTTTCTGGCGAATCAGAATTTATCGACATGATAGGTTCGGTTAGCTACCGCAATAATGGCGTCTATTACGATGCTAATCATAACGTAGTGGGTGTCGACACGACTCAAGGCGAGTCGATGGATAGTCAGAGTAAAGACTTCTTCATTAAGCTTGGCCATAACTTCGATGAGTCTCGCCTTGAATTAATGGTTAACCATTACAATGCAGACAACAATGGCGATTGGATGCCCGTTGCAGGTGACAAGCCCAATGGTGTACCCACAGGTGCAGTTAAAGAAACTCAGCCATGGGAAGCCGCCAACAACCAAGTGACCACCACAAGTTTGACTTACACCCACGCCAACATTGGTGGTCAACAACTTAGCCTGCAACTCTTTAATCAAGATTTTAAAGCAGTTTATGGCGGTGGCTGTTTCGATAGCTTCTACGATCCATCCTTCGAAGGCAGCGATCAAGTCATCCAATGCGGTATCGGCAGTAAAGGCGAAAGCTTGTACTACGAGCAATCGCGTAACTCTTCGGTTAAATGGGGTTTAAAAAGCGCCTTGATCGCTAAGGATATTGCCGGCTCAGGAATTGATGCGGCCTACGGTGTCGACCTTTTCCGCGACACCACTGAGCAAGACTTAGTAAAAACGGGCTTTTCATGGGTTCCCGAAAGTACCTATGACAACGTTGCGCCTTACTTACAGTTAGATTATGACTTAATTGAAAATTTAACCTTATCGACTGGTGTTCGTTACGAACATGCCGAGTTAAGTGTCGATGATTACAAAACCCTATGGGGTGCAGGCAATAAGCAAATTGCGGGCGGTTCAGCCACCTTCGATGAAACCTTATTTAACGTCGGTATCTCTTATAAAATCACTCCTGACATTCGTGTTTATACCAGCTATAACCAAGGTTTTGGCATGCCGGATATCGGCCGAATTCTGCGTGATGGTAAAAGCTTCCCCGGCGACAATCCCAGCATAGATGGCTCACTGGCGCTCACACCGATCGTCACAGATAACGTTGAAGTCGGCGCCGATTACCAAGGTAAATACTTAAGCGCTAAGCTAGCTTACTATCGTTCCGCCACTGATTTTGGCTCACGTTTGGCCTTAAATAGTGATGGTTTCTACGACGTGAAGCGCGAAAAGAGTGTGATCGATGGTATTGAAGCCAATGTCACCGCCTACATTACCAGCAATGATGATCTCGGCATGAATATCGCCTTCCAGCAGGGCGAATACGATTCAAATGGTGATAGCCAAGTCGATACCGATCTCGATGGTGCAAATATTTCGCCAAACCGTATCAACCTGTTCTGGACCCATAGCTTCGATAATGAAATGTCGACCCGCGTTCAAGCCAATTACTACATGGACCGCGATTTTAAAAACGCGGCGGGCAATAAGTATGCAGAGTTTGATGGTTACACGACAGTCGATGCTTCCTTCTCAATGCCGCTTTACACTGGCACCCTGAGCCTAGGTTTGCAAAATCTATTTAATAAGGATTATTTCAATTATTACTCACAAACCATGGGTACAAATGATCGTTATTTCAAAGGGATGGGACGTACTGCAACAATAGGCTACACCTTACCTTTCTAAGTGAAAGGCCCATTTTGAAACATAAAAAAGCGCAATTAAATTGCGCTTTTTTATTGTGTGGAAGAAAGCAAATTATGCCTTGGTCACGACCCAGAGTGCGTGTAATAAACCAGGGAACCAGAACAGTAAACATAACACGATGTTTATTAGCAGATCTTTACCCGCTCCCGCCTTCAAAAATACAGCAACTGGGGGCAATAAAATCGCAATAATGACTAAAAGTAGTTTATTTGTATCCATAACAGAACATCCTCAAAACGGAGATTGTAGGCAAATCAACAAGATCTAACTTCGCAGGAAGACTCAGAATTTGCAAACCTTTTAGTTTGCAAGGCGTAAATAATCCCAGCCGCAGCCTAAATGAAGGCCCTTACCATTCCCTAAAATGAAAAAGGATATTCAACCCATTATCTGTCCAGAGTAGACTAAGATATCCACTAAACTCCAACCGAAAATCCCTAAAAGCATCTATAGTTAAAGAAAAATATGAAGTAAAAGAATGATATTTGATCCCCAAGCCTTATTACTCATCAAGTTTATTTGCCTGCTTACTAGCACGGCTGCCATCGCATGGGGACTCATTGCACAACCGTTAAAAATTGCCACTCAAGCCAGTATGCGCTTTTCTCTGGCGAACTTGTTCGTCCTCCTTGGCATCATACTCAACAGCCAACGCACCGAAGCCTCCAGTTACTTTTTTTGGTTCTGCTCGGATATGGCGATTTTATTTGGCTTCATTCTAGCGCGTTGGGGAACGAAGGCGCTTTTTAGACTCAAGCCCAGCGTAAAATCGGATCTTATTCTTTTAGCACTCACCGCTGGTGTGATGCTCTTGGTTCCACCTAATTTCAGCTCCGAACACATTTTGGCCATCGCATTCTCAGCCTGCGCCGCGCTCATTTTCGCCATGTTAACTCGAGATAACTATCTTGCCATCAAACGCGATACGGGAAATCGAGTTGCCATCGCTATGGTCATGCCCTTAGTCGCCATGGTGGGTATTTTTATCATTCGTATCTTCATCGCCCTGCTTTCTCCCGAAGAAAGTCCGATGTTTATCGCCATGCACACGCAAGAAGCCATACCTGTGCTTTGGTTCTATGTATTTCTGGCCCTATTGATCAATATCGTGATGATAGGTAATGCCATGACGCGGCTTGTCAGTAAAATCCGCATGTTAGCGGAGCGAGACCAACTCACAGGCCTGTGGAATCGCCGTGCTATGCATAAGTTTTTAAACAATATCCATCAACGCTGGCTGCGGGATAAAGTACCTTACAGTATGATTTTATTGGATCTTGATCATTTTAAAGACATCAACGATCAATACGGGCACGATGCGGGCGATCTCGCCCTGCTGACGGCGGCGAGACTGTTTGGATCAGTATTGCGAGAAAATGACGCCCTATGTCGTCACGGTGGAGAGGAGTTTCTGGTAATTTTACCCGCAACTGATGCCCCCGCGGCCAGAGTCGTCGCCGAGAAATTACATCAAGTACTTAAGGACAATTCATTTATCTGGCAAGGTGTTACGATAAAAATTCATGCCAGTTTAGGTTACGCCACGATTTATCAAGGATGCCAACCTGACAAACTACTCATTCAAGCAGACCAAGCTATGTACCGCGCAAAATCTGAGGGCCGAGACCGTATTTGCCAAGCTTGTTAGGCTTTTGCAACATAACGCTGCAAAGATTAATCTCCTTTCGCAGGCCAAGCCAAAGTATCGGGCTCACGCCATGAAACTAGCGCCTCAGTGACACCTTCAGCGTCAAAATGCTCACCTTGAGTCGGCAAATCCCGATAAGCGTAATCACGCCAACCTGTCACGTCATCACCATAGCGAAAATGCAGACAATATGCATGCAGATAACACCGATCCGCGGCCTCTCCGCCGTATAAATCATCCCCTAAAATGGGTACACCTAAGCTCGCCAAGGCGACTCTTAATTGATGGGTTTTACCTGAGTGAGGTTTAAGCAAATATAAACGCAATCCCTCGCCAACACTCAAGGAGAAAAACTGCGTAATCGCTGGATTCTCTTTAGTCCGCAGTAACTTAAACATGCTACGACGCGACTTTGCCATGTCACCAATCACCCAGCCTTGCTTCTTCTTCGGCTTGCCTTTCGCGAGGGCGAGGTAATATTTCTGCACTTTATGGGCGGTAAACAGCTCAGTAAATTGCTTGGCGGCGACCGCACTCTTAGCCAGAATCAACAGACCGGACGTGGGTGTATCGAGTCGATGAACAGCAAAAAGCTTAATCCCTAAATCTTGCTCAGCCTGCGCCACCACGCCTGCAGTCCCATCCTGACTGTGGAAATGCACTTTGGCTGATTTGGAAATAACAATAAAATCAGCCTCATCGGCTATGATTTGATACATGGAGTACTCGGCGTTGTAATGCGGACATCGACTTAAAACTGAATAGTGACGACTAAGCCAGGATGATTATCCGTGAGATTAATTTTGGCATTGTGCCGTGAGAGAATCGCTTTGACCATAGATAATCCTAAACCAGTGCCCTGTAAATGCCGGCTAGGGTCGAGGCGCACTAAACGTTCGAATACTCTTTCTTTACTCTCGTCTGGAATACCAGGGCCATTATCGCGGATCTGAATTTGTGGGCCTGACTGAATAATCTCAATCCGCGCACCTTGGCCAGAATACTTCATCGCATTATCGACAAGATTATATAAGGCTTGGAATAATAAGTATTTATCACCAAAAACCTTATGATCTGTCAGTAACGATAAACTCAAGGTTTGCTCGTTAGATTCAGCCACAGCATCGGCCATATCCAATAAGTCAGTACACAGTTGCGCTAGGCTTAACTCCTGCAAATCGAGTGTCTGCTGACCTTCTTCGATACGCGTGAGCGATAACATGGCATCAAACGTCGCTAAACAATGATCGAGTTCCTCGGTCAAAATGGCGCAACCTTCGCTAATCTCATTGCTCGGCTTACTCGCCAACTCTTCAATACCAATACGGATATGTGACAGTGGAGTACGTAAATCATGGGCGATATTATCGGTCGCACCACGCACTGCCATCAGGTTATTTTCGAGAATATCCAGCACATTATTAAACTGCAGCGCCAACATATCGAACTCATCCTGACGCCAACTCAAGGGTAAGCGGGTGTCATAATGACCGCGTTCAATCTGTTCACTCAAGCGGTTGTATTGCACTAATCGACGTAAAATCGCCTTAGAAAATAGATAGCCGAGCGCTAAAGTCAACACTACGGTAAGCATGACGGCCGTCGCGGCGGCACTGATAAACTTATCAATTAACGTCGCTAAGTTATCGGTACGGGTCGCAATCAATACTGGGCCGTAGCGGGTCATCACCAGACCGCCGGTAAGAATATGCAGCTTATCCGGGCCACCGGTTAAGATAGGAAAATCCCGCGTTTGCGGCAGCATGGGCATGCCTTCGGGCATAAAGCTCAAAGCACCGACCATATCGTAGCTATTACGCCAAGCGATCAGGGCAGTTTGTGGATCGGCGGCGCGGATTTGAGCGGCAAAACTACGGCGATCAACCGTTAGGGCAAGTTGCTGATAACGTTGGGTCTCTGACTCTAAATATTGAGTTACTTGATACTGCTGCTCAATAATCAACTGTCGATAAAGGGCAAATAGCAACGCCCCGATGATCACTATCACTAAGGTCGAAAAAACGATTGTGATGCGCCAGGCGCTGCTTTGGTAAGGCTTAATGCCTTTGTCGTAAGCGATAACCCGCTCCCCTCACGGTTTCGATAAGCTCGCCATGGCCTAACTCTTCAAATTTACGGCGTAATTTTGCGATATGCACATCGATGACGTTCGTGCGCGGGTCGAAGTGATAATCCCACACTGCTTCGAACAATAAGGTGCGGCTAATAACTTGATTAGCATGTTCCATCAGATACTTAAGTAACTGGAACTCTTTCGGCTGTAGCATCAACTCCTGCCCGTCTAAAGTGACATTACGGGTCAGTAACTCCATCTTCAAACCACCAACAACGAGATCAGTTGTCACAGGCACAGATTGCCCACGGTGCATCAGTTTTTCAGCGCGGACTAATAACTCGGAGAAAGCAAACGGCTTAGTCATATAGTCGTCGCCACCTGCCCGCAAGCCTTTTACTCGCTCATCGACGTGCGCTAAAGCGGATAAAATCAGCACTGGTGTTTGATTACCCGTTGCCCTTAAGGCGGCCAGCAATTTTAAGCCATCGAGCTGAGGTAACATGCGGTCGAGGATCACGAGATCGTACTGACTACTCGTGGCGAGTGACAAACCTTGATGGCCATCGCTCGCCGTTTCGATATTGTGGCCCTGCTCAAGAAATCCTTTGACGATGTAATCAATCGTCGTCGCATCATCTTCAACTAAAAGTATTTTCATCTGTATGTTGCGCTCCTCAATCTTAAGCACTCGTGTGAGCACTCGATTGACTTAGATATTTCAATCCCACTTGAGTAAAGGTAACGGTCGTAAATTTTCGACATCAAAGGCCAACTTAAACTTACCCGTATCGTCTAGCAGCTTAAGTTCTAAGTAACTGATACCTAAGTCGTGGTCTAACTTTGCTTCGGTTAAGAAGGCTTTATGATCTTTAGTGGCCTTAACGATTAGACCTGAAAAGGTTTGATCTTTTGCCGCGATCATACGCGTTGCCTCAACCTCACCCAGATCATCGGCGCTTACTTTACTCGCCTTTTGTTTCAGTAACTTACCATCACGGGCACGATATTCAAACCGCGTTATAGAGTTTGCTAAAGGATTAATCAACTCAAATTGATAGACTAATTCACCCTCTTGCTCTTCCATATGAAATTCGGCAATCACACCGGAGAACCCTTTTTCAATCTGCTGCATAACGCTCAACGGCGGTACATAGTCTCCACCCGCAAACATCGAATACATGCTCTGAGCCGCCGTTGCGACACCAGATACCAACATGAATCCTAGCAACCATAGTCTCATGGCCCCTCCATATAAATCAGCTAAGTTTGTATCTTATGAGACAATCAGTTAGAAGTCGATGGACCTATTGCGCCTGTATGCAATTCCAAGCTAATCCCTCACAATTTACCACTGGATATAGCATCACACTGTGTCAGCGTTAACTCTGGTTCGGCCATCAATTGATCTGAAATCCAACGTCAACAGAACCTAAATCGCTGATAAGCCAAACACTAAATCATTTTGTGGCTAATGTGTAAAGTCTACCTAATACCAGCTTAAACACCGATGGAAACAAGATTAAGCTTTGATCATCTGAGGATTTTTAAACATGACATTTTCAGTGATAACCCTCAATTTCGCCATTTAGAATCAAGAGGATTGAATTTTAGCGGGTATTTTAGTCTATCTGTGTCATTAAAAAGTGGAATTGGCAAATAAATCGCCCTCGACTAAAGTCAGATAACTTAGCGTCAGGTAACGGTATTTTTAAATCGGAGCGAAAATGAAACCAGTCATACGATGGATAAGCTTAAGCTTGTTACTAATAGCAGCATTAAGCGCTTATGCCTATGGCAGCACCACCAGTGCATTGGTGTTCATCATCTTAGGCATGCTATTGGAAGGGACATTTTGGATTGGATTACTCGGTAAGCGAAAAACGAAATAAACAGCCTCAGTTAATTTGCATCTAGTGCGTGATTCGTCCTAACTATCCCCAGTGTGAAATCGGCGCAGGCATAGCATGGGCATACCCCTGTTGATAATCGCATCCCAATAAGGTTGCCACATCAATGTGCGTCAAAGTCTCCACACCTTCACAAACAACCTGCATTCCTAATCGCTGTAAATACTCAACTAAGCTCGTCAACATACGCATTGAATGTGAAGAGCGACAAGCTTGCAGCAAAAGGGAACGGTCTAACTTGATGACATCATAGGGCAATACCATCATACGTAAGAAATTACATTCTTGGGTGCCAAAATCATCCAGTACGATGCTGGCTCCTCGTGCCCGTAACATTTCAATCAATTCATGCTGTTTATCGTCTAATAAAGTGTGTTCTAACACTTCAAACCAAATTTTGATGCACAGCACTTTTGCTTGAAGTAACAGCATTTGTAATAAATTTTGATAAGTCACACTATATGGCATGGGATTTAAATTAATGGACAGTATGCCAACGCCTTGATCGGCTAATCGAGGTAAGTCTTTGATAATCGACCTCAACATCCATATATCAATATGCAAAGAAGCATTTTTATCTAACAATAAAAAATCAATACCTGTATATGCATGACACTTGGCATCCCAACGGCGTGCAAGTGCTTCATATCCTATAACGGTTTTATCAACCCCGATAATAGGCTGATAAAAAGGCATAACCACATCAGACATAATGCAGCTTGCAATATCTTCACTCACTTTTTTACGCTTAACTGACAGCATAGATACCTACAGAATATTAATATATCTGACTCATTTTAACTAAATTGGCACTCGCTTCTATCAGATAAATCCTAAAAACAAAAAATCACTGCACTTTATTATAGGACTATTCCTATTAACGCATAAAAATCACCCATATAAAATACAGCTAAAATGTTGTTCCAATCTAACAGCAACATCAACCAAAAATGAAATCAAGGCAACTCAATACAAGGTAACTCAATAATAATGCGATTATATTTAGCGCTTTTTGGTATTATTTTTTATAGCTCTCAAGTTTATGCTGCGGCAGAAATAAGCATAGGCACCTTATTTGACTATATGCCTAGCAATAAAACCACTTATTTGAAAAAAATAATGAACATGGGCGATTCAACTGCATTTATTAAAATATCGATTAACGAAATAAAATATGATGAAAATGGCCTGCCCTATGAAGTACCTGAACAAGAGACAGAAAACCGCGCCTTGATAGCTAGCCCGTCTCGCTTAATTATTCCAGCCAAGGGAGTACAAGCAACGAGATTGTTATTCTTAGATAAAAAAGACACAGAACGTTACTTTAGAGTTCGCTTTGTACCAGTGCAGCCAAAAAACAATGATGGATTTGATGAGCAAAAAACTGAAAAAACGCATGAAGAACTCACTGCCGGAATACAAATACTAACAGGTTATGGGGCATTTTTATTTATCACCCCAGAAGAACCTAAATACTCGACTGAAATAACGGAAGACACAAATAACGCAGAAATAAAAAATAACGGGAATACAACTATTATTTTAGATTTTTTTGAATCATGTAACAAAAAAACCAAAGAGTGTTCCACAGCGACCAAATTGCACATCTTACCCGGTTCAAAAAAACAACTGGTAAAAAATAGTAACGAAAGCTATCACTTTCAATTGATTGAAGGTGATAAAACCAAAAGCATAGTTATTGGTAACTAATGCATCCCTAAAAGGAGACTGTAATGAAAATATGGAAGGCGGCCCCAATAACCTTATTAGTGGCCATGAACTCATTTGCGGCTGAAAAGATTGAACATCAAGTCACTGTGATTGCACAAATTCCGTCAGAGAACTTTTTTGTGCAACCAACAGGCAATGATAACTGGATCAACAGCCAGCAAAAGTTAGCATATAACGTCCATACAAAAAAGCTAGATCAATTAAATAAGCAACTAGAAGTGAAAAGTACCATTGGTGCTATTACGGGTTACTTATCAAACCCAGCCATTATCGCCAGTGGCAATGATAATATTGCACTAACAGTTAAAGTGGGCGGTATTGAACTGAAGACATCTGCGACAGAATTAGTCGATGTCGACAATGCTAAAACGGGTAAAACCCTTGCACTAGAGATCATTCCAACTGTCCCAGCAAGCGGCTATGTCGCAGGTAACTACCAAGGTATGGTCAATATGATTTTCGAATCTGAAACACCACCTAAAAAACCATAGAGATTTATTAAGTTAAATTTCAAAAAAGCTCCCGCAAAGGGAGCTTTATTAATTTTCAAGTTAACGACTCATGCTTTTCATTTTTTCGATATGAGGCAGCACACTTGTCATCTTTGATCCTGACGATTCTGATCGCAACGCTAATCTTTAGCTCTTGCTCTTTAGCTAATAATACGCCATCAGACTCACTCAAGCTGCTAAAGCAATATCAAGACTTGCCTGATGGATTTTATGAGCATTTTTTTAATGCCCCATTAACAGTAAGAATCACCATCGATAATAAATTGCTTGGCGAAGGTGAAATAGTGTTAGGACTCGATACCAGTGTGCAACTATTAAAACTCGTTGACGTGAGCGAAAGCGATCTTGACGAACGTCAGCAACAATTATGGATAGCGCAATTAAACCAAAAACATAAGTTGGGTTTGTGCTCAAAAGGCTGTCAGGGCGGCATATTAGCGATTGAATATAATTTGGAGAACTCTCAATTATCTATTTTAACGGCCAATATCGAAAAGCAGCCATCAAACTCACACTACTATGCCTTGCCTGAACAGGGAAGCTACGGCGCGCTATTTCGACAACAACTCAATTGGAGTCAATCCAATGAGAGCGATTACGCAGGCCGTTATAATTTGCAAGCCCAAGCAAGTTTAGGCCAGTGGACCACACTACTTGAAGGTGAAGTCACTCAAAATAATGAAGAGACACTCAACTCGACTATTCAACAGTTGTATACAGAACGTCAAAACGAAGGACACTTCTATCGACTCGGGTATTTCTCCCCTTATGCCCAAGGTTTAGTTCGTCAGCCCATCATTTATAGCGGCAGCTCACAAGCTGTGATGGGGGTGATGTTGGGTGACTCTAATCAGTTATTGGTCGATCAAGCCTATGCCAGTGCAACACCCATTTATGTCACTCCGAATCGTGCAGGTGTGGTAGAAATCTACCAAAATGGACAATTGATCAACTCACAACAGATTAACGCAGGCTTACAAGCCATTGATACTAAAGTATTACCATCTGGCATATATGAAGTTGAAATTCGGATTCTAGAAGATGGCCAAGTCACTGAACGTCGTCGAGAAATCATTAACAAACCCATTCAATGGCAAAACACTGAAGAACCCTTTCGGGTGAACTTGTTTGCTGGAGAAAAGTTACAAGACATAACGAATTGGGATGATGAAAGCAGACGCGGACTCAGCACGGGGGTACTCGCAAACTACTTATTAACACCGGCGATCATCCTTGGCGCCGCGGCTCAATTTATGGATAAAGGCTGGCACTACAGCGTTTCGGCCGATTGGGACTGGAACCAACAACTGCGCTTTTTTGGTAATTGGGTGATGAATGAACAACAGGGCAGCGATTTTGATTTGCAAGCAGTTTATAGCTACAGGCAAGGTAGTTTTGTACTCAGCCATCAGCAACAACTCAGCCAATCGCAAAGCAGTGATATTACGAACTCTAATCCCAAAAAGACGAGTGCATCTCTGCAACATAACCTAGGGAGAGGTCACTCTGTTTCGGCCTATTTGTCACATCAATCTGAGCAAGGTCAAGGCATTGACTTAGGTTGGCAGTACAACGGCAAACTCTGGGGACGCCAAATGAGCTGGAGTTTAAATGCGTTCGATCGTCCCGGCAGCATTAACACTTCAGGCCAGCGCGACCAAGGCGGAGCACTTTATTTCAGTATGAACTTAGGCGATCAAACGCGTCGAATGGGTGGTGGCTTAGGCAGCAGAACTTCACGTTCTGGCGGGCAAGAACAGCATGCCTATGTTGATTACCAACAGCAACTAGACTGGTGTGGCATTGAAACCATAGGGATGGGACTAAACACGGATAGCTATGGTGTTGGCGCAACCGCCAATAGCCGCTTTAGCAACAATATTGTTAGCGGGGATGCCTATGCACAGTCATCGTCCTATAACAGTGGCATCACAAGCGGCATAAACCTCGATAGCATGGTTGCACTAGGGCAACAGGGTGAACTCAGCATCTCAGGCCAAAGCCAAAACCACGATGCGGGCATGATAATCGATGTCATGGCTGATACCCCAGACATCCTTTTACAAGCAGAAGATGAGCACGGTGGCAGTGTCACCTTAAAGCCTGGGCGCAACTTAGTGCCAGTGACCGCCTATCGCAGTGGTAGCGTACAGCTCGCCATACAGGACTTTGATGACACACCTTCAGTTATCCAACCGAGCGTATTGCATTACCACCTCAATAAGGGCGGCGTCAGTTACCAACAAATCAGAGTCATGAAGACTGTCACTGTGATTGGCCGCTTAGTGAATCAACAGGGATTGCCGCTTAAAGGCGCGCTCATAGCCAACCATGCGGGGCGCAGCTTGAGTGAGGCCGATGGCTTTTTTGCCGTTGAAATGAGTGAACACCATCCGAGCTTGCAAGTGGAGTATCAAGGTATACAAGAGTGCAACCTTGAACTCGACTTACACCGAGTGAAACGTGAACAGAACCTATTGCTATTAGGCAATATCACTTGTAATACCCAAACATGGGCACAACAAACATTAACAGAGAACCTAGCCAAGTGAATTATCGTTACGCTTTATATGTTTTGATGGGATATCTACTACTCAGCCCATTAACAGAGGCCGCCACCATTCAGGTTACTGCTGAATATAAACCTGCACCCTATGATATTAATGGTAGTAAGTTTATTAATACCACCCCTTGCTCAGTATCAACAAACAGCTCAGGTCCTGAATTTTGGTGTAATGGCACAGCATCTTTAGACAAAGAACAAGCAATAAAAGTAGAGACTAAAATATTAGAAAAATTAATAAAGAATGATCAAAAACTCGAACATGCTATTACCTATCAGAAGTTTTCTGGTGAAAAAACAGTAGAGCTAATAAAAAAAGGGAGCAGCACAACACATAAAATGAAGTTCAAACTAACACAAATTGGGGCATCTCAAACTCCGAATGCAGTTAAAGAAGCTGGAAATACAGGATCATATTGGTTGAATAGCGTTCAAGGCGATTGCAATCTTAGATTGGAAATATGGGCAAGCATTGGTATTTTAGATTATTTTTATGATATAAAAAATGCTAACCAACAGTCTGGAGGCATTTGTTACAACAATAAATTTAACCCGGAATTCACATCATCAAAGAATGTCACCCTTCAAAAGATTTATATTGGTTATAAACTGCAACCTCCCGATCCTTTAAAAATGGAAAATGGCACTTATAAGGGCAGCTTAACCTTGAGCCTTGGACGCAATAAAGATCTCGACTTTGGTGATGCAACCTATTCAGACTCAAACGTAACCATAGAATTTACCTTAAGGGTCACGCATCAACTTAAGGTTGAGTTCCCTGCTGGTAGCAATAAAGTGATCTTGCAACCACCCAAAGGTTGGGCACCATGGATTAACAGCGGTAAAACACCCACCAACTTGAAAGCTGAATTGCCGTTTAAGCTTTGGTTTAGCGCACCATTTGATGTTTCATTGAGTTATTGCCAATATCAAAACAATGGCCAGTGCCAACTTAAAAACATTAAAAACAGTCACAAAACAAATATAGAAATCAGTTATATAAATGGTATAGGAAAATCAGTGCCGCTATCGACATCAAAGTACCATTTTACAAATACAGATGGGGAATATATCAATGTTGCAAGAAAGCTATTGTTTGAAATTAACAAAACCAACTTAACTGAAATGATGAAATATCCAGGAAGCACTTACCAAGGGGATGTAACTATTATGTTCGAGGCTGAAATCCCTCCATTTTAACATTAAAATAATCCCTGTTGCTGTGCATAATGAAACAATTCACTGTCACTTTTTAAACCGAGTTTTTGCATCGCATTGGTTTTTTGGGTACTTATGGTTTTTACACTGCGGTGTAAATAGCTGGCAACTTGAGTCACTGACATGCCGTTTGCCAGTAAACGTACCACTTCTATTTCTTTCAGTGAAAGTTCAACTGGGATGGTATATTGATTAATACCTTGTTCATTTAATAATTCACGGACAGTTTCGCCAATGTAAACAGAACCTAATAATACTTTTTTAACTGTTTTCTCTAATTCGGCAATGACTGATTTTTTTAATAATAAGCCTTGTATTCCAATCTGTAACAGCGCTTGTAATACACCTAAATTATGTACTTGGGTCAATACTATTATGGGTAAATTTGGATATTTTCGTCTTAGCTGTTTAATCATGGCCATACCATCGACATTGTCATCATTAGGCATACTAAAGTCTGTGATCAATAAGTCACATTCATGTTGTTCTAATGTACGCCATAATTCGGAAACATTATTTGCTTCAGCAACAATGTCACAACTTGGCTGCATTTCAGCCATCAAACTACGCACGCCAGTGAGTATAATAGGGTGATCGTCGGCAAGGATGATCTTAAAAGCCATATATAACTCCTCGTGATAATGTGAACTTATGGATGCCTTATCTATACTACTTGGCATCGGTGTTTTTTTCGAGACTTAATACACTTTGGTCATAGAGATGAGTGCGACTCAAAAATTGCGTTACCAACTTCTTTGCATCTTCAGTTGCTTATCCCTGCTATGCATGACTTTTATCACTCATGCCGAACAGCCCAAAACCACAACAATTAGAGTAGGCGTACTCGCCAATGGCTGGGGACCTTTTCAACAAATTAATGACCAGATAACAACGGGATTTAGTGTCGAACTCATACAACTGCTCGCCAAAAATCTTAATTACCAAATTGACTGGAAGGTTTATCCCAATTGGATGAGCCTCTATTCTGCTGGCTGTAATGGGGAAGTCGATGTCTTGCTTGACGCTTTTCGTACTGTTGAACGTACTCAATGCCTTATGTTTAGCCGCTCATACTACACCTCCCCCACTGTTGTCGTTATTCGTTACGACAGCCGATTTTTTCGCGATGTGAGTGAATTTGGCCAAGCTCGGATTGCCGTTGAAAAAGGATTCTCGACGGAGAAATTAGTCAAATTGCATTATCCAACCGTAACAGAAGTAACATTTTCTAATACAGAACAAGCACTTTCCTCCGTCATTGATAAAACGACCGATGCCTATATCGGTAATCTTCATGTTGCTAACCAATACATTAGCGCACACCCTGAACTTCTTATCGTTGCCCAAGCCCCCCTGATGATGGAAAACTTACATTTAGGGATCACGAAGAACAATAGCCTGCTTGTAACACAACTCGATAACGCCTTAATGGCTCTGAGTGTAGAAGAGCGCAATGCTCTCGAAGTGACTTGGCTAGGTATGGGCGATCTTCATTTTTTAGGCCACAGTAATTTTCTACTTAGACCCAATGAACGCGAATGGCTGGCAGGTTTACCTTCACTCAGAGTCGGATTTGTAAGTCATTGGATGCCATTCTCTTCGGTTAACAATAAAGGCATCTTGGTTGGTTTACTTGCTGATTATCTTGAACAGTTCAGAGAAAAACTAGGGCTTGATTATGCGGCACAAAAAACCAGAACGTGGGATGAAATCCAAAGCGCACTCGTTAATCATGAGATTGATCTCGCCATTATTCCAACACGATTGAAAGCACAATATCCAGACTGGCACATGAGCGAAGTGTTTACGTCTTTCCCTATTGTTATAGCCACTGCCCGCAACAGTCCGCGAATCGCGGGGCTGTCAGAACTGAACTTTCAACGCGTGGTCATCACAGATAATCTACTGCTGCCAAGCATTAAAAAAGCCTATCCGAATATCGATGTTGTAGTTTCAGCCAATCCTGACGAAGGTCTGACCTTAGTCGCAAAGGGCAAAGCAGCGGCTTACATAGGTAATTTGGCCGTTGTGACTATGCTCATCGACGACAAATTTGACGATGAATTACGAGTAGCAGCACCAACGCCTTATAAAGATGAACTCGCTGTTGCCGTTCGTGAACCTTATTGGCCACTTATCCCATTAATTAACCGTGTTTTCTCCAGTATGAGTGAGAAAGAAAAACAGCAGATCCGCAATACTTGGCTAGCCGTAAATTACAGCGAAGGCATCTCTTGGCACACCTTACTCAAAACACTACTGCCGATTGCGATAGGTTTACTGCTTTTCATTGGCGGCTTAACCATAGCCTATTTAAAACTCAGGCAAGAAATCAATAAACGGCGCATCGTCGAAAATGCTCTAGCCATCGCAAAAGAAAACGCCGAGCAAGCCACTAAAAGAAAAGCTGAATTTCTCGCAGCCATGAGCCATGAGATCCGCACGCCCATGAATGGACTCGTGGGTATGGCAGAGCAACTCAGCTTTACCCCTCTTGGCATAGAACAAAAACAAATGGTGCAAATCATTAGTAATGGCGCGGAAGAAATCCTCCAAATCATTAATAATATTCTCGATTTTTCTAAAATAGACATGGGAAAAATGCGTCTAGAATCGACACCAATACTATTGCGTGAAGTTCTCGATAGTACGCTTAATATGGTCATGAATGATTTACGCACTAAAGGCTTAAGCCTCTACTTACACGTTGACCAAGGCGTAGCAGCACGGGTAACAGGAGACAGTCTTCGCATAAAGCAAATCCTATTCAACTGGGTAAATAACGCCATTAAATTCACTGAACGCGGGTTTATTGAAGTCTCAGTCAAGCTTGAAGCCGAACAAGAAGGTCAACAATTACTGCTCATTGGCGTACAAGATACGGGTATCGGCATGAACACTGAGACTCAAGCGCGAATATTCAATATTTTTGAGCAAGCTGACGTCTCGACAACACGTAGCTATGGTGGTGCAGGTTTGGGCCTTGCCATTAGCCATACACTCGCCGAAATGATGGGCGGCGACATCATCCTGAATAGCGCCCCTCATTTAGGCACATTTATTGGTTTACGCATTCGCTTACCTGTGGTGGCTCAGAATGAATTTGATGAGCAATTACAGGGATTAAAAGCATATATCGCCATCGGCGATATAAAACTACGTCACACTTTATCTTGGCATTTAGCTTCATTAGGCATTGTATTAACAGAGAATAAAGCCAATGCAGACCTGTTGTTTACTGATAATGCTTCGGATGATCGGCAACACATACTCTGCACTCACTTTAATGAAGCACTGGGTTATAGATATCAAAATGAGCAATGTTTATTGAATGCAAATCCCTTAACATCGCAAGCTGTGAAGGATGTTTGTTACATCAACATGGGGTGGATTGATACTATCGTCTCAACCCCGCAAAGGGATATTCAATTTAAGTTTAACTGGCCAGAATGCAAAATATTATTAGTTGAAGATCATCAACTTAATCAGATATTGGTGCAGCGACAGCTGAAACAGTTACGCCTAACATGTGATATTGCAGATAACGGTGCCCAAGCGCTCGCCCTCATGCAAAAGACTCAATATGACTTAGTGTTATGCGATTGCCGCATGCCAGTGATGGATGGCTACACTTTTTGCCAACAAGTGAGATCGCAGGAAATCGAGGGGCAACATATTCCCATCATCGCACTCACGGCCAACGTGCTAAATGAGCAAAAACAAAAGTGCATGGCAGTTGGGATGGATGACTTACTGGCAAAACCACTGCACTTAGATGAGTTGTATGAAATGCTTTTGAAATGGCTACCCTCTGCAAAACCAGCACTTATCGATATAAAAATTTTAGAGGATGCCTTTGGTCGGGAAGAGACATTAAGCAAAATGCTATTAATGTTTAAAACTGAGCTCGAAATCTCACTTCAGGATATTCAACTTAAAGCACCTCAACTTGCGGATAAGATCCATAGATGTGCGGGAACTATCAGTATGTTAGGGCTCACATCAATAGCAGAGCACGCTTGGATACTCGAAGAAAAAATGAGGCAACAGGGAAATAATAATGCTGAAGCGGAATTAGCTCAATTTCAAACAACAATAGCCCAATTGATAAGTGAGCTAGACACGATAATGCGAAATCGCACCTAATATGGTGGCAGGTTTACTCAAAGTTATCATGGTGGACTAAGGGCTAAGCTATTCCAAAATATGAATTTGTTCGGATTTGAGTGCCACCGTAGTTTGCATCCCCTTAGTAAGAGCAAGCTTTTGGGCAAAATGCAGCGAGACTTCAGTGTTAAGTTGTAATGAGGTGCCAGTGACGTAGCAGATGAGCCGAACGGATTCGCCCATCACCAACATAGCGTCGATCGTGACATCTAATTTATTAAAACTGCGGCATAAACGCCCTTTGGATATCGAATTAAAACGAATACCTTGATTGGGGATAACCCAACGGACTCGACTTCCCACAGGGCGATCTTTGCCATAGTCGCAGGCAATAAGCTGCTCGCCAAATTTAAGCCAAGTGAGATTTTTAGTGCAGTCTTGAAATACCACTTCACCATCAAAAATATTTCTTAGCCCCATCTGCCTAGCCACAGCTTCATTTCGTGGTCGCGACAATACCTCGAAAGGTGCACCTTGCTGTAGCATCTTGCCTTGGCTGATCAAAATCATCGAATCAGCCAGCAGTAAGGCTTCATTTAAGTCGTGGGTGACCATAATCACTGGGCAGAGTAACAGCTCTTTGAGGCGCGCAAGCTCAAGGTATAATCGCTCACGGGTTTCCCTGTCCACCGCAGAAAAAGGCTCATCCAGCAACAAAACCGACGGTTCACGGGCAAGCGCTCTGGCAAGCGCAACGCGCTGGCGCTGGCCGCCCGATAAATGCGCCGGTAATCTATCGGGTAATCCCTGTAGATTGACCCGTTCGAGCCAATCTTTCGCGCGCGGTATGCGCTCCGATTTGGGGATATGGTCAAGTCCAGCGACTACGTTTTCTAAGGCAGTGAGATTCGGAAATAAGCCAAAATGCTGCGGCATATAACCGATATGGCGTTGCTGCGGGCTTAAGGCGATACGCGCTTTATCATCAAACCAAGGCCGATCGCCAAAGTGGATTTGTCCCGTATCGGGATGATTTAACCCAGCGATCATCCGTAGCAGCGTGGTTTTTCCACCGCCAGACGGCCCTACCACAGCAAGTACTTCACCCGCTTTACAGCGAAAATCGGCGTTGAGTTTAATGTGTTTATGATTTTGGATCTGACACTGCAGATCAGCGATGATTTGCGCCACGCTGACCTCCTAAACGCCGCGATAGACTGGTTGTTAGTGCTAACGCCGTCACGGCAAACAGCAATAAGACTAATGACATAGTGCCAGCGGCATTAAAATCGAATGATTGCACACTGTCATAAATTGCAATCGAAATCGTCTTAGTCTCGCCAGCAATATTACCTCCCATCATCAGCACAACGCCAAACTCCCCAAGCACATGGGAGAAGCACAGAACTAATGCCGTTAGCACACCCGGCCACACCATAGGCAATTCAATTTTAAGTAGAATTTTAAGTCGACTCATACCGCAACAAGCCGCTGCGTCGCGAACATCATTAGGTACAGTTTCAAAGGCGCGTTGTATCGGCTGCACAGCGAAGGGAATATTGACTAAAACGGAGGCGATAACCAGACCAGAAAAGTGAAACACGAGTTGCTGACCCATGACTTGCTCAATCCATTGTCCGAGCCAACTTTGACTGCCAAGCCCCACCAGCAAGTAATAACCAATCACAGTTGGCGGTAATACTAAGGGCACCATGATCAGCGCCTCGACCCAAGATTTGCCGACAAATTGACGATAGGCTAATGCCCGTCCAGCCAATATAGCTAGAGGAATCAACACTAAAACTGTGATGCCACTCAGCTTGACCGATAACCAAAGTGCCTGCCAATCCATCATGGTTGCTCTGGCAATGAAAAACCATAATCGGCCAAAACACGACGAGCACTATCGGCTCTTAAATAATCGTAAAAATGCTGAGCAGTTTCACCCGCCTTGGCCATTAATGCCATACGCTGAAACAGTGGACTATGCATTTTTGCTGGCACTATGGCGTAATCGCTATGTTTGGCAAAAGTAGGAGACATAGCTAAAGAGAGCGCAATAATCCCGCCCTGGGTTGAACCACTAATCGCAAACTGCCCTGCTTGGGACACATTTTCCCCAAGGATCAATTTAGGTTGAATCGCATCCCACAACTGCACAAACTGCAATGCTTCTTTGGCCTTTTCGCCATAGGGAGCGTGATCAGGATTAGCAATAGCAAAACGGGTAATTTTTCCTGCAGCGAGTGCTTCGGCTAACCCCTTAAGTTCAGGATCAACGGACAAACAACCAGTTTTAGGTACAACAATAGCGAGTTGCCCTTGGGCATAAAGCACACCAGCATCGCGGGCAACGCCAGCACTATGCAATTGTTGAATATATTTTTCATCCGCAGATAAAAATAATTCATAGGGCGCACCGTTTTGGATTTGAGTAGCAAAATTGCCCGATGACCCATAGGATATTTTTACTTTTAGCCCAGTTTCATTGGTAAATTTTTGGCTAATATCATCGAGGGCAAAACGTAAATCTGAGGCAGCGGCAATTGCGGGAATCGCTGTATTATCCGCCGCTCGACTGAACGATGGCGCGACCGCCAAGCACCAGAGTAATGCAAAAACACAGGTATGGAAGAAACGGGTCAAACTCTGCATTGGGTCACCTTAGTGCAATATTCGCGCGGGTCTTAAACTGGCAAGCTGCGTTGCGACTACGAGTATCTCTGCCACGCGACTAGTCTTTGTGTTGCCATAGCTTAGCCGCTTGTTCATCGGCATCTTTCGCTTCAACCCAACTTTTACCTTGCTCGCCCGCTTCTAATTTCCAGAATGGCGCCTTGGTTTTTAGGAAGTCGATTAAGAATTCACAGGCCGCGAAGGCGGCTTTGCGATGGGCGCTGGTTACGCCGATAAATACAATTTGCTCACCTAAGGCCATAGTGCCCACGCGGTGAATCACAGTGACTTTGTTCAGTGGCCAGCGACTGCGCGCCTCGACAACGATTTGTTCTAGCACGGCTTCTGTCATGCCAGGATAGTGCTCTAAGGTTAAGTCAGTCACGGCGGCGCCATCATTAAAATCACGCACTTTACCGACGAAAGTGACTACGGCACCATCGCTATCATCTTGAGCCAACTGCCGATATTCGTCGGTCACACTAAAATCGACTTCTTGCACTCGAACTGCGGGTAATAAGCGCATATTAACCTCCGGTAACGGGTGGGAAAAAGGCGACTTCATCACCATCGTTTACAGGCGTATCCCATTGACTGATGGTCTGATTTACCGCTACCAGCAATTTGTCTGAGGTTAATACTTTAGCCCATTTATCGTCGGTGGCGGCCAGCGTCGCACGTAACGCTTCAGCGGTTTGTGTCTGCTCGCTCGCCTCTAGGCTTAATTTAGCTGTGCCCAATAATTCTCGAACTTGAGCAAAAAACAACACGTTAATCATAATCTTCTCTCGTTTTTGATCCGCTTAACTGACTCACCAATAGCGCGTCAGACTTAAGCTTGGACAGCTTCGCTCACTTGGTAATCTGCCGAGTGGCTAAAGCCTATTCTGTCAGGCTAAACCTTAAAATGTCCCGATTTGCCGCCACGTTTTTCTAGCAAACGGACTTGGGAGATCACCATATCTTTTTGCACGGCCTTGCACATGTCATAGATAGTTAACGCCGCCACTGAAGCTGCAGTTAACGCTTCCATCTCTACGCCCGTTTTGCCGGATAACTTGCACAGGCTAGTAATACGCACGCGGTTATGTTCAGGTTGTGCCTCTAAATCGACTTCAACTTTCGTTAGCATCAGCGGATGGCAGAGAGGGATAAGGTCTGAGGTTTTTTTCGCGGCTTGAATGCCCGCAATACGCGCGGTCGCAAACACATCCCCCTTGTGGTGGCTGCCACTCATGATCATCTCGAGTGTCGTGCTCGCCATCTCAATAAAAGCTTCTGCACGGGCTTCGCGCTCAGTAACGGCCTTTTCAGTTACATCGACCATATGGGCATTGCCATCGGCATTAATATGAGTAAATACATTGCTCATCGGAGCGATCCTTTAATTGAGGTCAAAACAGGGTACAAGGGAAATTGAGCTTATACTCGCGCTAAATTGGCTATGACAACAGACCTAAAATCAGGTCTAGCCGCCAATAGAGGCAAGATGCTGAGTGACACCTGTGATGCCTTGATGCAAGTAATGGGTTTCTTTCTTCTGGGCTAATTGACCGTGCAGACGCTCAATTAATTCCGCTTGCTGGTTAGAATGCTGTAGCAGATCACGTAAATCGACACCGGATTCCGTAAAGAGGCACAAGTGCAATTTACCCTTAGCAGATACCCGTAAACGGTTACAGGTAGCACAAAAATTATTGGCATAGGGCATGATCAAGCCGATACGGCCCTGATAATCGCTGCGGCTGAAATTTTGGGCTGGACCATCGGACGCACTTGGTGTATCTAATTGCCAGCCATCTGCCAGTAACTGTGCTTTGATGTCGGCGCCCGCTAGGTGATGGGCTTCAAAATACTCACGACCAAGACCCGTTTCCATCAGCTCGATAAAACGCAGGTCGATTGGCGTGTGTTTAATCCAGTGTAAAAAACGTGGCAAATCTTTATCGTTTAAACCTTTAAGCAGTACGGCGTTGATTTTTACTCGCTCGAAACCTGCCGACAAGGCGGCATCAATCCCCCGCATCACTTCATCAAACTTATTTTCGCCAGTGATCTGGTAAAACATTTTGGGATCTAAACTATCCACGGACACATTGATACGACGCAAGCCAGCATCGAACCATTCTTTGGCATGCTTTTCGAGTCGATATCCATTAGTCGTCGTCGCAATAGTATGAATGCGCGGGTTATCAGCGACGACACGAATGATGTCGGTAAAGTCTTTACGCAGGGTAGGTTCACCGCCTGTAATGCGGATTTTTTGGGTGCCGACTTGGCTAAATGCGGAGACTAAGTTTTCTATCTCATTGAGAGATAAGAATTTTGGTTTACCTTCAGGATGATAACCATCAGGGAGGCAGTAACTGCATTTGAAGTTACAAACGTCAGTGACTGACATCCGTAAATAGTGAAATTTTCGACCAAAGCTGTCTTGTAATTGAGACATGATCACCTTTCCAAGTGTGGGAGGTGAGAGCATTTCTTATCCCACCCCGGTGGCATTATTACCACGGCTACACCTCCATATCTTTCGACTTAGGCAGGCAAGCTCGGAGAACCGTCGTCGGTGATTATAGGCCGAAAGTACTCACTAGCTATACCCCTAAACAGGTATTTATTAACCTAGATCACGCTAGCGTGAATAATCTGTGACAGTCCTCACCTAAAGATTTGTATTGAATTAGACTAAACAGCAGCTTAATCCACTGTGACCTTATCTTATTTTCAGGTAAGGTGGTGCAAGCAATAAAACGCCCGTTTACAAACTACAACACTCGATAAAAATCGGGGAAACGTGAAGGAAGAGGTGAACTGATGGAACGCGAATCAATGGAATTCGATGTTGTTATCGTCGGTGCTGGTCCAGCTGGCTTGGCCACGGCATGTCGATTAATGCAAATATCACAGGATTCAGGCAAAGAAATTACCGTCTGTGTGGTAGAAAAAGGCTCAGAAGTGGGCGCGCATATTCTGTCAGGCGCAGTGTTCGAGACAAAAGTGCTAGACGAGCTATTCAGCGACTGGCGCGAAAAAGATGCCCCAATAAAAACCGCTGTCACCCACGACGAAATCTACCTACTCAGCTCAGCCACCGACGGCCGAGTCATGCCTAATGCTTTTGTGCCAAAAACCATGCACAACGACGGCAATTTTATTATCAGCGTCGGTAATCTGTCCCGCTGGCTTGCCAATCGCGCAGAAGAACTCGGTGTCGAAATATTCCCCGGCTTTGCCGCCAGTGAACTGCTATTTAACGCCGATAACAGCGTTAAAGGTATTTTAATTGGCGATATGGGAGTGGGTGCCGATGGCGAACCCAAAGACAGCTTTATGCCAGGCATGGAGTTGCATGCTAAATATACCGTTTTCTCCGAGGGTTGCCGCGGCCACTTAGGCAAGCAACTTATCGAAAAATACCATTTAGATAATGGTAAAACACCACAGCATTATGGTTTAGGCTTCAAAGAAATTTGGAAAGTCCCCGCCGAGCAACACGAACAAGGCAAAGTCGTTCACACAGGTGGCTGGCCATTAACCGAGGGCGCATCGGGTGGCGGCTTCCTTTATCACATAGAAGATAACCAAATTGCGGTCGGCCTTATTATTGATTTGAACTACAAAAATCCGCATCTGAGCCCATTTGACGAATTCCAGCGCTATAAAACCCACCCTGTGATTGCTAAGTATTTAACGGGTGGCGAACGCCTTAGTTATGGCGCCCGCGCGATTACTAAAGGCGGCTTAAACTCGCTACCTAAGATGAGTTTTCCTGGCGGTCTTATCATAGGCTGCAACGCGGGTACTTTGAACTTTGCTAAAATCAAAGGCACTCACACTGCGATGAAGAGCGGGATTGTTGCAGCAGAAACCTTAGGTAAAGCCATGATGGCAGGGGTTGAAGGCGGTAAAGATCTCGACTGTTACCAAACCCACCTTGAAGAAAGCTGGCTATACGAAGAATTGCATAAATCCCGCAACTTTGGTCCAGCGATGCACAAATTTGGTACCTATTTAGGCGGCGCATTCAACTATATAGATCAAAACTGGTTTGGCGGAAAGTTCCCTATCACACTGCGTGATGAGCACCCAGACTATGCGCAAATGGCACCTGTGAACGCTTACAGCAAGATTGATTATCCAAAACCCGATGGCAAGCTTAGCTTTGATAAACTGTCCTCAGTGTATCTGTCGAGCACTTATCATGAGGAAGATCAGCCCTGCCATTTACGTCTCAAGGACAGCAGCATTCCACTGGGCATTAACTTGACTCAGTTTAATGAGCCAGCACAGCGTTACTGCCCAGCAGGCGTGTATGAAATCGTCGAAGAGGCGGGTCAACCCAAGTTTGTCATCAATGCGCAAAACTGCATTCATTGCAAAACCTGCGACATTAAAGATCCGAGCCAAAACATTACTTGGGTTACACCAGAAGGCGGTGGTGGTCCAAACTACCCCAACATGTAACATTTGGATGATAAATGTAAATAATGGCGCTCAGTGGAGCGCCTTTTTTTCACCTTTTACACGAATAGTTCACTTTTTTGCTTGCCCTTACTCGCGACATTGGCCACAATTGCCACACAAAAAAGAGTTCGTTTTCAATCACCATCTCATTTCCATCTATACTCTACATAATTAGATCTACAGCAAGACCAACAGGTTAGGCCAAATAAGTGTTCTATACGCTGTTTTATTCGGCAACCGGCCTAGACTAAGGTTAACTTTTCACATTTCTGTCCGATAATCTTTTACCGTACAAGAGTGCGTTGACCGATAACTCAAAATAGTCCAACACAGGCATATTGATATTTATGATATTTAATAACCTCACCATTAAGCAGAAAATTCTGTTAACAGTGACATTTGCAGTACTGTTGTCGACCATACTCGTCGGCGTATTAAGCCAACGTAGCGCGAAAAATGTCGTACAACAAAGGATGTTAGGCTCGGAATTACCGAGCTTAATGATGCAAATTCGCAATAAGATCGATCTCGACATTTCCACTTTGATGAATGCTGCAGAGCAATTGGCCAGTAGCCGCATGTTACTGCAATGGCTCGAAGACGGTAGACCGCAGGCCCAAGAAACCCAAGTCGTAGCCCAACTCAAAGACATCACTCGTCAGTATAAGCTAGCGCAAGCTTCCTACGCCGACAGACAAACTGCCGCCTACTACACTCAAGATGGTTTTCTGCGAGTGCTCACTCCTGCGCAGGATGGCTGGTTTTTTGGTTACCGAGACAGTGGCCAAGAACGAATGTTGAACGTATTTACTGAGGCCAACGGCGAAGTCAAACTCTTTATCAACTACCAACAACCCAATGGTCGCGGCTTAGTCGGGCTTGCTAAATCACTCGATGACATGGTGCGTTTGCTGAGCTCGTTTAAGATTGAAGAAACTGGTTTAGTCTACTTAGTGGATGCTAAAGGTGAGGTAAAACTCCACCCAGATACGAGCCAAATTGGTAAGAGCAGCCTAAGCAGCTTATACAAGGATGCAAGTTCAAGCTCATTATTAAACCGCAGTGATTTCAATCTGATCAATACCAAAATCAATGGCGAAAACATGCTGGTTGCCAGTAGTTATATCGCATCTATGGATTGGTACTTAGTCGCACAGGTGCCAGAGGCCGAAGTATTCGCACTATTAACCGAAGCGGCTTATCAGATCTTAATCTGGACGCTAATCATTGCAGCGGGCTTTATTGTCCTCGCCATCGTGGTGGCAGGTTCAGTAAGTCGTCCTATTGCCCAAGTTGCCGCGATGTTCCACGACATAGGCGAAGGCGAAGGTGACTTACGTCAACGTCTACCTGTCAATGGTGAAGATGAAATTGCGCAACTCGCCAAGGGATTTAACAGCTTTATCAGTAAGATCCAAGATTCGGTCATCGAAGTGGCACAAACCAGCGAACAGCTCGGTTTCTCGGCTAAGGATGTGTCGAATCAGGCACAACAAACCTTAGAAGACAGCCACGAGCAGAAAGATCGCACTATGATGGTGGTAACGGCCATTAATGAAATGGGCGCGACGGTTAACGAAATTGCCAGTAATGCCGCCCAAGCTGCGGTTGCCGCCAGAGATGCAGATACTGAAGCCAGCAGCGGCCAAGTTGTGGTAACCCGTGCCCGCGATACCATTAACCAATTGTCAAAAGACGTTGGCCAAGTGGGTGAAGTGATTGAGTCCCTCGCGACCCACACTAAATCCATCGGTGGTATTTTAGATGTGATCCGCGCAATCTCTGAACAAACTAACTTGTTAGCACTTAACGCGGCCATTGAAGCTGCACGTGCCGGCGAAGCTGGACGCGGATTTGCTGTCGTGGCCGATGAAGTACGTAACTTAGCCTCACGCACCGCGGCATCGACCAATGAAGTGCAAGGCATGATCGACAAACTGCAATCGGAAGCCAGCCGCGCGGTTAATGCGATGGCCCAGAGTCGTACCCGCTCCCACGAAGGCGTTGTGGCCGTCGATGAAGCCAGTAAATCGTTAATTGGCATTAGCGATCGCATTGGTCTTATCAGCGACATGAACATTCAAGTTGCTGCGGCAACGGAAGAACAATCCACAGTTGTGGAGGACATCAACCGTAACGTCACTGAAATCAATGACATTACTCAACGTACTGCCAATACAGCACAAGCGGCGGCACAGGCGAGTTTAGCCTTGAATCAACTGTCACACCGCTTAGATACCTTAGTGGCCAAGTTTAAGGTGTAAAACCTTAAAACTTACGCCATAAAAAACGCCTTAGATGTTTCCATCTAAGGCGTTTTTCTTTAACTCGCAGAGGTAATTAATCCATAGCAATAAATTTAATCGTTAATGGATAGCGATACACTTTACCTTCGCTGGCCTTAATTATCGCCAGCACAGTGCACACCAAATCGAATATGCCGAGTATGGCTAAAAAGATGAAACCAATGCCGACCAAAGCTAATACGGCACTGATGATCACATAAATCAACAGGCTCAATTTAAAGTTCAAACAACTACGGCCACATTGATCGACAAATGCGGACTCTTCACGCTTCATCAGCCAAATGATCAAAGGACCAAGAATAGAGCCCAACGGCACTAAGTATCCAATAAAACTTGAGGCGTATACCAGTAAGCCAAAATCTTTATCACTTTTTGTAACGGGTTCAATCATAGGTCATCCCTGTTTTATCATTTTGAATATAAAGCCTTATTTTCCACTCGGCCCATATAAACGCATTTGCCAATCTTCTACTGTCTGTAATGCTAAGCGGCGTTGTAGGCTATTAACCCAACTCAGCGCTAATCCCTCGCAGGAAGCTAAACGATCATAGGCACTGGCATTAAACGTTGGCGAGAAATAGAGTGACATGGCCTCGGCAACACTGATATCAGTACGACGCTCAACTAATTCAATCCTATCGTTTAACTGAATAATCCCTGGGGTTAAGATTCTATAAAACCAACCACATAATTGGCTTTGCTGCATGGCGAGTGCGAATTCTCTGTGACCAAATTGCAGATTCAACTTAAAGCAAGGTGAACGCGGCTGAGTAACCTGCACTGTTACGGCGCCAATTTGTAAGATATCACCAATATTAACTTGGGTTTCGTTCAGCCCAACGGTACTGATGTTTTCTCCCATACTGGGCGCATCTTCGAGTTGAGTGATTAAATCCCAACGACGATATTGACCGTAATGCTCGCGGGGAAAATGATGTAACACGCGATCGAGTCCGCCATGGTGTTTAGGATCGGCCTGCGCATCCCCTTCAACATGGCTGACATGTACTAGCAGTTGTTGAGCAGCTTGCTTGCCATCAATACCTGTGGCGACACCTGCTATTTCTTGCAGATGCGTCCCTAAATACAATCCAGATAACTTATTGATCAACAACTTTGACATCTGCAACTCCCAATCCATAACCCATCTCGCATTACCGCCAGAGTGTAAACTGCGATGCGCCAATAACACAATCAACTCACTCAATAACTCATAAATGTAGACGACATCTTGCCGCCAGTAAGCACGAGGCAGAATCTATGAATGATTTAACACCACTTGATTTCGACCGGCTTCTTTAGCCTGATACAAGGCCAGATCGGCACGCTTGATCAGATCTTCCGCAGGCTCTAGCGCCTGATGCTCAGCGACGCCAATACTAACGGTAATAGAAATGTGTAAGCCATTCACTTTAATTTCCCGCTGAAAAATAAGCTCACGGATCTGCTCAGCCAGTTCTGCCGCTTGGGTTAAATCCATCCCCGGAAGTAAAATCAAGAACTCCTCGCCGCCCCAACGGCATAAGATATCCTGTTGCTGCAGTGCGCTCCGCAGCATATTTGTCATGGTTTTTAATACTAAGTCACCAATTCCATGCCCATAGCTGTCGTTCACTTTTTTAAAATGGTCGATGTCCAGCAAGAGTATTGAAATCGGCGATTGTGTCAGCTTAGCTTTATCTAATGCCTGCCTAAAGTACTCATCAAACACCTGACGGTTAGCGGCGCCAGTGAGCTTATCGGTAGACGCCATAATTTCTAGTTTGCGCTGATAACGACCTAAGGTCATGTTTGAGATGAATAAAATACCTAGAGTCACCATTAGACTTAACGCCAAATTACCCCAAAACGTATTTAACAGCTCCCGCTCTTGTGGCGCATCCTCCTGCTCAACAATCAAATACCACTTAAACTCAGGAACTAAGCGACTATTGAGATAAACCGTTTTCCCGTTTTTCTGATAGCTGAAGGCGGCACTTGGGCTGGTTAAAATACGCGTAGCCAAATTATCAAGCCCTACGTTCGTTTGCAGCGAATCCGTACCGTCATATTGATCGCCATGCAAAGTGACATTACCTTGCCGGTCGGTAAAGAACACTCGGCGGTTATAACGCTTTTGATATAACTCAATTAAGGCTTTAACCTTTTCAACCGCCAACCCCACACCGGTAACACCAATAAATTTTCCTTCAAAATCAAAAACCTTATAATTCACAAATACGGTTGTCTTACTGCGATCTGCCGTATCGGCATCAATATTGACCTCATAATGTTCAGATTCGGGTAAAGAGCGCACTCGAAAATACCAAGCATCATCAGGCTCTACATCTTGGATTTGTTTTAAAATGCCCGTGGAATGGTAATAATTTCGACTTTTCTCAGACACAAAAAAGCTAGTGACTGTACCGTATTTTTCTTGGATTTCCTTAAGGTAACGAATGAGTTTTTCGGGCTCTTGCTCATGACTTAAGGTCCAATCCCGAACAAAGGTATCCTGCGCCATCAAGGATGAAATAAAGATGGGTCGTAACAAATCCTGTTGAATTTCTGAATAAATATTGTCACTTGTGAGCGGTAAGGTATTGCTCTCTATTTGCTGGCTCAGTGAATCATGGGCCACTTTGTAACTGATACCGCTGGTCACTAAAAAGGCGACCAAAAGCAAAACAGACAGAAGCCAAATAAATTTATTTTTATCATTCCAAGCGTTATTGCCCATTCTCAACTCCAAAGACTACAGAACACCTTGAGTGGCTTATTATTTTAATTTAACGATAACTATTTTAGTTGAATAAATGTTAACGCAATTGTGCCATGGCCGCACAAGATTTCTGTCGTATTGGCGTTCTACGATGGAATAACTTTATTTTGAGCAAAAAAATGCCTCGTTGGGGAAACGAGGCAAAAAACATACTAACCAATAAATGGGAGAAAAGTACAAGAAAACGTTAAGGGACAAGCTATGCGCCACAAGACATACTCTAGCAAGGACGTATGACAGAAAGATGACTCAAACTGCTCGCCCGCAGATTTATCATGCGATTTGCTTCGCCTCTAAATACTGTTTTAGTGCCTCACCCGGAATAGAACTATCAGTTGCCACCGCAAATGCCGCCCAAATCGCCCCTTCTGCCATGGCCTCAGTAATCGACTGGCCGATGCAGAGACTGTGGATCAACCCTGCCGCATAGGCATCACCCGCGCCTGTGGTATCAACAACTGTGGCAGGGATAGCGGCAACATGCTGCACTTCATCGTGCGTGTAAACCTTAGCCCCATTGATACCATCGGTGACAATAAAGTAACGCAGACAATCGCCGCCAATGCTTTTGCCATATTCCCAAGATGCGCCATCACAACGCCCCTGAATATCACTCATGGAGGCCAATAAAATATGACAAGGTCTCTGTCTGTCGTCCTTGGCTAATTGCGCGACCACAAGACAATGTTCTAAAGCTGTTTTTGCCCAGCTGACAGAGCCTTCTGCGGAAGTATTAAAATACAGCGCGTCCCATGGCTGCCATTTCGGCGGTACAGATAATTCAAATATGGGTCTTTGTGGCCGAATAATGGTGCGCTCGCCATCTGGCGTCATTACAAGCAGCATTTCGCATGTATTGCCGGCGCGGCGCTGCACTAAACGACAATCGAGACCTTGCGTACTGGCTTCTGCAATGAGCCAATCCCCCATGTCATCACGGCCCACTTGACTCACCAGCGCGACACTATGCCCTGCCCAGACTAAACCTAATCCGGTATTTGCCCCACCACCGCCGAGCCTTTGGCCGCCATCTTGATAATGGAAACGTCCACCCGTTTTTAAAGGTTTATCAAGCAGTAAGATCCGATCACAGTTGAGATTGGCAACTAACAGAATATTAGCCATTACACGGCTCCAAAGGGCAAAAAAGCATCAAGGCCAGAAGATAAAAACAAAGAAATATCAATCTAGAGCAAAATGCTCACAGGCACAATCCAATCATCAAGATAGAAACACTATAAGGATATGGCAGCGCCTTGATGTAAGCATTTGTCCCGAAGAAGATGAGGAAAACAGTTGTACACTCATACGGTATAACATAACCATTAACTCTAACACTTTGTTTAAAATCGATTTATAGAAAAGATAACGTCTCAGGACAAAATGAAGCGTAACCATTTTGAAGCCGACTCGATTAATTATCAGTAGACATAGTTAAAATGCATGCTGGATACATATATTAAATTTATGAATGGAATCAAACGCTATGCTAATGGAAATATGGGATACCGCCGAAGAAAAATCTGAGCAGCTACGCCGTTATCAGCTCTGTATAGAAGAATTTAATGAATTGAATTTTCACGATGTTTATATTGCAGAAATCAAACAAGAATACCAACAACTGGCTGAACAAGTAAAAGTGCAGTCAACCTCGGATCCCGAGCGCTAACTGCACTTTGTCATCTAGTTACTCACGATAAACCTTCAATTACTTTATTGGCGTCAATGGTGATAAAGACGCAAATTGTACTGCTAATGTCCAATCTGTAATGACCATATCTGAAGGCTGCCAACTGTCATCAACCCACTCATAAACCAAGCCAGGGTTTTCCTCTGCGTTGACTAACAAACGCCGTCCATCTTGCAACACAAGCGTATAATCGAGCCCCTGCGCATCGACACTTTCAATGTCCCCCAAGACATTGTGCTTAATGGCCGAAATAGTTCCGGTTGCCTTAACGGCATCGTTTTCCTTTGCACCGCTGTAAAACTTTAACGCCTCGTTTGCGGCAGTCTTGTGAAAAACAAACTCCTCAGTCACACCCACTACGATCGACGGATCAAGCTCATACCAGGCGGGTATCCATAATGCGTTAATTGTCATCCCGTTATATCCTGCATAATAATTTTACGGACGGGATCATTCTGCCTTAACCCCGACAGAGAAAATACTCTTCAGGGATAAAATAATTTTAATCCCTGTAAGGAATAGCATCACTAAATTGAGCGCATCACTTTCTTTGTAAGATAATCCCAAACCAGAGGGTCATACCTGAGATGCTTTAAGCTCCAGCACTGATGTTGGACTCAATTAGTCTTTCTGTTAGTTTGTAAAACACTTTGCCTCAAACCGACACATTAAGCTGACAAAGTGATCCTGAGCTCAGTAATCGCGTATAGAGTCACACACGATAGATTAATCTTCCCATGCTTGCACCGCAGGCCGATAAATACGGAGTTTACTTGTCTATGGATAAGCCCATAACGCAACCCCCTCAAACCCTTAAGCTCATTGGTGAAACTGAGGCCGGAAAGCGTCAAGAGCTTAAGCAATACTTTAATCAGACATGGGCTTTATACGAGTCTCTGTATGATTTGATCCAAGAAGATAGCGCCTATTACCTCAAAGCCGAGCCGCTGCGCCATCCGTTAATCTTTTACTTTGGCCATACGGCCACTTTCTATATCAACAAACTCAAACTCGGTAAATTTCTCGATGAACGGGTAAACGACAACTTCGAATCCATGTTCGCCATTGGTGTCGATGAGATGTCTTGGGATGATTTGAACGAACAACATTATCCGTGGCCGGATGTGGCAGAGGTGCGAAGCTATCGCCAACAAGTTAATGCTGTCGTCAATCGTGTTATCGATGAAATGCCTCTAGCGTTACCTATCACTCAAAATAGTCCAGCTTGGATCATTTTGATGGGCATTGAACATGAGCGTATTCATTTAGAAACCTCATCGGTGATCATACGCCAACTGCCGCTGGAATATGTCGCACCCAACCACCTCTGGCCTGCGTGCCAAGACACCGCCCCTGCCGAGGCCAACAGTTTATTGGCTGTAAAAGGGCAAAAAGTGACCTTAGGCAAAACTGAACAAGACCAAACCTACGGTTGGGACAATGAATACGGCCATAAAATATTTAACGTTAACGACTTTAAGGCTGCTAAATTCTTAGTCTCGAATCAAGAGTATCTCGCATTCGTCGAGGCTGGCGGCTATCGCTCACCCCAATTTTGGAATGAAGAAGGCCAAGCTTGGCTTGCCTATACCCAAGCACAAATGCCGCGTTTTTGGCGCTTAAGACAAGATAAATGGTGGCAACGTAACTTAGTGGAAGAAATTCCGCTGCCATTAAACTGGCCTGTTGAAGTGAATCAGCTCGAAGCTAAGGCCTTCTGTAATTGGAAAGCCGAACAAAAGCAAAGCAATATACGTCTATTAACTGAAGCTGAGTGGTACATCTTACGCGAGAATGTGCCCGCCGATGCGCCCGATTGGCATGAAGTGCCGGGCAATATTGCTTTGGCTTATTACGCATCTTCTTGCCCAGTGAATCGCTTCGAACATAATGGCTTTTTCGATATTGTCGGTAATGTTTGGCAATGGACAGAAACCGCAATCGACGGTTTTGACGGCTTCGCCGTACACCCACTTTACGATGATTTCTCCACCCCAACCTTCGATGGCAAACATAATCTCATCAAAGGCGGCTCGTGGATCTCTACGGGTAATGAGGCAATTGCTTCATCACGCTATGCGTTTCGTCGACATTTTTATCAACACGCGGGCTTTCGCTATGTGGAATCCCCCCAAAATCCAGCTCAAATGGCCGAGGTCAATGTGTACGAAACGGATGAACTGATTTCCCAATACCTTGAGTTCCACTATGGCGCCGAATATTTCGGGGTGGCTAACTTCTGCGTCAATGGTGTGCAGCAAGCGCTGAGTGAAATTCAATTGACTCATACAGCTAAAGCCCTCGATATCGGCTGCTCCGTTGGTCGCGCGAGTTTCGAACTGGCAAAAGTGTTTGATCATGTTGATGGTATCGACTTCTCGGCGCGCTTTATTCAACAGGCCTATGCGCTGACAGAACAAGGTGAAAAACGTTACACCATACGTACCGAAGGCGACTTACAGGAATTTAAGAGTGCGAGTCTCGCGAAACTGGGATATGAGCTTGAGGCGAAAAAGGTCAACTTTATGCAAGGTGATGCCTGTAATTTAAAGCCCATCTACACAGGTTATGATTTGGTTTATGCCTCAAATCTTATCGACAGGTTGAACGAGCCTAAACACTTTTTAACCAGTATTGCCCAGCGAATTAATCAAGGTGGATACCTTGTGATTGCCTCGCCATACACTTGGCTTGAAGATTATACGCCCAAGGATAAATGGTTAGGTGGCGTTAAAGTCAAAGGAGAGAACTTCACCACCTTAGATGGTTTGACCGAAACCTTGATCGGCCAATTTGAGCTGGTCGCAGTGAAGGAAATTCCCTTCGTGATCCGCGAGACTAAACGTAAATTCCAACATTCCATCTCAGAAATGACAATTTGGCGTAAACGTTAATGCTCACTCATGGGATAACCAACTGAAGTCCTGATAAAAATATCCGCCAGAAATCCATTTCTGGCGGATGTGTAACATCCAGCTCAGTCACATTTACAGCACCAACTAAGGTGAGAACACTGTAAATGCAGCGAAAAATATCTACACCTTAAACTGTGCCGTTGTTAAACCAAGCTGATTCGCTAACCCTAACAGACTCCGCGTACTCGCTGCCACTTGGCTGATAGCCGCACTATTTTCCTCCGCCGCCACGCTTAAGCCCGCAATCCCCTGCGCAATCGTCGCCGAAACCGTTGTTTGTTCTTCCGCAGCGGTTGCGGTTTGAATCATTAATGCCTTTAAGGTTTCTAAGCGCAAAGCAATATCATCCACCGCGGTCTGCATTCCATCGGCATCTTCTGCGGTTTTAGAGGCTTCAGTGGAACAAGTCACACTATGCAACGCCAGCACACCTGACTGTTGCTGAATACCTTTTAACACTTGCCCAATATCCTGAGTTGCTAACTGAACCTTCACCGCTAACTGACGCACCTCATCGGCAACCACAGCAAATCCACGACCATGCTCGCCAGCTCTCGCTGCTTCAATCGCCGCATTAAGAGACAAGAGATTAGTTTGTTCCGCAATCGCATTTATCACAGCTAATACTGAGCCGATTTTCTGACTATCCGCCTCAAGACTGCCCACCTGTTGATGAATAGTTGCAAAACTGCTCAAGGTCACTTTTAAGCTTTTACGAGTACTGGCCAAGTTTTGCGAAAGAATTTCACTCGAATGGGTACAGGCGGACACTTCATCGGAGGATCTCATCGTATTCGTGCTGATTTCAGCTGCGGCATAACTCATTTCTTCAACTGCAGTGGCCAACATATCAGTTTCTTTAGCCTGCATCTGAATACTGCAATCGGCTTGTGTCATAGCGGCAGAGTTTTGTTCGGCGGCAGATTCAAGTTCATGCCCAACGCCCACCAGCTGACTGATGATTTCTTTGAGCTTAGTTTGCATCCGCGCCAACCAACTCATCAGGTGATTATCCGTTTGAACATGCGGTAAATTATGAGTTAAATCGCCAGAGGCGATCATACTGGTCAAGTTACACATGTCCTCAGGCTCACCGCCGAGCGGCTTTAATACAAACCCTGTAACTAACTTAGCGGCAGCGAACGCCAACACTAAGGCTGCTGCACAAACAGATAAACCGATAAACATCATACGGTAGGCGGGAGCAGCAATTTCACTCACATCAATTTCAGCCATCAAACCCCAACGTAAACCGAGCTCAACGACAGGAGAATAAGCGGATAAAACGGGATTATTGTTATAGTCATTCACTTGCATCACCCCCGATTTACCAGCCAGCGCCTCCTTTACCGCCAGCGTATCAACACCATTCTGAGCTACCGTTCCCGCAAACGAAGCCGTAACAGTACGATTAATGGGGTCGAGAAAAGAATCAGAACGCATACGATTATTTGGGCCAATGAGATAAGTTTCACCACTTTGCCCCATACCCTCACGAATTTGCATAACTCTGTTGATGCGATCGATTGATACTTGAGCCGCCACCACCAATCTTTGTTGATTAAACTGAATCGACTGGCCAATAAATGCCGCAGGTTGACCGTTTGAAGGCGCGTATGCGGAGAAATCTTGAAGTAATACAGTGCCAGCCGATCCCAATGCCTTATTGAATAACTGTGCTAATCCCGAATCATGGAAGGGCCCAGTACGCAAATTGGTGCCGAAATCAGACTCCTTCGCCACTGTATATAAAACGGTGCCGTCGTCACTAATAATAAATAGGTCATAAAAACCGAGGGATTTATTTAATGACTGCAAGGTTTGATCTATGTCAGTAAGAGTATCGAGGCTTTTTTGGCTGGCAATTACGGCGCTGACGGCCTGCAGGTTATCGGAAAAGTCCTGAAACATGCCAACAATCTGCCGTTGCTTGATCTCACGTACAGCCACTAAACGAGACTGAGCCTCGGCAAACAATTCATCCCGAGCAATGTAAGTCACTATTGCGGTGGCAAATATGAGGGGTAATAGGACAATCAATAAACTGATAAGCTGAATTTTACGAGTAAAACCCATGGTGAGACTCCTTGTCGCGCGTCGAATTCCATTCCTTCAATCTTTGCAGAATCAAACCTGCCTTAAAACTATAGGAGAAGAATCTCAGCTAAACAAAGCGGTGCCGACTATTTTCATCAAAAGTTCACTAAAATTCCGACAACTCATTATTTTTAAGTAGAAAAATGATTAATAACTTTAAATGACAACCAAGCCATACCGACCATTTCAAACAAAATGATATAGTGGGAAATAAGCGATAAACCGAACGTTAGCATCAACTTATATTCAATGCGCACATCCATGCGACAAATGATGCATTGAAATTTATTAAATATGCATATAAATTCATCCCAAGCCAATTTATAGAGGATTAATAATGAGTTTACTCGAGCAAGTGTCAGTATCTAAAAAAGCCAACATCTACTTTGATGGCAAAGTGGCTAGCCGTAGCGTATTTTTTGCCGATGGCAGCAAGCAAACCTTAGGTGTTGTATTACCAGGGGAATATGAGTTCTCAACCTCCCAAGGCGAAATCATGGAAGTGACTAGCGGCCGTTTTGAGGTGTTGCTTCCAGAAACAACGACTTGGCAAGAATTTAGCGAAGGAACTCAGTTTGAGCTGGCTGCAAATGTTAGCTTTAAAATTCGTAACACAGCCATTGCCGAATATTGCTGTAGCTATCTCTAGTCATCTCGATTAAGTGACAGTGCGATTAATATTTCATATCAATCGTTAATCGAACGCTCACAGTGACGGTTTATCTCAGCACTGTGAGTATGTTGTCCTACCGAACCATTTCACCATTTCACCATTTCACCATTTCACCATTTCACCATCAGAATGCCTTATCCGTCTAACATTTATCAATTTGGCAATTTTATTAACCTGGCTCAAGGCAGCGCAAAAGTCACAATGCAAAGCATACTAAATCGAATGCGTTGATATCGCCGAAAAAAACAACACTAGACGACCGGTCTAATTTGATTTATCCTAACCCACATGAAAATTGAAACTCAATCCACTCGCCAGCACATTCTCGATATCGGCTACAAGCTGATCGTACGCAAAGGCTTCTCCAGCGTCGGCTTATCCCTACTGCTGCAGGCGGCCGAAGTGCCAAAAGGCTCGTTTTATCACTACTTCAAATCCAAAGAACAATTTGGCGAAGCGCTTATTACTGATTATTTTGAAAAATATCAATTAGATCTAGACGCATTATTCAATGACTCAGCACTGACAGGCCATCAACGCTTGATGCAATACTGGCAACAATGGTTGCACGTACAAGCCGATGGCTGCGTAGACCAAAAGTGTCTAGTCGTTAAGCTCAGCGCCGAAGTGGCCGATTTATCAGAAGCCATGCGTGTTGCCTTACTTAAAGGCTCCGCCGGCATCATAGAGAGGTTAACGACTTGTGTTCAAGTGGGCATAACCGATAGATCAATCGCCCAGCAAGATCCGCAATCAACCGCAGAAATGTTGTATCACATGTGGTTAGGCGCCAGCTTAATGAACAAGTTGGGCCACAGCCCTGCGGCACTCGAACGTGCACTCGTAACGACTGAATCCATTTTAACGCCTAAAACGGCCCTTTAACCTAATACCGACTCAAAACTAATATTTGCTGATATCGATCAGCCCAGATTTTTAAAGAATACAGCTTCACGCCCCAAAATTAGACGACTGGTCTACTAATTTAACGGGCGATTAATTAATGCAGCTCAATTAACGCTGCTCATTTAAAGTAATAATAGGAATAACATCATCCATGCTAAATTTTAACTATTACAACCCGACCCGAATCCGTTTTGGTAAAGACACTATCGCCGAAATTGATTCTCTAGTACCGAGCGATGCTAAAGTGATGATCCTCTTTGGCGGCAGCAGTGCTAGAAAAACAGGCACGTTAGACGAAGTTAAACAATCATTGGGTAATCGTTTCGTTGTCGAGTTCGATGGCATTGAGCCAAACCCAACCTATGAAACCTTAATGAAAGCCGTCGCCCAAGTGCGTGAGCAGAATATCGACTTCCTCCTCGCGGTTGGCGGTGGTTCGGTTATCGATGGTACTAAATTTGTTGCCGCTGCAGCGGTATTCGAAGGTGAACCTTGGGACATTCTCACTAGCTGGGGCGCAAATGTGACTCAAGCTATGCCTTTTGGCTCAGTCTTAACCTTACCTGCGACCGGTTCCGAAATGAACAACGCCAGCGTAGTGACCCGCAAATCACTGCAAGCTAAGCTGCCATTCCGTAATGACTTGGTTTATCCACAATTCTCAATACTTGATCCGACGAAAACCTTCACCCTACCAGAGCGCCAAGTGGCCAACGGTGTGGTAGATGCTTTTGTACATATCACAGAGCAATACCTCACTTACCCAGTTAACGCCGCCGTGCAGGACAGATTTGCCGAAGGTCTTTTACAAACCTTGATTGAGCTTGGTCCACAAGTACTAGTTCAACCCGAAGATTACGACATTCGCGCGAACTTAATGTGGGTTGCCACTATGGCACTCAACGGCACGATTGGTGTCGGTGTTCCCCACGACTGGGCAACCCATATGATTGGCCATGAACTAACTGCACTTTACGATATCGACCATGCGCGCACATTGGCAATCGTACTACCGGCCCTGTTGAAATGTACAAAAGAGGCTAAACGCGAAAAGTTACTCCAGTACGCCGACCGTGTGTGGCACATCAACACAGGTACAGATGACGAGCGTATCGACGCCGCTATCGCAAAAACCAAGGCTTTCTTCGAAGCCATGGGCATACCGACACATTTATCTGCCTATGATCTCAATGCCAACCACGTTGATACCGTAGTGAAACAGCTTGAACTGCACGGCATGGTGGCACTCGGCGAACATGGCAATATTGACCCAGCCATGAGCCGTAACATTTTGACTTTAGCCCTATAACGTCAAATGAACTAAACCCAAAGCTCACACGTATTGATGTGAGCAACTTAGGTAAAGGTATGAAAATGAATATATTAATGGTACTCACGTCGCATGATAAACTCGGTGATACCGGTTTAAAAACCGGCTTTTGGCTAGAAGAATTCGCCTCACCTTTTTATGTTTTTAAAGATAAAGGTTTTGACATTACCTTAGCCTCACCACTGGGCGGTCAACCACCACTCGATCCAAAAAGTGATGAGCCAGATTTTCAGACCGAAGCCACTGCGCGCTTTAGCAAAGATCCTGAGACTCAAGCACTGCTAGCGAATACCACTCGCTTAAGTGAAATCAATGCAGCCGATTATGATGCGGTTTTTTATCCGGGCGGTCACGGCCCACTGTGGGATCTTGCCGAAGATAAACATTCTATCGCCTTAATTGAACAGTTTTATCAAGCCAATAAACCCCTAGGGCTCGTATGTCATGCGCCTGCTGCATTGCAGCACCCTAAAACCAGTGATGGTAAGCCATTGGTCAGCGGCAAGCGTGTTACCGGTTTCAGCAACTCTGAAGAAGAAGCCGTGCAACTCACTCATATCGTGCCATTTTTGGTTGAAGACATGCTGCAGAAAAATGGTGGCAATTATGTCAAAGGTGATGACTGGACAAGCTTTGTCGTCGCAGATGGCCATTTGATCACAGGCCAAAATCCGGGATCATCCGAAGCCGTAGCCGAAACCATAGTTGCGCAATTGAATGCGAGAGGCTAAGCGATAAATACGCGACGCTCAGCTTGAAATGAACAAAGACAGGCGCACAAGTGTGCTAAATACGTTAAAAAGAGCTGTCGCACCATAATAGTGCGACAGCCAAAATGTACTCTCACTGTCCAAAGGAAAGCCCATGATCACCTTGCACCATCTCAATAAATCACGCTCTAAACGCATCATCTGGTTGCTAGAGGAGCTCGGTCAACCCTATGAAATTAAGAGTTATCAACGTGATAGCCAGACTTTTCTCGCGCCACCCGAACTTAAGCAAATTCATCCGTTAGGCAAATCACCCGTTATCGAAATGGACGGTCAAGTGATAGCAGAATCGGGGGCGATCACCGAATATCTGATTGAAAAATATGCGGCGGATACCTTTGCCCCCGCCAGAGACAGCCCAGACTATGTCAGTTATCTGCAATGGCTACACTTTGCCGAAAGCTCAGCCATGCTGCCTTTGTTACTGCGTATGTTCGTGCAAAAGGACGGTTGTAAAACCAATTTCCTTGAAGGTTATGCGGCGATAGAAGTCAGTAAGATAAGCCATTACTTCAATGATATGTTGGCCGATAAAACCTATCTTGTTGCAGACAAGCTCACGGGTGCGGATATCATGATGTCCTTCGTCGTAGAGCTACTGGCGAACAGTGGCGATCTCGCGAAATTTGAACACATTGAACGCTATGCCACTCAATTATCCCAACATGCCGCTTGGGTCAAAGCGAGTGAGATCGAGAAACAACTCGATGCAAGCCTGTAATTGATGGATCGAATTCGGGCACATGTTAGTGCCCGAGCTTAACCCACTTTAACTAACCCCTGTTTCTGCCTCCCCATTTTCTGTCGACTTTATACCTTCTCTGTGGTGACATCCTTAACCACTTAGCGCAACAAACACCATGATTTTTGATGTAAAAGAGACTAATCTTGATTAACTCTATCTCAAGGCTACAGGGACTTTAGCATGCGTTCACTCACACTCATCGGCTTAGTGCTATTTAGCATGTTAGCGCAAGCGACTGTTTATAAATGGGTCGATAAAGATGGCAAAGTCCATTACTCCGATGAGCCGCAGCCAAATGCCCAAGTCGTTGAGCTAAAAGATAAGACCTTAAATCAAATTGCCCTTCCTCTGCCCAAAACAGACTTAAACAGCTCAAATCAAGCAATTGAATCTATTCAATATCAAGTCAATATTACCTCTCCAACCGAAGAGGAAACCGTCAGAGATAACAATGGCGATTTCGACGTCGTTGCGACTATCACCCCAGAGCTAAAAAGTCAGTATTTGATGACCCTCAAGCTCGATGGCAACCCCGTCGGTCAGCCGCAAATTGGCGGTACCTTCAAACTCAAAAACATCGACAGAGGTGAACATACCTTAGTCGTTGACGCTTTGACTCAAAACGGCAAAGTCTTTGCATCAAGTTCACCAAGAAAGATATTTCTTCATCAAGCAGCTAAGCGTTAATGTCACTATTTGTATAGTAAAAGTTAGTATAAAAACTTTAAATACATGAAGTTAGATTAACTCCTCCTGACTAAACCGTTTGATGAAGACAAGTTGCAGCTTGCACCAGATTGGTGCACCATAGTGGTGCAACCCTATTTCTAGGAACGGTCGATGGATAAAGAGACACTGCTCAATCATTTAGTTACCGCTGTACTTGTCATAGATAAGGATCTCAAGCCTTGTTATGCCAACGCAGCAGCAGAGCAATTATTAGGTGTTGGTAGCCATAGACTCGTAGAACAAACTTTGCCTGAGCACTATCAAATCCTCGGTGTCGACGCCAAGCTATTAATGGATGCAGTAACAGCCGGCCAAGGCTTAACGGTCAATACGGCAGCACTAGTCACGCTCGATGGCCAACATCATACCGTTGATTTAACCCTTATTCCCCTCGATGACGAGGCAGAGCTCAGCCTGCTCGAACTGCGCCAAGTTGACCAACAAAGACGCATTCATCAGCAACTGAGTCAAGATGCACAGCAACAAGCGGCGCAGTTTTTGGTGCGCAACTTAGCCCATGAAATCAAGAATCCTTTAGGCGGCCTTCGCGGTGCGGCGCAGTTGTTATCGCGGGAGCTGGATGATCCGGCGCTGAAGGAATTCACTACGCTCATCATAGAGCAGGCCGATCGGCTGCGTAATTTAGTGGACCGTCTGCTCGGCCCCCAAAGGCCGACACAGCACAGTCTGCACAACATCCATCAAGTGGTGCAAAAGGTCTATAAGTTAGTTGAAATGGCGCTGCCCGCTAACATCCAGCTCAAACGGGATTACGATCCATCCATTCCCGATATCGAGATTGATCCTGACCAAATGCAGCAAGCTGTGCTGAACATTTTACAAAATGCGGTGCAAGCACTTGAGCATACGGGGGGCGAGATTTTGATCCGCACTCGCACTCAACACCAAGTCACTATAGGTTCACAGCGCCACAAGCTAGTGTTAACCCTATCGATTATCGACAACGGCCCCGGTATACCACCTGAGCTAATGGACACATTATTTTATCCAATGGTGACAAGCCGTGAGCAAGGTTCAGGTTTAGGCCTCTCAATTGCCCATAATATTGCCCGTTTACACTCGGGAAGAATCGATTGCCTCTCCAGCGCTGGGCACACAGAATTTATCATTTCATTACCGATTTTAAGCGCTAAATAATTTCGACAGTACCTACCCATACCGTATGAGGAAGCAAGATGCGAATTAGTGAACAAGTGTGGATCCTCGACGATGACAGCTCGATACGCTGGGTACTCGAAAAGGCACTGCAAGGTGCTAAGCTCAGCACCGCCAGCTTTGCCGCCGCCGAATCCCTGTGGCAGGCATTAGAAATATCGCAACCGCACGTGATAGTGTCGGACATCCGTATGCCCGGCACGGACGGTTTAAGCCTGCTCGAACGATTGCAGGTGCATTATCCCCATATTCCCGTGATCATTATGACAGCGCACTCAGACTTAGACAGTGCAGTGAGTGCCTATCAAGCGGGCGCATTTGAGTATCTGCCTAAACCCTTCGACATCGATGAGGCTATCTCTCTGGTTGAGCGCGCACTTACCCATGCCACTGAACAGAGCCCAGCACCCGCGCAGGAAGCCCAAGTCAAAACACCCGAAATCATAGGTGAAGCGCCAGCGATGCAGGAAGTGTTTCGCGCCATAGGCAGGCTTTCACGCTCATCGATCAGCGTGCTGATCAATGGTCAATCGGGAACGGGTAAAGAGTTAGTGGCTGGCGCGTTACACAAGCACAGCCCACGTAAAGAGAAGCCGTTTATCGCGCTGAACATGGCTGCGATCCCTAAGGATTTGATCGAATCAGAGCTATTCGGCCACGAAAAAGGTGCCTTCACCGGCGCAGCCAATGTCCGCCAAGGTCGCTTCGAACAAGCAAACGGTGGCACGCTCTTTTTAGATGAAATAGGCGATATGCCGTTAGACGTACAAACACGGTTACTCAGAGTGCTCGCCGATGGCCAGTTCTACCGCGTCGGTGGTCATAATGCGGTACAAGTCGATGTGCGTATCATAGCGGCGACCCACCAAGATCTTGAATTATTAGTACAAAAAGGTGGCTTTAGGGAAGATTTGTTCCATCGCCTCAACGTGATCCGCGTGCACTTGCCGCCACTGTCACAAAGACGGGAAGACATTCCCCAGCTCGCCACCCATTTTCTCGCCTCTGCAGCAAAGGAAATTGGCGTAGAAACTAAAATAATGACCAAGGAAACCGCGGTAAAACTCTCCCAATTACCTTGGCCCGGTAATGTCCGACAACTCGAAAACACCTGTCGTTGGTTAACCGTAATGGCATCGGGGCAAGAAATTTTACCCCAAGATTTACCGCCAGAATTACTGAAAGACCCTGTGAGTGTCACCCACACGGCGAAAGGCAGCCAAGATTGGCAATCGGCACTGACTGAGTGGATAGATCAAAAACTCTCGGAAGGAAACAGCGATCTGTTAACTGAGGTGCAGCCCGCATTCGAACGCATACTGCTAGAAACGGCGCTGCGCCATACTCAAGGCCATAAACAGGAAGCGGCGAAACGTTTAGGCTGGGGACGAAATACCTTAACGCGGAAATTAAAAGAACTGTCGATGGATTGAGTAGATAAAATAACGTTACTACTCGTTATATCAATACAAGCTTATTCATATCAAACAATAAAAAGGGATATCTTCACATCCCTTTCTATTTGAAATTAATTTTCATTGGCATGAATTAAATATGCCAAATCTAAAAAATTAGAATTGATAATGCACACCTACAGCGAATTGCTTAATATCAGTGTCTATATCTTTTAATCCTAAATAGCTACGGTCTGCATCTAAATCGCCCGTAGTGACATCATAGCTTACACGGATATTTAAGTGTTCTGTTACGGCGGCATTAACGCCTACACCGTAAGTCCAACCAAAACCAGTAAAGTCTTCATCGTAACCATAGCCATCAACATTCACTGCCATAGATGCGATACCCACTTTGGCATAGGCAGAAAAAATATCATTAATTTGTGCAGTAAATTTAGGTGTGAAGCTTAATGCACCTGCACTAATATCAACATCCTTATCGCCTAAGTCACCAGTGGCAAACAGGTTAGCTTCTAAACCAAACCACTCATTGAAGTTATAGCCACCGTATACGCCTACACCAGTACCGGTTTCTGAACCATCAAAAGCATCAGCTGTGACTCTATTTAATGCACCACCCACATAAAATCCAGTAGTGTCGGTTGCTGCAGAGACTTGAGTGGCCGCTAATGCTGATAATAAAGAGATAGCAACAATTGATAATTTATTCATCATAATTCCCTAATGATTTAACGAAAGTATTAGATGGCGCGGATATTACAATAAGCAATTCAGGAGTGTCATGGTTTAAATTATCAAAATACAAATCATACAGCATTGATTCAGCTTGAGTCGGAAAATGGAAGTTATCGTTATTCGTTATGTAACAAAACCATATTTACTGTAAGTATTATTTTTTAAATTGAAACAACTAACGATTTTAACTTAGCACCCGCAACAATCCTATAAAACTTGCATATAGCCAACGGATGAGGGAACGACTTCTCACATCCAAACATATCAATCGAGTGGAATGATCCCATCTGTGACTTTGCTTCTGCATCCATGCCATAGCTTGCCCTTAATTTATGTTTCGTTTACATCAGGTTTAACCGGATCTTGGTGAATAATCACCTCGGCATCTTCGAAGGCGGCTTTGACTCTTCTCCCTGTTGTATCGGCAATACTGTGGGCTTCATTCAAACTCAAATTGCCATCGAGTTCTAAATGAAATTGAATAAAAACAGTTTTGCCTGCTTGACGAGTGCGTAAATCATGCAGCCCTTGCACGCGTGGATCTTCCATCGCGATTTGCGTGATTTGCTGGCGAGTTTCTTCGTCTAGCTCTCTGTCTAACAAGGCTTGAATTGAGCGATAACCTAAGCCAAAGGCTTGATGACCAATATAAAATGCAATCATTACCGCAAATAAACCGTCAGCCCACCACCAACCGTATTGCGCTAATACTAATGCCAACAATACCGCACCATTAAGGAATAAATCTGATTTATAGTGCAGCGAATCAGCTTCAACCACAGTACTTTTTGTCGCCGCTAATGCGCGTTTCTGCAACATGACTAAAGCTAACGTCATCACAATCGCTATGATAGAAACAACTACACCTATGGTGGCATTTTCAACCGGAACAGGTGTTAATAGACGCTCGCCACCATAGAACAGTAATAAAAATGCAGAGCCCATAATAAAGGCGGATTGCGCTAGAGACGCTAACGGCTCAGCCTTACCATGGCCATATCTGTGGTCATGATCCGGCGGCACAAGCGCGTAACGAATGGCAATAAAATTGATAATAGAAGCGAGAGCATCGGCAAAGGAATCCGTCAAAGATGCCAACATACTGGCAGAGCCGGAATAAAGCCAAGCGAACATCTTGATAAGAATAAGGATCAAAGCGGTAGCCACGGAAGCGCGGCTAGCCAGTTTGACCCAAAAATCGTATTGGGAAGTTTGAGTCATAAGGGATCTATCTTGAGAAGCTATGACCCTATTGTATATCAGCTAAGACGCTTAACCGCGAGGTTCTTTACCAGCTTGTGCTTCAAATCTCGCTTTAAACTTAGCTTGCTGCTCTGGTGTCAGCAGATTAAATATTTGATTATGCAGCTTCATACGTTCAATGGCTTGAGTTTGACGCTGCTCTTGCTGCGCACTCATCAGTGCCTTTGCTTGTGTTTCATCAAAACTAGGCGCGGTAATTAAGGCCTGCATCTCAGTGCGATGTGCCAAGCGTTCCTCTTTCGTTGGACGATTATCAGCGCGCGTGGCTTTCTGATCGGCAAACAACTTTTTGACGTCAGCTTTCTGGGCATCCGTTAAATCGAGCCCTTCAAACATACGATGCATACCACCGTGGTCCATATGTCGGCCGCCATGTTCCATGCGGTCGCCTTTATGGAATTCAGATTTAGAGAAGTCGCAGCCAGCATCCTTAGGTGCAGCATTAACTGCCGTCGCGAAAACCGCAGAACTCGCTAGAATGGCAAACAGGCTCGCTTTCAAAGGTGATAATGTTTTCATAGTGTTAACCTCGATGGTTCAACTTTAATATGGCAATTAATAAGACACAGTGACGACCCTTTTAAGCCGAGTCACTTTCGACCCTTCCAGTCTAAACCCCTATATGTAAGTGAGGGCGTTGCCTGAGTAAATCACTGTAAAGTTGCGGCAATAACTCTATTCTTTACTTTGGCTTACATTGCTACACAGCAATTGACATCAAAACAGGTATACTCAGCCAAAGCGCTAAAAGTGTCTATGATAAACAGGCACATGAGGCCACATTACAGAGATTAAGGAACAGTATGAGTCGGATATTATTAATCGATGACGATCTGGGGTTATCTGAGCTACTAGGGCAACTGCTCGAGTTAGAAGGGTTTCAATTAACCTTGGCCTACGACGGTAAACAAGGTTTAGATCTGGCACTGACCGCAGATTACGATCTGATCCTACTCGATGTCATGCTACCTAAATTAAACGGTTTTGAAGTGCTACGCGCACTGCGCCAACATAAACAAACCCCAGTATTAATGCTGACCGCTCGCGGCGATGAAATCGATCGCGTAGTTGGGCTTGAAATCGGCGCCGATGATTATCTGCCAAAGCCGTTTAATGACAGAGAGTTAATCGCCCGTATCCGCGCCATTATTCGTCGTTCGAACTTAACAACCCAAGAAATCCATGCCGCGCCCGCCCAAGAGTTTGGCGATCTACGCTTAGATCCATCGCGCCAAGAAGCTTACTGTAATGAGCAATTAATCATACTCACAGGCACTGAATTCACTCTGCTGCACACCCTAGCACTGCACGCTGGAGAGTTGATGAACAAGGAAGAGTTAAACGAGAAAGTGCTCGGCAAAAAACTCATGCCCTTCGATCGCAGCTTGGACATGCATTTATCGAATCTACGTAAAAAACTCCCCGAGCGTAGCGATGGTCGGCCAAGGGTGAAAACCATCCGTGGCAAAGGTTATATTTGGCTTCCATAACGGCGGTATCGACTGTGCCTAATCGTTTATTTATCAAATTATTGCTCGGATTTTGGCTTTGCAGCTCGCTAATCATTGCCTTAGTGGGTCTGCTACCATTGCTGCAACAAAATCACGACCGTGCGCCACTGCCACCTCACCTTGAAAAAGTCCTATCGACGATAGCTAAGCGCATTCAAGAAAACCCCGCCCTACTGGAATCCGATTTTCTTCGGCGCTGGGAAAGACACAGAGATATGGAAGGCAAACCTCTGCGGGTCTATCTTGTCAACAGCCAAGGCCAAGTGATCAACACCCATAGGGTGAGTCGCGGTGTACGCAGCTTTATGCTGATGGCAGATGAAGAAAAACAACCGATTAGCCATCAGTTTAAAGATGAGCTGGTGTTTGGTCCCTATCAATTTAATCTGGGCGCTGAAACCTATTCACTTTATGGTCGCCTACCAGATAACCATCCACGGCCTTGGTTTTTCTTCTTCGCCGATAATAAGTTATTAACCTTAAGCCTGGCGATTTTCCTTTCGGGATTATTATGTGGCTTGCTCGCGTGGCATTTAGGTAAGGCATTAAATTCACTTAAAAAGAGTGCTAATGCCCTCGCAGAAGGCGACTTAAGTCACCGAGTCGATAAGTCCACCACTCAGCGCAACGATGAAATTGGTCAGCTCGCCACGGCTTTTAACAGCATGGCCGACTCCATCGAAGCTATGGTGAATAATCAGCAGCGGCTCATGGGGGATATTTCCCATGAACTACGCACCCCATTGACGCGGCTACAGTTATCCCTAGCCCTCGCACGTAAAAAAGGTCAGCAGACCACCGAAACGGAACGCATAGGTTATGAAGCTGAGCAACTCGAAAAGCTTATCAGTGAATTGTTAGAGCTCTCGCGGGTCAAGCTCAGCACTAACGAAACTAAGGTACATTTAGGCTTGGCAGAATCCCTGAGCCAAGTTTTAGACGATGCGGAATTTGAAGCAGAACAGCAAGGTAAAAGCATTACTATCGATATCGATGAAGACATTGAGTTAGCGCATTTTCCTAAATCACTTTCCCGCGCGATTGAAAACCTGCTGCGTAACGCGATCCGTTATGCCGCAAGCGACATACACCTACAGGCGAGTGCGACGGCTGATCAAGTACAAATTACCATAAAAGACGATGGTCCAGGCATAGATGCCGCCGAACTCGATGCCATTTTTAAACCTTTCTACCGCCCAGACTCGGCAAGACAAAGAGAAAGTGGCGGCTGGGGACTTGGGCTGGCAATCACTGAAGCGGCGATTACCGCCCACAAAGGTAAGATTAAAGCCGAGAACCGTATACCAACAGGCCTTAAAGTGACGATTACACTACCGAAATAGCCGATATGAAGAACAAGTAAACTTGGTAAAACGGATGGCATAGTCGTAGATGATAACACCTCAGTGTTACCATCGTTTTAAAGTATAAGAAGCTAGATTACAGCTTAACTAATACACGCCCTGTGACTTGGCCTTGGATAATTTTATTCGCGAAATCAGGCACCTCTGCCAGTGATATCTGCTGGCAAGCTTGCTGATAAAAATGTGCGGGTAGTGCTTTAATCACAGCTTCCCACGCCGCTTTTCGCTTCTCAAATGGACAAGAAACGGAGTCGATTCCCAGTAGGCTAACACCCCGTAAAATAAACGGCATAACGGTTGTTGGTAATGCAAAACCGCCCGCTAAACCACAGATAGCGGCTGCACCACCGTATTGCATTTGCGCTAATGCTTTGGCGAGGATCTTGTTGCCAACGGTATCGACCACACCCGCCCAGCGCTGCGCCTCAAGCGGCTTAGCATCTTGTTCAAGCTCACTGCGATCAATCACTTCTGCGGCACCAAGCTCCTTCAATAAAGGCGCATTCTGTTCAACCCGACCACTGCAGGCAACCACACGATAGCCAGCATTGGCGAGCAAAGTCACCGCCACAGAACCCACACCACCACTGGCACCTGTAACAAGAATATCCCCACTTTGCGGTGTTACCCCAGCCTGCTGCAGCGCTTGCACGCACAACATCGCCGTAAGCCCAGCCGTGCCTATCATCATGGATTTAGCGGCATCACAACCTTGCGGCATGGGCACCAGCCAGTCGGCTTTAACTCGCGCTTTTTGCGCCATTCCACCCCAGTGATTTTCGCCCACGCCCCAGCCCGTCAAAATCACCTGATCGCCAACTTGGTATCTTGCATCCGTCGATTCGCGCACCACGCCCGCAAAATCGATGCCTGGTACCATAGGAAACTGACGAATGATTTTGCCAGCACCCGTCACAGCTAAACCATCTTTATAATTCAGCGAGGAATAGGCGACATCAACCAAGACTTCCCCTTCTGGCAAATCAGCTTCTGTGATTTGTGAAACTTGAGCAAACGTACGTTTATCTTCTTGCGTCAGTAGTAAGGCATCAAACATAAATCGCTCTCCGAAGGCCAAACCGTATTAAACGATATTCAAAAAGTTACCATAAAAGGCATAGACATCATTAACAAGCAGACTTATTGCTAATAGTAAATGCTGAGATCTAAACAGATTAAAGATAATGACCCAGAGTGATCAAGCGCAAGAGATGGCAAGATCTAGCGTCTTTATTGCTTTAAACTCGCCTGCTGTAAAGCGCCGCTTTGACCCCAGTAGCGGGCAAACTCAGTCAAGGTCATTCCGGCATTATTCGTTAGGTTCGCATCGCATTCTTTCGCGTATAGCCGCTTTACGATAGTGAATTCGGCCTTAATCACTGCGCCCATCATTGCCGTATTACCACGCTTATCTTGCAAACAAGCATTAGCACCATGCTCAAGCAATAAATCCGTTGCAGCCTCTTGGCCGTTATAGGCCGCCACCATTAGCGCGGTATAGGTTTGACTATTTCTCTGGTCAATAGGGAAGCCCGCATCGAGAAAATGCTCAAGCACTGTGATATCGCCGGTACGCGCTGCAGCAAAAAAGTAGTCCACCAGCAATTGTACTTGTGCGGTATCGGGCTCGTCCGTTTGACTGACAGTTGCGGGTGTAACCAATGGCGCTTGAAGCGAACCCGCCCCCATTGCCACCGACATACTCAGGGCCACAATAATCAATAATAAGATAGCAATAGTGTGTTTCATCAATGGCTCCCAGCACAGCTAAAATAGAGATTTAAACAATGAGACGTGACGAAATGCCCGCAAGACGCCCTCTTAAACTGGGCAGAAAAGAGCTTGTTTACGTCTTGCGGGACTTACTGGGTTTGGACTGTTAACGCGCAAATCTCTGCGACCAAAACAGTCCTAAAAATAACAACATCAGATTGAACGCTGTTTAACGTCAGCCAGATCACCCTTTACGGCCTTGGTTAAACGCTCACCAAACTCTGGGTCTGCACGATAAAAGTGACTGAGCATCTGATGTTTCACATTGGTATCGTTCACTTTGCCTAAGTCACCGGCCAAGTTAGTGATCAGATCTGCTCTATCTTGCTTGCTCAAGCTGCGATAAAAGACGCCCGCTTGGCTAAAGTTATCCTGCTTGCTAATAGCCGTTTGTTGCACAGTCCCCGTCAGCGCAGTTGTTACCGCACGATAACGATTATCTTCGGCCAAGGCTAAATGTACGCTCGGTTGATAGTTCACATCGGACTGGGTATGCCCCATATTGCCCGCACCTTCTTGGTTGTGGTTTGCCACCGCCACTAAGGGTTTATTAATCGGCAATTGCGACAAATTCGCGCCGAGTCGATACAGCTGAGTATCGGCGTAGGAGAACATGCGGCCTTGCAATAATCTGTCTTCCGAAGGCTCAATCCCTGGGATCAAATTCGATGGCGCAAATGCCGCTTGCTCAGTCTCTTGGAAGAAGTTTGCAGGCATGCGGTTCAGCGTCATAGTGCCCACTTTTTGTTCTGGCACATCTAGCCACACCTTAGTGGCGTCTAACGGGTTGTAATCAAACTTATTAAGCTCAGTCGGGTTGAGTAATTGAACGTACAGATCCCACTTAGGATAGTTACCCTTGTTGATCTCACTATAAAGATCATCGGTTAAATGGTTAAAGTTTTGTCCTTGGACTTTAACCACTTCATCGGGACGTAAGCCTTTAACACCTTGCAGACTCTTCCAGTTAAATTTCACATATTTAACTTGGTTATCTCGATTTACAAATTTGTACGCATGCACACCGAAACCGTCCATTTCACGATAACTGGCAGGTACACCTAAGTTACTGTAAACCTGAGTCAACATATGGGTTGAACCCGCTTCGTGACTGAAAAAATCGAAGAAACGATTCGGATCTTGCATATTGGTCACTGGCGATGGTTTGAGTGAATGCACCATGTCAGGAAACTTGATCGCATCGCGAATGAAGAATACGGGTAAGTTATTACCTACTAAGTCCCAGTTACCTTGGTCCGAATAAAATTTGGTCGCAAACCCACGGGGATCACGCAGCGTTTCTGGCGAACCTTTTGAGTGGATCACGGTAGAAAAGCGCACAAATACGGGCGTCACTTTACCTTTTTGTGCAAAGGGTGCCGCTTGGGTTAGGTTACTAAAATCGCCACTCGATACAAACTCACCATGGACACCAGTGCCTCTGGCGTGGACGACACGCTCAGGAATACGTTCACGGGCAAAGCGTTGTAGCTTCTGGATAAGCTGCACATCTTGCAATAACACGCTGCCATTACTGCCCGCTGTGGTCGAGTTTTGGTTATCACCCACAGGTGCACCATTGTCACGTGTCAGGGTATTTGTTGGTAAAGTTTGAGCCTGTACATTCAATATCAGACCCATAGAAATAATTAAAAGGCTTTTAGTAAGATGCATAACAGTTCCTCTTCTATGCATAACGCCAAGCTCTTTTCTGCCTGCCCGCAGTATAGTTCTGAATTTGTAATTAGAAGAAACGATCTTTATCGATTATATGAATCAATAAAACCTATTAGACATAAATTGGCAACAACAAAAAGTCACATTGTCAGATACTGAAGCTAGAGATTGTGGACTAAAACCTCTCGGTTTTAGTCTATTGCGAAGTGGATAAACGTGGGGTGATTAAGAGATATTTAACGATTGATTGAGCTTCACAACAAGAGCCGTAAGCTAGCATTAATCCTTAAGCCCCATCTGTTTTAATCGCCGGTACAAGGCATTACGGCTGATCCCTAAACGCTTAGCGCATTGGCTCACATTGCCATTACAGGCCTGAAATGCCTGCAGCACATTGCTATAAATCGCCTCATTTAGGGAATCCGATTGAACCTTTGTGACATTCGGCTCCACAGCGAACTTACCACTTGGCAGCTGTGATGCTGAATGTTGACGGCTTACCTCCTTAAATTCTTCAAATAAGGGGGCTGCTTGTAACAGGCCTACTTTTAACGGCTCGCATGTTAGTTTGGCCGCCAGATAATCAGGTAAATGCTGCCAAGTTAAAGTGTCATCGCCTTCAGCCATCAAGCAAGCGACTTGCATGAGGTTATCCAGCTCACGCAAATTCCCCAGCCAGTCGTATTGCATCATTTGCCCTAACAGTTCTGGGCAGATATCCTGCGCGGCGATACGATGTTTACGATGCAATTTATGGATAATACGCTCGATATCCTGCCGCTCACGCAGCGCAGGTAAACGCACCTGCAAGCCATTGAGTCGATAGAACAAATCCTGTCGAAACAGCCCTTGCGCCACCTGTTGTTCTAAATCCATATGGGTCGCGGCAATGATTTGGATATCGACTTTAAAACTTTGATTACTGCCAACGGGCACCACTTCGCGCTCTTGCAATACTCTGAGTAAACGACTCTGGGCCGCCAGCGGCATTTCACCGATCTCATCTAAAAATAAAAAGCCGCCGTGAGCTTGGCGAATTTTACCGATAAATCCAGTGCGATTCGCCCCAGTAAAAGCGCCTGCCTGATAACCAAAAAGTTCAGATTCGACTAATTCAGCGGGCAATGCGGCGCAGTTCACTGCCACTAAAGGCTCGGTGCGACGCGCACTCTGGGCATGGAGCTTTTTAACAAACTGCTCTTTACCGACGCCCGTTTCTCCGAGCACTAGCAGCGGAATTTGCTTGGTGATCACCTTATTGGCATGTTGCCAAGCGCGTTCTAATAGAGGATCGCGAAACCTAACCCCCAACTGATTGAGCGATTTATTGCTAATCGCAACTCGACCCTTAGCGCTGGGAATATTTAAGGATTGAGTCTGTAGATGCAAGGCTAAATGCTGATTAAAACCACCCGCACGGCTCCAATTATCGCCTAAGTACTGCTCGACGGTATCGCCCACCTTAGCATGATTAAGCAATTGTTTCGCCATGGGATTGCACCCCACAATGCGACCATCGCTATCGGCAATCACTATACCCTGCCAACCCGAATTCAACAGGTTTGGCTGCGCAGCTAAATCGATTCGATAATGACTATCGGGCAGATGGCACAAAAGCGCGGTCTCGACCTGTTGCGCCAAACTGGACACTAACATCAGCGTCTGCTGAGTGTGCCTTTGCTGCTCGCTGGTGATATCAATCACCCCGAGCATCTCACCTTGGGGGGAAAATATCGGGCAAGCAGTGCAACTCATAAAACGATTCTGGCGAATAAAATGCTGCTCACCCACCACGGATACCGCTTGTTTGGCGGTGAGCGCCGTCCCTATCGCATTAGTGCCCTTGTGCTGCTCGAGCCAATTCACCCCAATATCCAAAGCCACATCCGCCAATTTTGTGGAGTAGCGACTCACGCCCCAATGCTTAAGCACATAACCCTCGGCATCGCTGAGCAAGAGTCGGCTATTAGAATGCGCCATCAACTGATTAAACAAAGGCAAGGCATGGGATTGCACTAATGCGATGAGCATTTGATATTGCTCATGTTTCTGCTTTAGTTCACTAGCATCGAGCCTGAGCTCCTGGGGTAACTGAAATTCTGACAAGCCAGCGCCAATGCTGCGCTGCCACGAATCGGCAAGCCACGCCTGTGTCGATGGTAAATGTGGTTTAACTGTCATAGCTGTGCTCCCCCGAGCTGTGTTCCGTTTCGGCACAATTGCTGTGTGCCACTCAATGACAAAGTAACCACAGGACACACTTCTCTCCCTGAGTGCCCATACTTATTCAAATCTGCAAAATTAGCTTTTCATCATACTGTTAGCACAACAAGTGTACAACTCCTGCCAGTTTGGCACTCTCCTTGCGATGCATCCTTGGTATGCAAGCCTCAGGTGTTGCATAAGAGAACACTAAGCTAATCAATAGGATTGGCTTAAAGCAAAACGAAAAATATTTAAAAAGGCATCCAGCAGAGATGCATCAACAAGACTCCCTTGCTGAAGCCAAGAGCGTAAAAATCGCCAACGCCCAGCATGCCATCCACAAGAAGGAATGATTCTATGATTTATGCTCAACCCAGAACCGCAGGCGCAATCGTTAACTTCAAAGAAAAATACGCCAACTTTATCGGCGGAAAATGGGTCGCCCCAGTCAATGGCAAATACTTCGACAATCGTTCCCCCGTGAATGGCCAAAACTTTTGCCAAATCCCGCGATCCGATGCACAAGATATTGAATTAGCGTTAGATGCCGCCCACGCAGCCAAAGAAGCATGGGGTAAGACCTCAGTCACCGAGCGCTCAAACCTGTTACTGCGCATTGCCGATCGCGTCGAGCAAAATCTCGAATACTTAGCCGTTGCCGAAACCTGGGAAAACGGTAAAGCGGTGCGTGAAACCTTAAATGCCGACTTGCCCTTATTCGTCGATCACTTCCGCTACTTTGCGGGTTGTATCCGCGCACAGGAAGGCAGCGCTGCCGATATCGATGGCAACACAGTCAGTTATCACTTTCCAGAGCCTTTAGGCGTGGTCGGCCAGATCATTCCTTGGAACTTTCCGCTCTTAATGGCCGCATGGAAAATCGCACCTGCGCTAGCGGCGGGTAACTGTGTGGTACTCAAGCCTGCGGAGCAGACGCCAGTCTCGATTCTGGTCTTGCTCGAACTGATTGAAGACCTATTACCCGCGGGTATTCTTAACGTAGTCAACGGCTTTGGCGCCGAAGCAGGACAAGCTTTGGCCACCAGCAAACGCATCGCTAAATTGGCCTTTACGGGCTCCACCGAAATTGGCTATCACATTTTAAAATGCGCCGCCGAATCCTTAATTCCATCAACCGTTGAGCTTGGCGGTAAGTCGCCTAACGTGTTTTTTGCCGATGTGATGGACCATGAAGACGAGTATTTAAATAAGGCCGTCGAAGGCATGTTGCTGGCCTTCTTCAACCAAGGTGAAGTCTGTACCTGCCCATCACGAGTGTTAATCCAAGAGTCGATTTTTGATCGCTTTATCGAAAAAGTGCTCGCCCGTGCGCAAACCATTAAGCAAGGCGATCCCTTAGATACCGACACTCAAGTTGGCGCTCAAGCCTCTAAAGAGCAGTTCGATAAAATCTTAAGTTACTTAGCCATAGGTAAGGCTGAAGGTGCAGAAGTGCTATTGGGCGGCACACTTTGCCAACTCGATGGCGGACAAAGCGAAGGCTATTACATCAGCCCGACGATTATGAAAGGCCACAATAAGATGCGTATCTTCCAAGAGGAGATCTTCGGCCCCGTCATTTCGGTCACCACTTTTAAAGATGAAGCCGAAGCCTTAGCGATCGCGAACGATACTGAGTACGGCCTAGGTGCTGGCGTGTGGACGCGTGATATGAACACGGCTCAACGTATGGGGCGTGGCATTCAAGCTGGCCGCGTGTGGATTAACTGTTACCATGCCTATCCTGCCCATGCCGCCTTTGGTGGTTACAAAAAATCCGGCATCGGCCGCGAAACCCATAAGATGATGCTCAACCATTATCAAAATACCAAGAATCTCTTGGTGAGTTACGATGTGAATCCTTTAGGTTTCTTCTAAGGTTTTTGGGGCTCAAACAAGCTGATGTGAGGAAGCTTTTATTTCGGTTTTTAAACGTCTTTGCAAGCAAGCTTATTAAACTTTCCGCATGAGTAATCGATACAAGTGATAAACATGAAAGGGTGAATAGCCCTTTCTTTTTTAACTGAATTTAATTCAAACCTCACTCAGTTTATATTATCAATCCGCGCTAAACGCTGAGCTAATTCAGCAAGAGAGGAGGCTGTTTGTGGATCGCTTTGGGGATCGATAACTTCAACCAGTTTAAGTTTTGGCTGAAAAGGTAACCAAGAACTGCCCGTTGTCATCACTAAATCCAGCACAAACTGACCATAATAGTGCAATCTCAGTCGGTTATCCGTCATAGGCCAATGGGCATAAAGCAGAAAAGAATCGTACATTTGCGCCAAAGAGGTTGTCGCAATGAGCTTAAACCCTTCATCAAGCAGACTAAACTCGGTCGATTCTTCGAAGGGACAATCGAAAGAAGTGATGACCAAATACCCCAAGGTTTTATTGGATAAAACGCAGCGATATTGGCCTTCAATCACTAGGCCTGCAATAAAAGTGTGAGTAGGTTGGCCATTAAAATACAGAGGCATTTTCAGTGGATGAGGCTCAACCCCATCGGCATGCTCTGTTAGCAGTGAAAGCTCCGTTATCGGTTGCATCCCTTACCCCACTTATCTCGCCTACCTATCTCGCATTCCTATCCGCGAAAACACACGTCACGCGGCTCTTGCAAACTCAAATCACTAGGACTGACGGCTTTTCCAATAACAGCCCAGTAAGATCAAATAGCCGACAAAATACGCCACGAGATCGAGTGGATCAAAATGGCTACCTATTACTATCCGCGCCAATCGATTTCCACCCAAGCCCAGCTTATCGACTAAACCCCAATACTGGCCAAACTCGATGGCAAAGGCAAACAGCAATACCGCAAACGCCAGCCAAGGAGTTTGAAAAAAGCGTTTAATACCCTCGTCTGTACTATTGGCTACCGGATTGGCTACTGGGGGTACAACAACGCGCGCCATGCAAAACAGTAAGATCACCACCAATACATCGCCCACAAAACCACGAATAAAACCCGCAGGTGCATATAAGGCGATTAAGACTTCAGTCAAAAAGAGTAAAACGGCATAAATACAAAAGGATTTACAACTCGGATTGCGGCTGATAAAAGCGCGAATAACGGCGGTAGACATAAATAAGTTAATCCCTTCACTCGGTTGAGATGGCAGAATTTACCGTAATACCAATAGGTTAACAAGTGAGTTTTCGTTGACATTTAAGACTCTCCACACGAGCAAGCGCATCACTCACCCCCATCAATTCGATAAATGTTCGCGCCTCAAAATTTAAGCGAGGTTTAAGTTTGGGTTAAGTAGCCTACACCTAAACCCACTTAGGAGCGTCACACCATGTCATCAAACACACTGCAAACCATCAAAGTCTGGGACCTGTTGATCCGCATATTCCATTGGTCACTCGTCGGTTTTTTTACCTTAGCCTACCTCACTGAAGGCGAAGACGAGTGGATGACCATCCACAGTTACGCAGGTTATAGCATCTTAATTTTACTGGTGTTTCGCCTGCTGTGGGGAGTGATGGGCACACACAATGCGCGCTTTAGCAACTTTATCACTCGCCCTAAAGAAGTACTGGTGTACCTCAAAGGGCTCGTCACGGGCAAAGCCAAAGACTACATAGGCCATAACCCCGCTGGGGCAATGATGATAGTGGCCTTGATTGCTAGCATTGCCATCACGGGATTCTCAGGCATGGCACTGTACGCCACCGACGGACACGGCCCATTAGCCACGAGCTTTTTCGCCACTTGGCCCGAAGGCGCCATAAAAGAAGTCCATGAATTCTTTGCCAACTTCACAGTGTTCCTTGTGGTCATCCACGTTGGCGGCGTCATCGTCAGCAGCCTATTGCACAAAGAAAACTTAATCAGAGCTATGGTCACGGGCAAGAAACAACGCCCAGTGGAACAAAAAGATTAATCCATTAGCCATTTTGCTTAGCAAGAAGACATCCAGCCCAAAAGGAATGCCCTATGAACAGATTAACCAGACACACGAATAAAAGTCGCCTTGCCATTGCCGCGATTTCCACCTTGCTGCTGACTAGCCTTAGCGTTAGCGCCGCCAACAGTAAAGTGCAAAGCCTACCACTGAGCGCAGAGCGCATTGGCACGCAACTGCAACGCTATCAAGCCCAAGGCGCAGGACCCTTTAGCGCCGCCGCAGGACAAAAGCTTTGGCTACAGGACATGGACGGTCGCAGCTGCGCCAGTTGCCATACCGCCAAAGTCACCGACATGGGCATGCACCAAAATACCCGTAAAACCATTGACCCTATGGCGCCGTCGATTACCGCAGATCGGTTAACCGACTCAGCCAAAATCGAGAAATGGTTTAGCCGTAACTGTAACTGGACCTTTAAACGCGACTGCACGCCGCAGGAAAAAGGCGATGCCTTACTTTGGTTAAGCCTGCAATAACTGCCAAATTTCGACCGTATCACTCATTCAATTAGCTCAATTAATGTCAATACCTTTCACAGAAGGTAACGGCACAAAAAGGAAGATGTCATGACTAAACAAGCACACCCTATTAGCTGGATCTTAGGTTCATCACTCACAGCTGCGGCATTAGCCATTGGTGTTATCGGTGTCAGCCTAACCTTAACCGGCACAGGCTATGCGGACGATGACCGCGAGCTCAGCCGCGCCGTTCCACAGAATGCGGAATACACGGCAGAATGTGGTAGCTGCCACATGGCTTATCCAGCCAATTTACTCCCCGCCAACAAGTGGCGCGCCATTACCGCAAATCTTGATAATCACTTTGGTGACAACGCCAGCCTAGATACTCAAGTCACTGCTAGAATTGAGGAATATCTGGTTCAACATGCAGCGCAAAATGGTAAGGTGATGAAAAACAGCACGCCGCTGCTCGTAGGTTCTGGGCCGCAGAAGATCACAGAACAGGCATTTTTTATTGGCAAACACGATGAGATCCCCAGACGTATGGTGCAAGATAACCCCAAAGTCGGCTCATTCAGTCAATGCAGCAATTGTCACAACCTCGCAGAGAAGGGCATATTCGATGAAGATACCGTTAATATTCCTGGTTTTGGCCGCTGGGATGATTAGCAGTCCAAGCACTGATGCCCACGACGATGATCTTTCCAGCAAGGTGGTCGAGTGGGTTAAGGAGGGCAAAGTTTTGCCCTTCGACACCATAATGCAACGCTATGAATCACGGCTAAAGGGACGGTTGCTCGATCTCGAAGTCGAGCAAAAACATGGAAGGATCATCTACGAGCTCGAAATCCTTCGTGACGATGGCATAGTGTATGAAATCAAGATTGACGCCAAAACCGGCGAGTGGCTAAAGGAAAAGGTCGACTGATGCGCTTGCTATTGATTGAAGATGATACCGATCTGGTCGCGCGCCTCATTCCCGCCCTTAACAAGGCGGGTTATACCGTCGAGCACGCCGATAACGGTATTGATGGCGCCTTTTTAGGCGAAGAAGAAAACTTCGAAGCCGTGATCCTCGATCTCGGTTTACCCGGCAAACCCGGTCTACAAGTCCTCGGCCAATGGCGACAAAAAGGCTTAGCCATGCCAGTGCTGATCCTCACCGCCCGCGATGCTTGGCACGAGCGAGTCGATGGCCTCAAGGCGGGTGCCGATGATTACCTCGGCAAGCCTTTTCACATCGAAGAACTACTCGCAAGGCTCGAAGTGTTGATCCGCCGCCACTTTGGCCGCGCCGACAATGTGTTGCAGCATGCAGGCGTCTCCCTCGATGTCGACAAACAAGCTGTCACTAATGTTGATGGTGCAGTGATAGAACTGACTAAGATTGAATATCGTCTGCTGCATTACTTAATGGTCAATCCCAGCAAAATCGTCTCTAAGTCAGAGCTCAGTGAACGCATTTACGAAGAAGATCAAATCAAAGACAGCAATGTCATCGAAGTGTACGTCAACCGCCTGCGCCAACGCTTAGGCAAGGATTATATCGAAACCCGCCGCGGTCAAGGTTATCGACTCAAGGAGTAAAGGCGTGTATTCACTCAAGGGTTATCTGACGCGCAATCTGCTGATCACGCTCACCTTTGCCATGGTGCTGTTATTGTATTCTCTATACCAAGGCATCCAAATATTAACCCAAGACTTTGTCGCTTCGCGTCTACAACACGATGCCGACAGCCTGATCTCCGCCCTGAATCATAATCCCGATGGCACATGGGCGCTCACCACCGACAGCTTGCCCAATGTGTACCACAGGGTTAATTCTGGGCATTATTTTGCGATTCAAATCGGCGAGCAAACTCTGCGTTCACGCTCCCTATTCGACCATAACGTGAACATGCCTAAACTGACCGCTGGTGAGCAACACCAAGCCACTGAGTTTGTCAGCAAAGAGCATTGGCTGATGTTCAGTCAGGCCGTTATCAAAGATGATCAATTAGTTACCCTGTGGGTGACAGAAGATATTAGCTCGCTTGAACAAACCCAAGTGCAGTTTTTAGCCTTTGCCAGCGCAGCCGTGTTGCTCACGATTGTCATTCTATTAATAGCACAGTATCAATTACTTAAACGCGGTTTTAAACCCTTAGAGCAGATGCCAGAAGCTATACGGCAAATGCGCACCCAAGGGCAAGAAATCAATCCTGACCAAGTGCCAAGTGAGATAGTCCCACTGATCGAAGAGATAGATCGTTTAGTCAGTCAATTGGGCCAGCGAGTACAACGCTCCCGTAATGCCTTGGGTAACTTAGCCCACGAAATGAAACGTCCGTTACAAGGGCTGCAGTCCTACCTAGAAAGCCTTCCACCAGAACAGCGGAGTGAGGGCAGCAAGGTGCTCGCAAACCTGCACCACATCATCGAGAGAGAGCTTAAGCGCACTAAGATTGTTGGCCTGTCCACTCCAGGGCGTTATACCGTGCTCGATGACGATCTTGCGCCGCTAATCAAAGTAATGCAGCGCATTTACCCAGACCGCATTATTCATAGCCATTACACGAGCGGCTTAGTAATGCCATTTGATCGGGATGACTTACTCGAACTCTTAGGCAACTTGCTGGATAATGCCTGCAAGCATGGTCGCAAAAATATTGAGATCCATATCAGTCAGCAAAACGTGCCAACCACAGGCTATGGGATAGAAGTGAGTGATGATGGCCAAGGCGTCTCCGATGCCGCGCTGTCCGTTATCATTGAGCGCGGCATTCGGCTAGATGAAAGCATCCAGGGCCATGGTTTAGGATTATCTATCTGCAAAGATATCGTCGACAGTTATCAGGGCGAACTCGGTTTTAGCCATGCGAAACAAGGCGGGCTTAAAGCCAGCGTATTTCTGCCGCTCCCGAGTTAAACGGTATACTCACTCGGCCTGTGCCCACTGAGTTCATGCAAGCCAATAGAGGGTATAATTTGCCCATTCCCCCTTTCAGCAATCAGTCTAGAGATTTATATGAAAGTTATCGACCTAAAATCGGCCCCGCAGCACATTCCACAATTGGCGGAGTGGCATCATCAAGCATGGGCACATTTGAGTTCTGCGGATGCTTCTGTCACTACGTTGATTGAGGAAATGAACGAGTATTTAACTGACGCCGCCATCCCCAAGATGTTTATCTGCGAACAGGCAAATCAAGTGATGGGATCATCTTCATTGATCATCGCAGATATGGACAGCCGAACTGACTTAAGCCCGTGGCTCGCCAATGTGTATGTGAATGCAGACCATCGAAATAAAGGATTAGGTAAGTTGCTAGTCAATGCCGTCATTGAGCATGCTAGAGCGATTGGTTTACAGAAAATCTATTTATTTACTGCAGATAAAGCCGATTTTTATCGATCGCTGGGTTGGTCAATTATTTCACTGGAAGATTATAAGGGCGAGTTGGTCACGATAATGGAGTATAAATTGAGTCAGCAAAGTTACTAAGTTAAGAGAGCAAGCTCCACGACGGACGTCGTGAAGCTGTACATGCGGGCTAAATATCTAAATGTGATATCCAATACTTAGCGACAAGCCAATGGCTTTAGTCAATTTCAATATCCACACCGAAACGATTGGATAGTTGGCGTTGCTCGTGCAGAATTTCAATTCGGCGGCGAGTGTCTTGGGTCAACTTGTCTTTGAGGCGCAAACCACTAGTAATGGCGGCTTTTTTTGCTTTCTTGCTCTTAGTTGTCGTTGCATCAGTTGGACTCTCGACGGCTTGAGATTCGATAGACATAGCTAACTCCTTTAATTAGAACCTTAAATAGGCTCTTCCAGTAAATCCCTGTTCAAAACGAACAAACAGGTCATCTTTATAATGAGTCAATTCGCCATTCACTATTTAAGTAATAGATAATTTGGCGACTCATAAACTTACGGCCCATATCATTTACCTAAGCCAACAAAATTAAATCACATGCTAACAGGATAAAAATAATCGAGACGTAAGGTCGAAATGAAAAACTGAGTATTGATTGACTTCATCAGCGTAACAGAACCCTAACGAGTCCTAAATTTCCAGCGACAAAGCGGCATAACATAGGTAGAGAAAGAACAGGTGGTAATGCAGAAAGGTTGGTAAGCTCAAGCGGCAAAACGCTGCTGCGCAACAATTAGGCTACGCAACAGTACTACATCTAGCCTAGATTTACGACTTATATGGCATAGCGCCGAGGTAATCTTTCTTGCCAATTTCAACACCGTTGTGGCGCAAAATCGCGTAGGCTGTTGTTACATGGAAGTAAATGTTCGGAATAGCATGCTCAATGGCAAACTCATAACCTGTAAGATATTTTCCTTCCCATCGTGGTTGTGAGACATGGATCGTGGCCGCATTAGCAAAATCATCCGCTTTAAACGTTGCTAAATAATCCAAAACTGAGCTAATACGCGCTTGCAACTCAGCCAGCGTCGTCTCGCTATCATCATGCTTTGGCACTGTATCTAAGTTATCAGTCAAACGTGCTACGCCAATTTTGGCAGTATCGCAGGCAATTTGAACTTGGCGAATAAGATTGAATTGATCCGGCGCTAAACGTGAGTTTAAAAGAACCGCCATATCAACTTTCTTGAGGTTTGCGAAGCATTCGCCTTTTTCAAGAATAACGCTTAAATTTTTCAGCATCTTGCTAAATTGTACAACCGTTAAATCATAAAGCATGGCATAGACCTCATTGATGGACGCTACAAAACTGCAGCACTTAAGACGATCTTGGGGCAAATTACTCAATTTCAATCATTCTTGGAATTTAAGTATCTGCTTAATAATAAATACTTCAATATAAACGATATTAAGTCAATTAGGACAAGAAAAAGATAGACGTTACCTGTAGGGATAGAGCGTCAGCTACAAGCTAAGAGATTAAAATTATCTCGGACTGATCCGAATAACAATAACGTACACTCGTAGGAATTGGGATGGCTGGGTATGACGATAACCATGTGCTTCGAGCTCGAAGCATGTGCGTCACTGACACGAATTATCCACAACGCCATAACGAAAAAAGCCTCATCTTTCGATGAGGCTTATCTCTTAATGTTGGCGGAGCGGACGGGACTCGAACCCGCGACCCCCGGCGTGACAGGCCGGTATTCTAACCAACTGAACTACCGCTCCTTTAGGTTAACGTCTACACGTTAACCTAAATTAGGCGCTTGGCGATGACCTACTCTCACATGGGGAGACCCCACACTACCATCGGCGCGTTTGCGTTTCACTTCTGAGTTCGGGATGGGATCAGGTGGTTCCACAAGGCTATTGTCACCAAGCAAATTCTGCTTATT
>NZ_JAKKRU010000012.1:0-147500 GCF_025653925.1 Shewanella sp. SM68
AGACAGTGGCGTCACCAATGGCTCCTTGCTCACCGGCACCACCAGTGTCGATGGCCCGCTCAGCATTCAGAGCTTCAGCGTCGCCGGACAAACCGGTCCGTTCACCCTGGGCACCGCCTACGTGATCGCCGGCCAAGGCACCCTGACGGTCAATGCCAACGGCACCTACAGCTTTGAGCCCGCCGCCAACTGGAACGGCAACTTCCCGGTTGTCACCTACACCGTCACCGACGGCGTCAGCACGGACACYTCGACCTTGACTATCACGGTCACGCCAGATAATGACGGAGTTTCTTTAGGTGGTCTCAACGTCCAAGATGGTGAGCTAACAGTTAACGAAGCTAACCTTTCAACGGGTTCAGCGCCTAATAGCAATGCGCTGACTCAGACTGGTAACTTTAGTTTTACCTCTGTTGATGGATTAGCCTCTATCACCATCAAAGGACAAAGCTTTAATTTGGCGGCATTACTGGCACTAAGCCCCAATACTGCGGTAAATATTACAACTCCTTATGGTGTCTTAACACTGACTGGTTTCACAGGCGATGCAAGCGGTGGCTCCATCAGCTACAGCTACACCTTAAATAATAATGTCGACAATGACTCTCCCCCTGCAACTAACACTAGTTATTTAGATAGCTTTGCTGTAACCGTTGTGGATCAGGATGGTAGCCAAGCAAATGGCAGCCTTGATGTGAAGATTGTTGATGATGTCCCTAATGCCAAAAACGACACAGGCAGTGTCGATGTGATCGTGGATAGTTTTATCGTATCTGGCGTTGTGGCAAATTGGACATCATGGACAAATGGCACAAGCGTAACCAGGTTCGATGGTACAACTAGTCCTAATGGTGGTGGGACGGATAATGACAGTGGTTTAGATCAGATCAGATGGGGAAATCCAACTAATACCTATCAATCTGGCTATGGTTTTATTGATAATGACAGTGCATTAAATGGTCAGTTCTCATTAAACCAAGATATCATTTTAGGTACTTTTACCCACTATAATTTCCCAGTCTCTTCAGGAGGAGCAATTACCAAAGCAAGCATGGATGTCACTTTCTCGGTTACTGATGCCTATGGGGTAGTCACACCAGTGACCCTTAAAGTCAACTTTGAACACAATGAAACGCCTAACACCAACGATCCTGAAGCATCAAAGGATATTATTAAAGTCAGCAATACGAATGTAACCTTTGAATATCAGGGGGCAATTTATACTCTGCAGGTAATTGGTTTTAGAGATCCAATTACTAATCAAGTTGTGACTGAAATTAGGACTTCTGAAAATGATGCAAGTAGCTATGAACTAGTTGTTCGTGTAGTAGCTGGTAATGGTTATGAATTACCCTCAACTACTGGCAATGTGTTAGCTAATGACATAATCAGTGCTGGTGCTGATGATGATATCACGGTAATTGGTGCCGCAGCGGGCAACCAAACAGGTTCAGGTACCTCTGGCAACCTAGGAACCATTATTTCAGGGCAATATGGCACGTTAATCATCTTCGCCAATGGTAGTTACACTTATTCAGTAACAGCCAACGCCTCTGCGATTCCAGCTAATGCAACGGAAACCTTTACGTACACCATGCAAGATGCTGATGGTGATAAATCCAGTGCATTACTGACTCTAAATGTAAATACCGTTAATGCAAATACGCTTAAAGCGGCTCAAGATCAAGATAGTGGTCCTGAAGATACTACTGTAATCGGTAATGTGCTGGATAATGATGGCAATAAAAATACGTCTGTAACCCATTTCACTGTTGCTAACAATGCCGCTCAGCATGCCGCTGGTAGTAAAATCACCTTGGCAGAGGGTGAACTGACTCTCAATGCAGATGGTAGCTATACCTTCAAACCTGCCGCTGATTGGAATGGTCAAGTCCCAGTGGTTACCTACACCACTAATACGGGAGCAACAAACACGCTGACCATCAAGGTAACGCCTGTTGATGATCCAACGGTAACTCAGGCAGATAGCAAAACCATTTCTGAGGATGCCTTAGCTAATGGTAACGTGTTGGAAAATGATACGGATGTGGATAGCACATTATCCATTACCAGCTTCCAGGTGAATGGCACAACCTATAATGCCGGTAATGCTTGGTATCAATTACCTGAAGGCAAGCTGCAATTGAAGGCAAATGGTGAATACAGCTTTGATCCAAAAGATCACTGGAGCGGTTCATTGCCTGAAATCACCTACACCACTAATACAGGTGCCACAAGTACATTGAATATCACTGTTAAAGCAGTAGCAGATGTACCTAACCTGACAATTAATGGGTACACCTCTGTTGCTGCTATCAACTTTGAAGATGCCAAATTCTCTGGCAGTTGGGATGGTGTTAAGGCAAATGACATTAAGGGCCTAAATACTATCGGCACTTGGCATACCAGCAATAAAGGTGGCCAAGTTGAGATTGGTTATGAAAGTGTCTACGTCTCTGGTGGCTCCAATAGCAATAAAGTCATGGAAATTGAGTTCAATGGTGGCGATAAAACCTTATATACCGATATTCAAGCGGATGCTGGTCGATTCTACGAACTCGGATTTGATATTGCGGCCCGCTCAGGTAGCGTAAATACCTCTGGACTGACGATTAAGCTTATTCCGCTAGATGCTCAAGGCAACCCATTAAATGCTCAAGCCATAACGCTATACGATTTCGATCCAACGAATGCTAATTGGTTAAGAGATCAAAAGATCACCTTACCCATTGATCACTCAGGTAAATATCGTTTGCAGTTTGAAGGAGATAATGGGGACTCATACGGTGCCTTGTTGGATAACTTAGCGTTTAAAGTGGTAGACAATATGGGCTATCGCGGTGAGTTTATTAAACTCAGCAATATTTCGTCGTCGCTCAAAGATACAGATACTTCAGAAACACTGAATCTTAAGCTGCAAGGCTTACCTGAAGGCGCAGTGCTGAAAGATGCTGCGGGCAACGAAGCTACCGTAGGTGTTGATGGCACTGTGGATATCAGCAACTGGGATAAATCCAGCCTACAGATTAAAGTCACTAGCCATGGCAACTTCACCATCACTGTGGTGGCTACGGCGACTGAAACCAGTAATCAGGACACAGCGCAGAGCACTGCGGACTTCCAAGTCACCGTTCTACACCCCAACAATGTTGTCGGTGGTCAGAGTGTTGATTCATTCATCATGACCGATTGGATCAATAATACAGCTCAATTTGCCGTTAATTTAGGAGGATACGGTACTGTCGCTTCATCATCCAAGACTCAGTACATTGCTAAAGATACTGAGCTGCTGATTAACGCTGGCAATAGTAATGATTACATCGACCTTGGTGTTTCTACTGCTAACAATATTGTGAACACTGGCAGTTCTTTGCCAAACCTAAATAACCCTGTAGTCACTCAGGCAGAGATCCTTAGTAGCAAATTTATGGCTCAGGATGATATCACTACCGATGCAGGTACATTGATGGCTGATGTGCTGCAGCCACTGCAACCAAAAACTGACACTGTTAACCTTGGTAGCGGTGATGATACAGTCTATGGTGATCAAGGTAGTCAACTTGTCTACGGTGGTAGCGGTGATGACTTACTGATTGGCGGCGAAGGTATCGATGGCTTACGCGGCGGTGACGGCAACGACACTCTGATTGGCGGCCTTGGTAATGACGTTCTACGTGGTGATAGCGGTGCTGATACCTTCGTCTGGCGATATGCAGAAACGGGAACAGACCATATCACTGACTTTAATATCCATGAAGATAAATTGGATTTAAGCGATTTACTCCAAGGTGAAAGTAACAACACACTACACAGTTATTTAAACTTTAGCTTAGTTAGTGGTTCAACTGTGATTGATATCGATGGCAATAAAGATGGTGTGTTTGAGCAGCATATCGTTCTTGACGGTGTTGATTTGTATAGTGCGTATAACACTACAACAGAGACTGGCATTATTAATGGCCTACTAGGTACTAATGGCAGCGGTCCGTTAATTGTTGATACTCAGCCAGTCACACCAGAACCAAGTCCAGGTCTTGCTCCGTTGAATAGCAATGAGCAGCATAATATCCCTTAGATAAAATCGTTTGGATGGCCTATAGAAATATAGGCCATCATGACCGATACTTGCCATAACCATATAAAAATCCAAAGGATAAGTAATTAGGTGTCTGCTGCAGCTTCTGAAAAAATTGATCAATGGACCATTTCAGCCTCACAAAGAGTGTTAGTGGATCCTTTGCTGGATTGTTTAGTGTTACTCACTGAGCATTTTGGCAATCCGTGCTCGAGCGATTCGCTTGCGGCAGGTTTACCCTTGTCAGGTACCGTGTTATCACCTGATTTATTGCCTCAGGCAGCTTCAAGAGCGGGTCTAGCGGCTAAGCTGTCTCGAAAAGGCTTAAACGAAGTATCACCTATATTGCTCCCCTGTATTTTATTATTAAAAGACAAAAAAGCCTGTATATTGCGAGAACTTGATGTTGCATCAGATAAAGCAATTATTCAATTACCCGAGACGGGCGGTGAAGAGACACTGACAATTGAGTCGCTCGAAGCCTTATATGTGGGATATTTATTCTTAGTCAAACAAGAATACCGTGGCGACATGGGCTTTGATGTTTATCTACACGATAATAAAACCCACTGGTTAGTCCAAACCCTCAAAGATTCAGCACCCATTTATCGTGATGCATTAATCGCTTCTGTATTGGTGAATTTATTCGCCTTAGTTTCACCGTTATTTATTATGAATGTGTATGACAAAGTCGTCCCAAACCTCGCCTTTGAATCCCTTTGGGTTTTAGCGATTGGTGCGGCGATTGCTTATATGTTCGATCTTATCATGCGGCAACTTAGAAGTTACCTCATCGATGTTGCAGGAAAAAAAGTAGATATTATTGTGTCTTCGCAACTTTTTGCTAAAGCGATAGGTATTCCCCTAGAAAAACGTTCTCCTAGTATCGGCGGCATGGCGAAGCAGTTAGGTGAATTCGATAATATTCGTGAAATTTTAACTTCGGCAACGATCACAACTTTAGTCGATCTCCCCTTCGCGATATTTTTCTTAATCATTATTTTTATTGTCGCAGGTGATCTCGCTATAGTTCCAGTCATTGGCGGCATCATCATTATTGGCTTCACGCTTTATATTCAACCTAAACTCAAAGCGGCAATCGAAGAAGGCAATAAATTTTCAAGCTTAAAACATGGGCATTTAATCGAGAGCTTATCAGCGCTAGAGTCAATTAAAGCTAATGGTGCTGAAGGAATTGTGCAAAAAAGCTGGCAACAGATGATAGGCCACAGTGCAAACTGGCAATTAAGGTCAAAAAAGCTCTCCAACTCAGTATCGAACGTAGCGAACTTTACGGTGCAATTTACCGTTGTCTGTGTGGTGATTTTGGGCGTTTATCGTGTGGCTGATAATGCGATATCTATGGGCGGAATTATTGCTGCGGTCATGCTATCGAGCCGCGCCATTTCACCTATGGCACAACTTGCAGGCCTGATGACGAGAGCAAACCACACAGCCAGTGCACTACGCCAACTGAATGAAATCATGACTCAAGAAGATGAGTTTGAAAATAAAGGACATTTAGTTAGCAAACAAAGACTCATAGGCAAAATCAATGCTGATCATGTTGGTTTTAGTTATCCAGGTTCTGAAAAGCCTGTGCTGCATCCGATGTCGCTGACGATTAATCCTGGCGAACGCATTGCCATTATCGGTCGAAATGGTTCAGGTAAAAGTACGCTAGCTAAGCTACTGGTCGGGCTATTTCAACCCACGGCAGGAAGCTTGCGCTACGACGGTTTAGACTCAGCACAGATTCATCCGAGTGATTTACGTCGTAATTTTGGCTACCTACCCCAAGATGTCACCCTATTCCATGGTTCTATTCGCGACAATATTTTATTTGGTACACGTCAAGTCACTGAACATCAACTCATCCGCGCGGTACAGCTTTCTGGTGTGAGTCAATTCACCAACCTAGAAGCAGAAGGCCTAGACCAACAGGTCGGTGAAGGCGGCATGTCACTCAGTCGCGGGCAAAGACAAACTGTCGCCCTTGCTCGCGCCACACTGAATGATCCCCCTGTGTTACTGATGGATGAGCCTACGGCGAGTTTAGATGCTCGCGCTGAACAACAATTTATTCGTTCAATGCAAAATGTCAGCAAAGATAGAACGTTAATTCTTATTACCCACAAGATGCATTTATTGCAACTCGTCGACCGCATTATTGTACTTGAACGCGGCCATGTGGTTGCCGATGGACCTAAAGCAGAAGTGCTAGAAAAACTCAATTTTGGCCTAGTGAACGGAGAGGCTAAAAGATGAGTAAACATTTAACAACAAACGACTTAGACATGGTTGATGATGTCTATGGCGCCATGATGACAGACGCTCCCAGCGGACACAGATTAATCATATGGGCACTTGCTGCTATGGTAGTGTGTTTTTTACTGTGGGCGGGGTTTGCTCAATTAGATAAGGTTACTACTGGAACGGGAAAAGTGATTCCTTCATCACAAGTTCAAGTGATCCAAAGTCTAGATGGCGGCATAATGCAAGAACTCTACGTTCAAGAAGGTGAGATAGTCACAAAAGGGCAGCCTTTAGTGCGTATTGATGATACCCGCTTTCGCTCCGACTTTGCTCAACAAGAGCAAGAGGTTTATGGCTTAAAAACCAATGCTATCCGCATGCGCGCCGAACTCGACAGCATTCTAATATCAGACATGACCTCTGATTGGCGTGAACAAGTGCTAATCACTAAAGAAGCATTGATATTCCCTGAAGCTATCATTGCTGCGGAACCCGCCTTAGTGAAAAGACAACAAGAGGAATACAACGGACGCTTAGATAACTTAAGTAACCAACTTGAGATCCTCGTACGTCAAATTCAACAAAGACAGCAAGAAATTGATGATCTCGCCTCTAAAACAACGACATTAACGACGAGCATGCAGCTAATCTCCCGCGAGCTTGAACTCACTCGACCTTTAGCCAAAAAAGGTATTGTTCCTGAAGTTGAGTTACTCAAACTCGAACGCACGGTAAACGACTTGCAAGGTGAATTGAATTCAATGCGTTTACTCCGCCCTAAAGTGAAAGCTGCATTAGATGAGGCTATCTTAAAACGCCGTGAAGCCGTATTTGTTTACGCTGCAGAGCTGCGCGCGCAGCTCAATGAAACTCAAACCCGCCTCTCTCGAATGAATGAAGCACAAGTTGGCGCACAAGATAAAGTCAGTAAGGCGATTATCACCTCCCCTGTTAATGGCACCATTAAAACCACACATATCAATACACTGGGTGGTGTAGTGCAACCTGGGATCGATATTATCGAGATAGTACCGTCGGAAGATCAACTGCTGATAGAAACTAAAATCTTGCCTAAAGATATCGCTTTCTTACATCCAGGATTACCCGCCGTAGTGAAAATTACCGCCTATGATTTTACCCGCTATGGCGGCCTTAAAGGAACTGTCGAACATATTAGTGCCGACACTTCTCAAGATGAAGAAGGCAATAGCTACTATCTCATCAGAGTTAGGACAGCAGAATCTAGTTTAACCAAAAACGATGGCACACAGATGCCAATTATTCCGGGGATGTTAACTTCAGTTGACGTTATCACGGGACAAAGATCCATACTTGAGTACATTTTAAATCCAATTTTAAGGGCTAAGGACACAGCGCTCAGAGAGCACTAAGCCTTTTTTTTATAAACCGGGAGGTTGGTCATGAAGACTTCAGCAATACGACAATTTCAATGTTCAAAGATAGCCATAGTGCTGTCATTAATCCTGTTACCTTTATCGGCTCAAAGTCAGACGTTAGAACAAGCCGTTGCACATACGCTAGATACAAACCCAGATTTACGAGTGGCCTTCAACCGCTTTAAAGCGCGAGAAGAACAAGTTAATCAAGCGATAGCAGGCTATATGCCAACTATTGATGTCAATGGTGGCTACGGTTATGAACAAACCGACAGCGTATCGACACGTAGACGACCCAATATCGGCGAAGTCGATAGCAAAGGGGTGGCTGAATTAAATCCCGGAGAGTTTGGTGTTAGCATAAAACAAATGCTTTTCGATGGTTTCTACACCAGCAGTGAAGTTGATCGTTATAGTTTTGAAGCTAGCGCAGACCAGTGGGCACTGCTTGCTGCCGCTGAAGATATGGCACTCGATGTCAGTAAAGTCTATCTCAACTATTTACGCACCGATGAAGTGTTAAAATTAGCCGAGAAAAACCTTAACAGCCATAAAGAAATTTATGACCAGATTAAACAACGTACTGACTCAGGTTTAGGCTCAATCGCAGACCTATCACAAATCTCGGGACGTTTGGCGCGTGCTAATGCTAACGTTATTTCTGCTCGCAACAATTTACTTGATGCAAAAGCACAGTACGTCAAAATTGTAGCGGCGGCACCGGCAGACTTAATATTACCAGTGCCAGATGCAGACATGCTGCCAAAGGATCTTAGCTCTGGCATTATTGTTGCGCAAGAGAATCACCCCATACTCAAATCTGCAGCAAACGATATTAGTGCCGCAGAAAATGAACGCTCTTCAGTACAATCCAATTACTACCCTCAGGTTTCTTTAGAACTGAATGGTAACTGGAATAACGATATTAGCGGCGAAGATGGAATATCAGGTGCTGGTGCTTTCCGCAGTGATGTGGGTGGTCATAGTAACGATCTCGTCGCCATGGTGAGGGTGAGATACAACTTATTTGCGGGTGGTAAAGATCTTGCCCGTGAAAAAGAAACTGCTTACAAGTTAGGTGAAGCGAAAGAAATCCGCCAACGTGCCCAACGTGAAGTTGTTGAAGGGGTAAACCTAGCTTGGAACGCATTTGAAATGCTAGCGCCGCAAAAACAATATATTCGCGATCATGTCGTGGCCGCAAAGGATACTCAAACAGCCTATGCACAACAGTTCAACTTAGGCCAACGCAGTCTACTCGACTTATTAGATACCGAAAATGAGCTCTTCGAGGCGCGTAAAGACTACTTACAAGCTGAATATGATGAAGTTATTGCTAAGTATCGCGTGCTCAATTCTACAGGGCGATTATTAGACTCACTTAAAGTGACTAGACCTGATGCGTGGCGCGGAGAGCGCAATTATGAAGGAGGAGCTAACAAATGAAAACTCTCACATTTTTTCTAAGTGTCACTCTTTTAGCTGGTTGTTCGATGCGCGATACGGTTAATATTGACGAAATGGTCACAACTCAAACCTATGATCTATCAGATAAAGATAGCGATGGTGTCATTGAAGCCCGTGAACGCTGCAACGACACAGCCCAAGGGGCAGGTATTGATAACTATGGCTGTGGCAAAATAAAAGCGATTAACGAGCGAAAGGAAATAAATATTTTATTCCCGAATGACTCTGCTTATATTGCGCCTGAGTACTATCCTCAAATTGAAGAGGTGGCTATTTTTCTACGTCAGTATCCAACGACCAAAGTGACTATCGAAGGTCACACGAGTCGCACAGGAACCGATGAACGAAATACAGTATTATCTCAAGAACGTGCAAATGCTGTCACCGCAGTACTGGCTGAACGCTTTAGTATTGATAGAAGTCGATTAACTGCTATTGGATATGGGTCTAGCCGCCCAATTGTTTTAGAACAGACGCCGGAAGCAGAAATTCGTAACCGTCGTGTTGTTGCAGAAGTCACTGGTGATGATACGGCAGCAGACATGAAATGGACAATTTACTCGGTCGATGACAACTCAAAATAAAGGACTAACACATTAGGTTATGAACGGCAGACTTGATTATAAAGATTCATTATTGCGAGTCTGCCGCTTTAGCCTAATAGCGTCAGCCTTAGGCATATGTTGCCTATATGCGGCCCCCACACAAAACCTTGATGAAGTGAAGATAACTTCAACCCTAGAAAAACATTACGGCGAACGTGCTGGAATGCGAGCAAGGGCTTGGTTCAAAGTGTTATCGGAAGCGAGTACGCTAGATGAAAAAGAAAAGTTATTGAAGGTGAATAACTTTTTTAATTTATTCCGTTTTGTGGATGACAGTAAATTATGGGGAGACTCGAATTATTGGGCAACGCCGATGGAGTTTATTGGTGTGAATGGCGGTGATTGCGAAGACTTTTCGATCGCAAAATACTTCACCCTACTCCAACTTGGTGTTCAAGAGGACAAGATGCGGATCACTATGGTTAAAGCCACTACGGTTAATCAATACCACATGGTATTGGCTTACTATGAAACACCATCATCAATTCCTTTAGTGCTCGATAATCTTGACCATGAAATAAAACCCGCCACAAAAAGAAAAGATCTACTGCCTGTTTATAGCTTTAACGGTAAACAGTTATGGCTCAATAAAGAGCAAGGTCGAGGCGTACTGGCAGGGTCCTCAAAACGATTAGAAAAATGGAACGATCTTAACCATAGATTAGGTGTTGACCGTCTTAGGCAACCAAAATTAAAACTGGAGTAGCACCAAAAATGACACTGTTTAGACAGATTTATTCGCTGCTTTTTAGCCTATTCTTGCTTGTAGTTGCAAGCCTTGGCTATGTGCAATTCACTGAGACTCAAAGCTTTTTAACAAAGCAAATGGAGTCCGATCTAAACAATGCCAGCACTTCACTCGGTCTAATGCTTACCCCAGCACTCGAAGCCGGCGATACCGCGGCGGCAGAAACCTTAGTGAATGTTATTTTTGAAGGTGGTTACTATCAAAATGTAAAATTGACTTGGATGGTCGATGGTAAGCAACAAGAGTGGAATAATCCTTTAAAAATTGAAGATGTCCCTCAATGGTTTATCAATCTAGATCTGTTTAAAACCATCAAAAAACAAAGCACTATCACCTCGGGTTGGCTGCAGCTAGCGCAGCTTGAAATCACTGCTCATCCTGGTTTTGGTTATCATGAACTATGGCGAATCATGTCCAATACCATCATCGCCTTCTCACTACTTTTTCTCGTTGCTATTTTTACAGCAAGAGTAGGCTTAACATGGATATTGAAACCTCTCCACACCCTGTCTGAACACGCGAAAAGTATCGCAGCACGCCAATTTGGTCCAGACATGGCACTACCTAAAACAACCGAATTAAAAGACTTAGTGACTGCATTTAACAGCATGTCAGCTCAATTGAAACAAGTGTTCCATTCTCTTGACGAAGAGGTTGGCGCGTTACGTAAGAAGAATCTTGTCGATCCGGCGTCAGGCCTGCCTAACCGCCAATATGTAGTAAGTCGTTTAAATGGTTGGTTAAGTGAACCTAGCAGCGGTGCTTTATTCCTCGCCAAACTCGACTGGCTCGAAGAAGTGCACAGTAAATATGGCTATCAAGTTCGAGATGAAACCATACGGATCCTCGCAGAAAAGTTTCAACAGCAATTAAACGAAATAACACCTTCGGTCATAGGCCGTATTGCCGCCTATGAATTTGCATTTTTAGTGACCGATGTTGAACACGATCAGATCAGTAAATATTTACAAACACTTATCCGTACAATCAATCAAGAAATGTCAAAAGCAGGCTGTAAGCCCAACGAAGACTTTGCTATCGGTATTGCGGAACGTATTGGGCAAATGAATGTGTCGGATATTTTGGCCCAAGCCGACAATGCCCTTCAAAAAGCGTTACAAGAAAATAAAACCTTCCACTGGTTTGAAACCACAGAGCAGCAATTATTCACCCGCGAGCAATGGCGCGATAATCTCAGCCATGCTATCAGCAATAAGAAGTTTAAGTTTAGATGGCAACCCATCCAATTTTGCGATGGTGATGGCATAGCGCAACGGGAATTGTATTGCCAATTAGAGCTTGGTGATCAACTCGCTCATGCAGGGCAATTTATGCCGTATATCGAGTTATTATCACTTGGTGCCTTACTCGATAAATGCTTAATTGAAACTGTCTACGAGCAAAAACTGCTCGAGCGGAGCTATGAACCGCTCGCAATTAACTTAACCCACCAAAGTATTAACGATCCTCAGTTCCATGAGTGGCTAAATCAATTTTTGCGAAATGCCACATTTATTGAGCGCATCTGCTTCGAAATCCCTGAGGCTGGTGTTTATAGTGATCTTAAGTCATGCCAGCACTTATGTAACATCATTCGCGATAACGGTGCTAAGTTTGGTATTGACCACTTTGGTCGTCAGTTTGGCTCTATGTCTTATCTACAGGAATTAAGACCTAGCTATGTGAAGCTGGATCAATCCTTCGCCTACTATGATGAGACACACCACAATAGCGAATTGTGCCGCGCCCTAATCAACGTAGCAAAAGGATTGGACATTCAAGTCATAGTGACGGGTATTCAAGAAAAAGCTCAGCTAGAACGTTTTAACGAGCTTAGAACAGATGCCTATCAAGGCTTTATCGCCCCGCCAGTGAATCTTGACTAAGCCGTATTATTAAGAAGTGATGTTTGCAAACAAAAAGCTCCGTAAGGAGCTTTTTGTTTTTCTACGGTTGAGTGACTATGCCGATACAGTTCTGCTCTGCAAGTCTGCCAGGTGTAAATAAGAACTGTGGCCAACTTCTATACTCATTAAGGATGCGCTATCAAGCGACAACAAACATGATAATGTCAGTGAGTAGTTCCATTTCGCCAATGCAAAAAAGCCTCAGTGTATTCATTAATGAATGCTGAGGCTTTTCTACTTATTTGGTCGGTGATAGAGGATTCGAACCTCTGACCCTCTGGTCCCAAACCAGATGCGCTACCGGACTGCGCTAATCACCGTAAATTTTGCACTATTATTTACATACGCTTAGAGGGTTCACCCTCTCGTCCACTTTCATCCAAAACATCTGGATGCGTTATAGGACTGCGCTTATCACCGTAAAACATTAACTATTTACTTAACTTACATTAAGCTCGCTAGTCACACGAAGAATTTGGTCGGTGATAGAGGATTCGAACCTCTGACCCTCTGGTCCCAAACCAGATGCGCTACCGGACTGCGCTAATCACCGAGAATAAAAATCTTTATATCAAAGTAAATGAATGGGGTGACTGATGGGGCTCGAACCCACGACAACCGGAATCACAATCCGGGACTCTACCAACTGAGCTACAATCACCACTGATTTTTACTTACTTTGCTAACCTTAAAGCTCACAACTCTGTTCGGAAGTGGTGCGCCCAAAAGGATTCGAACCTTCGGCCTCACCCTCCGGAGGGGTGCGCTCTATCCAGCTGAGCTATGGGCGCTCGCCTTGGTTAGCGCCGCATATACTAGGGTCAAATCCCCTTTGAGTCTATAGCTGTTTTGCACTTTTTTTACTGACTGCTCAAGTTTTATCACATTAGCTGACTTTTAAAGCGGAATGCAGCCAAAATATGACTTGGATGTTACAGTATTTCATGCTAATTATAGACTTTGGTAAAAGCAAACATATATTTAACTAGTGAGTATCATGTTTAAGGATGAAGATGAAACTGGCCAGCCGCGTGTGAGTGAAACTGAACGCTTACGCAAAAAAATTATTCGCTTAAAACAATTAGCGCATAAATATAAGCATGCTGAGATCATTCAAAACGCATTACTCGAAATATCAAATATTGCGACTCATGCTTCTTCACTCGAAGAATTCTATGTAGGCGTACATAGCCATCTAAAACAGCTCATTCCCGCTGATAATTTTTTTATTTCAACCCTGGATACTCACACAGGTGAACTCGCCATCCCCTTTTTCGCTGATGAAAAAGATGCCCATCCAGCGGAGCTTTATCCTGAACAATCACTATCTACATTATTACAGCAAGGATTAACAGGCTACGTACTCAGAACTGGGAAAGCGTTGTTGTGTAACAATGACACAGTCAATGAACTGATTGCCGCTGGAGAAATTGTTAATTTAGGTTCTCCCTGTCATCTGTGGCTGGGCGTGCCCATCAAACAAGATGACATAGTAACGGGTGTGTTAGTGGTGCAAACCTATGACACAAACATCAGTTATGGTGAAATCGAACTCGAGTTAATGACGTTCATTTGTCACCATATTGCTGGGGTCATGGAACGGCTAAAACATCAAGAACAATTAGAACAAGCTATCCAGCAAAGAACAAAAGAACTCAGCCAAGCCTACGATAAGTTAAAACTAGAAGTCTATGAACGGCGTAGAGCTGAACGCTTACAAAAATCACTGTTCGAAATCGCCGAGCTAGCAAGTTCCAGTGCAGACAACCCAGACTTTTATACCCAATTGCATAATGTTATTCGACATTTAATTCCGGCTAATAACTGCTATATCGCCCTATTAGACGACACAGAAACCCATCTCACGTTTCCTTTTTATGTATCGCAATTAGCCAATAAGCACCCAGGCACTCGGCCGCTACAAGACGGCTTAACCGAATATGTGCTCAAACATAAGCGCCCACTACTGCTAGATCAAAGCAGTATCAATGCATTAATTGCCTCTGGTGAGCTGTATTCCCAAGCGCCAGCGTTAAATCATACTCAAACCATGCATCAGTGGATCGGAATCCCGCTTTTTATCCATGATCAAGTTCGTGGTGCGTTAACGATTTACAGTTTTAGCATGACACAGAATTACCAAGTTAAAGACTTAGAATTACTGACATTTGTATCACAGCATATAGGCTCGGCTATCGAGAAAAAGCTGTCCGCAGAGTCCTTACAACGCAGTTATGAAGAGCTAGAAGAAAAGGTTATTGATCGTACCAAAGCGTTAGCCGAACTCAATAAAAGTCTTGAGAAAGAAATTCAACAACGCCGTAGTATGGAAGCCAAGCTAGTTCACGATGCCAAACATGATGCACTTACAGGCCTGCCTAATCGCGCTATGTTTATGGAGCGTTTATCTCAAGCGATCAAGCATGTTCGTCGCCATAGCTTAGAACAGTTTGCCCTACTGTTTATCGACCTCGACCGCTTCAAACAGATTAACGACACTATGGGACACCTAGAGGGCGATAAATTCTTAATTGAGACGGCAAGCCGCCTCAAGTCCTGCATTCGTGATAATGACACCTTAGCGCGACTCGGTGGCGATGAGTTTGTGATACTGCTCGATAGCATTAACAACATCAACGACGCGAAAGATATATCAGAAAGAGTGATCCAAAAAATATCCCAGCCCTATCGACTTGGCACAATGGAATTTAGTTCTGGAGCCAGTATCGGTATCACCATCAGTGGCAAGCACAGAATTGATACCAGTGAATCTATGTTACGTAATGCAGATACTGCCATGTATCAGGCGAAAGCCAATGGTAAAGGCTGCTATGTTATTTTTGATGATAACGCCCAACATCAGGCCATGCAGGATGTCGAGTTAGAAACTGAATTTAGACATGCATTACACCATGCTGAAATCCAGCTTAGTTACTTACCAGTAGTCAATTTTAAAACAGGTCAAGTGCATGCATTAGAAAGCCGCCTGTTCTGGCAACATCCGCAGCGTGGGCTCTTACAGCAGGAACAACTTAGCACGCTTGCTGAACAGTCACACCTTACCGTTGAGCTCGATAAATATACGATCAACATCATAGATAGCAGCTATCCCCAACTCCTCAAGCAATATGATGAATCTGTTGAATTACATGTCATGCTTTCGAGCCAACATCTCAAGCATAAGCATGTACTGCGCAGTTTGAAAAACACTCTCAAGCAAACCCAGTTAAACCTGAGCCATTTGTGGTTATTCTTCAATGAAAAAGCCCTAGTGCAGGAAACTGAAAATCATATCAATGGCTTTGAATTGTTGCAGAAGCTCGGGGTAAAACTCGGTATCAGCCAGTACGGTAGCGGCTATAGTGCATTAAATAGCTTATTGTTTCTGCCGATAAAAGGCTTAAAACTCGATGCCAACCTCACCAAACAAATACAAGGCGAGCAACAGCTTAAGTTAATGTCAGCCTATCAAAAAACGGCATCAACCTTAGAGCTTCAAACCTTTGTCGATGGCATTGATAACCCTGAACAAAAACGTATCTTCAGTGAACTGGGTTATCAGCTGGGCCAGGGGGCTGCTTTAGCCGACACTTTTACCTTATGTGAAACCCAACCACAGATATGTGCTCAGCTCGAATATGCCTAGTAAAAAATAAGTAGCTGATTTAAAAGAATAGTAAGCGAAACCGCTCGCTATTTTTTAAACATATCTCTTAAGCTAGAAATATTTGCCCGCCCCGTTTGCATCCGCTCCTGTTCCGTTTGTTGTGGCTTACGATTTTCCCACACCACATCATCTTGAGGTAACTCAAGTAAGAAACGGCTTGGCTCACAACGCATGGTTTCACCAAATTGGCGCCTTTCGCGGCAGAGGGTGAACCAAAGCTCTCGTTGAGCTCGAGTGATACCCACATACGCCAACCGACGCTCCTCATCGACGTTATCTTCGTCTATGCTGGTTTGATGGGGCAAAATACGCTCTTCTACTCCAACCATAAACACGAAGGGAAACTCTAAGCCCTTAGAAGCATGCAAGGTCATCAACTGCACCTGATCGCCGCCTTCATCCTCACTATTGCGCTCCATCATGTCCCTGAGCGTCAATCGAGTCACCACCTCTGGCAAGGTCATAGGCTCATCTAACTCATCACCCGCGAGCATCTCAGTCACCCAACGGTAAAGCTCTGAGATATTCTTCATCCGCATTTCAGCGGCCTTGGCACTGGTGCTGGTTTCGTATAAGTAATCTTCGTAATTGATCTTACGGATCAAATGCTTCACCGCCTCGACGGGTTCACCACGTTCGGCATGATCCCCTGTCTCCACGATAAAACGACCAAACTGATACAAAGATGACATAGCCGCAGGCGGTAAATGATGATTCAGTTCAGGCTCAAAAATCGCCGCAAACATAGAAATATGCTTCTCGTTGGCAAAATTACCTAAACGCTCTAAGGTTGATGGCCCTATGCCACGTTTAGGTAAATTAACGATACGCAGGAAAGCGTTATCGTCGTCGGGATTCACCACTAACTTCAAATACCCCATGATGTCTTTAATTTCAGCACGGGCGAAAAATGATGTACCGCCACTCAATTTATAAGGAATACGATTCGTCATCAGTGCGCGTTCGAGTAACCGTGATTGATGGTTACCCCGATACAAAATCGCATAATCGCCAAACTGAGTACGGCCGACAAACTTGTGCCGCACAATTTCGGCAACAACACGTTCAGCCTCTTGCTCCTCATTGGCGGCAAACAGCACCCGCAACGGCTCACCATAGGCAAGCTCGCTAAACAGGGCTTTATCGTAAACATGGGGATTATTAGCGATAAGAATGTTAGCAGCCCGTAGGATCCGCTGGCTAGAACGGTAGTTCTGCTCCAATTTAATCAGCTTAAGCTGCGGAAAATCTTTACCCAATAACACGAGGTTTTGTGGCTTAGCACCGCGCCATGAATAGATTGACTGATCGTCGTCCCCCACCACAGTAAAGCGTGCCCGATCACCCACTAACAGCTTTACCATTTCATATTGGCTGGTATTAGTATCTTGATATTCGTCCACCAGCAAATATTGGATCTTGGTTTGCCAGCGCGTACGCACTTCTTCATGGTGGCGTAACAATAAGGTTGGCATCAGAATCAAATCGTCAAAATCTAAAGCGTTATAGGCTTTCATATGTTGAGCATAACGCTGATACAACATAGCAAATAAGTGCTGTTGCTCATCTTTAGCGATTTTGCGTGCATGCTCGGGAATAATTAAGCCACCCTTCCAGTTTGAAATCGTACTGGCAAGCGCTTTGAGTAAATCTTTATCTTCATCCAACTCGTCTTGGGTCAACTCTTTGAGCAGTGCCAAGGTATCTTGATCATCAAACAGCGAAAAGCCTGGCTTTAAGCCTAAGACCTTATGCTCGCGTTTAATGATCTCAAGCCCTAAAGTATGGAAGGTCGAAATCCACAGACCTCTGGCTTCCTTGCGGCCCATAGACTGAGCGACCCGCTCTTTCATCTCGCGGGCAGCCTTATTGGTGAAGGTCACCGCCGCGATATTACGCGCCTTATAGCCACATTTTTCGACCAAGTAAGCGATTTTATTGATAATTACGCGCGTTTTACCACTACCCGCACCCGCCAAGACTAGGCAAGGGCCTGAAACATAATGAACAGCATCGTTTTGGGCGGGATTGAGTTTCATCTTTGCGCAATATCCAAACAAGTCGACAGAAAGGGATGGGATCATAGCAGAATCGACAGTTTTAAGGCTAACAAATCCCCGCTTAGGTTGAGCAGAACTCAACTCTGTAGATAAGCTTCTCCGTGATATAAACCCCAACAACAGCCAACTAAAGTGTTCACGCGTCTGCTTTACTTTTGAAAGCTAACGTACTGAGTTACAATCGAGCTATTCAGTAAAGAGGCGGACAAGATTATGATCAATCCAAAGAAAATCGAAGAAATGGCGAAACAATTGAGCGAAAGTTTGCCCAGCGGTCTAAAGCAATTTGCCGGTGAATTTGAAGAGCGCAGTAAGCAAGTACTGCAAAATCAATTGCTCAAGTTGGATATGGTTTCCCGTGAAGAATTTGATGTGCAGCAACATGTACTACTGAAAACCCGCGAAAAATTAGAAGCCCTACAAGCTCAAGTCAATGAGTTAGAAAAAAAGCTCAACGCGGCGGGCTAACTTATCATGCATGTTTGAAAGAGCACAGTTAGCAATAGCGCAGCTGTGCTTTTTTGTTTTTAACACTTCAAGCATTGAGTCACTTGGGGAAATAATGCAACAACTCGCCAGCTATATCCTTGCTATTGAAGGCTATCCAAGCCCTGTCTACGTGGTAAGCCAATCAAACGAGCAGCAAACCTATCACGATGATAATGTGGAGATTTGTGAGTCCATAACGCTTTATCACTTCGATAACGGGGTTGTGATTAGCAAGCTAAGCGAGCAAGATAAACAAGTTTATGAGTCAGACATGGTTTGTGAAGATTATTGGCTCAGCTATCGGGTTGTAACAGCTCATATTGCGATTTCGCCGCAGCAAAAATCCTTTAGCAATCTATGTCAGCAAAGCTTTTGGCTTAAGATGCAGCAAGGGCTGGCAGTAAAGCTACCGCTGCAACCAGAGCATAAACAGACTTAATGCTTTAGCGTCGAACAATCAAGGAATGAAGCTACAATGGATGTCACAATCAGCACACACTATCAGGACTATCTTCTTTGGGGATTATTGTTGCTTGGTGGCCTGCCGCTACTCACTTATCCCGGTGTGCTTCTCGCCAGTTTGATGGGATTGGCCAGTCAATCAAGCATTAAACCCGCTTTTATCTATCGATTGATGAATCAGTGTTTTCTATGGGGAAGCCTAGTTTATCCCGCCGTGTATATTCCCTGTTATCGCATTACGAGCGATAGTACTGCGACTTCTTCATCTTTAGTCATTGCTGCGTTGCCACTGCTGTATCTAATCTTACTGTATGGCTGCTTTCGCTTTATGGATGCTCCAACTAAAGAGACAAATAGTTAAAGCTTTTGTTGGCGAGCATACTTTTGCTTAAGGCCTTTATGGTTAGCCTTAACTAACTTCCAGCGGTCACAACCATTGAAACGAGCATATTCACTGACTGCGATATCAAAGGCCGCACAGAAGTCCTCATCTAAGCCATTCACCATCACGCCCTCTTCTAAAATCAATTGCTGTAATAGCAATAGGTTAGCTTGACGATCGGCTTTAACATCCACGCGACCAACAAAAGTGTCGCGCCACAGAATTGCTAAAGAATAATAACCATACTGACGCTTTTCGGCTGGGACATAGACTTCAATTTGATAATCAAAATCAAACCATTGCTTTAATCTTTGCCGTTGGATCAATAAATTATCGAAGGGATTAAGCAGCCACACTTTATTAGGTAATGGTGCATTTAGCTGTAATGAAGGGCGATAAAAGTAGCTTTGGCCCGCCGTCTTAAAACACGCTAATAGCCCGTGAGCTAGCAGCTCTGCCAACTCTTGGGCTACTGCTGATTTCATACCTTTGCGTAAATAAGCCATTTGCGCCGCAGTACCGAAGGCGTGGGCATCGAGATAACGATCAATCAAATAGCGCGTAAACTCACTATCTGTCGGTGCTTTGGCATTTACATCTTGTGACAACACCCGCGCAGTGAGATCGTAAACCTTCTGGAATTTTTCCCGCCGCACCACCATCAGCTCACCACGCATAAAGAGCTGCTCTAGGGCTTTTTTCGCGGGTTTCCAATCCCACCAGGTTCCGTTTTTAGCTTCACTATGTTCGAAATCACTGGCCTTGAGTGGCCCTTCTGCAAGGATTCGCGCCCGCACTTCCTGCATTATTTTATCGTCGGGCTCAAACCAATGCTTACCGCCATTTTGCAGCTGCTGTTTACGCTGCAAACTAAAACGGTAATCGGCAATCGGTAAATAAGCTGCCGCATGGGACCAATATTCGAAAATCTCTCCTTTGGCTAAAGCCATATCGAGCATCTTTGGCTGATATTCTGGCATACGACTATGCAGCACATGATGATGCGCTCGCTCAACCACGTTGATAGAGTCAATTTGTACATAACTGAGACGTGAAATTGCCTCGGTGACAGAGGTATATGGTTGCAATAATCCTTGCTGCTGCATATTTAATTGCAGCCACTCGCGGGGTGAAAAGGGATTAGACATCGATTCTCCAAATTCAACGGCAAGCAAATATCTGACCAGAGAAAAAATATAACAAACTGAAAATAAAAGTATTTAGCACACTATTCAATGAGCAGGTTTGTGAAATGTACGCACAAGTCTACTCACTAGGCAGTATCTTCGGATAACATAAGCCATTTATACCTTAACGGCTATCGGTTTACCTGCCCGTTAGTTTCACGACTCGAAATAGAGCCTATCTGGCATAGGCTCTTCATTAAGGATTGATGATGAATATCTACTATCGCCAAGCACAACTCTGCGGCCGCAAAACAGGTAATGGCACTAAGCTGCCATTTTTAATGAATATCTTGTATTCACTTGCTGCTAAAAATGGCGATCACCAGCCCTTTTCAATGGATGACATTAACGCGGTACTGTTTAATCAGCATCAGTCGATTGGTTGCTCTATCGAGGCGCCGCTACCGATAGTGAGTTGGCGCACCGAAGCGATAGAGTATGAGTTATTTAAAGGCGAAGAGCTGGTGTACCTGCCCCAATGTATCATCTTTAGCAATGGCGCCATTGCCTATGTCATTGTCGTCATGGGTGATGAGTATGAGCTACGTATTTGGCCTGATTACAGTAACCGTGATCGAGAAAAACACCACTGGTTTTCCCACCATGCCGTAGTCTATTCCGCAGAACTTGACGTCTTTAAGCAAAGCTTCGAAGCACTGCTCAAGCATATTAAAAAAGAAAATGACTACGAGAAAAAACACCCAAAATTTGGCAAAGACATCCCACTATCAGATTCATAAACTTGAATAATGAGTATGGGTTTAGCGGCAATCGCCATAATGTTGCCACTATTGATCAGCAACTTGCCCGCAACTTTTGTAAGAAAATCTGTTTTAATACCCGCCGTGATACCGAGTTAACTCTGCACAATCTTAGCGGATAAGTCTCGATCGTATTTCATAGGGAATGAAATTCAATGTTCAGCATTATTTTCTGGGTACTCACCCTACTTAGTTTGGCCTTATTTGGTAGCGCAGCCTATTTAGTGGTGCGCGCACTCCTCAAAAAATTTAATCGAAGTCAAGGAATCGATATGTCAGCACAAGAACCGTTGGCAGTAGCCACCGCAAAGGGAACTGCATTAAAAAACACCACCTTATTAAAAGCCTTAACCATTGGCATACTCTCAATCCTCGCGTTGATCCCGCTGGGGATCATTATGGATATGACTTCTGATCGCCAAGCCCTTTACCACAGCGTTGTCGATGAAATCGGCCGTTCATGGGGTGAGCAGCAAACCCTCTCAGGTCCTGCGCTAGTGATCCCTTACAGCTATTTTGTGTTGCAAGAAGAAGTCAGTAACGACGGTAAAACTCGCCATGAAGTGAAGCGTACCTATCAAGATGAGCTAGTGATCCTACCGAAAAAGCTCACCCTCGACTTAGACCTAAAACATGATTTTCGCACCCGTGGCATTTATCAATCGCTGGTGTATAACGCAGCTCTACAAGGTCAGGCCGACTTCAGCCTTAACCGTTATGATATTCCTAACCTTATCGCCTTCGATAACAAAAATGCCCGGTTAGTCTTTGGGGTGTCATCGAATCAAGCAATTGATAAAGTAGAAAAAATTGAAATCACCGGTGAATCGACCTTACTCTCTGGCTCGCTGATGTCGGGCACGGGGTTAACCACTGGCGGTTTAGAAAAAGGCTTTAATCAAAAGATCCAAGTCAGCGAAGCGAGTGATTTTAGTGTGGATTTTGCCATGACACTACGCGGCTCTCAGTCTATCAGCGCATTGCCACTAGGCGAGCAAACGCTAATCAATATTCGCGCCGACTGGCCGCATCCAAGCTTTAAGGGATTATTACCCGCAGAACGGGACATCAACGCGCAAGGCTTTACTGCTAGCTGGAATATCAGCCACTTAACCCGTAACTATCCACAAGAGTTTATTAAGAGTAATCAATCGACTCTCACTGAAGTGTCGGCCAATGCGATTTTATTCGAACCAGTGACTCACTACGGCAAGATTGATCGCTCGGTAAAATACGGCCTACTGTTTATCGTGCTGACTTTTATCATGTTGTTTATCTTCGAAATCGGACAAAAAACCAGCCTAAGCACGATTCAATATGTGTTAGTCGGCAGCGCCATGGCCTTGTTCTATTTGCTACTACTCTCGCTATCTGAGCATCTAGCCTTCTTGCATGCCTATTTAATTGCCGCCTGTATTCCCGTGCTGTCGGTATCGGCTTATGTAGGGAGTGCCACAGCAAGTATTAAGCGCGGTGCATTAGTGGGCATTATGCTGGTGAGTTTATATGCAGTGCTGTACTCGATACTGCAACTGGAAGATTACGCCCTATTGATGGGTTCAGGTTTACTGTTAGTCGTACTGTTGATTTTGATGTTCGTGACTAGGCATCACCCTAAGAACACGGCGCAATAGCGCCCTACCGATCCACCCTTGAAGACCCCCGACAGCGCCATCTTTTGCTGTCGGGATTTTTTTATTGGCAAAACCATTGCCGCGTTGTAGCCTATGGCGTTTTATGAAGAGGCTTATATTTTGACCCATAGCGTCTATCTTTTACGCCGTTTAGGTTTAGCTTGGATACTGTTGGCAACCATTCCGGGCTTACTATTACTGACACAGAATCAGCTGTTTCCACTGATCGATCTGCACTCTACCTTAGCCAAAACCTTATATTGGATTACCATGACGGGCACTGCGCCCTATGGCGTCGCAACAGTCTTGTTTGTATTGGCGATCGCCTATCGTCATATGCCTAAACCACTCTTTATAAGTTTATTTTTTGCCATCAGCCTCAGCCAAGTTATCAGTTTAGGCTTAAGCCACACCCTCAAATCCTATTTTAAAGAACCCAGACCTAATCTCGTTTTTCTAGCAGAACAAGCACTGCCTAAGCATGAACCGCTTTCACTCGATGCCTTTTATCAATTGGATAAACAGTCACGTTCAAAGACAATTGCCAATGCACTCGATGGCTTGATCGCTGCAGAACCCGCCTTGAAACTCGACTCACGGATCCATCAGCATTGGGAAGATGAAATCGGCTATTCTTTTCCTTCGGGACATACCATTTTTGCTGTGACGCTAGTGCTTACCGCCAGCTACTATTTGCTACTCGCTGGATTACCTAGCTTAGTCATGGCGTTATGGAGCTGGGGATTTTTGATGGGATTAAGCCGTATGCTGCTTGGCATGCATTGGCCGCAGGATGTGCTGTTTTCAACCTTTTTAGCCGCCATCATCAGCGGATGTAGCGTGTTTTTTGTCAGTAAGTTGCGTCCACTCTCCCATGCGTTTGCTAAAGAATCTGAACGCTAACGCTGTTAATTCAGCGTCTCGATTTGGCTGTCGACTCAAATACGATAGCTTCAAACACTATGAAGTTAAATACTTAGGCATTGCTAAGCACTGCCTAAGTATTTTGCCACTAGGGCCTGATAAATCCCATTGGCCTTAATTCTAGCGAGCCCTTGATTGAAAGTATCCCGCGCCACTGAGTTGTGGAACACCATTCGATAGGATGTTGGGGGGAAAATAAAGTGGTAGCTTAATGCTTGCTGGGTATCAACATCATCCTCAACGAACTTATTCAGTTGAGCGAATATATAACGATCGGCAATCACAGTATTAATGCGACCTAAGTACAACATACGGTTCTGGCTTAATTGGCTATCGACTTCACGATAAATAGTCTGTTGCGCTACGGCATTAAACTCAGGGCCAAGTAAGAAGCGAGCATTTTCAAAAGCGGCGACACTGTACTTTTTAAGATCCGCAATACGTGTTATTTCAAGGCGTTGTTCGGCCAAACTGATCGCTACATTGGTATATTCAACATAATCATTAGACCAATAACCATCAACGCCATTCGCAGGGTTCATCGTCATTACAGCATCCAATCGATCTTTATTGAAATATAAAACTTGGCGTTTACGAGAGTAGAATTTGAAGTTGACTGGCTGCCCCATTTCCTTAAACGCGGCCTTAATAATATCGATCTCAAGCCCTGATTCAGCATCTTCGATAATATAAGGCGGTCGATTTAGAGCGCTACCAATGGTTAACGATGCAGAAAATGCATAAGTCGGTAATATGAATAAGCAGATTAGCAACAAACTCAAGCGCATACAGTGTCTCACTCTTATTAGTATCATAACAATAGCGGTAAATAACGGGAGTTCCAAACCGCGCGACTCCCAAAATCTCTATCCGTTATCACTGTCACAACCTTAAAATGTCTCATTTGATCAAGATTTTTGGCAAAGTCCGCTAAGACTGGCAAACTAGAGGCTGACTCAGTTAACCCTAAGCTTTCGATGACAGACACTCACCCCTACAAACTCGATCAACTCGATTTAACGATTCTGCGCTTACTGCAAACCCACGGCAGATTATCAAATCTCGAACTGGCCAATAAAGTCGGACTATCGCCATCTCCTTGCTCGCGCCGTGTTAAAGCCTTAGAAGAAGCGGGTTATATTGCCGATTATGCAACGCGTCTGTCGGCGGATAAGTTCAACCTGCATTTGACCGCGTATATCCATGTTCGAATGGAGAAACATACACCGGCGATTCTCAATCAATTTGAAACCAATGCACTCGCCTACGAAGAAGTCCAAGAATGCGCGCTGATCACGGGCTCAGAGGCCGACTATCAACTTAAAGTGCTAGTACAAGATATGGCGCACTTTCGCACTTTCCTGTTAGATAAACTCACGACCAACGTGCATATCGCAGGGGTGCATTCCAGCTTTGTCCTCAAAAAGGTTAAGGACCACACGGCCATTCCCTTAGGGCATGTCAACATTCAAGCATAAGCCAACACCCAACAGTCACAGCAAACACCGCAAACAAGACAGAGGCACAAGTAACAGTCATAGCACAAAATAGCGGTTAGACATCTGCCATACGGTATTTTTTGACCATAAGATCACAATTCAATGAATTTTTATCATCGCAATGATTCGCCAAATCTCAACCATCAGTCGCACCTGATAGCAATAAAATCTCGCACAAAACAGATAGGCGGCACACAACATCAACTTATAGCCAAAAACCGATAAATTATTGCAGATTAACACCAAATTAACGCACTAAAATTGCGTTGAAATCCTAATTTATCCGCCTAAGATACGCCTTCTTTTTACGGGAGGCACAATGCAATCGGCCAATACAAGTTCAACTAACCACTTCAGCTCACGCTTAGGTTTTATCATGGCGGCCGCTGGTAGCGCCGTTGGCGTCGGCAATATTTGGGGATTCCCCACCCAAGCGGCTACCCATGGTGGCGGCGCCTTTCTACTTGTGTACCTAGTGCTGATTTTCATCCTAGGCATTCCCATGCTGATGGCCGAACTTATGATAGGTCGCCACGGACAAACCAACCCCGCCGATGCCATGGGCAAACTCGGCTTCAACACGCTCACCCGCGGTTTAGGCAAGACCATAGGTTTGCTTTCCATAGTGACAGCGGGATTGATTTATACCTTCTACAGCATTCTCTCCGGCTGGTTTGTCAGCTTTGCCATCGCGCCTATCGCCACAGCCTTTGGCTCGAATGATACCGCTGCTTGGCTAGTGGATTTTTCGCTGTCACGTAATCTGGTGTTTACACTGATCTTCAGCACGCTGGTTTTTCTGGTATTACTGCAAGGCGTGCAAGAAGGCATAGAAAAATGGTCGAAACGCTTAATGCCGTTATTACTGATCATGCTGATCGCGGGCGTGGCGTATATCTTCACCCTAAATGGTGCGAGCGAAGGGATAAGCCCGCTACTCACACCTAACTTTACCAAGGCACTGGCACCGGATACCCTGATCAGCGCGCTCGGACAAACCTTCTTCTCCCTCACCATAGGCACAGGTGCCATGATGGTGTACGGCAGTTATCTGAGCCAAAAAGAGAATATTGCTAAACTGACCGTCTGGGTTGCCTTTACCGACAGCGGCATCGCCTTTCTCGCCGCCTTTTTAATCATCCCAGCCATGTATGTCGCCCAGCACAATGGCGTGCAGATTTTTAACGCTGAGGGCAAATTACTCGATTCGGATGCATTGGTGTTTACTGTCTTACCCGCGTTATTTTCGACCTTAGGCGATACGGCCAACCTCATCATCAGCGTGATTTTCTTTATTCTGTTGATCATCGCGGGTTTAACCTCGGCCATATCCATCGCCGAAGTGCCGACGAGTTATGTGATGCAAAAGTTCGGACTCAGCCGTCAACGCGCCACCTTGATCATCGGCCTATTGTTGACCTCATTATCCTTATTACTGGCGGTATTTTTTGAGACGCTATTTAGTTTCACTATAATGCTGACCACCCAAATCGCCCAGCCGCTGGTCGCCCTCGGTATTGCGGTTTACTTAGGTTGGATTTGGCGCCAAACCCAGCTGCTCAAGGTAATTCGTGGGCAAGAAGGTGTCGATAGCACAGGACTTTTCTGGCGCATTTGGCCAAAGTATGTGAAGTATATTTGCCCAGTGCTGATTATCGCCATAGCCATCAGACAATTTGTGTAACCATTTAAAAAAATAACAAAATCCCCGCTAAGTGCGGGGATTTTTTATTTAGCAATTGATGCACTAATTAACTACTTTAAAATAATCAGCAAAGTCTTGCTGCCGCCAATAGTGAATGCGATGACAGCCGGATTTTTTCAATCTATCGATGACGTTGAACTGCTAGGGTAAGGCTGGATTGAAACGAAAGGGGATGTAAACAGCAGCCTTAAGAGATTAAGGCTGCTTTAAACACTGGGCTGATTACTGTTCGATACCCACAATTAACCAAGGTGAATTGGCTTGTGTTACGTTACGCTCCAAATGCCAGATTTCCTTAATGTCCTCTTCTACGCTTTCAACAGTATCGCGGTAGCGGCCGCTAAATTTAACACTCACTTCCGCAAGATTGGCATTGTGCGTGGCGCGGACAAGTTCTGCATCCAAAAACATCACTTCTGTGTGCTGATCGCCAACTAACTCGCGACGTTGGTTGCTGAGTTCATTGTAAAGATCAATAGAAACATACTCTTGGATTTTGCTTAGATCGTTTTCATTCCAAGCCAATTGTAGAGTTTTGTAATGACTGCGAGCGCCTTCCAAAAAGCCGGGTAAATCAAAACCCGCAGGTAAATTAAAGGGCACATCACTTGTCGCTTGGCCAAAACCATTGCTGCCGCTGTTTGCATTGGTAGCAAAACCTGTTTGTTCAGTCTGTTGGCGTTGTAGATTAGGACTTGGCTGACTCGCCCCTGCATAGGCAGGTCTTGGCTGCACACCCGCTTTTGAGGCCATCACAGTACGGACGATTTTGAATAGCACGAATGCCAGCAAACCGATAATCAAAATATCCATGATTTGAATATTTTCAAAACCACCGCCCATAAACAGCGCAGCCAATAAGCCACCTGCTAATAAACCGCCTAACATGCCGCCCATCATACCTTTTTTGCCCGGTGCTCCCGCTGGCGCCGTAGTCGGTGTGTTGGTCGCCGCTGGTTGAGCCGGAGCCGTTTGATGGCTTTTGCCGATAGATTTACTACCGCCGAATTTTTTCGCTTCAACGACTGGGCTAGTAACTAAGCTAACCGCAAAAATCATCGCCAGCATAATAAATAACTTTTTCATTTATAGGATCTTGTTCGTGTAATCTGAGGTGCTGCCATAATAGCGGGATGACATTATATGTCAATTAGCAAAAAGCGAAGGCTGATTGTCCTGTGCATATTTAGTGAGTTGCGATTAGCACTGTCATTCCAGTGACGCGCCAACTTTGGTTTAAAAATAAATCATCCCTGCGGGCTCGACGGCGTCATCTGCTGCACACGGAAGTGCGAATGCCGCGATCACAGGACGTGAAAGAGCGTCCAAGCCGCCAACAGTCACTTACATGCCAGTGCTTAATCCCATAAACTGCCGTACATTCTGATAGCCTGAACTACCCAAACCGAAGTCCAGACAGAGGTGACCATCTCAGCAGTCATATCTTTTGAATCAAGATTTAGAATAATCGCCATGAAGAAAAGATGCGTTTGTCCTATATTTTTTTCATCTTTTTTAAAAAGAGATTATTTTTCTATTTTTCTATTTTTCTATCTTTATAGATAAACTTGCACAGTTAATTAGTCAAATCTTAAAATAAATGCCATTGAAATGGGTGCATCGTTTATTAATTTTGCAGAAGAGCTTTCTATTTCCTCAGACTCATCGTCGTCAGTAATTGAAACAAAACACACTGTCGAATTTAGCTCAACAGGCAGTTCTCTTTTTATTCTGATTAGTACATTTGATAATGTCTTAATTAGTTCATTTTTAAACTTTGCAAAGTTTATTTCTCGAGATGAGTCCTCTCGAAGCATCTTACTTATTTTGGAGAAGGCTCCCGCATTATATCCATCATAAAACCACTCAGATACTGCCCATCTATAGTAATTTTCACACTCTATGCTCTGATCTTCTTCAGCAACGAGAATGCTTTTAAGCTTACCCTCAGAGCTAGCACTTAATGATGCTGACATGGCACTACTGTCAGTGTAAAGAGATACCGCATAGAATGCCTCATCTTTATTTTCTAACAATAACATCTTGATTGTATCGTATGTAATTTCAAAGCATTTTTCTTCTAACTCAATCCAGTCCATTATTCACTCCTTGTACTTAGCTTCAATATTTTCATTTTATGATGCACTCAGCTCCATGCAGAATACTGATAATGTTCATTTATCTCCTTAAAACTCACCCCCGTTAAACCAAGAGCTTCGTACTCATTTTTAAACTGAATAGAACATACAGAAGCCGCTATCTCGTTACAAAAGAATAAATGTTCATGAATATTATTCTTTATTTTAAATTTATCTATAGACTCATAATATGTCTTCTTTAACCCACGTTCCTCTTGCGTGTTCAATTTTCCAGAATCTAAGTCAATCGAGATAGTATAAGTGGACTCATCCTTATCTAAGATAGACAAATAACTTAGTGGAAAAAATAAAAAGTACTTTTTCTGCGGACGAACTCCTCGATGCAAGTTAATATCGACAGGAATACGAATACACTTAATATTTAATTTTTCACACAAGTATAACATTTCATTAGAAACTAAATTTTCATCAACCAAATAATCACCATTCAGTTGATATGTTTTTGCTTTAAGAGAATAAGCATTTAAAAAATCAACCTCACATGGTGGTGAGTCATAAAACTCATAGTCAGGTAGCTCAGGAGTCCAATGTTTATCCATAAAATACGGTATTCCCTTACCATCAGGATCTGATTGCACAATAAAAAATGGTTGTAGATTTGTACTCAAAATAACTACCCTGTAATAGGTTAAAAGTTTAATGTCCCTAAGAAAGCATTAGCGCAAACTTAAATTTATTTTAAACATCGTTTTACTCTGTTGCTAGCCATAATATTCCTTCGCAAGTCAAAAAAGCTTAACGAGCCACCCATTGTTAAATTCTCGGAATGCATAATTGTAAATAACAGACTATCAGGCATACCAAGGGTTTAATGGGATTAAGCACTGTCGTGGAAGTGACCGTTGGCGGCATGATCGCTCATTCACATCCATGTGTTCGCGACATTCTAGTCTTGTTATAAATCTAGCCATATGCAGGAGATGTCATCGTCGAGCCTATTGGGATGACTTATTTTTAAACCAAAGTAGGTGTATCACTGGAATGACAGTGCTAAATCAATATTACCTGCTGCCAAAAGCGACTTTATTAACAAAATTAAAAAATCCCCGCATTGCGGGGATTTTCGTTTAATCAAAACCACTAAAACTAACTAAGTTACAAACACTTTCCATCCGATGAATCATCGGAAGAAAGTGCTCGGCTGATACTGCCGAAGATAACATTCAAGAAGCCGATACCGACATCCTTTTGCCGCTCATCGGCGCTGCCCGTATCGTGGCCGCTCGCGTCGCGCATGCTTTGATTATTGTTAGTTCCGCGCACAAAATCGCAGGAAACATTGCTGGTATTATTCACCGAGCAGGCACTGAGCAAAGCGATCATTAGCCCGCAAAAGGCAAGGCGTAATCTTGGCATATTAGTTCAACACTTCTTCTAATGCCTTGAGGCATAAGGCGACATTTTCACGACGGGCACCAAAACCCATGAGGCCAATGCGCCATGCTTTACCCGCAAGAGCACCAAGGCCTGCGCCGATTTCGAGATTGTAATCTTTGAGCAAACGAGCCCGCACCGCGGCATCATCGACACCTGCAGGAATATAAACTGCGTTAAGTTGTGGCAGACGCGAATCTTCGGCCACCACAAAGTTAAGCCCTAACTTTTCAAGCCCAGCACGCAGCACTAAGTGCATGTCATGATGGCGTTGCCACGCATTCTCTAAGCCTTCGGCCGCTAACATACGCAGGGATTCATGCAGTGCATAAAGCGCATTCACTGGCGCAGTGTGATGGTAACTACGTTTGCCTCCCGCGCTGGTCCAATAGGCCATCACTAAGCTTTGATCGAGGAACCAACTTTGCACTGGGGTCTTGCGATTCTTGAGTTTTTCGACGGCTGCAGGCGAGAAAGACACGGGCGATAAACCCGGTACACAGGAAAGGCACTTTTGACTGCCAGAATAAATAGCATCTATGCCCCATTCATCGACTCTTAACTCAACGCCGCCAAGGGAAGTCACCGCATCAACTATGCTCAAACAGCCATAGGTTTTGGCTAATGCGCACAGAGTTTTGGCATCGGACAAGGCGCCAGTTGAGGTTTCGGCGTGCACAAAGGCTAAAAATTTGGCATCGGGATTGGCTTTCAGCGCAGCTTCAACCGCTGCAGGATCAACAGGTGTGCCCCACTCATTGTCCACCAGCACGGCAATGGCGCCCATACGCTCGACGTTTTGGCGCATACGCTCACCAAACACACCGTTACGACAGACAATCACCTTCTCACCCGGCTCGACTAAGTTAACGAAACAGGTTTCCATGCCCGCACTGCCCGGCGCTGATACCGCCATGGTCATTTCGTTTTTAGTTTGGAAGGCGTATTGGATCAGACTCTTAAGCTCATCCATCATGCCCACAAACAGCGGATCTAAGTGGCCAACCGTAGGTCTGGACTGCGCCGCAAGCACTTCGGGATAAACATCCGACGGGCCAGGGCCCATTAAAATACGGCGAGGAGGATTAAAAGCGGTAAAACGCGGTGCTGGTAACATCATGTCTCCTTAATGCGTGTAGGTGTAGGTCGAAGTCTAGTTATTATTCGTTAGCCAATCGTCAGCGGATTAAGTCAGCGACTTAACTGTGGCGCGCTAATCGGCGGCTAGAGTATTAAGTCTACAAAACTACCACAAAAAGGAGCGCCTGTGCGCTCCTCCTTTAGCCTTAGTTATGACTAACATAACTATCACGCGCATGGTGAGCTAAGGTTGTAACGCCTTGTTGCCGTTACCCGCATTTAAAAACAGCTGATAGGCAGGGCTTTGGGTTTCCTCTTGATAGACAAAACCCAACTCAGTTAAAAACTGTTGGAACGGCAAGGCATCACTCGCGGGTACTTCAAACCCCGCCAGCACTCGGCCAAAGGCCGCGCCGTGGTTACGATAATGGAACAGACTGATGTTCCATTTGCTCTGCAAGGTCGTTAAAAACTTCAGCAGCGCACCGGGATGTTCAGGAAACTCAAAGCTAAATAAACGCTCCTCTAAAGGCTCTGGTGGATGACCACCGACCATATAACGCACATGCAATTTCGCGGTTTCATCCCCGGATAAATCCTGAACTTCAAAACCATTAGCCTCTAAGGTGGCAATGATTTGTTCTAGCTCACCTTGGCCTCGGCTTAAGCGAATGCCGGCAAACACCACGGCAAGATCACGACTACTGAAACGATAGTTAAACTCTGTCATCACCCGCTTATCGAGTAACTCACAGAATGTTAAGAAACTTCCCGGACGCTCAGGGACTTTCACCGCCAGTACCGCTTCTTTCTGCTCGCCAAGCTCACAACGTTCGGACACATAACGCAGACTGTGGAAATTCACATTCGCACCACTTAAAATCGCCGCGACCTTTTCACCATTGCCGCAATCACCACTGGCATTGGTGCTGACATATTTTTTAAGCCCAGCCAAGGACAAAGCCCCAGCCGGTTCGGCGATCGCTCGGGTGTCTTCGAAGATATCTTTTACCGCAGCGCAGATTTCATCCGAGGTGACAGTCACCACTTCATCGACATAGAGTTTCGCGACTCGAAACGGCTCAGTGCCGATACGTTTAACCGCCACGCCATCGGCAAATAAACCGACTTGCGCCAGCGTCACAGGTTCGCCCGCTTCCATCGCAGCCTTTAAACAGGCCGCGTCTTCTGGCTCGACGCCGACAATTTTCACCTGCGGCATAACCGCCTTGTAATAGGCAGCGATACCCGCGATGAGCCCGCCGCCGCCCACGGGTACAAATACCACTTCGAGATCGCGCTGCTGCTGCAACATCTCTTGGGCGATAGTGCCTTGGCCTGCGATCACAGCTTCATCATCGAAGGGCGCAATATAGACTCGGCCCTCTTCTTTGGCCATCGCCATCGCAAAACCATTGGCTTGATCGAAGGCTTGGCCGTGCAATACCACGTTGCCACCTAAACGGCGCACCGCATCGACTTTAATATCGGGCGTCGTCTCAGGCATCACAATCACAGCATCCACACCACGACTCGCCGCCGACATCGCCACACCCTGAGCATGATTGCCTGCCGAAGCACACACCACACCGCGCTGGCATTCTTCTTTCGTCAGCTGGGCTATACGGTTATAGGCACCGCGTAACTTGAAGGAATGCACTGGCTGCATATCTTCGCGCTTCAAAAATACCTGACAACCTAAACGCGCCGATAACTTGTTCATACTTGAAAGCGGTGTCACTTTCGCTATGTCATACACGGATGACAACAGGATTTTTTGCAAATAGCTTTGTGCCAACTGAAAATGGGCTAAATCCGCCTGAGTTTGCGATGAGAGTGGCAACATAGATGCAGTAAACATAATTAGTCCTCCAGTTTACTGCGATCGCGCACCGCGCCCTTGTCGGCACTGGTGGCGAGCATGGCGTAGGCCTTAAGTGCGAGTGACACATAACGCTGGCGACCAATAGGTTTCCACGCCATTGGGCCAAGACTGTGCATTTTTTCGCGGCGAGCATTGAGTTCAGCATCAGTTAACGCCAGTTTGATACTGCGCTTGGGGATATCAATTTCGATGCGATCGCCATTTTCAATCAAGGCGATTGTGCCGCCAGCGGCCGCTTCGGGTGAGACGTGGCCGATAGATAAACCTGAAGTGCCACCGGAGAAACGCCCGTCGGTGATCAGCGCACAGACCTTACCTAGCCCGCGGGATTTTAAATACGTAGTCGGATAAAGCATTTCTTGCATGCCCGGACCGCCTTTCGGGCCTTCATAACGGATAACGACCACATCGCCCGCCACCACTTCGCCGCCTAAGATACCCGCCACTGCATCGTCTTGGCTCTCGTAGATACGTGCCGTGCCGACGAAAGTTAAGTTAGATTCATCCACGCCCGCCGTTTTAACGATACAGCCGTTTTCGGCCACATTACCCGACAATACGGCAAGACCGCCCTCTTGGCTGAAGGCAAACTCGCGGCTACGGATACAGCCTTCTTGTCTGTCATTATCCAGTGACGGCCAGCGACAATCTTGGCTAAAGGCTTTAGTGGTCGGAATCCCCGCAGGTCCCGCCATAAAGAAATGTTTTACTTTTTCATCTTGCGTCTGCATCACATCGTATTTCGCCAATACAGACTTCAAATTGCCACCTTCATCGGCCGCCACATGGAACACATCGGTATGCAGTAATCCGGCTCTGTCTAGCTCACCTAAAATCCCCATCACGCCGCCCGCACGGTGCACGTCTTCCATATGATATTTAGGCGTCGATGGCGCGACCTTACAAAGGTGCGGCACCAAGCGCGACATGCGGTCAATATCCGCCATGGTAAAATCAACATCGGCTTCCTGCGCGGCGGCCAATAAATGCAATACGGTATTAGATGAACCGCCCATGGCGATATCTAAGGTCATGGCATTTTCAAAGGCTTTGAAATTCGCGATATTACGTGGCAATGCCGATTCATCATCTTGATGATAATAACGTTTTGCCAACGCCATCACGCGGCGACCCGCTTCCAAAAACAGCTCGCGGCGATCCGCGTGGGTTGCCAGCATAGAACCGTTACCCGGCAGCGATAACCCTAGTGCTTCGGTTAAACAGTTCATTGAGTTGGCGGTAAACATGCCAGAGCAAGAGCCACAGGTTGGGCACGCGCTACGCTCGATTTTGGCACTGTCTTCATCGCTCACGTTCGAATCTGCGCCCGCTATCATGGCATCGACTAAGTCGAGCTTGATGAGTTTATCCGACAGCTTAGTCTTGCCCGCTTCCATCGGTCCGCCAGACACAAACACGACGGGAATATTGAGACGCAGCGCCGCCATCAACATGCCAGGGGTGATCTTGTCGCAGTTGGAGATACACACTAAAGCATCGGCGCAGTGGGCATTAACCATGTATTCCACACTGTCGGCGATAAGCTCGCGCGATGGCAGACTGTAAAGCATGCCGCCGTGGCCCATGGCGATACCATCATCGACTGCGATCGTATTGAATTCTTTGGCGATACCGCCCGCTTCTTCGATGGCGCTCGCCACCAGTGAGCCCATGTCTTTTAAGTGCACATGACCCGGTACAAACTGAGTAAAGGAGTTAGCAATGGCGATAATTGGCTTACCAAAATCATTGTCTTTCACCCCTGTGGCGCGCCATAGCGCACGGGCACCCGCCATATTGCGGCCTTCGGTACTGGTAGCTGATCGTAACTTTGGCATTGACTGTATCCTTTATCTCAAATCGAAAATCGTATTCTTAATTCACATGTCTAATGCTTAAGCATTAGCCGTTTGTTGCAAGCTCAGCGGTAACAATACCTTACACTGGGTCACATCAATCAGTTTATTCAGCTGATTACTTAACAGTTCGATGGCACGTTCGCTATCGACCTCCATATCCAACGACAGGCTCGCATCGTCATTCATACGCATCTGCATTTGGGTAATCGTAAAGCCGCGATGGCGAGTCACGCGCAAAACACGCTCAAGCACTTCGGGGCGTTGTTGAACCGTTAATTCCAGAGAGTGGATCATGTTTGTTTCTCCATTTCGTCCATCATATCGCTGTTTGAGGCGCCGGGGGGCACCAGTGGCCAAACGTTAAAAGCATCGTCGATTGCAACGTGTAATAAATACGGGCCCTTAGCCGCTAACATTTCGGTTAAGGCTTCTTCCACTTCGTCGGAAGAAAAAATAGTGCGGCCGGGAATATCAAAAGCAGAGGCCAATAAGACAAAATCAGGGTTATCGAATAAATCCGTTTCACTGTAGCGCTCTTCAAAAAATAGCTGCTGCCACTGCTTCACCATGCCAAGCTTTTGGTTATCAACCAGCACGATTTTCACCGGCAGCTTACGGCGTTTGATGGTGGTCAGCTCCTGCACATTCATCATAAAAGAACCATCACCAGAGACAGTCACCACTGTCGCATCGGGACGGGCCACTTGCGCACCAATGGCGGCGGGCAAGCCAAAGCCCATAGTGCCTAAGCCCGCGCTGGACAGATGATCTTCTGGACGGCGGAACCACATATGCTGGGCCACCCACATTTGGTGCTGGCCCACATCGCAACAAACAACGCTGTCTTCGGGTAATTTATTGGCTAAACGGCGCAGCAGCGCAGGCGCATAGATCAAACTGCCGGAGTGTTGATAATCCCATTGATGCTTACGACATAAATGCTCCACTTCAGCCTGCCAAGGCGTAATGTTCATCGACATGGCTAAGGCTGGGAGGATTTGGCGTAAGTCACCGGCAATTGCCACCTCTGGCATACGTAATTTGCCCAGTTCGGCGGCGTCGATATCTAAATGGATCACTCTGGCCTTGTCGGCAAAGCTCGCTAAACGGCCGGTGACTCTGTCGTCGAAACGGGCGCCAACCACGATTAGCAAATCGCAATCCTGTACCGCTAAGTTAGCGGCCTTGCCGCCATGCATGCCTAACATGCCTAAGTAGCCGGGTGTGCCGTGGGCGATACTGCCCAGCCCTTTCAAGGTTGCGACCGAAGGTATGCCCGTCACTTTGATAAACTCACGCAGTTGATCGACCGCGCCCGCCATACCTACACCACCGCCGACATACAACATAGGCTGTTTAGCCTCAGCCAACAGCGCACGGGCGGCGTCGATATCACTCATCTCGGCTTGGGGTTCGTTCATGACGGCCAGCAAAGGTGTACGGTATTCGAGGTGAGCGAGTTGGATATCCTTCGGGATATCGACCAACACAGGGCCAGGGCGGCCGGATGCGGCGATCTCAAAAGCTTGATACAAGGTTGGGATAAGATCGTTGATGTTTGTCACCATAAAACTGTGCTTAGTGCAGCTCAGTGACATGCCCAGCACGTCGATTTCTTGAAAGGCGTCGGTGCCGATAACGGCGGTGGAGACTTGGCCTGTGATGGCCACGATAGGCACTGAATCTAACAGCGCGTCGGCTAAGGAAGTGATCAGGTTAGTCGCGCCTGGGCCTGAGGTCGCGAAGCACACGCCGGTTTTACCGCTGGCTCTTGCGTATCCTACGGCGGCAAAGGCGGCGCCTTGTTCGTGACGGCTTAAGAGATGTTCAACAGGGCTTCCATAGAGGGCATCGTATATTGGCATAATGGCACCACCTGGGTAACCAAACACTGTGGTGACTCCATGTGCTGCTAACACTTTGATTACCGCGTCTGCACCTCTGATCATCTGCCCTGGTTCCATATTCTCTCTCGCTACGTTAGTCCTGAATTGCCGAAAATCGACGCTAATTTTTTACTCTTTCGAAGCTTAGAACCTTGCTCTAGGCCCTGAAACGAAGAACCCCCCGGTCCTTTCGGAGCGGGGGGTTCTTTCGAAACTTTTAACCTTTTAGGTCTATCAGTTCGCCATGCGCCGCCCCCGCTGTGATTTAATAATCACGACGGTAATAATCACGAGAATGAGCTTGGCAGCTTGGTTAAACATCAATATGGATTCCTAATCGGTGTTTCTAAAATTGGGATATTGCATGAAAGTTAGTTTCGCTTTGGGCTTTGCCCTAGCGCGAGCTATTAGCTTTACCATAAAGCGACAGCCAAACACAATAAAAAATATCTTTTGTCAAAAAAATTCAGCTTCCCTGCCGAGACAATGCAAAACAACAAAGTAAAACGTTAACTGTTGAGCCTCAGTCGGCGCGATTCACCTACTGAACGATAGACTCACTAACTGTGTCGTTTTTGCCCGCTCGACAACCCACTGAACAGGAAAAAATTTGTTTCTCACTAACTGATTTATCACTAAGCAAGCTCAAGATGCGCGTTTCACTATCTTGAGCTTGCTTGGGAACCGAGCTGAGACCCAAGTCCTTTGAGTATCAACCCTCTCCCCCAATGCTGGGCTTAACTCACTATCACTTAAGCCTCAACAATGCTCTTCATATCTGTCATGTAACCGCGAAGCTCAGCGCCAACATATTCCACTGCCGTTTCACGAATCGCTTCGTTAACAGCGATGAGCGTTAGGTTGTCGACACCGGTTGCGCTGTCTTTCAGACCAGCACCTAAATACTCAGATGACATGGCATTAACGTAGTCGCGCAGCATAGGTACGGCGGCGTGATTAAACAGGTAGCAACCGTATTCGGCTGTGTCTGAAATCACTACGTTCATTTCGTACAAACGCTTACGAGCAATCGTGTTAGCGATAAGTGGGGTCTCGTGCAGTGACTCGTAATAAGCCGACTCTTCCACGATACCCGCAGACACCATAGTGTCGAACGCCAGTTCCACACCCGCTTTGATCATAGCAACAAGGAAAATACCTTTGTCGAAATAGGTTTGTTCGTCGATATGCTCGCTCGATACGGGCGCATTTTCGAAACCTGTTTCGCCAGTTTCGGCTCTCCAACGCAGTAAGTTCGCATCATCGTTTGCCCAGTCTTCCATCATAGTGCGTGAGAATTCGCCGCTGATGATGTCATCCATGTGCTTTTCAAATAATGGTTGCAGAATTTCTTTTAAATCTTCTGCAATTTCAAATGCTTTAATCTTGGCTGGATTAGATAAACGGTCCATCATGTTAGTGATGCCGCCGTGTTTCAGTGCTTCAGTGACCGTTTCCCAACCTTGCTGGATAAGCTTGGCCGCATAACCTGGCTCAACGCCATCGGCGATCATTTTCTCGTAACCTAAGATGGCCCCCGTCTGCAACATACCGCACAGAATGGTTTGCTCGCCCATCAGATCCGACTTCACTTCTGCGATGAAAGACGACAGTAAAACACCGGCCCTGTCTCCACCCGTTGCGCTAGCGTAGGCTTTAGCAATCTCTAAACCGTCACCGTTTGGATCGTTTTCTGGGTGAACCGCGATAAGGGTAGGCACACCAAAACCACGTTTGTATTCTTCACGCACTTCAGTGCCTGGGCACTTAGGCGCAACCATCACCACAGTGATATCGGAACGAACTTGCATACCCTCTTCAACAATGTTGAAGCCGTGTGAGTAAGACAAGGTAGAGCCTTGCTTCATCAGTGGCATAACCGCGTTAACTACGTTTGAATGCTGTTTGTCCGGCGTCAGATTAAGGACCAGATCCGCCGCGGGGATTAATTCTTCAAAGGTACCGACACGGAAACCGTTATCGGTTGCTTTTTGCCATGAGGCACGTTTCTGTTCAATCGCTTCAGGACGCAGGGCAAAAGAGATATTCAGACCCGAATCACGCATGTTCAAGCCTTGGTTAAGACCTTGAGCACCACAACCTAAAATAACAATATTCCAATCTTTGATGTAGTTACAGCCGTCGCTAAACTCAGAACGATCCATGAAACGACATTGGCCAAGCTGTGCTAATTGTTGACGTAAATTCAGAGAGTTAAAATAGTTAGCCATCTGATATACCACCTATAAGTCAGAAATTTTGGACGCAACCAAACTAACATAATGTTACGACTTGGTTGTGATTGAAATCACTATAACCCATGCTTATCATTGCTTAAAATGATATATTCGGAACTTCATATTGCATTATGCGCAACGTCAGCCGCAATAACGCTCAGTAACACTGGCAGCAACATCGGCGGCAATATGCAGCACTCAGGCTCAGGCTCAGGCTAAACAGGATAAGTTATGGATATTCGTACCCTCAAATTGTACCTGCACTTATGTGACAGTTTACACTTCGCCAAGACCGCGGAGCAGATGCATGTGAGCCCATCGACCTTAAGCCGAGCACTGCAAAGATTAGAAGAAGAAGTGAACGCTAAGCTGTTAGAGCGGGATAATCGCAGCGTGACCTTAACCCACGCGGGACACGAATTTAAGCGATTCGCCGAGCAGACCTTGAACCATTGGAGCACACTCAAGCACAGTATCGATCTCAAGCAGGACGTACTGCGCGGTCGGCTGAATCTGTATTGCTCGGTCACTGCTGCCTACAGTCATTTACCGGGTTTATTGGATTTATTCCGCCAAGAGCATCCCTTCGTCGAAATCGCCTTAACCACGGGAGATGCAGCCAACGCGCTAGCAGAAGTGCAGCAGAATCGCGCCGATATCGCCATCGCCGCCCTGCCCGATCCTTTCCCCAGCAGCTTACATTTTGCCAAAATCGACGATGTGCCACTGTCGATTATCGCACCGACGATCCGCTGTGCAGTACAGCAACAAGTGAGTCAAACGCCCATCGATTGGTCGAGCGTACCCTTTATCATCCCAGATCACGGCCCAGGACGGCGCCGCGCCGATAACTGGTTCAAACAAATGGGCATCAGCCCTAATATTTACGCCCAAGTGTCGGGCCAAGAAGCGATCGCCTCTATGGTAGCGTTAGGTTGTGGCGTGAGCATGAGCCCCGAAGTGGTGATCAATAATAGCCCAGTGCGAGATCGCATTCAGCTACTCTCGTCGCCGGTGGAGATTCCACCGTTCGAGTTAGGTTGCTGCTGCAAAGTGAAACGACTTGATGATCCCATCGTTAATGCGTTTTTGGATGTGATTTAAACGGGGAAAGTAATACAAAATAAAAGTGCGAGTGAATAGTTTCAACGAGATAGAAAACCGAAACGGCTCTCAAAAAGCTAAAAACTTAGCTAAAGAGAACCGCTTCACTATCGAACAGTTGCGATCAAATTGGTGCTAACGAGCTATTGCCACAGGATTTCTATCGCAAGGCAATCAACACAAGATAACAGGATTACACATCCGGCGAGTTGAGCTTATCAATAGGATCGATACGGGTCACCAATAGCTGATCGACCTTGTACGAATCGATATCGACCACCTCAAATTTATAGCCCGCATAGTTCACGAAATCCGTACGCTTAGGGATTTTACGCAGCATATACATCATAAAACCAGCAATGGTTTCGTAGTTCTGATTATGCGGAAACTCCTCAATACCAAAGGCGCGCATTACGTCGGTAATAGGCGTCACACCGTCGACTAACCAAGAGTTACTATCGCGGGCGATGATCTGCTCTTCGCTCTCGTGCAATGACCAAGCCCCCATTACGGCGCGCTGTAGATCGTTAGTTGTCACAATCCCCACCACTAAGGCGTATTCGTTCATGACCACGGCAAAATCGGCGCGACTATTTTTAAAGTATTCCATCGCTTCTGACAGGCTCAGCGTATCGGGAATGATCAGCGAAGTATGGATTAAGTTACTGCCTTTTAAGATGATATTCTCACCGTTGATCACACGGATCAGCAATTCTTTCGCATCCACGAAGCCTTTGATCATATCCAACTGACCATCGCAGACGAGGAACTTAGTATGGGGATCTTCAGAAATTTTACGCTTGATATCTTCTTCACTGTCTTGCAGTAAAAAGTACACTAAGCTTTCACGGGCCGTCATGGCCGAAGTCACAGAAACGGTTTGCATTTCAAACACATTTTCCATCATCTGTTGCTCACCGCGATCTAGCACCCCAGCTTCGGCACCCGCATTCATGACGGCATAAATGTCGTCGGAGGTGATGGCATCGTTACGCACGGTTGGGATCTGCAGCAGTTTAAAGATACCACTCGCCATGCCATTGAAAAACCACACTAATGGGCGTAATAGCACAATACAGAAAGACATAGGCCCGACAACAGCTAAAGCGACGGGCTCAGGCATCGCCATGGCAATGCGTTTTGGCATTAAATCGGCGACTAAAATAAAGGCGCTGGTTACCGTTATGAAGGATAAAACAAAGCTCAATTGGCTCAGCCAAGGCTCGGCAACTAAAGGGGAAAGCAACTGATAGAAGTAAGGCCGAAATGCCGACTCACCCACAATACCGCCCATGATGGCAACGGCATTAAGACCAATTTGTACTACCGTAAAAAAGCTCCCGGGAACGGCTTGTAACTGCAGCACTTTTTCTGCTCGTGCATCGCCCTCATCGGCTAACTGACGTAAACGAATTTTACGTGAAGCGGCAAGTGCAATTTCTGACATAGAGAAAAAACAACTCGCGCCGATTAGACACAATATAATCATCACGTTATCAAAGAGACTCATGTAACACCTTTCATTTAACACTGGACTAACTAGGACCAACCCGCGCCTTATTGCTCGCGAGTCAGTTGAATTCATTGTATTTGAGCAAAGTTTGCTTTGTCTGGTCGCTGCACAACAAGATTGTATTGACCACTTTCATCCCTAAGATGAATGAGCGCTTAGATGACAATCCTTAGGGTGCACTCAGTATATCTGCAAATTCACGAGTTATGCGTGACTCCGCTCTCGCAGCCCACGCATAGCGCTAATGCACTTGCATCATTTAAGTAATGTTTTATGTCAAAGAGACTGAATATACAGCATTTAATTATTTTACTCGACTCGATGGCATTAGACATCCGAGCGCGGTGGCTTTGATATTGAGCTGCTAGAACGTACATTTAAGCCAATAGAATTGACTATGCAGTCGTGGCTTTGCTTAGTTGCGTTACGTAAAATACGTCCAGAATGGCAGCATGGATGTCACTCAGAGTGCATCGCTAAATCGACAATAGGCGACAGATTATATCTCATCTGCCGCCTAATATTACCTCACCTTGAGTAATTTTTATCTTAGCGACTTATCTACCGCTATGTTTCATATAAATGTTATCAATTAGTTAGCATGATTGAGGGCGTCTGTGGCGTAGTGATGCAAACCGAATATGTCTCCAATTTTGCAGCATAGAGCCTAGACTCTTGAAGCTCAGTAGCCAATCCAGCAACGCGTTGGGATATCTTGGCGAAAGAGTAACATCACCTTCAACCGGCTCCCATTAAATCACTTCAACCTCGACTCTATTGCGACCCTTATCCTTAGCGCGATAGAGGCAAACATCGGCGCGGCGTAATACGTCGGCCATCTTAAACCCAGAGATCTTATCTAATGGCAAAAACACGCTGCCAATACTGATCGTCACCACAGCCAAGGGAGATACTTGATGGGGAATATTGAGTTGCTCAACGAGATAACACAGTTGCGTAGCAATAGCCGTTAACTGTGCTGGCGTGACCTGCTCGACGACCAAAGCAAACTCTTCACCACCAATGCGAGCCAATAGAGCATTGTGCGGCAGGATATCGCACTGTGCTAAGGCATCAGCCACCCGTTTAAGCACAGTATCGCCTTCAAGATGACCATAAGTGTCGTTGTAGGATTTGAAATAATCGATATCTAACATTAACAATCCCGCTGGAGTGTTAGCTTCTAGCACTGTAGCTAATCTTTCAGTAAAGGGTCGTCTATTAGCTAAGCCAGTTAACTCATCGGTTTCAGCCATCACCTTTAATTGGCTATTCGCGGCAACCAGCGCTTGTTGTAGCACTATCATCTGACGCTCTTTCTGTTCGCGTAGCAGTAACTCGTTCAATGCGGAGGCGAATTGGGTCAGCATATTCTTTTTCTGGGCGTTCCAATTTAATGGCCGAGACACAGTCGACAGCGAGAGCAATCCCAATAACTCCCCAGCATTTTTAATCGCAAAGGCGGCAATCGAACATATCCCCACGGATTTCATTACCTCATATTCCTGTGGTGAAAAAGCCTTTAACGCCTCAAGATCCTCAATCACTAAGGTCGATTCCGTCTCGAATTTTTTAGCCAGTTGAGCAATATTATCTACCGAAATCACTTGGACCTTATTTGCGTGTAAGTCACTGGTCCAAAAGCTGCGGTAATAGGCATGCTGCTGATTGAATTCGAGAAGACTCACCCTTTCAACATCAAATAACTGACCTATTTTGTGGCATACCTCAGTTAAGGTTTTATCCACATTGCAGGTATCTATACTCAAAAATTGCAACGAAATCTCTGCCAACAATTGATTCGACTGCGACTGCCAATCTAATTCTTTAGTTCGTTCTTTGACTAAGTCAGACAATAAATGCTGCTGTTGTTGCAGTGCACGTTGCTGACGTTTATTGATGGCTAAATCATTACGTATCCTTTGATACATACCCTTAAGTGACAATGCCACATGGGCTATTTCATCGGGTCTTGCGGTTACCGTCTCGGGCACAAATAACTTTTTTAACGAGTTAAGATTGATTTTATTAGTGAAATCTTCCAATGCCGACAATCTATCTGTCACCATGAGTCGCACTAAGGTCAAAATCAAATAAATCATCAATAGGGTCTTTAACCCATTACCGAGCACGATAAAAATCAACTGCCGCCACAGCTCGTAGTAAAGCCGATTGGTATCTAACCCTACGGTCAAAGTCGCTATCGACTGCTCTTGATAGGTCACAGGATAGTGAAATAGAGTTTGCGACTCATCATCGGTTAACAAAGGTTTACCCAGATGCATAGTGACGCCATCGATACTGTCTAAATGTACACTCGACACTAATGGCATCATCCCCAGTCCAGAGAGCAAATCCGATAACAAGCTACGGTCGACGTCCCACAGTGACTTAGCCACGCTTGGCAAAATAGATTCTGAATACTCGCGGATATCCGAAGTCGCATTATCGATACTATCCTGATAGTTCCAAATCAACTGTACCAGCATAGTTAACACAGCAAAAAACGAGCTCACCCCAATAATAATCAGCGTCATCTTGTGGCTAATAGAATGATTATGATGCTTCATGTACACCTGTTATTACGCCTTGAGGGGCAACTTATTCAAAATCTGAGACTGGAAAATCTGTGGCCAATCTCGAGCAACTAACATTTGATAAAATGCCGAATCTGGTTGCAAAACACCGAACAAGGCAACATTGTCATAGGGGAGATATTTTTTATGCTGCTGATAATATTGCAATTCGACCAAACCTAAAGCGCCAACCAAAAAATGCCCGCCACCAATAACACTCACAGAGTGCTGGCGACAAAGCTGTAAAATCTCAGGTGAAGTATTGATCGTACCGACAAATACATCTTTACCAGACACCAAACCTGTTTCCTTCAATGCCTTAAGCACCCCAATCGCCATACGATCACTGGCGGTCCAAATAACATTCAGATCAGGATAACGATTCAGCAGGGTTAACGCTTGCCCATAAGCCACAGCCTCACTCCATTGGCCATAAACCGTTTGAGTCAGAGTGGCATTGGACTGCATAAAGAAATAGTCACTGGCGCCTTGGGTACGTAGCACTGAAGCAGGCGTCGATTTATCGCCCGAAATCAACAGAACTTTAGCCGCCTTTCCTTCTAAATCGTCCATTAAGGCCTTAGCGGTCGCCGAACCAATAGCGTAATTATCGGGAATAATGGCGGGTAACAGATATTCTTGCCAATGGGGATCTTGCAGCAAGGCATCACGCTCGCCAGGGGAAATATCATTTAAAATCAATTGCACATAGACAGGGTGAGGATAAAGCGCCTGCAACATTTTTATCGCGGATTGTTTTTCATTAACCAGAATAACGTAATTAGGTAACGCCTTTGCAGAAGCTAACAACTCATCGAGTTGGGTTATCATCTTGAAGTGATTGCGATCGGAATGAATGATATCGAGTTTAATATCGAGTGTCGTCGATGCCGCCAACATCAATTGGTCGACATCTCCCCAAAAACTGTCATCGACAGCCCCAGGATTAAAAAAAACCACATCGAGTTTTGCCCATGCTGCCCCACCAAAACCCGCAGTACAGATAAACACACACGCTAACATCCACGAACGCATAGGCGAGTTCTCCTCGACCATGTTCCCTCAAATGTCATCCTTCACAAGAGGTCACTTTATTATTATCGATTCACAACCTTGTTACCGCATCGCCGCCCAAAATGTTGCTAAAATCGGCAGCAGATGTTTCGATTAAACCACAAAATGATACAAAGTATACTTTATATGCTGACTATTTATTCCGACACCCTGTCTGTATAAGGAGTTCGAGTGGCTCAGTAGCAGAATGTTTATGGGGATGGTAAGTGGCGGCCTTATGGTCAGTCTTGCAACCTAACCACGGAGAAAATGACGGGGACTTAAAAGGAATACAAGTTAGAACTCAGACGTTAATGCAGCCTAGCGGTCAAGTTGAATCAAGGTCGTGGGGAGGGGAACCATGATTTTCAGTGGAGGGTAAACCAAATGAGACTGCTCAACGATGCCCTCATATAATGGCATAGGTTGACAAATCTCTATTAACTGATTGAAATGATTAAATATAACTATCAAGCACTCAATCTATTCAGTGGTAATCATTTATCCCAGAATCAATCCTTTATAACTCATATTCATTCAAAGGCACTAAATTGTGCTTGTGACTCTTCTTTTAATCGGTCGCAACATACACCTTCAATCGTCTCGATGTACTCCTATTGCTGTGTAGCCCGTATCGCCCAGCAAAAAGGTTGGCTGTAGCCAACCTTTCAATGAACTAATAATCATAAATGCAGTAAATGCGATCGAATTTTCCTAACGTTAAATCGTCCCGGTGGATAATAAAATTCAATTGCATAGAATGCTCACTGTAGACGACTTTGAACAGTACTAGATAATCTTCGGCATTGCCGCCTAATTCAGCTGCGGCGCGGAGTTCGGGTGCTTTATAGCGGCTATCACCATGGCCATTAATGCTGGCTATCCCATCGAAATAGGGCAGCGGCTGCTCGGGAACGAGCAATTCCTGCAGGTTGGATGACTGCCATTCAGGTAGTGCCGCCCACTGCGCTTGAGTGAAAATCTGCCCGGGAATTAACCCATGCTTATTCATTTTCATCAGATCAAAGAAATAGAGCTGATCTTGCCACTCTGGTGCCAATTCATCTTCCGCAACCTCTAGGGCCTCCAGCACCATAGCTTGTTGCGGTTCTGGCAGTGCTTGTAAACGTGCCTTGGCTAACCGCAATAAATGCGGGTTGTCACTGTTAATCATGTCAGTGGCTATCATCTTAATGCTGGCAATCCCCTTAAGTTGATAAGCCGCCTCATACTCATAGTTTGCACATACCGCATCGTCGAACTTAAGCTCGGCAATCGCTTTCCCAGAGTTCAGTTGCTGATCCTCAGCGACATAATAGACATGGCCGCGAAGCATTTCTGAGAATCGCCAGCGCTCCAAAAAGAACAACAATCGCCCTTCTCGAGGCAAATAAGATTGAAACGCCTTCAGGTCGCTGCAGTTGAGCTGTGCGATAAATTGCATGGGCACACGGAAGGCTTGTGCCGCCTCGTCCCAATCCGAATCTTGCGACCAACAATAATGCTCCTCGATATACTCGCGAGTGTGGTCGAATTCCTCAGCGTAAGCATCCAGCATCTCCTCCCGTCCAACCAAAGTCACCGGATAATCCATGCCGACAGGCAAATCCGGCAATCCACCCAGCCGGCTGTTACCTAACTGAGTATAATCTTCGATTGCACAGGGATAGAGATCGACACTACTTCGAATAAATGCCGAAAGCCTATGGGCAAGATGCGGGTCTTTAAACTGCGCCAACTTTTGCTCTAGCAGCTGCTGACGAATGGGGGAATTTTCTGCTAACAACATATCCATATTTACCTCACGACTCCAATGTTTGTTTTTTATCATTTCTATCAACTATTTGCCATCTTCAAATAAGGCAAATTGCCAAGCCTATCACACGATTAGCAAAGCCGGAGTCAACGGCTTGCTAATGAGAAGGGCAACGACCTAGGCGATAGGAAACCCCTCCCATTAATTACTGCTACACTCAAATTCAGCGAAAAAGATCAACAAAAGGATTTGTTTATGGCGATAGCCTGTGTCAATACCCGAGCCAGTTGTGGGGTCGAAGCTCCACAAGTCACAGTTGAAGTGCATCTCAGCAACGGCTTACCAGCATTTAATCTTGTAGGCTTACCCGAAGCTTCGGTAAAAGAAGCCCGTGAGCGAGTACGCAGTGCCTTGATCAATGCGGGATTCGAGTTTCCGATGCGGCGGATAACAGTCAATCTCGCGCCAGCTGATTTACCTAAACAAGGTGGCCGCTACGACTTACCCATCGCCGTGGGCATATTGGCCGCTTCGGAACAGATTCCCATTAACAGTTTAAAAAATATCGAGTTTGTCGGCGAGCTGGCACTGTCAGGGCACATACGTTACTGCCAAGGATTATTGCCCGCGATTATCGCTGCAAAGCGCCAAGACCATACCTTGGTCTTACCGCTAGATAACCGCCACGATGCCGAGCTAGTCGGCTATCCCAATGTGTTGTTTGGTTCGCATCTGCAAAGTCTAGCCGCGTATTTACAAGGGCAAAATCAACTGCCCACACTGGCGCCACAGTTAGAATGGGTAAGCCAAGAGACACCCGAGTCTCATACTTGCCTGAGCGATGTGATTGGCCAATATCAGGCCAAGCAAGCTCTCGAAATTGCCGCTGCGGGTAACCACAACCTCTTGATGCTAGGCCCGCCGGGTACTGGCAAGACCATGCTTGCCAGCCGCATGATGGCACTATTGCCTGCACTCAATTATGAGGAAGCGTTAGAAGTGGCGGCAATTCATTCCGTTGCTGGACTCGACATTAAACCGCAGCATTTTTTACAGCGACCATTTAGGGCGCCGCACCACACGAGTTCTTCGATTTCCCTCGTGGGTGGTGGCAGTATCCCAAAACCAGGGGAGATCTCCCTCGCCCATCGCGGTGTATTATTCTTGGATGAAGTGGCTGAATTTCCTCGTAAAGTCTTAGATTGCCTGCGTGAACCGATGGAAACCGGCGAAGTGGTGATTTCCCGCGCCGCCGCTAAGCTGACATTTTTGAGTCGATTCCAATTAATCGCGGCGATGAATCCCAGCCCTAGTGGCGACTTGGATAGCCATCATAGATCCAGCCCTGAACAAATCCAACGTTACCTTTCGCGGCTTTCAGGTCCGTTTCTCGATCGTTTCGATTTAACCATTGAAGTCCCCAAACTCCCCGCGGGCACTTTGACTCAAGCCGCGCCGCAGACAGAAACCAGCCAAGATATCGCCAAACGAGTTAAGCTAGCACGTGAGCTACAACTCGCACGTGCTGGTGTGCTCAATAGCGAACTTACAGGGAAACAATTGAAACGCTTCAGTGGACTCAGTGATGCTGATTTAGTGTTTTTGGAGCAAAGCGTGGTCAAGCTTGGCCTTTCGGTTCGCAGTTTTCATCGTATACAAAGAGTCGCCCGCACTATCGCCGATCTTGAACAAGCACCTAACACCGAACGCCGCCATCTTGCCCAAGCACTGGGTTATCGTGCTATGGATAGGTTGCTAGCACGACTATCCCAGCAATATTGAATCAGCCGCTTTACAGTGAAGATGAACAAATGCACCGACCAGCAGTGCCTAAGATTGAGCCAAACGCCGACACCGAGTAACATAGGCCTCCAATTTTTGTCAGGGGGCTCGGATGGGAATGCTGTTTTCACAGATAAAAGGCTGTATTGCATTTTTAGGTTACGTTATAAATACCGTCTTTTGGACTATCCCAATCGTGTTAATCAGTTTTATAAAACTGATACCTATCAGTCCATTAAGGACTGCGACTAGCCATGTACTCGATTTTTGTGCCAGCGCTTGGATCAGTGTTAATGGCGTGATTGAGCGTTGCTTACATCCCGTTAAGATTGAACTGAGTGGTGACACCGACTTTTCCACTAAAGAGTGGTACATGGTGATTGCCAACCACCAGTCTTGGGTCGATATCCTGATCCTGCAGCGGATTTTTAACCGAAAAATCCCTTTCTTAAAGTTTTTCCTCAAACAAGAGCTGATTTTTGTGCCCGTATTAGGCCTAGCTTGGTGGGCACTCGATTTTCCTTTTATGCGTCGTTATAGCACAGCGCAGTTGCGTAAGAATCCTAAGTTAAAGGGCAAAGACATTGAAATTACACGTAAAGCCTGTGCTAAGTTTAAGGCTAAGCCTGTGAGTGTGATGAACTTTGTCGAAGGCACGCGCTTCAGCAAGGCTAAGCATCAAAAACAAAACTCACAATTCCAACATTTGCTAAAACCTAAAGCGGGCGGTATGGCCTTCGCGCTATCAGCCATGGGTGAACAGATCCACAAGCTAGTCGATGTCTCCATTTACTACCCAGACGCAGTACCGAGCTATTGGGACTACCTGACAGGCAAGTTGCCAAGCGTTAAAGTACACATCAAGGTCTCCGATATTGATCCTGCAATGCGCGGCGATTATATGAATGACCGCGATTTTAAAATTGGCTTCCAAGAACAGCTGAATCAACTCTGGCTCACTAAGGATCAAGTGTTAAGCCAACTCGCTAGCCAAGCGAATAAAGAATAAAGGTAACGCCACTATGTTGAATTTCCTGCCTGGTTCAGTGTTGTTTATGCTGAGCTTAAGCTTGCTGATCATTAATACCGCCGTTTGGGGCTCGCTTATCAGCATTGGCGGATTAGTGAAACTTGTGATGCCAGCACAAGGTGCGCGCAATGCGGTGACTACGGTCATGAACCGTTTTATGTGGGCTTGGGCCTGCTGCAACGGTGGCATTTTGTATTTGATCGCTAAAATTGAGTGGGATGTCAAAGGGCTCGAAGGACTCGATAAAAACAGCTGGTATTTACTGATCAGCAACCACCTCAGTGGATTCGATATCGCCGCGCAAACTTACGTGTTACGTAACCACATCCCTATGCTGAAGTTCTTCCTCAAAAAAGAACTAATCTATGTGCCGATTATGGGACTGGGTTGTTGGGCGCTGGATATGCCTTTCATGAACAGGACTAGCCCGGCAAAACTTAAAAAGAATCCAAAGCTTAAGGGCAAAGATTTAGCGACCACACGCCGCGCCTGTGCCAAGTTTAGCAATATGCCCACGTCAATCATTAACTATGTTGAAGGCAGCCGTTTTACCCAAGATAAACATCAGCGCCAAAACTCGCCTTATCAACATTTGTTACGTCCTAAAGCGGGTGGTATCGCCTTTACCTTATCAGCCATGGGCGAACAATTTACTAACCTGCTGGATATGACAATCGTCTACCCAGATGCGCCTGAAGATATTCTGTTTGGGGTGATGAATGGTAAGGTCAGTAAGATTATTGTGCGAATTAACGCCCTGCCCGTGCCCCAGGTAGATGCGGCACGTTATTTCTCTGAGTCTGAGTACCGCGTCGAATTCCAACGCTGGTTAAACCAAGTGTGGGCGGAAAAAGATCAACAAATTCATGCTTTACTCCAAACACATCAAAGTGTGAACAATAAGGCCACCAGCCCCAATCACACTCAAGCAAGCTAGCTCGTCTCTAGCTTTGCTCTAGTTCAGCAACGCATGCCGCTGCAGCGGATAACTCCAATTCATTGAATACGGTTATTCCTGCGGCACTGAGTTTTTCAGCCGTTAATCCTTGTCCCGCAATTAACTGTTTTACAAATTGACCATCGTAAATCTGCCTATTACCACAGGATGGACTGCGGGCTTTTAAAATCGCCACTTTAATCCCGTGTTGCTGCGCCAGCTTAAGCGCGAGATCGGCTCCCAGACTAAAAGCGTGGGTCACATCCTCACCTTGGGCAGTTAAGATGCGCTGTCCAATCCGCTCCGCTGGCGGTCTAGGTGTTGGCAAACCGCCTGCACATTCGGGACAAATCGCCACAATCCGCCCTTGCTCGAGCCACGTTTGCACCAGCTCGCTCTCCATCAAGTTATGGCCACCGTCGTAGCGCACCGCTTGTCCGAGTAAACAACTGCTCACTAACACTTTTTCCACTGTCATCCCCAAATGTCTCATTCCGCCCATAGCATAACGCGAAGGATAAACATGCCAAATGCATTTGGACGATTTTCTCCAAAACCATCAACATCCGCAACGAGGTTGGAAGGTTAAAACCACGTCATTGTTGACAATTTAATATTTAAATATTCATAACATAAAATATTAACAACGAGATAATTAAAATAAAATGATAAAAATCAATAATAAAAATAGAAATCCATTGAAATATAGACTTACGTCTAAGTAAACACATTGTTGACAATCCACCAAGGGAGGGCTATTTTTTACCCATTGTCGACAATCCTATTAATAGTGATGTGCTCTATGTTGAAGCAAGACACGACGTTCGTTTCTGATGACACTCAAGTTCCCCACCTGCACAAGGTCAAATCGACCTCGGCAGATAAGACGTCGACCACATTAGCCGATCAAATTTTGGTGCAGATCCAAACCAGCATCATCAAGGGCGAACTGCCTGCAGGCAGCAAGATTAACGAGCAAGCACTGGCCGAAAAATACGGCATCAGCCGCGGCCCTACCCGCGAAGCACTGCAAACCTTAGAAAGACAACGTTTAGTGGTGCGTGCGCCCCATGTTGGTGCCCGCGTCGCCCAACTGACGGTGAGTGAACTTAACGATTTATATCAACTACGTAGCGTACTTGAAGGCATGGCCTGCGAACTCGCCGCCAGCCGTATTACCCCAGAACAATTAGCCAAGCTAGAAGATCTGCTCGCAACGCAAGAAGCGGCGCTCGCCAAGGGCGATACTTACTTCCAAGAGGAAGGCGATGTCGACTTCCACTACCAAATTATTCAAGCCAGCGGTAACAAGCATCTGCAGGAAACCTTAGTCGGTGGTCTGTATCACTTGCTACGTATGTATCGCTACCAGTGCACTAATAAAAATCGCCCCGTGAAAGCGATTGCCGAACACAGACGCATAGTCGAAGCCATTGCCCAGCGCGATGGTGAGTTGGCCAGTTTGCTGATGCGCCGCCATATCGAACAGGGGCGTAAAAATACCGAATTACGCTTAATTGAATTGCAAGCCAATGCAGCCGCAAAAGAAACCTTAGCCAACATTAGCTAAGTTCTTACGGCTCACGATGCCCACTTCCCATAAAATGGAAAAGGATAAAACCATGACCCAAAGCGCAGGATTACGTTTTCGCCAAGCTCTTGCTAAGGCCAAACCGTTACAAATCGTTGGCACCACCAATGCCTATTTTGCCTTAATGGCAGAACAAACAGGCTTCCAAGCCTTGTATCTTTCGGGCGCTGGCGTTGCCAATGCTTCCTACGGTTTGCCTGACTTGGGCATGACCTCAATGAATGACGTGCTGATTGATGCCGGCCGCATCACCTCTGCCACGCAGGTGCCTTTATTGGTCGATATCGATACTGGCTGGGGCGGCGCATTCAACATTGCTCGTACCATTAAAGAATTCGAAAAAATCGGCGTAGCCGCTGTGCACATGGAAGACCAAGTGTCGCAAAAGCGTTGCGGCCATAGACCCAACAAAGCGGTCGTAAGTATTGAAGAAATGGTCGATCGCATTAAAGCGGCCGTCGATGCCCGTACCGATCCTAACTTTGTGATCATGGCACGTACCGATGCCGTCGCCGTGGAAGGTTTAGAAGCGGGTATTGAACGCGCGCAAGCGTATATCGCCGCCGGTGCCGACATGATCTTCGCCGAAGCCTTAACAGAACTAGACCAATATCGTCACTTCAAGGCTCAAGTTAAAGCACCGATTTTGGCGAACATGACTGAATTTGGTCAAACCCAATTGTTCAATAAAGAAGAACTCGCCGAGGCGGGTGCCGACATGGTGCTCTACCCACTCGGTACTTTCCGTGCAGCCAACCAAGCCGCATTGAACGTCATGCAAGCGCTGATGAATGATGGTCATCAACGCAACGTGCTAGACACTATGCAGACCCGTAAAGACTTGTATAAATACTTGGGCTACCACGCCTTTGAAGACAAGTTAGATCAACTGTTCAGCCAAGATAAATAACCGAAAAGCTGCAACCCTATAGGGTTTGGCGTTAATGCAGATTTAACGTTAAACACGTTACATAAAAAGTGCAGCCTTAACCAATAAATGTCGGCGAATGAACACTCAAAATAAGTGCATTCATCCACCAGCAATAATCATACAGAGTTAACGGAAGGGAAGGATTATGTCAGAAGCTAAAAAACTAAGCGGTGCAGGATTACGTGGCCAGAGCGCAGGCGAAACCGCATTGAGCACAGTGGGCGTGTCAGGCTCGGGCCTAACGTACCGCGGTTATGATGTGAAAGATCTCGGTGAAAATGCCACCTTCGAAGAAGTCGCCTACCTTATTCTTTACGGCGAGCTGCCCACTCAAGCCCAACTTGATGCCTACAAAAACAAACTCAAAGGCCTTCGCGGTCTGCCACAAGCATTAAAAGAAGTATTAGAGCGCATTCCTGCTGAAACTCATCCTATGGATGTGATGCGTACTGGCTGCTCTATGCTAGGTAACTTAGAAGCCGAGCACAGCTTTAGCGAACAGAGTGAAATTACCGACCGTTTACTCGCCGCATTCCCATCGATCATCTGTTACTGGTATCGCTTTAGCCACGATGGCGTGCGTATCGATACTGAAACCGATGACGATCAAATTGGCGCACACTTCCTGCACTTGTTACATGGTAAAGCGCCGTCGGCACTGCATGCTAAAGTGATGGACGTATCGTTAATTCTTTATGCAGAACATGAATTTAACGCATCAACCTTTACCGCTCGCGTATGTGCTTCCACCCTGTCAGATATGCATTCATGCGTCACTGGGGCGATTGGTTCACTGCGCGGTCCGCTGCATGGCGGCGCGAACGAAGCGGCGATGGAACTGATCCAAGACATGAAAGATGAAGCCGATGCGCGCGACATCTTAATGGGCAAACTCGAGCGTAAAGATAAGATCATGGGCTTCGGCCACGCAATTTACCGCGACAGCGATCCACGTAATGCCATCATCAAAGAATGGTCAGAAAAACTGGCTGCCGCCAATGGTGACGACCGTCTATACCGGGTATCGGTTGCCTGTGAAGCCCTGATGTGGGAACAGAAAAAACTCTTCTGTAATGCAGATTTTTTCCACGCCAGCGCGTACCACTACATGGATATTCCGACTAAGTTGTTTACGCCTATCTTCGTGTGTTCACGCGTTACAGGCTGGGCGGCGCACGTGATGGAGCAACGCTCTAACAACCGTATCATCCGCCCGAGTGCCGATTATGTGGGCGTTGCGCCGCGCAAAGTGGTACCGATTGCCAACCGTTAAGCAAAATTGACCACACTTGGCGCGAGATTTCACTCAATGTAAGTCTCGCGCCAACTTCATTTTCCGAAATGGATGATGTTATGAGCACTGCTATGAATACCCAATATCGCAAGCCCTTACCCGGCACTCAACTCGATTACTTCGATACCCGCGAAGCCGTAGAAGCCATTCAAGCTGGCTCGTATGCCAAGCTACCTTACACCTCGCGCGTTTTAGCTGAAAACTTAGTCCGTCGCTGCGATCCGGCCGTTTTAACCGACTCGCTAAAACAGATTATCGAATCTAAGCAAGAACTGGATTTTCCTTGGTTTCCTGCCCGCGTGGTGTGCCACGACATTTTGGGGCAAACCGCTTTAGTTGACCTTGCGGGTCTGCGTGACGCTATTGCCGCTAAGGGTGGCGATCCGGCCAAAGTGAACCCTGTTGTACCAACACAATTAATTGTGGATCACTCACTCGCTGTCGAATTTGGTGGTTTTGATAAAGACGCCTTCGCCAAAAACCGCGCCATCGAAGACAGACGCAACGAAGACAGATTCCACTTTATTGATTGGACGCAAAAAGCCTTTAAAAACATTGATGTTATCCCTCAGGGTAACGGCATCATGCACCAAATTAACTTAGAACGTATGTCGCCTGTGGTGCATTCACGCAATGGCGTGGCCTTCCCAGATACCTTAGTCGGCACCGATAGCCACACGCCGCACGTTGATGCGCTCGGCGTTATCGCCATAGGTGTCGGTGGCTTAGAAGCCGAAAGCGTCATGCTAGGGCGCGCATCCTATATGCGTCTACCGGACATTATCGGTGTCGAGCTCACGGGCAGACCACAGCCAGGCATTACGGCTACCGATATCGTATTAGCCTTGACCGAGTTTCTACGCGCACAAAAAGTCGTCTCCTCTTATTTAGAGTTCTTCGGTAAGGGCGCAGCGGCGCTGACATTAGGCGATCGCGCCACGATTTCGAATATGACACCTGAATTTGGCGCCACTGCGGCCATGTTCTACATCGACCAGCAAACCTTAGATTATTTGACCTTAACTGGCCGCGAAGCCGAGCAAGTTAAACTGGTTGAAACCTATGCCAAAACCGCAGGTTTGTGGGCCGACAGCTTGACCGAAGTACACTATCCACGCGTACTGCATTTTGATTTATCTTCGGTGGTGCGCACCATTGCAGGGCCATCAAACCCACATGCACGGGTGCCAACATCAGAATTGGCTGAGCGCGGAATTAGCGGCGTAGTCGAAAACGAGCCAGGCTTAATGCCCGATGGTGCTGTGATTATTGCGGCGATTACCAGCTGTACTAACACCAGTAACCCACGCAACGTGATTGCTGCAGGTCTCATTGCCCGCAACGCCAACGCTAAAGGCTTAAGCCGCAAACCTTGGGTCAAAACCTCACTGGCACCAGGCTCAAAAGCGGTGCAGTTGTATTTGGAAGAAGCCAAGCTATTGCCTGAACTTGAACAACTCGGTTTTGGCATTGTTGGTTTTGCCTGCACGACGTGTAACGGCATGAGCGGCGCGCTGGATCCTGTGATTCAAAAAGAAGTGATCGACCGCGACTTGTACGCCACCGCTGTGTTATCGGGTAACCGTAACTTCGATGGCCGTATTCACCCTTATGCAAAACAAGCCTTCTTAGCATCGCCGCCATTGGTCGTCGCCTACGCGATTGCAGGCACCATACGTTTCGATATTGAAAAGGATGTGCTGGGATTAGATAAAGACGGTAAGCCAGTAAAACTTATCGACATTTGGCCATCGGATGAAGAAATCGATGCCGTGATTGCGACTAGTGTTAAACCTGAGCAGTTCCGTAAAGTGTACGAGCCCATGTTCGATTTAGCCGTCGATTATGGCGAAAAAATCAGCCCGCTGTACGATTGGCGTCCGCAATCTACTTATATTCGTCGCCCACCTTACTGGGAAGGCGCATTGGCGGGTGAACGCGCACTCAAGGGTATGCGACCACTGGCGGTGCTGGGTGACAACATCACCACAGACCATTTATCGCCTTCTAACGCCATTATGATGGACAGCGCCGCGGGCGAATACCTACACAAAATGGGCTTGCCGGAGGAAGACTTTAATTCCTACGCCACCCACAGGGGGGATCACTTAACCGCCCAGCGCGCAACCTTTGCCAATCCTAAGCTTAAAAACGAAATGGCGCTGGTTGATGGCAAAGTGCAACAAGGCTCACTGACGCGTATCGAGCCAGAAGGTCAAGTGACCCGTATGTGGGAAGCGATTGAAACCTATATGGAACGTAAGCAGCCGCTGATCATCATAGCGGGCGCAGATTACGGCCAAGGTTCGTCCCGCGACTGGGCAGCCAAAGGCGTGCGTTTAGCGGGGGTTGAGGCCATTGTTGCCGAAGGTTTCGAGCGTATTCACCGCACTAACTTAGTCGGTATGGGCGTGTTGCCGCTAGAATTTAAAGCCGGTGACAACCGCGCCACCTACGGTATAGACGGCACAGAAGTGTTCGATGTCCTCGGCACGCCAGCGCCAAGAGCGGACTTAACTGTCGTTATCACCCGTAAAAACGGTGAGCGCATCGAAGTGCCAGTAACGTGTCGTCTCGATACCGCCGAAGAAGTGTCTATCTACGAGGCGGGCGGCGTATTGCAGCGTTTTGCTCAGGACTTTTTAGAGTCGAATCTGAAGTAAAACTCGCTTTCAACAGGTGGCGACTCCACACGTGAATCGCCACCTTTGATAGCAACGCTAACCTGTATCGCTATTCCCCTTGGAGTTAATAGCATGAGTAAGAATTTTTTCCCGCCACAAATCAAAGTCGCCGCGACTTATATGCGCGGCGGCACCAGCAAGGGCGTGTTTTTCCGTCTGCAGGATTTACCTAAAGCCGCACAAGTTGCAGGTCCCGCACGTGATGCCTTGTTACTGCGAGTGATAGGCAGCCCAGACGCTTACGGTAAACAAATCGATGGCATGGGCGGAGCCACCTCGAGCACCAGCAAAACTGTAATCCTCTCCCCTAGCACCCAAACCGATCACGATGTCGATTACCTCTTCGGCCAAGTGGCGATCGATAAACCTTTTGTCGATTGGAGCGGTAACTGTGGCAACTTGACCGCCGCTGTCGGTGCCTTTGCCATCAGCAATGGCTTAATTGATACGGCCCGCATTCCACACAATGGCATCTGCACAGTCCGAATATGGCAAGCCAACATAGGCAAAACGATTATCGCCCATGTGCCAATCACCAAGGGTGAAGTGCAAGAAACCGGTGATTTTGAGCTCGATGGTGTGACCTTTCCTGCCGCCGAAGTGCAAATCGAATTTATGAATCCGGCTGCTGACGAGGATGGCGGCGGTGGCAGCATGTTCCCTACGGGTAATGTTGTCGATGTGCTAGAAGTGCCGGGCATTGGCAGCTTTAACGCTACTATGATCAACGCGGGCATTCCCACCATTTTTATCAACGCAGAAGACTTAGGCTACACAGGCACTGAGCTACAGGATGATATTAATAGTGACAATGCCGCCCTTGCCAAATTTGAAACCATTCGCGCCTATGGCGCCGTGCGTATGGGCTTGATTTCGCATATTGATGAAGCAGTTGCACGCCAACACACGCCTAAGATCGCCTTTGTCGCTAAGCCTAAAGCCTATGTGTCATCGAGCGGTAAAACCGTCAATGCAGATGAAATTGACCTACTGGTACGCGCCTTGTCTATGGGCAAACTGCACCACGCTATGATGGGCACGGCTGCCGTTGCGATTGGTACAGCGGCGGCAATTCCCGGCACCTTAGTCAACTTAGCCGCAGGCGGAGATACTAAGGATAAAATTGATGCAGTACGTTTTGGCCATCCCTCTGGCACCTTGCGCGTTGGCGCTGAGGCGTCAATGGTCAACGGTGAATGGACGGTCATCAAAGCCATTATGAGCCGCAGCGCTCGCGTACTGATGGAAGGTTTTGTGCGGGTGCCCGCTGCGTAATTTTATCTAAGTAAACAGTTCAACCAAAGACCTTGCTTCTCCCCCTTCCGGCAAGGTCTTTTTTCTATTCTCGCCCATCATTTTAATCTGCTTCGCCCGTATTTGTCTTAGCATGATATGTTGACATACCTGAAACAATGCTAAGATCCTTTAGCAAAAACGCCAGAATACAAACTCGTCATAAAAAGAATATTGGTAGTAAAACGGTACAGTTAATATATTGCATGATCTATTACAGAATCGCGCCCATCGATTTTGGTTATTTTTAAACCAAGTCAGCAATTTAAGTCGCATTTTTACAGCAAAATGGCATGTAAGGTCTAGGCTAAGAACTAAACTAAATAGAAACCTAATCAGGATGGGTCCGTTTTTGGTAGGGGAAAATTTGAGTCAACTAATCCACAAGCTAATGTTAAGTACGCTTTTTATCCTAAGTTTGTGGGGGATCTCGTGCAATGGATTAGCTCAACCATTGAGCGCGGCTTCTACACAGCTCAAATTTGAACATATTCGCAGTGAAGATGGCCTTACCCAAAATACGATTACTAGCCTGTTTATGGACAATGCAGGTATGTTATGGATTGGCACTCAAGATGGTTTGCATGCTTATAACGGTCACAGCTTCAATATTTTCCCCCATTCACCCAATGATCCGAGGAGTATTTCTGAGAGCTATGTCTCTGACATTATTCAAGACTCAGAAGGTAATATCTGGGTTTCGACTTTCAGCCAAGGGGTAAATCGACTCGATTTGAGCACAGGGACATTTGAACACTTTGGCCAAGAACAAGGGCTTACCGATCCGCGCACAACCAAACTCAGCGTTGTAGGCAATACACTCTGGATTGGTACTAAAGCAGGACTATTTTCCCTATCGACCAAAACCAAACGCATTACCCAAGTAAACTTAGGTAATAGTGTTCAACCCCACATCACCAGCTTAGCCAATGTTGAAGACACTTACCTTCTGGCAGGAACACAAGATAGCGGCACCTTTGCTGTCAGTGCCAATACTATCACTCGCTTAAATGTCCCGCAGAATCTCACTGCACATCAAATTAGGGCACATTCCGCTAATGCGATCACTTTAGCTCTGGGAGAGCAATTATGGCATTACAACTTGGCCTCACAACAGGGCGAAATCCTCTGGCAGACAGACGATAATGTGCCTTACATTAAAGATTTTATCCAAACTGAGCAGGGTGACTTTTGGGTTGTTGGGCCAGAAGCCGGTCTTATTCAACTCGAGAGAAACGATAAGGCATTTACTGCGACTTACCACAGGTATGATCCTAAGCGTACCAACAGTATTAGTGAAAATAACATACTGAGCTTACTGCAAGATCCCTTTGGCAATTTATGGTTAGGTGCCAGTTATTCTGGTCTGGATAAAATTAATACCCGTCGTCAGTATTTTCAGCATATTTACGAATCCACCCCTAACCTGTCGCAACAAAGTAACAACATTCGCACCTTGTTCCGCAGCCAAGATAATGCGCTATGGATAGGCACCGAAGGTGCTGGGCTTAAACGCATGTTGGCCAATGGAAAATATGAACACTACACGGAGTTCTTTGCTAACGCCTTAGGGATGCATCAACGCAACTTGAATCTTATCCTGCGAGATATAGACCAAGACAAAAATGGCGTGCTTTGGTTTGCCACTAACTATGGGTTAGGTCGACTGGCGCTAGATGGCCAATTCCAGTTACTCAAGGTGACAGAACGCACTGATCAAGGCTCAGAAACCAATTATATCCGTAGTTTAGATATTGATGAGCAAGGTCGCCTCTGGGTGGCAACAACCAATGCCCTCTACCGTAAGGCGATAGATACCGATGAATTTACTTTTATCTCATTGGCACATATTGATAATTTCTATCCGGCACAAAACCAGTTTTTAATCCTCAGAACACACAAAGATACGCTATGGATAGGTACACTCGATGGCCTGCTTAAACTGGATATGAAAACAGGCACAGGTAAATCCTACTTCCATCAATCCTCAGACAAAAACAGCCTGATCAACAACCGTGTCCGCGATATTTTAGTCACAAAATCGGGCGAGGTATGGTTTGCCACCCATGGTGGGATCAGCAAGTTACCGTCTCAAGAGACTGATGCAGGTTTTAGCCACTATACCCGCAATCAGGGATTACCAAGTGATACCATCTATGCCTTACTCGAGGATCAAGAACACAACATTTGGTTTAGTAGTAATGCGGGGATAGGAAAGCTCAATCCTAAAACCAATCGTGTCATCATATTTAATGAGCAAGAAGGGCTACAAGCACTGGAGTTTAACGGTGGCGTAAAACTTGAAGACAGCGATGGCGATCTCTGGTTTGGTGGCATTAATGGCATAAATCGTTTCAATCCAAAGTCAATTCCAGATCAACGACCCGATGTTAAAGTCGCACTCACTGGCTATAGTATTGCGGGTAAAGGGCACACTATTCTCGATTTGAGCCATCCACCTAGCATAGTAATGGACTATAGCGATCAGCTGATCAGTTTTGAGGTGACCTCATTGGATTTCAGCTATACGGGTAAAAACCGCTTCAGCTATTTTCTTGAGGGATTTGATAACGAGTGGCATGAGCTCCCCACAGGTAATGAAATCACCTTCACCAATATTAATCCTGGTCACTACCAACTGCATGTTCGCCATGGGCTGCAATACAACACTCAAGGTGACTACGCCCTTTCTGTCGATCTTCATGTACAAGCGCCCTTCTATCGAACTCAGTTCGCCTACGCCCTCTATAGCTTGCTCTCTCTATGGCTGTTGGCTTGGATCATTATCTGGCGTAAAAGAAAACGCCAGCAACAGCGCGAATTTGAAACCAGTATCCGCGCCTCAGAGGAGCGACTCAAACTTGCACTTTGGGCCTCTGGCGATGGCATGTGGGACTGGAACATACCAGAAAATCGCGTCTATCGTACCAATATGGATTCTTCAGTCCCCCATTGGAATAGCAGCAATATAGCCCATGAGAGCATGCACTCAGAGGATAGGGAAAGATTCAAATTTGAGCTTAACGAACACCTTCAAGGTCGTTCGCCTTTCTTCGAAGCAGAGTACCGAGTCGAACGCTCCCCCGGTAATTGGGTATGGATTTTAGACCGCGGTAAAGTGGTGGAAAAAGATAGCCTAGATAATCCGATCCGCATGACAGGGACCAACCGTAACATTACCTCGCGCAAACTGATTGAAAACGAGTTGGTACTGTCATCACAAGTGCTCAACAGTATGAACGAAGCCGTTGTAGTGGGAGGATTAAACTATCGAATTCGTTCGGTCAACCCTGCATTTTGTGCCATTACAGGGTACACAGAACGCCAAATAACCGACAGGCATTTCATTCACTTAGCCTTTAGTCGCCAACAGCGGGAGTTGTTCAATACGATTGAACAACAGCTACTGCGTCACAAACATTGGGTCGGAGAACTGTGGATCCGCAATAAACAACGTCAGGCCATTTTAGTCTGGCTTGAAATCAACCAAGTGATCGATATTAAAGGCGAAACCAGTCACTTCGTTGCAGTATTTACCGACATCACAGAGCGGAAAAAAGCCGAAGAAGATCTGCGTTTTCTCGCCAGCTTCGACACATTAACTGGCTTACCGAACCGAACCTTATTTCAAGACAGGCTCAATCACGCGATTACTCAAGCGCACAGAGCGAATAATATCGTTGCCTTGCTGTTCTTAGACCTCGACCGCTTTAAACATATCAACGACTCTATGGGTCATCATGTCGGAGATTTATTACTAAAAGCCGTGGCAAGACGACTGCAAAATGCAGTGCGTGATGGCGATACTGTCGCACGCTTAGGTGGCGATGAATTTACTATTATTTTAGAAGGTGTTGCGAAAACAAAAGCCGCAACCCTGATCTCAGAAAAAGTACTCAGAGCATTCCAAACGCCCTTCCTATTGGACGATAAAACGCTGACCATTTCGACCTCAATAGGTATCAGCTTATACCCTAACGATGCGGACAATGCCGACTCACTGATTAAATTTGCCGATACCGCCATGTACCACGCAAAATCATCAGGTCGAAATAACTTCCAGTTTTATACCTCTAAGTTGAATGAAATCGCCACCCGTCATGTACAACTCGAAAGTGGTTTAAAGGAAGCTATCCAACGCAAAGAACTAAGCTTGGTTTATCAACCTAAATTCTGTTTACGAGATGGTTCACTCACAGGACTGGAAGCACTTTTGCGTTGGTATCACACTGAACTTGGTCCTATTTCACCTGTGGAATTTATTCCACTGGCGGAAGAAACGGGTATCATCACTCAAATTGGCCATTGGGTGATCAACCACGCCTGCCAGCAATTAGCCGAATGGAATAGCCTAGGATTTAACGGGATCACTATCGCCGTCAACCTATCGGCTCGCCAACTGAAAGCGGACATTATCTCCACCATCGAAGTTGCTTTAGCCGTATCAGGTCTCCCGGCTCAATCCCTTGAGCTTGAGCTTACTGAATCAATGATCATGGGCAATCCGCAGGAATCGGTCAGCATCTTATCTAAACTCAAGGCCCTAGGATTGACCATAGCCGTGGATGATTTTGGTACGGGTTATTCGAGCCTAAGCTATCTCAAACGCTTCCCGATAGACACACTGAAAATTGATCGAGAGTTCGTCAGAGACATCACCAATGATCCCGATGATGCGGCCATCACCAGCGCCATTATCGCCCTCGCCCACAGTTTAGATTTGAACGTAGTCGCCGAAGGCGTAGAGACCCAAGAACAGCTCAACTTCTTGGCGATGCAGGGTTGCGATCAAGTACAAGGTTTCTTACTCAGTAAACCCTTAAATGCCGAAGATTGCTTAACCTTACTCAAAAATCAATCTAAGCCACAGCCACTTTGATTTAAGGCATTATCGACAAAAACAGCCAATAAAAAAGGCTCCTAGGAGCCTTTAAACATCACCACAAATTCCTTACTTTGCTAAACGTTCAACACGCTTAACCCAGCCTTCAGGACCTTTAATATGGCCCTTTTGGATTTCGGTATACAGTTTATAGATGCGCTGAACATGCTCGCCCACTTCACCATTACCGACAGTGACAACATGGCCATCTTCAAAAATGTAGGAGCCCACAGCAGAAACCACGGCCGCCGTCCCAAAACCACCCGCCTCGATAATTTCACCTGATTCAATATCAGCGATAAATTTATCAAGCATGACAGTCTCTTGGCGCACTTCACAACCGAGCACCTCACCCAATTCCATAATGGATTGCGAGGTGATCGACTTCAAAATAGTATCTGTGAAGGTTGGAATAATCACAGTGCCATCTTTCAGAATGTGGAAATGGTTCATCGCGCCCGCTTCTTCAATCTGTTGATTGGTCGAATCGAGATATAACACTTGCGATGCACCAAAGGCTGCCGCTGCTTTACCCGCACGCAACGAAGCAGCATAGTTACCCGCGGCTTTTGAGGCGCCAGTGCCACCCGATACAGCACGATGGAAAGTTTTGCTGATCAGTAAGCGTATGCCTTTGTTCACGCCAGCCGCGTAATAAGCGCCACTTGGGCTTAACACGACACAGAAGGTATAACGCGAACTTGGGCTCACAGAGAGGCGGTCTTCGGTCGCAAAAATAAAAGGACGAATATACAGACACGCGCCTTCTTGCATCGGGAACCAGAGGCGATCGACATCGATCAACGCATTGATCGCATCCATCTGCATTTGTTCATCGATATTGGGAATACAGACGATATCGGCGGAGCGATTCATCCGCTCGGCATTCTTATTAATACGGAAAGTATAAATCTCGCCGTCTTCATGCATAAAGGCTTTAGCGCCTTCGAAGATCGACTGGCCATAATGCAACGCCATTGCACCCGGTGCCATTTCAAATGGTCCATAAGGAACGATGCGCGGATCGCACCATTGTCCATCATGATAATCCATCAAAAACATATGATCGGTTCTGAGGCTACCAAAGCCCACATTCCCCTCGGGCTTGAATTGCTCAGTACGGCGCTCGGACGCAGGTTTTAAATTGTAAGTTATTTCCATCGCATACCACCTTGATTACTGAACAAGCAGACTAGGGAGCGACAGGAATAAAGTCAAGAGGGGCGCGCATATCTAAAGGTCTAAGCAAATAAAAAACTCGCTAACACGCTTGGTTCAACTTTTCACACGGCCTCAGAGACAGGATAAAACAATCCGCATTGGGTCACACATAATGCCAATGGCAAGTATTTTTGCCACAATAGGGTCGAACTCCCAATGAGATGATCCAATGTCAGATTATAAAATGATCCCCTGCGCTCACTACGACTATCTCGAACTCGCCTGTCTGCGTGGTTATCAACTCAAAATTGAGCTTATTGATGGCACCCAGTGCCAAGGTAAAGCCATCACCACGCAGACAAGAGCCGACAAAACTGAGTGGCTTATCATCCAACTGCAACAAACTAAACAATCCCTTAGACTCGACCATATCGCCGCCATCACGCCCCTCGAGCCTAATGCTGAATTTAGCCGAGTACTCATTGCGGCCAAGCAACCCTAGCAAAGGATATAACATGGCAACTATGATTTTATCGGTTGAAATCGGTCACTGGATCGGTGGGCATAACGGCAAATACCCCCATCTCATTGAATTTGATATGGCACATCTGGATAGACCCTTTCAGGTCAGCGAAGGTTGGGGGCATGGTTTAGGAGGCTCCGCTTACTCACTCGCACAATTTGTCGAAACGCCTTATTTCCTCAAACTCAAAACCGAGGCTCCTTGGGCGTTTGCCATTATCGAACAAGGCTTAGCCCAACAAGATATTGAGACTATCGCCACCGCACTCTCAGAACAATATGGGGATCATCCGCCGCTTGTCCCTGCACATTTAATGGAATACTTATTAGGTTAAAGCTAAAGGGTTTTGTTAGAAGAGAGTGAACGTGCTGAACAATACAGGTTTAGTTAGTGAGGTGTATTGCGGAAAAGCTTCACCGAGTCATGACACTCGGTGACAGGGATCGAAACAGGCTTCTTAACTGGACGAAAAATAGCTTAGCGCTTAAACCGCAACCGCCGCAATCACAGAAACTTCAACCAAATATTCTGGCTCGGCAATAGCGGCTTGCACACAAGCGCGGGCTGGCGCATGGCCTTTAGGCACCCAAGCATCCCATACCGCATTCATTGCATCATAATCACCCATATCTTTCAGATAAATAGTCGCTGACAGTAAATGCTCACGCGAACTTCCCGCCTGCGCTAACAAGGTATCGACCTCCTCAAGCATAGTGACAGTTTGCTCGGTGATGCCTTGATACTTGTCCTTCGCCACTTGACCACACAGATACACAGTACCTTGGTGGATCACTATACTGCTCATGCGGGTACCTACATCTAAACGGGTAATACTCATATTGATAATCTCTTAAATCAGATGCACTTAAATAAATGGCTCAGCAAGAACCGAATCGGCCATTTTAGCGATAAACTGGCTTTATGTCTGCGCCACGAATCTGGGCAAAGGTGAATAAAAACGTGCCATCAAGACAAATAATCCTAGACTACAGCTCACCACGGCCAGCCACACTAACGGCGTCGCCACGGCTAAATTGACTAATTGAAATCCGACTAAGGCTGCACATGCCGCGATCAAAGCAAAGGGCAACTGAGTCACCACATGGTCATGGGGAGCGCAACCTGAGCTGGTCGCACTGAGCACGCTGGTATCTGAAATGGGCGAGCAGTGGTCGCCAAATACCGACCCCGCCATCACAGCGCCCAGTACAGGTAACAACAAATGAGGATCCAAGTTATGGGCAATCTCTGCGCCAATAGGGATCATAATTGCAAATGTTCCCCAGCTTGAACCCGTCGCAAAAGCCATTATCGCGCAGAGTAAAAACATTCCCGCTACCAGCAGGTGCGGAGAAAGATAAGCCTTAGCCCAAGCAGCCAACAATTTAGCGACGCCAAGATCTTGGATCACAGCGCCAATCATCCAAGTGCAGAGTAAAATCGCAATGGCGAAGGCGATCATGCGAACTCCGTGGCTCAAATCCCCCACTAACGCCGTTAAACGTCGCCCAGACAAGCCTAACATGGCAAGAGTGACTAAGGTTGCCAACAAACAAGCATCGCGCATAGAAGCGCCAATATCAGCCTTAGCAAGCCAAAGTGACACATCCCAAGAAGAGACCTGCTGAGCCCCCGACCACAAAGTTAATCCCACTGAAGCAGACAGCAGAGTCAGCATAGGGATTGCGAGCAGCCAAGGATTTCCCTTAACCTCGACCGTATTGGAGGATTCCACAGCAGTAGCAGCAACAAAAGAGTGAAAACCCACGCCATACCAAGCGACGAGCACGGACAAGCCTAAGGTCACTATGGCGTAAAAGTTAAATAAGGCCACCTCAATAAAGGCTTCCAGCGGCGACACGGGCAAAAAGCTGATCCCCGCGATAAGCGCCATCACATAGGGGCCCCAACTGGAGAAAGGCAATAGCGCACATAAAGGCGAAGCATTGGAATCAACTAAATAGGCGAGCTGCTCATGGCGAATACCATAACGCTGGCTGAGCGGCTGACACACATGGCCGACAGCAAGACAACTGAAAATCCCATCGATAAACACTAACCAACCGAGAAATACGACCCCAAGACGCGCCTGACGTTCAGTACGAATACGGCTATACAGCCAATCACCAAACTGCCCCACGGCACCGCCACGTGCTAACAATTGCGTCATGCTACCGAGCAATAACATGGCGAACAGCACATTGAGATGCCACGCTTGCCAAACACCTTGGGCATAAAATTGTTTTACACCGATATCAAGCAAATACAACCCAGTTTGCAGAGGATCAAATTGGGCGATTAATAGGGCACCAGAGACAATACCTACACCTAACGCCACCAGCGTGCGGCGTAAAAATAGCGCTAAAGTTAAGGTCAACAGTAGCGGGAGTATGGCGAGCAAACTAGGCGACATGGACCATTCCGATAAAAAATAAAACCAAGAATACTAACGAGTTAATAACAAATGCAAAAAAACTTAATTTAGAACCCAGTAATAGGGTGTTTTTTAACCAAACGGCAAGAATCGCTATTCCTTAAGTTCTAGGCACTGCTAGAATCACAGTCCCATCCAGAAACCATAGGACTCTCCAGATGAGCCTTGAATTACTGTCCAAACTGGAAACCAAAATCCAGGCTGCACTCGAAACTATCGAGCTTCTAAAAATGGAGCTTGAAGAAGAGAAGCAAAAAGCGTCTACGCTGAGTGAGCACAATCAACAATTGAATGCGCAAAACCAGCAACTACAAGAAGAACTCACTTCTTGGAACGAAAAAGTGACTGGCCTTGTTGGCTTGTTAAACAGCGAAATCTAAACTGCATTAGTTTGATGATGCTGCGCTTCGATCAGTTCGTTCAATTCTAAAATAGCCTGCTTCACTTTTGGCAGGCTTTTTCTTGGCAGTAAAAACCGTCCCTTCTCAAATTCCAATCGTCCTAAATCTTTAACCCAAATAACACCAGTGAGAAAAATACGCGCGTGCTTAACGATAAGCTTAGGTGCGTAGACAGGAAAAACTCTCATATGACCACCTACAAGCATTCTTGTTGTTATTGATTACAGTTGTTTGACAGAAGCTTTGCCACTTGAGTTTCATCGTTAGAGTGGTATTTTTTATCTTTTATCGCCAAAAATACTTAATCGTTTGATTTAGTTAAACTATGAATATGTCACCCTGTGAGCAAAAAAAGAAGATCGCCATAATAATGTCACTTGCCAATTTTTTGACACTCTGCTAAATTATTAGCGTTACTCAGGGTAAAAATGAGTCCTCTGGCTCAAGTCCGTACTTTCTTTTACAAGAAGTACGGTTTTTTTTGCCCATTTTTTGCCTCGTCTTTATTCCATAAGTTCAAACGACTAGCCTACAGAGGCCTAACTCAGTACGTTAAACTCCCTATCAAAGCTTTATTTGCCTTGTTGTTGCCAACCCCCCAATAAAAAAGAGCCCTTAGGCTCTCTTTAACATGCAATCGATACAATATTATCATCCGCTCATATGACAGCAGTGCGGGTAACGCCTATCGAACTATTTTTTTGCTAGGTAGAAAGCAATTTCTAACAGCTCGTCGTAGGATTTGATTGCCCCTGTTTCAACACGGTACTTACCGTTAACAACCAGAGCAGGTACACCCGTCAGCTTAGCGTTTTCAGTATCACGCTTCATCTTTGCCATTTGCGCCTTTACCATGAAAGACTCTGCGGCCGCATCGAAGGTTTTACCATCGACACCGTTAGCAATAAACACAGCACGAACATCATCGCGATTAGTAAAATGCTGTTTCTTCTCATGAATAGCAGAGAATAACGCCGCATCCATTTTCTCATCGACGTTTAACTGATGTGCGACTGCAAATGCGCGTGACATTTCAACCCCCATCTCTTTGCCGATAAAATCAACGTGTGCTTGGTTAAACGCAACGCCTTCTGGCTTATCGGTGAGAATTTTTGGCACTACGGTTTTAGAGAAAGTAAAACAATGCGGACAATAGAAAGAGAAAAACTCAGTAATCTCAGGCTTCGCTGTTGCTGGGCCATCGTTAATCACTGTGTAATGCACACCTTCTTGGTATTCCACAGCCGATACTGCCAGTGGCGCCAGTAACAGAGCCGCGGCCATGAGTAATACTTTTTTCATGAAAATTCCTTAAATCATTTTGATAAATTGGCTGGAGACTAACATATTCCATTTTTTGAGTGTAACTCAAGCTTAAGAGTTCAATCTAATGTCACAAGATACGTCTGTGAAATCATATTTTGCTCAATGCTAATACGGCACTAGGCTCAGTGGTGGTTCGCTAAGGGCAAATAATTGCTCTTTGAACGCCAAAATCTGCTGTTCCCAATACTTTTCATCCCCAAACCAAGGGAAGTTCATCGGGAAGGCCGGATCGTCCCAGCGACGGCCAATCCACGCGTTGTAATGCACCATACGCAGCGCCCGCAGCGGTTCAATCAAGGCTAACTGCCTTGTATCAAACTCACAAAATTCTTCATAGGCTTCGAGTAAGATCTCAAGCTGCATCATTTGCTGCGCTCTATCCCCGGTTAGCATCATCCATAAATCTTGAATCGCCGGTCCCATGCGAGCATCGTCTAAATCGACGAATCCGGGACCGTCTGGCGTCCACAAAATATTGCCTGGGTGTAAATCGCCGTGTAAGCGAATGGCCGCAAAATCTTGGCGATCCCAAATCGCATTCGCCTTAGCCAGCACCTGCTCTACTACGGTAAAGAACGGCAAGCGTAGGCTATTAGGCACCAGATTAGATTGCTTTAACCACGCGAGCGGCTCGGCGCCTAAAATCTGCGGATTCAGTGGTTCACGTTCAGCAAATACCGTTTGTGCCGCGTACTGGTGTATCCGACCGATGAACCGCCCCACTAATTCCAGCTGCTCTAAATTATCGACTTCGAAGGCGCGACCACCTAAGGAAGGAAACAGGGTAAATCGATAACCTTGGTACTTGTGTAACGTATGGCCTTCGATAATTACAGGTACGGCAATCGGGATATCTTCTGCCGCGAGTGCGAGCGCATAATCATGTTCCTCTTGGATCTGCGCATCGCTCCAACGGTCTGGGCGATAGAACTTCACCACATAGCGCAGTCCTTCATCGCTACGGAACTGATACACGCGGTTCTCGTAACTGTTCAGCGCGAGTAAGCCCGTTTCCGGGTACACGCCCAGACTTTCAATCGCATCTAAGATCAAATCCGGTGTTAGGGCTTGAAAATGGAACTCTGCACCACTGGAACTCGTAGTCGGTGGCGTCATATTCTGACTCATATTCAGTTCACTCTTAGGTGAGGTTGCAGCAAAGTGGCTAAGTATTCCAGCACCTCAAAATCGGCTTCTCGTTCGGTCGAGAGCCAGCAAATGTTGCCGTAAAACTCATAATTGAGCCATAACTGGCTGCCTTCAAATTCTAATAACCATTGATGCCTGTCGGCGCCCCACTGACGCTCGCGCACAGTGCAATCGAGCGCCGCTGCTAAAGGTTCGGCAAAGTCAGCGAAACGATCAAAATCGATATCCGCACTGACCGCTAAACTTAAGGCACTTCTATCTAAGCGAATAGTATCTAAACTAATGGTATCTAAGCTCATGGCTTTTAAATGTGTGCTTGGTAATTTCATGCTTGTTATCCCATCAACTACTACATGACATGATCAAACCTTGGCCCCAGTCCGGTGGACGCTTGGCTAAGTCTTCATGCTCTGCGTGTTCGGCAAAGGGCTGAGTTAAGATTTTTTGCAGCAAATGCAGCGGCGCAAGATTACCCTCTTCTACTGCGATTATCGCCTCTTGGGCTAAATAGTTACGCAAAATATATTTGGGATTCACACTATTGCGCTCAGTTTGCCACGCAGGGATATCCGCTACTGCGCCCAATCGCTGTTGATAGGCTTGATACCAAGCATCAAACTGACTGACATCGATAAAATCATCCCGCAGCGCACTGTATTTGCTGGTTGGATCTAACTTACCTAATTGACGCCAAGTCTGAGTGTAATCGAGTTGATTTTTCTCCATCAGCACAGTAAATCGACCTATGAGTTCGAGATCCTGTTTGTCCTGATCCGCCGACGGAACATCAACGGTAGAGAGACCCAATTTCGCCCGCATCAAGCGCAAATAAGGCTGCACTAGCGCCTCTTGGTATTGATTAAGAATGGCAATTAAGTCATCGGATGGGATCACTGGTGTGAGCGCCTGCGCTAAACGTTGCAAGTTCCACAAACCGACGCCCGGCTGCTGACCAAAGGCATAGCGACCTTCGGGATCCGAATGATTACAGATAAAGTCTTCTTGGAATGTATCGAGGAACGCAAAGGGACCGAAGTCAAAACTGTCGCCCAGAATCGACATATTGTCTGTGTTCATCACGCCATGGGCAAAACCGACCGCCTGCCAGTGGGCAATCATCTTAGCGGTATCTTGCACTACCTGTAAAAACCACGCTTTATAGCCTGCGGCATCACAACTCAAATGGGGATAATGCTGAGTAATAGTGAAGTTGAGTAATTGAGTCAGCTTATCGGCACGACCGCGCTCACTGTGGCAGAAAAACTCGAAATGACCGAAACGAATGTGGCTGCGAGCTAAACGTACGGTAATGGCTGCGGTTTCTTGGCTCTCACGCCATACGGGCAAGTCAGAGCCAATCACAGCCAAGGCGCGGGTCGTCGGCACATGCAGATGATGCAGCGCCTCAGAGACTAAAAACTCGCGCACTGCGGAGCGCATCACAGCACGGCCATCACCACGGCGCGAATAAGGCGTCGGACCGCCGCCTTTAAGGGCGACATCCCATACGCCATTTGGACCAATCGCTTCACCTAGAATGATCGAGCGTCCATCCCCTAAGCGCGGCGTGTAACCGCCAAATTGGTGGCCGCTATACACTTGGGCATAGTAAGTTGCGCCATCGACGGCAGCATTGCCAGATAAGCCCAATAACAACTCATCGGTGGGTTGGCTTAAGCCTATCAATTGGGCGGCGTCATTACTCCATGCCAGCCATTCAGGCTTAGTTATCCCTTGTGGATATACTTGCGAGTAAAACTCAGGCAGCTGAGTAAAAAAATCCTGTTTAAACTTCATCTTGTCCACCTATTGGCTCATGGTCTTGCAAACCAGCACCGACTTATCGTCGAACTCGCATAGGTGCCCACATTGATAAGATCCAAGGCCAAAACCACTCACGCCAGAACGACTTAGACGTTGCATACCATGAGCCTTGCTCTGGCATTGCTCTAGAGTATCGTAGTAACCATTAATATCTTCGGCCTGCAAAGGTGTCACCGGAATGGCACTCACATCGGGATAATAAAATAGGGTCCATTCTGGGGTTTTAGTACAGCCACTGAGTAGCAATAATCCAAGCCCGAATAAGACATTCGGTAAGGCATAACTTAGTTTCATTTTTCCCCTATTAAGCCCATAAAAAAAGCGAACCTTAGTTCGCCTTTTGCGCATTCAGTTAGCAGAGATTCTACACTGCTTAGACGAGGGAAATAACCGCTTTTCGACTAAGGGTTTACCCGCTAAGCGCTCCCTACAACATATCAAGCCGTGGTTGCTTTAGTCTGTGCTTTCTCAATCCGGTTGATTCGGCCCTCAAAGCCAGTGACAGTGCCATCGCTCAGCCCAAGCTCGAGTGCTTTGCGACAGATGACAATGGCGGCATTGAAGGCTTGGGTATCATTTAGCAAGGTGGCTAAATGCAGGAAACCGGAAGATTTAAGCTCAGTATCTTTGCCTTGCTCGGCGCTAGCCGCTTGGAACAGTGCAATATACTCTTCCGCTAACTGAGCACCATAGTTGAGATAATCCGCCGATTTACGCTGTTTGTAGCATTCAGCTATCATATTTTGCAGCGCGGTATAGCGAGCACTGGCTGACGTCGCTCCTTGATACTCCTCAAAGGCCCGAACTAAAGTCACATTCGCCCAAGCCCCTGGCGCACCGACCTCAGAACGTGTGTTCGATGCTGGCTCTGCGTCATCTTGGGCGTCAGCTTGTTCATCGGTAGGCGTAGTGCCTAAAATGATCACCACCTCTTCGTTATGGGCTGCAGGTATATCGACTTCGATGATATCTGTGTCTAGCGCCACCGAAATGCTCGCAGGGCTTTCGGTCTCACGGGGCATTAATTCGGCTTCAACTTCGATAACGGGCTCTACTTCAGCCACGCCAGTATCCTCAACCCTTTTAACTGGCTCAGGTTCTACACGCTCGGGCTCAGCAGCGGAGAAAATAGGTGCCTCTTCGGTGGGAACTACAGGTTTTACCGAGGTCGGCTTGGGTTTCATCGCCTCTTGTTCTTCTTTCGCCAATCGCTGCGCGCGAAGGAATAAAAACACCCCGACAGCAATCAGTATAAATACGACTAAGATCTTCATTCTTGTTCACCTTTGATGGCCGCTTCTCATCAGAAGCCGTGTCAATGGGTTTGCCAACGTCCATCAGGACAGTGTCCATGGCAACCGAGTCTAGCTAAAAATTGAGCAGAGATTAACCGCTATTAAAGTCCATTGTGTCGGTGCAAATCAAGTATTTATGCCTTTTTATACGATCTTGCGCTCAAATAGTTATAGCCAATTGCGCTAGACTGGCACAATCGAGTTCCCTAATCCCCCCATCCACCTGCTTATAACAAACATAAGGAAAACCTGATGCAAAGTATTCTTATCGTGGCCCATGCCAGTCCCTACGGAACAGAAAAGCTATTTAATAGCTTACGCATCGCATTAGCCCTGAAGGATCAGGACGAGCAAGCGGTCGATCTTAAACTTTTTCTCATGTCAGATGCCGTGTTTGGCGCACTCAAAAATCAAACCACACCTGACTTAAGCTACAACCTGCAGCAGATGTTTGAAATTCTCTCGGCACAGCAAGTTCCGATTCTACTTTGCAAGACCTGCGCTCAAGCACGAGGCGTCACTGCGGAAATGATTATCGAAGGTGCACATATAGGCACACTGCAAGATTTAACTCGCTGGACACTGGCCGCCGACAAAGTGATGCATATCTAAGGTTTATTTTTAGGTGTGACATTGGGGATAGTTGGATTATTTAAAGCCCCATTTTGTGCGCACCTTCATAAATTGGCGCTTTCGTTTTGTCAGCGCCAATTTCACTGCCTATGATGGGATATCCGAGTGACAAGCTAAGGTATTCCAATGGGCACAGCCACACTGCTTACGGGCAAACTCCTGTACGAACACCAAACCATTGCCGCAATGGTGACAATTTATTGCAAGGCGAAACACCAAGGCCAAGACGCGACGAGCCTATGTGCAGATTGCATTGAGTTATTGGATTATGCCGCAACACGCCTAGATCGCTGCCCCTACGGACAAAACAAACCCACCTGTAATAAATGCCCAGTGCATTGCTACAAACCCGCGCAGAAACAAATCGTCAAAGAGATCATGATCTTTTCTGGTCCACGGATGTTATTACCGCATCCCGTTCGTGCAATCAAACACTTACTCGCGGAACGCATCCCTGTTCCCAGCGTTGTGCCCGAGGCGGCTTCAAATCGTCATCAGCGCATAGCAAGCCAACAGAAAAACTAACGGCGATACTTTTACCGAGCCGATTTCCCTGATATAACAGGGCTCGAGGTATCGCATATGAACGAGTTTCATAGTTTTTTCACTCAAGCTTACTGGTGGTTGTCATTATTTGGAGGCGTACATTGCCTTGCGTTAGCTATTTATATTCGCTATTTTTATCACCCAGACGCTAACCAAAAACTCCTCGCCGCTTTCTTAAGTCTTATTGCTTTATACTTCCTCACGGGTATGTTAAACCGCGATAACAGTCCAATTCCCATTCATATCCTATTCAATCTGATTAACCCCATCTATTTTTTGCTCATGCCTTTGCTCTATCTCTATTGCAAACGCAGTTTAGCACCAACCAATAAACCGCTAGGGTTTTCAAAGCATTACTGGCCATCTGCATTAACATTAGTTTTCGCCATTTTAGATATTGCCCTAAGATTAACTGCGCATCCCATTAACGAGTGGCAACCCATAGCTCTGATGCTTAAAGAAATGAGTATCAGCCAATGGGGTGCTCTACTCCCAGCGCTGTTATCTGTACAAACCTGTTTTTACTTTATCGCGCTGTGGATGTTGTTTCGTCGACATAAACGCAATCAAAGAGATGTCACTCAAACCCAAGAGGCGCTCGGCACCATTCGGTTTCGTTGGCTGATAAGCTTGACCTTGGCCATGTTGTTGAATTGGTTAATCCGCGTATTTGTGGTGATTTTGCCTTTCTATCTTGGTGATAATCTATCGCTACTTTCCCACGCATTGCCAAGGCTGACCTTACTACTGAGCATGTATATGCTGGCGGTATATGGGCTAAAGCAAATCACCCGCTCTGCCTACTTAAAAGGCCGCATGGCCGAACCAGAGCTAGAGCAACGCCCACTCGTCATTGAAAATATTCTCACCCCAGAGGAGTATGAATTTTTGCATCAAGTTCAGCAGGACGATGCAGAAAAAAACCAAGGTTCTTCGCCACCTAAGAACTAATTGGCGAAACTGCACTCCAATCATCACCACCAATATCACTCCAACCATTAAGTCGAACACTGAACCTAAGCTGACACATATGTCACTTTTGGCTGTCATTTGTGTCGATAAAGGCTAGTCTGGAACAACTAAAGACTTGAAGAGGCGTTACCATGAAATCATTTTTAACAGCCATTGCGGCATCAACATGCCTTATTGTGAGCCTATTTGCTGCCCCAACTGTACATGCAGATGAAAGCTACGATCAGGCAGTAGTCAATTTCCAAAAAGCGAAAGAAACCAGTAAATTTTTCGACACAGCCTATGGCTATGCTTTATTCCCAACTGTGGGTAAAGGCGGAATTGGGATCGGTGCAGCCTATGGCAAAGGCCGAGTCTACCAAGGCGGTGCCTATATGGGTGATTCGAGTCTGACTCAATTATCCATCGGTTTTCAATTAGGTGGGCAGGCCTACAGCGAGATCATCTTCTTTAAAGATGCCAAAGCCTATGAAGCCTTCACGAGCGGCAGTTTCGAGTTTGACGCCCAAGCGTCGGCAGTTGCCATCAACATGGGAGCAAGCGCTCAAGCAGGAACCACAGGCAACTCAGCAGGCGCAGGCCAATCGGGTGGTAATCGCTCAGCAAGCGGCTCTTATATCAACGGTATGGCGGTATTTACCGCAGCAAAAGGCGGCTTAATGTTTGAAGCCGCTCTTGCGGGTCAAGCCTTTAGCTTCGAGCCTAAAGCTAACTAACACGAACCATTCGACTGTGATATCAAACGGCGAGCCTAAATGCTCGCCGTTTTTTCTTAAATGATTACCTCAAGCTTCTGACTCAGATGTTCTAACTAAAACCAAGTCATTAGGATTGAGCGAAATAAGTTGAAATGCATATTTAACTTAGCGAAGTAATAACAAGGGGATATGGCTTTTACTGATCATCCTTGTGGTATTACTACCCACAAAAAACTCCCGAATACGCGAATGACAATAGGCGCCCATCACCATAAGATCGATTTGATGCTCAAGTTGATAGATCTCAAGAGCCGTTTGCACTTCTCCCTGACAAACGGCGGTAACCACATTGAAATCCGCCGCAATCAGAGATTCGGCCACCAACGCCAGTTCAGCTGTCGCCAGCGATTGATCATCAGACACCATCACTAAATGACATTCGAGCCCTTTAAGTAGCGGACTGCTTACAACTCGATCGAGAGCTTTTCTTGCGGTCACACTGCTATCATAGGCGATCATAAATCGAGTCGGTGCAGTAAACTCGTCCATCACCACTAAAATAGGCTGCTTAAGCGTGCGAATGACGTTTTCTAAATGGCTGCCAATGGCCTGCGTCTGATCTTGATGCTGCTCCCCTTGACGGCCCATCACCACCAGTCTGGCATGGGATTCTTGCTCTAACAGAGTTTCGACTAAATCGCCGTGACGCTGCAAGGTTTCAACCACGACTGCGGGTTGTGCCTCCACGATGCGCGTTTGCGCATCTTGCAACATATACTTACCCTGCTCGAGTGCCAGCTTGCCTCGGCGCGCTTCGAGCTCAACCATTTCATTGAGCAAGTGCTCCCGTGTACCTAGGCCAATATTTCCTGACAGATTTGACTCTATTGGATAGGCTGACTTATCCAATACATGCAATAGAGTTACTGAGGTATCCAGTTGCTGAGCGGCCCAGCTACTGGCGTCACATACGGCGAGTGTCACTTTTGAACCGTCGATACAGGCAATCACATTTGTCATCGTTATTTTCCTTTTCCTGTGTTGCTAAGGGCTTAGTGACCAGACATCATGTTTTCAACGTCTTCAGGCTTATCGTGCACCCCAAATTTATCGACTATGGTTGCACTGGCTTGGTTAAGGCCAATTAACTCCACTTCAGTTCCCTCGCGACGGAATTTAATCACCACCTTGTCTAGGGCCGATACCGCAGTAATATCCCAAAAATGCGCTTGAGATAAGTCGATAGTCACCTTATCAACCACTTCCCTAAAATCAAATGAATTACTGAACTTATCTGCCGAGGCAAAAAAGACTTGCCCAATAACTTGATAATGGCGACCTGCGTCGGCAGCAGCCGTTACACTCTTAACCACCATAAAACGGCCCACTTTATTAGCAAAGAACAGAGACGCGAGTAATACCCCCACAAATACTCCCATAGCTAAGTTATGGGTAGCGACCACCACAGCAACGGTCGCCACCATCACAAGGTTGGTTGATATTGGATGATGCTTAAGATTACGAATTGAATCCCAAGAGAAAGTACCGATAGACACCATGATCATCACGGCAACCAGTGCCGCCATAGGGATGAGCTTTAACCATTCGCCGAGGAATACAATCAATATGAGTAGAAATACCCCCGCTGAAAAAGTCGATAACCGTCCGCGGCCACCCGATTTAACGTTGATGATCGACTGACCAATCATAGCGCAACCGGCCATACCGCCCATTAAACCCGCGCCGATATTGGCAATACCTTGGCCCTTACACTCGCGATTCTTATCGCTTTGGGTATCGGTTAAGTCATCAACTATGGTGGCGGTCATCATAGATTCCAGCAAACCCACCACGGCAAGGCCGGCCGAATAAGGGAAGATGATCATCAGAGTTTCAAGGGTCAATGGCACTTCAGGCCAGAGGAAAATAGGCAAAGTATCAGGCAGTTGTCCCATGTCGCCGACAGTACGAATATCTAACCCCATATAAACCGCAAAAAGTGTTAATCCGACAATACACACGAGAGGCGAAGGTACGGATTTACCAATCACAGGGATGAGTGGGAATCGGTAAATGATACCGAGGCCAGCTACCGTCATCGCATATACGTGCCAAGTCACATTGGTCAGTTCGGGCAACTGGGCCATAAAGATCAAAATCGCCAACGCATTCACAAAGCCCGTCACCACAGAGCGGGAGACGAAACGCATCAAGCTTCCTAGCTTTAAGTAACCCGCGGCAATTTGCAGTACACCGGTTAATAAGGTCGCAGCGAGTAGATACTCGAGGCCGTGTTCCTTCACTAAGGTCACCATCAACAACGCCATAGCGCCCGTTGCGGCAGAGATCATACCAGGACGGCCACCTGTAAACGCGATGACCACTGCGATACAGAATGAAGCATACAGGCCGACCTTAGGATCGACGCCTGCAATAATAGAAAAGGCAATCGCCTCAGGGACTAACGCCAGTGCAACCACAATACCGGCTAACAGATCTCCGCGTATGTTGGAGAACCACTCTTTTTCCATGGTTTGTATCATGTCACTCACTCTGATTGAAATTTAATCATATCTTCCAATAGCTAATATCAACACTTGACTCAAATGTCAGCGCATAGCCAATAAGGTACTTATGCGTCAAGGTGACGAAATGCAATTGGGATTATGGGGTACTGCAAAACAACTACCGAGTCGGTAGCTACTAAGGACGGATCTTAACGATCCAAGAAGGAAGGATTAAACTAATGCGGCTTAATGATCATCACCGAAAAATAACCTCACTTATATGAGCCAACTCAAATTTGACTGCATTAAAAATAGTTGTGCTATTGAGAATAGCGACATAATGACGTGTATAAAACAGGCCGGAGTATAGAGAGTTGTTTGCTCAAAATCAAAAAACTTCAGTTAACATCAGAGTGATTAAAATACCCAACATACTTTGGTCGGCATTGAATAAAAACAACCGCAACAACTCAGGGATAGCTTAGGTAAGTATTAAGCACCATCTGATATCGCTTTATGCCGAGGCAGTTTGATTGAGATAAGCGCCGCTAACGCAATAAATGCCGCCGATATCCACAGACAAGCCGCCATGCCATACACTTGATACACCCAGCCAGACAACACAGTGCCGATCAAGCGTCCCATAGCATTCGCCATGTAGTAAAAACCCACATCTAACGATACGCCATCTTCATCCGCATAACTGACGATAAGATAGCTGTGTAATGAAGAGTTGATCGCGAATAAGGCGCCAAACAGCATCAATCCCCAAATCAGTATATTCTCGGCATGAAAGTCATAACTTATCGCCAGCGCAATGCCTGCTGGCACTATGCTCAATATCGCCGCCCAACCTAAGGCGCTACGTCCATCGGGAACCTTGTTTTTGCCCGCCGACTTTGTCCCCGTCAATCGAGGCGCAAAGCCTTGCACTATGCCATAACCTATCACCCAGAGTGCGAGAAAACCGCCGACATACCAATGATCCCAACCAAAGGTTGAGGCCAAATAAACGGGTAAAGCCACCACAAACCACACATCCCGCGCACCAAACAAAAACATGCGTGCGGCAGAAAGCGTGTTTACCGCCGGACTCTTAGAGAAAATTTCCGTGAACTTAGGTTTGTTTTTGGCTTTACCTAAATCGCGCTGCAAACTTAACAGACTAAAAATCCACACCAGCAATAGGCCAATCGCCATGCCTAACACGGCCAGCTGGAATCCAAACAGGGTCAGCAAGGCGCCGCCCAAGAAGAACCCCGCGCCCTTTAGCGCATTTTTGGATCCAGTGAGCATGGCAACCCACTTATACAGCTCACCCTGAGCATCATTGGGCACCAACAACTTGATACTGCTTTTTGCACTCATTTTATTGAGATCTTTAGCGATACCCGACAAGGCCTGCGCCGCCATCACCCAAGCAACCGTCAGCATACCGCTAGGCACAAGCAGCATGCTAAGGGCAACAATCTGCATAAATAGGCCCACATTCATGGTCTTATTTAAGCCTAAACGCGCCCCGAGCCAGCCGCCGACTAAGTTCGTTACCACCCCAAAGATTTCATAGAAGAGGAATAGCATGGCAATTTGCAGTGGGCTATAACCTAAGCCATGAAAATGGAGCACCACTAACATACGTAATGTGCCATCGGTGAGCGTGAATGCCCAATAGTTGCCTGTGACCACCAAATACTGGCGGATCTCGGGTGATATGTTAGACAAAAAACCAGTCAGCTTACCCATAAAGCTTATGCCTTATCCATCAGACCGACCATGCGGGCCAGTTCGACGGTGCGATTGGCATAGCCCCACTCGTTGTCATACCAAGCGTAGAGTTTGACCTGAGTGCCATTGATAATCATGGTCGATAACGCATCGATAATGCTCGAACGCGGATCGGTTTTATAATCGACCGAGACTAATGGACGTTCCTCATAACCTAAAATGCCTTTTAGCGGTCCGTCTGCCGCTTCTTTTAACAGGCGATTGACTTCAGCTTCGGTCGTTTTGCGACTCACCTCAAACACGCAATCGGTTAATGAGGCATTCGCTAATGGCACCCGCACCGCATGGCCGTTAAGCTTACCTTTGAGTTCAGGGAAAATATGGGTAATTGCCGTCGCTGAGCCTGTTGTCGTAGGGATTAGGCTTAAACCACAGGCCCGTGCACGGCGGAGGTCTTTATGCGGCGCATCTAAAATTGTTTGAGTGTTGGTAATATCATGAATGGTTGTCATGGAACCATGCACTATACCGAGGTTTTCGTGGATCACTTTGACGATTGGCGCCAAACAGTTAGTGGTACAGGAGGCCGCAGTCACAATCGGATGAATGGCTTTGTCATAGAGTTGATGATTCACCCCCATGACAACGTTTAACACGCCCTCTTCTTTAACGGGCGCTGTGACCACAACGCGTTTAACGCCTTGATCTAAATAAGCTTGCAGCACTTCTTTGGTTTTCATCTTACCCGAGGCTTCAATCACAACATCACAACCGGACCAATCGGTTTCCCCGATGGTTTTATTGCGTGTACAGCAAATACGCTTGCCATCGATAATGATGTCATCACCATCGGCATTGGCTTCGTACTGCCAGCGACCATGCACAGAGTCGAATGTCAGCAAATGGGCTAAGGTCGCCGCATCCCCTGCGGGATCATTAATCTGCACAAACTCAACCTCTTCCCAGCCCCAAGCGGCGCGTAATGCTAAACGTCCCATACGGCCAAAGCCATTTATCCCGATTTTGATTGTCATACCTGCATCCTTCACACTCAGTTTGATATTAGGTGTTTTATATTATTTTTTTAAGATTAAAGCGTTATCTGTTCGATATAGCCGCGCTAATGCCCTTCTAGTTGGCAATGGCGGTAATAATCTCAGCGGTTTTAGTGTATTTAGCGCATCCACTACCTAATACTTTGATATTTAACATTTTTATAATTCTCACGGAATGGGACCTATAGCGTTAAAGATCCAACCGATTAAGGTGAATGAAATCAATAAAATAGCAAAAACGATGGCCAGCAAACGCCATTGCATCACCTGCTTGAGCAAAATGAACTCGGGAAAACTGGCGGCAACCGTAGACATACAAAATGCCAATGTCGTCCCTACGGGCAAGCCATTAGTGATAAGGCTCTCCATGATAGGAATAACCCCAGTCGCATTGGAATACAGAGGAATACCAATCAATACCGCCGCAGGAACCGACCACCATTGACCATCGCCTAAGTGGGCTTCGATCCAACCGTCAGGCACAAATCCATGGAGTGCGGCGCCAAGCCCAACCCCAATAATGACCCATTTCCACACTCGGCCAAAAATCTCTAGGGTCTCGCCTTTCGCAAATTCATGCCGTTCCGTTAACGTCATGGATATTGATGTCATACCCTCGTTATTATCGTGACTTGCTTGCGCCTTACCTTGTTCGAGTGCTTTGGCGGCAAAGGACTGCAGCCAACGCTCAGCGCGAATCGTGTCCAAAAATGCCCCCGCCAACATACCCACTGACATGCCGACTAGCACGTATATCACAGTAAACTTCCAGCCCAGCAGACTCACAAGCAACAGAACGGCGACTTCATTAATTAACGGCGAAGTGATCAGAAATGCCATAGTGATCCCAACAGGGATCCCCGCGGAAGTGAAACCTAAAAAAACAGGAATGCTCGAACATGAGCAGAATGGGGTAACAGCGCCAAAACCCGATCCCATAAAGTAACCGACAAAACGATTTTTACCCGCCAAGTAATCCCGAACACGCTCAACATTGAGCGAAGCCCGCATCAAAGCGATGCCATAAATCATCAGCAACAGGAGCGCAAAAATCTTAGTGGTATCTTCAATAAAAAAATGGATGGCGTCGGCGAGCTTAGTATTGGGCTCTAAACCCATCAAATCAAAAGTTAACCAGCCCGCTAAATCTGAAAATATTTGCAGCATTGTTACGCCACCTTAATATTAAGCAAAACTTTAGACACGTAAACATATGAAAAAACGTATATTTGAGGTTAAATTTTTGCTGCTAGTCTTCTAGCAGCAAGCTTTAGCACGGTCAGGACGCCCGCCCATCTTGCACAAATTACGCATATTTTCTTCAAGGAATACAGTGTTTTGGTTGGTAACTTCACTCAGCACTAACTGACTCCATTTGGGTAAGTCATTATTGATACGATAGAAAATCCATTGCCCCTGACGGCGATCAACTAATAAACCGCATTTACGTAATTGGGCCAAATGTCGCGAAATCTTAGGCTGGGTCTCTTGCAATGCCTCGGTCAATTCACAGACACAGAGCTCCCCCTCTTGCTGTATCAACATCATGCAACGCAAGCGGGTTTCATCGGCTAAACATTTAAAAAACTGGGTTGGATTAATCATTGATGCCCTTAGACTGAACTAGTACAAACATTTTGATCCTTTTGTTAACTTTCCTAAAGGCTCATTCAAACAGCAAGCTGTGAGCGGTAAGGAACAACACTCGTTTTTCATGGCTATGGATCTTTTGGAAAGACCTTGTACAATATATACGAATTTTCATATATGTAAATATCCGTATATAAGATCACCTTAAGTTTTACGCATTAGTCAAAATGGTGTTTGAGTATAGTGTTCAACACTAAGATATATAAGAAAATTCACATGTAAAAAATCATTCAAACCCACCGACAATATCGTTAGGTGAGGGCATTATTTTATGGTTACGGGTAGACAATCTCTACTCTTTGAGGAGCTTGTATGTGGTTAGCAGGGGCAATTTTTGTTCTCACCATAGTGTTAGTAATTTGGCAACCTAAGGGGTTAGGCATAGGTTGGAGTGCTACCTTGGGCGCCGTATTGGCCCTACTACTGGGTGTGGTGCACTTAGGGGATATTCCTGTGGTATGGAATATTGTCTGGAATGCGACCGCCACCTTTATTGCCGTGATCATCATCAGTTTATTATTGGATGAGTCGGGATTTTTCGAATGGGCCGCGCTGCATGTGGCCCGTTGGGGCAAAGGTCGTGGGCGTTTACTCTTTACTTACATAGTGTTACTCGGCGCGACTGTTGCCGCCTTATTCGCCAATGATGGCGCGGCGCTGATCCTCACCCCCATAGTGATTGCTATGTTACTGGCTCTTGGCTTTAGCGCCGGAGCGACCTTAGCCTTTGTGATGGCGGCGGGTTTTATTGCCGATACCGCGAGTTTGCCGTTAATTGTCTCTAACTTAGTGAATATCGTTTCCGCGGACTTCTTCAACATAGGCTTTAACGAATATACCGCTGTGATGGTGCCTGTCGATATTGCCGCTATTATCGCCACCTTAGTCATGCTGCATCTGTTTTTCCGCAAAGATATTCCCACGACCTACGACTTGCAAAAACTGCGCGAGCCTAAGGCCGCCATTCGCGACCCTCAAACCTTTAAAACCGGTTGGGGCGTATTAGTCTTACTCTTGGTGGGCTTTTTTGGCTTAGAACCCCTCGGTGTGCCCGTGAGTTTAGTCGCTGCCGTGGGTGCCCTGATCCTGTTTATTGTCGCGAAAAAAGGCCATGCCATAGATACCACTAAGGTACTGCGCGGCGCGCCATGGCAGATAGTGATCTTTTCACTCGGCATGTATTTGGTTGTTTATGGTCTTCGCAACGCAGGCTTAACCGATTACCTATCAAGCGTATTAAATAGTTTGGCTGAACAAGGGCTTTGGGCTGCCACTATGGGCACAGGCTTCTTGGTCGCCTTTTTATCGTCCATCATGAACAACATGCCAACGGTGTTAATTGGCGCCCTGTCGATAGACGGTAGCAATGCAACTGGCGTGATTAAAGAGGCCATGATTTACGCTAACGTGATTGGTAGCGATTTAGGTCCTAAAATCACCCCCATCGGCAGTTTAGCAACCCTGCTATGGCTGCATGTACTGGCGCAGAAAAATATTAATATTACCTGGGGTTATTATTTCCGCGTCGGCATTGTGATGACGCTACCGGTGCTATTTGTCACCCTAGCGGCACTGACGCTGCGCCTCTCCTTCTAATCTTCGTCCATGGGCACTAGAGCATCTGTTTAGTGCCTATGGATAAATTTATAAGCGATTATTTATCAGAGACATGTTATGACTAATATGATTGATGACAGCATTAAGATTTACCACAATCCAGCCTGTGGCACATCGCGCAACACTTTAGCATTGATCCGTAATAGTGGAGTCGAACCCCAAATCATCCACTACTTAGAAACGCCGCCCTCCCGCGATGAATTACTTAAGTTAATTAATGAGATGAAAATCTCTGTGCGTTCATTGTTACGCAACAATGTTGAACCATTTGAACGACTAGGACTTTCTGAAGACACATTTACTGATGAAGAACTGGTTAACTTTATGCTGACTTATCCCATTTTAATTAACCGTCCTATCGTCGTTACGCCGCGAGGCACAAAACTCTGTCGCCCGTCTGAGACAGTGCTTGATATTTTGACCAAAGCACAACAAGGCCCTTTCACCAAAGAAGATGGCGAAATCATCATTAATGAACAGGGACAAAGAGTTCGCACATGAAACCACTAAACCACGATATGCCAGCACTCAAACAAGAATTAATGGTTAATAACATGGATATGGACTGTTTTAATCTAACTCCTCTAACCCATCCGCCTAGAATACTGATGCTTTATGGCTCAGTACGAGAACGCTCCTATAGCCGACTGACGACGGAAGAAGCCGCTCGACTATTAACACACATGGGCGCAGAGGTGCGTATTTTTAACCCTTCTGGACTTCCACTTCCTGATGATGCGCCTGACAGTCATCCCAAAGTCATGGAACTAAGAGAAATGGTACGTTGGTGCGAAGGTATGGTGTGGTGTTCACCAGAACGCCACGGTGCGATGACCAGTATTATGAAAGCCCAAATCGATTGGATCCCTTTGGCTGAAGGTGCTGTCCGGCCTTCACAAGGTAAGACATTAGCAATAATGCAGGTGAGTGGTGGTTCACAGTCCTTCAACACACTAAACCAAATGCGTATATTGGGACGATGGATGCGCATGTTCACCATACCCAACCAGTCTTCAATCGCAAAAGCTTGGTTAGAGTTTGACGAGGCAGGCCGAATGAAACCTTCGCCTTACTACGATCGCGTAGTTGATGTTATGGAGGAATTGATGAAATTCACTTTACTCCTGAGGGGCAATGTTGATTTCCTCACGAACCGATATAGCGAACGCAAAGAAAGCGCTTCAGAGCTATCAACCCGAGTAAATCAAAAAGAAATATAGATTAAACACTAAAAGTATTCACCCACCTTCTGGATTGATGAAGACGCCATGTACAGGATAAAGTATCTGCGAGGTGGTACGCTGAGGATGCGAAATGATAACGCTCAGGTGGGAGAGACTTACACCATGATAAAGGCTCTGAACAAGCTTATAGTGCTATTTATGCCTGAAACCCAGCATATCGTCCAATATTTAAACAGCCATAAAAGTTCTGCTCACTGAATCTGCTTAGGAAACAATGAGTTGACTGAGTTTAATGCAAGGCTGAGCCCGTGTAGTGTCGTTATCCACATAAACGGGCAACATAAGCAGGTGATGAACACAATTTTGAGCTAGCTTGATAACAACACTAGTCGTGTCCCCAAGGTTTGGGCGGTAATGCTACTGGCTGGGTAAGATCAAAATCGACTTTGAAATCGCGGTTTTCGCGCGTGAGTTGATAACTAAACGTTGTTGGCGTAATTTCCATGTGCCACACATTGGTAATCGACTGAGTGAGTCCATTCTTGACGAAGTTATCGATAGATTCCCTATCAATGGGAAATGACTGTTTCTGTACTGTCCCATCATTCATAGTGTCGCCGCCATACATGGTCACAGCATCTTCACTTCCATCCTGATGGCGATGGTCGTGCTTCAACTTAAGCCCTTGCTGGGTTTTAGTCAGCACCCAAGTACGCGAGTGGTTATCACCCACATGGAACGGGATCTTGAGCTCAGTGTCGCTACATTCACGCACGTGCATAATTAACGACTTGCCGCTAAAGGCCGAATCAGCCGTGTCACCCGATACCACTTTTCCCGCAAAGGCTTGGCCACAATGGGCCGCGATTTGTGCGAAAAAAGTATTCTGCGTCTTGGTGGATAGCGACTCAACTTGAGCGGCGATGGATGGCAACGCGATAAAAGACAAACTGATGAGCCCGAGGCTCGGTAGGGTAATGTTGGGATTCATTATGTTCTCCACTTTTTTAGATGGAAAACACCCTAACACTAGGAAATAAATTCAAACTGAATTTCACCTAGTGTTAGTGATGATAAACCAAAGTGATTACCAGCCGATATAAGTACGCGATCGATTACCCAGACGCTTTTTGATAAAGCGAGCCGTCATAATACTGCCTACCATCATGAAAATGAAAATCCCAGCGGAAAAGAGCACGCTAGTCACAGCAGAATCTGGTGGGAAGCGGAAACGCATTACGGTTGCAGCTGTGTTAAATAGCATATCGAAGAGTGGATGAATAAAGAAAATTGCAAAACTCATCTCGGCGACTTCGACTAACCAAGGCAAACGACTTCGTCCCGACAACCATTCACAGAAATTCAGTACTAATACACATAAACAAAGTTTCTGAATAAACTGCCAATCGATACCGTTATACTCAAACGGTGCCTTATGATAGTTACCAATATGCTGCACTATGTAAGTTTGTTCGACTAAGCTCACCACTAAAAAAATCATCGCTAGTGCGGTAAAAATAGAGCCAAAGCGCGTCACAATATGTTCATCTTGCGAATATAAAATACCAATCAAATAGAAAGGTACAAAATACACGACTGAGTGGATGAAATTGACGTTACCTATAGGTCTATGCAATAGGATTGCTACCACACAGCTCAGTACAAATAGTGTCCAACGCATCTGCTGCGAGCAACGGATAAACCATAAAAAAATCGGCGAGAATAAAAACACCGCCATGATGAAGGGAATGTACCAGTGCGGATACAGAATATAACCGTTACGCACAGTATAAAAAATACTCAGCAAGACATTATCGAGCGGCTGATGCTCCATAAATATCCAGCGCAAACACAAACAAAATAGACCAATCAATGACACAACTAAAAAAGGATAAAGTACGTTTTGTACTTTGTTCTTCATAAACTTGCTGTAGTCGAAATCCTTATAAAAAATGCGGTGGAAAAAGTATCCCGAGATAAACACAAATAACGCCGTGCCACCACGCAATAGATTTTCCAGCAACAGCGGGAAACCTTCACCAGAGTTGTAAATACTGTGGCCAAGCACGATAAAGATAATCGCAATGCCACGCATATAGGTAAATTCGAGCTGATTTTTTCTCATTATTAATTCATCGCACAGTAGAGGGTTCTTCCATCAACAACACTCGCAGAAACCCTAATAGTTCCATGGACTTCCGCTTCGTTGAATACCAGATACTGACCCTCACGCTGAAAGGGGAATGCTAAAGGTAACAGAGTTGCCGCCTCAATGCCCTCACAAAAATTTTGTACCGGAACATCGAGTAATGGACTGCCACTCACTGACAAGTTACTAAATTGCGCACTCATCCCTAAATAAGCTTGAGTCATTTCCTCTTGATAGGGCACCACATAAAAGCCAGAACGTACGTCACCCACATCGATAAAACTGCTGCTATCGCTCACGCTCGGCATAACCAATAACGGCACTTTTGGATCCTGCACATTCAACAACAACTGAGACAATTTTGCTTGAGTGGCAGGGTAATACGCTAGCATCTCCTGCAGCTGTTTCTTTTGTTTAGCGTCTTTCTTGTCTAGCGGGGATACAGGCTTTACGCGGTTCAGTAGTAAATCCACAGGTAACATACCCGACATGACCGACTCTTTCCACACATAAGGGTCTTGAGTGCTATCCAACAATATGCCCGCCAGAGCGCCAATATTTGCCGCCTCAGCCGTCCAACCAACCCACATCTTCTGCTGTTGATAATAGTCATACACATATTTTGTCAGTATTTGCTGATAACCAAGTAAAGTTTGATTTTGACTCAACACACGCGCACCAGCGGCCAATTCCACATACTTAGCGCTGCCTTCAACAAGATCATTGATGTAACCGACTCGATCTTCATTCGGCGCAATTTGGCGCCATTGCTGCAACCAATAGGCTGCATAGCTAAGGTATAATGACTGTTGCTCGGGTTGTGCCAGCGCCGCCATTAAGGCATCAAATAACTGTAAACGATAATAGCGAGCATCGAAGTTGAGCGGAAAGACTTCGCCCTCATAACGCTTACCGTCTTCCAATACTCGCCATTCGGATTGGGCATAAAAATGGAAGGCTTCATGCAAGCCATTGCTCGCCCAGATTAAAAAAGCTAAATCCGTTGGCTTAGTGTCGCGAGTAAATTGGATGTTCGGCACTTCGAGCTGGATCAATACGCCTGGCTGGCCATTATATTGTGGAAAGCCGAAACTCACCGATAGACCAGAGTGCAGATTGACCGACTCTAACACACTGTTATCTTGAATTATTTCGCCACCAGGCTGTCGAAGCCAGACATTACCAGCATAACTAAAAAGGTGTACTTTATCTTCAAGGCGAAAACTGGGCCACAAAGCTTCGCTCTGGTGACTATTCTGTGCCATAAAATCGAGGTAAAGACGGGCGAGTTGTTCCGGAGAGGCCTCATCGGCAAACGCGGGGGTAGCGGCAGAGACACCTAAAAGCCATAGGATCACTACCATAATATTTTTCATTTATCTGCCTAAACAAACACAAGGGGTTTACAAAACAGCGCTAGCATATAGCGCAATCAAGCAATAGTGAAACATTTGCAAAAAAATATTTTTACCCCAGAAAATCTCAGTCAAAACCAAATCAACGACTCCTAATGAAATCATATTTTTAGCACAATTTTGCATCACTTAGGCGATTGCGTTCGCAATAGGCTTAAGTCTTAGGTTCGGTCGGCTTATCTCCAAACCACAGTGCGAGTTTATCCGCCGCAAGGGATTTCACTTCATCATCGATATATAAGGTCACCATAGTCAGGGCAGCGGCAAGAGCACCTAAATCATCGGTAAAGCCAACTAAAGGAGTCAGATCGGGAATCGCATCTAAAGGCAAAACAAAATACGCTAAAGCGCCGTAGATGACTGACTTAGCCCACTTAGGCGTATTGGGTTGTTGCGCTGCATAATAAAGCCATAGTGCCCGCTCGATGACCTCTCTACCTGCTTGACGGCTAAAGAGTTTGATCTTGTTCCAAAATCCGCTGTCAGTAAATTGCTCATCCGCCATCATATCTCTCCAGTACCCTAAAGTTGTTTGGGTATATACCCATGCCACTTCACAGTGTACGACGATAAGCCGCAGGGGTCAGGCCAAATTGTTGCTTAAAACGTAAGGAAAACTTTTCCGCAGATTGATAACCACAGGCCAAAGCCACTTGCAATACTGGCTCGCTCGAATTCTGCAACATGGCTAAACCATGACAAAGCCGCACTTCTGCCAGTAACTGCCTAAAACTGGTGTCTTCTAAGGCCAATTTACGCCTAAGGCTTGCCGTGCTCATGTGTAACTTGTCGGCAATATCCTCCTGCTGCCATGACGCCGCAGGACTCATACTCATCAAGGCCAAGGCCGCTTGAGTCACGCTGCGTTGGGTGTGTCCATACAACCAGTTCACACTGCGTTTATCCGGCAAACTTAACAGTAACGCGGCCAAATAATGTAGTTGAACAGGATCGGCCAGAGACAAGGTCAAACTCTGTAATAGCGCATTCCAAGCTAAGTCCACAGCGCGTGATATGTTTTGGACTGGCATAGGGTCACGCCAATCGGTAGCACTTGATAAAATACCTTGGGGTAAATCGTGGGGGAGTAATAACTGCACCGCCCGATAACGCCCAAGAAAAGGTCGATTAACAAAGCTAATATGCGAACCAGCAGGAATTAACAGTAACTGCCCTTGGCCTACTAAAACAGATTCATCTTGCCAGAGCAGAGACTTTTCACCATAGATAACCCGAATAATCGACGGCTGATGTACAGGGACTTGAGATAAAGATTGTGCCTGCTTCGAATCATATTCAAACATACGGATCATGACACCAGCCTAATTATCAATGGATTATCGATTATATACCGCAGTCAACTTGGCGTTGCCGAGCGCTTGTGCCCTGAGCATAAAGCCCAATAAGGCAGGGCTAGCATCCTTTGGCAATTCTAAAGCACTGGGTAATGCCCACACAGTAAATTCATACCTGTGAACGCCATGACCTTGGGGCGGGCATGCGCCACCAAAATTTGTAGTACCAAAATCGTTCTTCAAGGCAATGGCGCCTTTGGGCAGAGCATCAACATGCGAGCCCGCACCTTGTGCGAGCGAAGTTTGCGCTACGGATAAGTTATATACGGCCCAGTGCCACCAACCGCTGCCCGTTGGCGCATCAGGATCATAAGCTGTCACTGCAAATGCTTTAGTTCCTGTGGGCACCTCAGTCCAAGTCAGTTGCGGCGAAATATTTTCCCCTTGGCAACCAAAGCCATTAAACACTAATTGCGATGTCAGTTTATTGCCCTCGCTCATATCTTTGCTCGTTAATGTCATAGCACTTGCTTGTCCAACGAATAACCCAAGCACTAAACTCGCCCCTAACCACCCTTTATTCATGTCTATCTCCTATTCATGTTCGACCTGACTCACTTTACGTCAATCAAAAAAATAACATCTGCCCTAAAACGACAACTTTCTGCCCCAAATGCTCAAATGTGAGAAAAAAGTTATCATTTTTGCATTTTTCAAGCAGGAAGATGATTTTGTAACGAAAATATCTGCATAACAATGCAAATATGGAATGCGGTATAAATCGGAATGATGATTACAGCAGCCTTTAAATTAAGATTAGATATTTGAAATAAGATATTTTATGCAAATAATATTATTTAAATAATGCTGACAATATTTACTTTCATAATTTAGATAAAGATACTTAAGCATGATTGACTCCATTTAATATTGATAAATTAAGTTAAATTGACGTGCTAATTATTTAAAAATAAGACATAGGTCATGATTTTATTTATAACTCGCATATAAACTTCATTACGTAATAAAAACCTAACCATTTTCTCTAAGTCATAATGGAGTCGTATATGAAGAGGAAATCTAAAATTATGGCGCATATCAGGCGCACACGGCATATCATGATGCCTAGTCAACGTGACTATTTCGATCACTCCTTTATCTTCCTCCGCTAACCTTAGCGTAGGTAGTAGGCCAATTAACAGGTCTAAAGTGCTATTGCTCTAATAGGCGCAAACACTTATCGTACTGTTTTCATTTGGTTTATTATCTAACACCTTAATCAAAGCATTCTTTTATCAGTGCAGTTTTACTGCGGCTAAGCTATTCATACGCTCAATAAATATATTTCTACTTATATTTATTTCGTAACTTTGGCATAACCACATTTAATCTGCGCACGGAATAGCTATATCTAATTTTCATACCATTAATGTTTTTAATTAGGTATAGGCACACTTGTATCTATTTTTTATAAAGTAAAAGGGAAATTAACTATGAAATCATTAAAAGTAGCCGCTAGCTTATCTGTTAGATCTTGTTTCGATATCGACAGAGAAGTTGTCAATGTATTAACCACAGATTTTTGCGATGTGGGCGCGGCTGTCGTCTCTGTTGATGATGTTAGAAATGGTATTGTTGAAAAGATTAAAAACACCGGATTGAAACTGCCCATTTTCGTTTCAGTTTGCTGTGAAGAAACCTTCCCTGATGATGTTTGCTCATCGATTACAGGGGTATTTGAACTCTGCGGTGATAACACTGACTTCTACGGAAAACAGGTTGAGACTGCAATAAGTAAATATGAACAAGCGCTATTGCCACCTTTCTTCGGTACGTTAAAAAAATACGTCGAAATGGGTAACTCTACCTTTGCCTGTCCTGGTCACCAAGGTGGACAATTCTTCCGTAAACACCCTGTGGGCCGCCAATTCTTCGACTTTTTTGGCGAAACAATTTTCCGCGCGGATATGTGTAATGCCGACGTGAAACTGGGTGATTTACTGATCCATGAAGGCGCTCCACTGGAAGCACAGAAATACGCTGCCAAAGTTTTTAATGCCGATAAAACCTATTTCGTACTTAACGGCACTTCGTCATCAAATAAAGTCGCGACTAATGCGCTGTTAGCGAAAGGCGACCTCGTGTTATTCGACCGCAATAACCACAAATCAAACCACCATGGCGCATTAATTCAAGCTGGTGCTACACCTGTTTATTTAGAAACGGCACGTAATCCCTTCGGATTTATTGGTGGCATTGATGCCCACTGTTTCCAAGAGTCCTATTTAAGAGAGCAAATTCGTGAAGTCGCACCAGAAAGAGCAGATGAAAAACGCCCGTTCCGCTTGGCGATAATCCAACTCGGCACCTATGACGGCACCATCTACAATGCTCGACAAGTGATTGATAAAATTGGCCATCTTTGTGACTACGTCTTATTCGACTCGGCTTGGGTGGGTTATGAACAGTTCATCCCTATGATGAATGACTGCTCACCACTCTTGCTCGAACTGACTGCTGAAGATCCAGGCATTATCGTGACTCAGTCGGTGCATAAACAGCAGGCGGGTTTCTCACAAACCTCACAAATCCATAAAAAAGATAAACATATCAAAGGCCAAGATAGATATTGCAACCATAAACGCTTCAACAACGCCTTTATGATGCATGCCTCTACCAGTCCCTTCTATCCTTTATTTGCGGCGCTAGATGTAAACGCGAAAATGCATGAAGGCGCAAGTGGTCGTTATCTGTGGCGCGAAGCGGTAAAAGCGGGTATCGAAGCACGTAAGCTATTGCTCAAAAAGTGTAAATATATCAAACCATTCGTGCCAACAATGATCGACGGCCGCCTATGGCAAGACTATGAAACCGAACAAATGGCCGATGACTTACGCTTCTTCGAATTCGAACCTGGTCAGAAATGGCACTCCTTCGAAGGTTATGAAAAAGGCCAATACTTTGTTGACCCTTGTAAGTTCTTATTAACAACACCGGGCATAGATGCTGAAACTGGCAAATATACCGAATTTGGTATTCCAGCGACTATTCTGGCTAACTTCTTACGGGAAAATAATATTATTCCAGAGAAGTGCGACTTGAATTCGATTTTATTCCTGATGACACCTGCTGAAGATATGGCCAAGATGCAACATCTGGTATCACAAATATCTCGTTTCGAGAAATTAGTCGATGAAGATGCGCCATTATCTGAAGTATTACCTAACGTTTATAACGCCAATAAAGCCCGTTATAAAGACTATTCTATCCGTCAACTCTGCCAAGAAATGCACAATCTCTATGTCAGCCATGACGTAAAACAACTGCAGAAAGAAATGTTCCGTAAAGCGCATTTCCCAACAAAAGTGATGGACCCGCAGGAAGCAAACCTAGAGTTTATTCGTGGCAAAGTAGAATTAGTCCCACTCTCGCAAATTGAAGGAAGAATTGCAGCAGAAGGCGCACTCCCTTACCCACCAGGCGTGTTATGTATGGTGCCAGGTGAAATATGGGGCGGTTCTGTTCAGCGTTATTTCCTTGCCCTTGAAGAAGGCATCAACCTATTACCTGGATTCTCACCAGAACTGCAAGGTGTTTATCTCGAAAATACCGCAGACGGCAAAATTCAAGCAATGGGCTATGTACTAAATAAATAATGAAGACTGACTGCAGAGTTTATTAACCCCACTCTGCAGTCAAATTCATGCCTCCTATAATAAGTCACCTAAATTAGGTTATTAGTATGAGTAAATCAGAAAATAAAATTGGCGTCGTCCAATTAACTATTATCACCATAGTCAACATGATGGGTTCGGGCATTATTATGCTGCCAACCCAATTAGCTCAAGTCGGTACTATCTCCATTTTATCTTGGTTAGTAACAGCAGCAGGGTCAACGGCCCTCGCCTTCGCCTTTGCTAAGTGCGGTATGTTCAGTAAAAAATCCGGTGGTATGGGCGGTTATGCCGAGTATGCCTTCGGCCGTTCTGGCAACTTTATGGCCAACTACACCTATGCCGTCTCGCTGTTAATCGCCAACGTCGCGATTGCCATCTCTGCCGTGGGTTACGCTGCCGTGTTGCTGGAAGTTAACTTAAGCCCGATGGCAATTTGTCTTGCGACCATTGGTGTACTTTGGTTGGCAACCATTGCTAACTTCGGTGGTGCCCGCATCACGGGTCGCGTCAGTAGCGTGACTGTGTGGGGAATTATTCTGCCAGTGATTGGCGTATCTTTAATTGGTTGGTTCTGGTTTGACATCGACCTCTATAAAGGCGCATGGAACCCGCATGATATGCCATTCTTCAAAGCGTTAGGCGGTTCTATCGCTATGACTTTGTGGGCGTTCCTCGGTTTAGAATCGGCCTGTGCAAACTCAGAAGCCGTCGATAACCCAGAAAAAAACGTACCTATCGCCGTGATGGGCGGTACCTTAGGTGCAGCAGTGATTTATATCGTTTCCACTAACGTCATTGCCGGTATTGTGCCAAATGCCGAGCTTGCCATGTCGAATGCGCCATTCGGCTTAGCCTTCGCACAAATGTTTAATCCAGTAGTTGGTAAAATCGTGATGGCCTGCGCCATTATCTCCTGTACTGGATCACTCTTAGGTTGGCAGTTCACTATTGCCCAAGTGTTTAAAGCCTCTGCCGATGAAGGATTTTTTCCGAAAATTTTCTCTAAAGTCAGCAAAGCCGATGCGCCAATTTGGGGCATGACTATTATCGTCTCGATCCAAACAGCACTATCGCTGATGACCATTAGCCCATCACTGAGTAAGCAGTTCGAAGCACTCGTTAACCTCGCCGTCGTCACCAACATTGTGCCTTATATCTTATCTATGGCCGCGCTTGGCATAATGCAAAGACAGCAAAAAGTGCCCATCAATAAAGCCCGCGTTGCCAACGTGATCGCCGTAATCGGTGCGTTATATAGCTTCTACGCTCTGTACAGCTCTGGCGAAACCGCAGTGATGCTTGGCGCCATAGCCACCTTCTTCGGTTGGACAATTTTCGGCGTGATCTCTAACCAAGCGCCTGTTGCCGACACACGTCCAGCCTAAATACGGCTAACGCATGATCGAAAACGATTAATACCAACATCCACATCAAGACTAACGATAACTCAGGGATCATAGGCCAAACCTATGATCCCCTGGAGAATACTTGCTCATTATCGGGGGATTTATGAATAAGACTTGTCTCGCTTTAGTGTTACCTATGCTATTAACGGCCACCAGCAGTCAGGCGGTTGAACTCTATAAAGATGAAAAAAACACATTAAATTTAACGGGTTGGTTAGGGTTTGCAGCATTAAATGACAGCCACGATACTTCAGTTATCGACGACTCGTCACGCCTAAGATTCAGCTTCGAACGCAGCGAGAAAAATGGTTGGACCGCTTTTGCTACCACAGAATGGGGGATCAACATGGTCTCCAGCGACGATGGGCTAGTGATGCAAGGGGGCAAACTCGCCGCCGAAAAAACCGATGATTTTCTCTATAACCGCTTAGGTTATGTTGGCATGTCACATGATACATGGGGCAACCTGAGTTTCGGTAAACAATGGGGCGCCTATTACGATGTCGCAGGCACTACAGATTTACCGAACGTATTTGCAGGTTACAGCGTTGGCGCTTACACCTTCGGTGATGGCAGCCTCACAGGTACAGGCCGTGCCGATTCCGCCTTCATTTACCGTAATAATTTAGGCCCAGTACAAATCGCCCTGCAATATGCCGCCAAAACCAATGGTGATGTCAGCCTAAAGAACGATGATGGTAGCGAGATGACCAACTCAGAACTGAGTTTTGACAGCAGCTACGGCGCCAGTATCACTTATGCGGTAACCGATAAATTTAAGCTACTCGCAGGTTTTAACCGCGGTGATTTTGAAGGCCACTTAGGCAACACTCAAGTCGATGAAACCAATGAAATTGTCGGCATTGGTGCCATGTATGGTGACTACTATCACTATGCCGAAGGACGTGAGGCCAACGGTCTCTATGTGGGCTTTAACGCTCACAAAAGTAAAAATAATGAACTGGTCAACGGCGATCTCTACGACGCCACTGGTGCCGAGTTGATGACGGCCTATCAATTCGACAACGGTTTTGTGCCCATGGTTGTACTCAGTTATTTAGATTTAGACACAGATGCAACTACGCCTATCCAAGGTAAATGGACTCGCCAATTTGCCATGCTGGGACTGCATTATCGCTACAGTAACGACACTGTGATGTTTGCCGAGATGAAGCTAGATTTCAGTGATATGGATGATCCTGCACTCGAAGCACAGGAAGACAACAGCTTCGCAGTGGGGATCAACTACTTTTTTTAGGACTAAAGGAGATGTTAGCTAAGGTTTCTAAAGCGCTCATTCTACTTTGGCATTGCTTAATCGCATGAAGCAGGACGATTTTGAGTATAAGTCTTTAGTGACAGTTCTAATCATATGTTGAGTTAAATCATGTTTAGCAAGATAGGCAGCTCGCGTCATCGCTCATATGCGTGAGCTTATTTGAGACTGAGGTGCGGCGCACGTTCCGTCTACAAACGCTCGCCGTAACACTCATTAGATGGTACCGCAGGCTTACCATTATCTCTACGCCACTCCAAGTTAGTTTCTGGAGTGGCTTTTTTTCTAAAAAATTGAGCGGTTTAAGCCGATGTGCATTACGACTTTGCGCTTGACTTCAATGGCCAACGTTGACCTTACCCTTCGCCATTTATCGCATTAATACAGCGTTGTACGACTTCTTCGAAAGTGCCATCTATACTCACTTGGATAACGTCAGCTTCATCAGTCGCGGGCATTTCCAGCGTGTCGAACTGACTCTTGAGTAGCTCAATCGGCATGAAGTGGGCTTTTCTGGCAAACATGCGTGTTTTGACTAATTCAAAATCTCCGTATAGATGAATGAACACCAGCTTGCTGTTGTTCTGACGGATTAAGTCACGATACTGGCACCGCAGTGCAGAGCAGACAATAACCCCCTGCTCCCCCTTTTGCTCAATGCTATACACAGCGTCGTTGATACGCTCAAGCCAAGGAGCGCGATCGCTATCGTTGAGCGGTGAGCCAGATTTCATCTTGATAATATTGGCTCTAGGATGCAGATCATCACCATCAATAAATTTCGTCTCTAACGCCTTTGCGACCGCGGCACCAATCGAAGATTTGCCACAACTAGAGACGCCCATGAACACATAGCTATTGCCTTTTTTTCTCTCAGTCACTTTGTTAACCTCATGCCAATTCTCGAATTTAGTCACTTCCCACTCTACCATATTACGGGTAACATGTTACCGGTAACCTACAAAAATGTGGACAACTTAACTAACAAGGAAAAGTCCTCTTATGTCTGATATGTCATTGATTCTGACAGCACTGGGTTCAATTGCCCTGCTACTGTTCTTAGTGATGAAAGTGAGATTACATGCAGTAGTATCACTGATACTGGTGTCGATCATTGCCGGCCTTTTCTCTGGCATGAACCCAGCCGATATCACCAATACGATTCAACAAGGTATGGGGGGAACACTGGGCTTTGTGGCGGTAGTGGTCGCTTTGGGAGCCATGTTTGGCCGGGTAATGGAAGAGACTGGCGCGCTAGATCAGATAGCCCATACACTGCTGAATAAATTTGGTAACGACAAAGCTCACTGGGCCATGACCTTTACAGGCTTTATCTGTGCACTCCCCCTCTTCTTCGATGTTGCTGTGGTACTGCTGATTGGCATCGCCTTTGCCGTGGTTCGTAAAGGGGGCGGCAGTGTCGTTAAAATTGGTATTTCACTGCTCGCGGGTATTGCCACTTGTCAGGCATTTCTCATCCCTGCACCAGGGCCTATTTTGGTCGCTTCCCAGCTCAATGCCGACTTTGGCTACATGATAGTCTTCGGTTTATTGGCATCGATTCCGGCGATGATTCTAGGCGGCCCGCTCTTTGCCAGCCTCATCTCCCAAAAAGTCCATGTTGAGCTGCCTGCCCACGAGCAGCAGGAAAAAGGTGAACGAGAAGGCGGACCGATCCCCTCATTCGCGCTATCAATCAGTATTGTGGTGTTCCCACTGCTGCTTATCGGTTTAAAGACAGTGGTGTCACGCTTTATTGATGAAAAATCCGATCTGCATAATTGGCTCGCCTTGATAGGTCATCCCTTCACCGCCATTTTGCTAGCCTGTTTAATCGCATTCTATGTGCTAGGCGTTAGACGCAATATTCCCAATGAGCGCATCATGGAAATCTGTAGCAGTGCGTTACAACCTGCTGGGATCATTATTCTCGTCACCGGTGCTGGTGGCGTGTTCAAGCAAGTGCTGATTGACTCGGGGGTCGGCGATGCATTAGGCAATATGTTGGCAGGTTCGGGATTACCGATTGTAATACTGGCATTTATTTTGTCGGCGTCGGTGCGCGTGATCCAAGGGTCGGCAACCGTGGCCATGTTAACGGCTTGCGGCCTTATCATCCCGATACTTGAACCACTAAACTTAGATGGTGCTCAATTGGCGGCAATTACGATTGCCATTGGCGGTGGTTCGATTGTGCTCTCGCATGTCAATGATTCAGGTTTCTGGCTCGCTAACCGTTTTCTTGGATTGTCAGAAAAACAAACACTGCAAACTTGGACTGTAATGGAGACCATTATTGGTACGACGGGCGGCATAGTCGCAGTCATCATCTCTGCGTTTCTCTAACGATAACCTGTGATGACAAACATAAGTCGTTAAGCGAAAGAACAAGGGGAAGTCTACAGTGTTTCCCCTAAATCAATACGATAGCCCAGGTCGATAACCGATTCTGCTATCTCTTTGCCATTTAGCCTGTCTAATAGCTCAGTGGCAGCAATTCGACCAATCTCTTTTCTCGGCGTAATAATGCTCGCCAATTTTGGCGTCATAGATTGGCCAATATCATGGCCATGAAACCCTGCAACGCCAATTTGTTCAGGGATCTTGATGCCTTGTCTTTGACACTCAAATATCACCCCCGCAGCCAAATCATCGTTGGTGCAAAAAAAGCTATCCACATAGGGATATTTCGCTAATGTTTGTTGCAATAACGACGCCCCCAAGGAAAACGACGAGGCCTCATTTGTGGTCATCGCCAAAGGTGTAAGCTGAGCCTCCTGCATCGCTAACTCGTAGCCTCGCATCTTAAGCTGAGTGCGAATATCCATGCGCGCGCCTAGGTAGGCAATGTGGCGATAGCCTTGTGCAATCATGGCCTTAACCATTTCGCATGCGGCCGCTGTATTATCGAAACCCACACACTGTTGAATCGAAGGCGACACGCTATCCATCATTTCGATGACCGGAATGCCCGCCGTTTCAATCATTCGCACGGTACGCGGCGTGTGGTAACTTTCGGACAAGAGTAAGCCATCGATATTGTAAGAGAGCAGTGATGCAACCCGCTCTTCTTCTAATTCGGCCTGATACCCGTAGTGAGCCAGCATGGTTTGATAACCGCGTTTGCCGGTCACATTCTCAATACCGCGCAGCACTTCAGCAAATACTTGGTTGGTTAACAAAGGCACTAACACGCCAATAGCGCGACTGGTTGCTTGCGCTAAAATTTCCGGCGCGCGATTAGGAATATAACCTAAGGTTTCTAGTGCGACAGCAATCTTCTCTTGAGTGCTTTGCGCCACCCTTGTTGGATTTTTTAAATAGCGACTCACCGTCATTTTGGTGACCCCAACTTGATCGGCAACGTCTTGAAGACTGGGTCTACGCTTTTTATTCATAATATCTAATGTTAGTTAACGAACCGCGGATATGGGTGAGATGTATAGCTAAAATATCGAATATAAACAAATAGTAGACATAAACATCAGACAGGGATCTTATAATAGTTCGCCCAGCGATACCAGTTGAGGACTATTTTAGCGGAATGACCATGCTAGCTAGGCCACTCCAAACCATATCTGGAGCAGCCTTTAAACATTATTTGTGATGTCGAAAAGTGTTACTTAGCCTGTTGGCGCCCCTGAGAGGGCTTGCCTGCAGATTTGCCACCCGTTTTTGATGGGTTTCCGCCTTTAGCCTGAGAGCCTCCTGCCTTAAAACCAGACTGGCCGAAAGGCGCTTTCGCTCCCGGACGGCTCGAATGGGCTCCACTGGGTTTAGAGCCACTGGGTTTAGCTCCCGCTGGCTTAGCGCCATTCGCTGCAGGTTTTCCGCCTTTAGCGGCGGGTTTTGACTCAGCACCAGCCTGAGCTTGCGCGCCGCCTTTCGCCGCACCTTTAGATTTGCCATCGCCCTTGCGGTCATCAAATTGATTGCCCGAGAAGCGAGTAAAGGCTTTTTGGCCTTGGTTGGCATCTTTCATCCACTTAGGTCCGCGCTCATTTCGACCTTCTGGCGGCACTAATTGATGCGGACTATTACCGATCAAGTCTTCACGCCCCATGGCGGTTAACCCTTCACGGATTAATGGCCAACCCGCAGGATCGTGATAACGGAGCAATGCTTTGTGCAAGCGACGTTGGCGCCCTTTCTTCGGCACAGATACCACTTCGCTGGTGTGCTTGACGTTTTTCAGCGAGTTTAACTCGGTATGATAAATCGTGGTCGCATTCGCCATCGGTGACGGATAAAAATTCTGTACTTGATCGAGCTTAAACTTACGTTCCTTCAACCACAACGCTAAGTTCACCATGTCTTCGTCGGTCGTACCTGGATGCGCCGAAATAAAGTAAGGGATCAGGAACTGCTCTTTGCCCGCTTCCTTAGAAAACTTATCGAACAATTCTTTAAACTTATCGTAGGCGCCCATGCCAGGTTTCATCATCTTGCTGAGCGGACCTTCTTCGGTATGCTCAGGGGCGATTTTTAAGTAGCCGCCCACATGGTGCTGCACTAACTCTTTAACATAAGCCGGATCTTCGATCGCCAAGTCGTAACGCACGCCAGAGGCAATCAATACTTTCTTGATGCCAGGTACGGCACGCGCAGCGCGATACAAGTCGATAGTATGTTTATGATCTGTGCCTAAGTGGCCGCAAATTGATGGGAACACACAGGATAAACGCCTACAGGTTTTTTCAGCCTTTTCGCTGGTACAACCTAAACGGTACATGTTGGCTGTAGGGCCGCCTAAATCGGAAATCACTCCAGTAAAGCCGGGCACTTTATCCTGAATATCTTTGATTTCTTTAACAATCGACTCTTGTGAACGACTCTGAATGATTCGGCCTTCATGCTCGGTAATCGAGCAGAAAGAGCAGCCACCAAAGCAACCACGCATGATGTTGATAGACGTCTTGATCATGTCATAGGCAGGGATTTTTTCCTTGCCATAGATAGGATGAGGAATGCGCTGGTAAGGTAAATCGAATACGGCATCCATCTCATCGGTATTAAGCGGCCATGCAGGCGGATTCACCCAAACGGCGCGGTCGCCATGGGGTTGAAATAACGCACGGGCACAACCTGGGTTTTGCTCTTGGTGCAAAATCCGTGAAGCATGGGCATATAAATATTTGTCTTCAGAGACTTTTTCAAACGCTGGCAGCAGCACATAGGTTTTATCCCATGGCTTAGGTTTAGGCGGTTGAACGCTAATAGGCTTAGGGGCTTCGTTATCGAAAATTTTCACATCCGACGGGCCGGACAAGTTAGCACAACCCACATCATCGGCGCCGTAAGGATTCGGCAGCGGCTCTATCTTGTGCAATTGGTCAATCTTGCGCGAGTCCATACCGCGCCATTCGGGCAGTGGCTCTTTACGGATAACGGCTGTGCCGCGCACATCGTGCAACGAGCTTATCGGTTCACCGGCAGCTAAGCGGCGTGCCACTTCGACTAAAGGACGCTCGGCATTGCCGTACATCAGAATGTCGGCCTTGGCATCGAAAATCACACTGCGGCGTACTTTATCCGACCAATAATCGTAATGGGCGATACGGCGTAAACTGGCTTCGATACCACCAATAATCACAGGCACATCTTTAAAGGCTTCTTTACAGCGCTGGGTGTACACAGTCACGGCGCGATCTGGGCGCTTACCACCAATATCACCCGCGGTATAAGCATCGTCAGAACGTAAACGACGGTCGGCGGTGTAACGGTTAATCATCGAATCCATGTTACCGGCGGTGACGCCAAAAAACAGGTTTGGACGACCCAATTGCATAAAGGCGTCTTTGCTCGACCAATCGGGCTGGGAAATAATGCCGACTCGGTAACCTTGGGCCTCTAACATACGGCCGATCACTGCCATGCCAAAGCTTGGGTGATCCACATAAGCGTCGCCTGTGACTATGATGATGTCACAGCTATCCCAACCAAGCTTATCCATCTCCTTGCGAGACATAGGTAAGAAAGGCGCAGTGCTGTCGCCCGTGGCCCAATACTTGGGATGACTAAAGAGTGTGGATTCAACTTGCATGGATTGTGACCCGAAAACGTAATGTCAAATAAAGGCGCCACGAAAATAAGTTACGCCAATTTAGGGACGCGGAGTATAGCAGGGAACGGAGGATAGATGCGATTAAAAAAACACCAATCGAGGTATTTTCAGGGGTATTTGAGCCAGAAGCGTAATACCCCTAAATCCGCTATGGATATGGCTTAGGGCGGAATTGACCGCCCAAACCTGCCAGCCTAGAGACCCTTTCCTAAACCTTGAGCAAAATGCAGCAAATTCACCAGCGCCAAACTGATAATCACTAGCCAAGTGAGCAATACGCCCCAAAAACGACCAAAATGGTAACCACCTTGGCCTTGAGTTAAGCCAATAGCATGAAGTAAGCGCGCCACTATCCACACAGTCCCAAAACAGTGTAAATAAAATGCAGGCAAGCCACCCGCTTCGGCCACCAGCATTAAAATCAATACGATAGGCGCATTTTCGATCAGGTTAACATGTACTCGATTAGCCAAAGCTAAGGTGCTGTTACCACCATCGCCTAGGCCGATTTTCTGACCTCGCCTTAATTTCACTACTCGATAAGCTAAAGCGACAATTAATAGCCCTGTGAGGCTAGCGTAAAGACCCGTTACCATCAAAGACATGCATATTTCCCCTTATCAAAAAGCTGACTATAGCCCGAGCTGCAAAAAATCAGCAATTTATTTGTATTAAGGTTAAAAGCCATTAACCTTTTATAGACAAGATAGGTTAATATGCGCGCGTCATTCCCTACAACTTTTTATACAGTGAATACCCCGATTGGATAACGACGAGTTTATCGAAAAACGCAGATTTATCATAAAGCTAGGCAAAGCCTTGCATAAGTTTGGCACACCCGCTTATCGTCTAGAAACCCACTTACAAACCGTTGCTCGCACCTTAGGTATCGAAGGCTATTTCCTTATTTCTCCGACGTCGATGACCTTCGTTTTGCAACATGATACCGATCAAGAATATAACCATGCCGCTCGAGTTAAGCCCGGTGAACTCGATTTAGGCTCACTCGCCCGCACCGATGAATTGGTCGATGAGTTAACCTCAGGTAAACGCACTTTGGCCGAGGCCTTAGATCGCTTAGAAGAAATTGCCAATAAACCCAATCCCTATGGCCCTGTATTAACTTGCTTTTCTTTTGGAACTTCTGCCGCCGCTTTCGCTATGCTGATGGGCACGGGTTGGAACGATGTATTTTGGTCAGGATTATTAGGCTTATTCGTCTATGGCTTGGTATACCGTGCCGAACGCTCGGCCCGCATGGCCGAAGTGCTCGAACCCTTCGCCACTATCCTTTGCGCCATCGCAGCCTGTGGCATAGCGCGTATCGATCCAAATATTAATATCCCAGTAGTGATCCTCTCCTCCATTATTATTTTTATTCCCGGCTTAGCCTTAACCTTAGGTTTAGCCGAACTCGCCGCACGGGATTTAATTTCTGGCACGGCGCGCATCATGGATGCGAGCATGCAATTATTTAAGCTGTACTTTGGCGCAGTGCTCGGCATGGCAATCGGTAAGGCTATGTTCGGCGAAGCGATTCATATTGAACCTGAGGGTTTACCTCGCTGGGCAATTTGGTCGGCGGTTCCGATTCTATCTATGGCGCTGGTTTTTATCTTCAAAGCAAGGATGCAAGATTCGCCTTGGGGCGTATTGGCAGGGATAGTGGCGTTTTTCTCAGCCATGCTCGGCGGACATTATTTTGGTGATTCGGTGGGGATCTTCTTTGGTGCCTTGGCAGTAGGAATTTATTCTAACCTCTTCGCCCGCTGGATGAAGGCGCCAGCCTCCATCGCCCTGTTGCAGGGAATAGTGATCTTAGTCCCCGGCAGTAAAACCTATATCGGACTCAATGCACTGATCTCAGGTGAGACCATGCTCAATCAGTCGCACATAGGCTCGCAAATCTTTTTGATTTTTATGTCGCTAATTGCGGGGCTCATCTTTGCTAACGTCGCTGTCCCACCTAGGCGTACACTGTAACAATCGCTAATCCGGCTGGAGCCCGCGCCCAGCCGCTACCTCAAGATAATCTTAAGCTAACCTTAAGTAAAATAAGAAACTTATTAAAATGTTTCCTTGACTAACACTCGTTTTCCATGTGTTATTAAATTGTGAATTGCAACGTGAAATTGTTTTCGCTGCAGTCGTCGATTTCATGGGAGTGGCCTTTTATGCAGAAATTTTTTCAGTATGCATGCATCCTATCTTGTTGTGTTGGCAACCTAATCAGGATTGCCCAAGCAGAAGAGGCTAAGCTCGCCGATCCCGCAAACCAAGATCAAACAAAACAAAAAGTCAGCAAGATTGTGGTGGTCAATAACCCCATTTTTGATGAGTCAGATCCCGATGCTTTTTTCATTCACCGCTGGGCTAACGCCCTGCATATCAATACCAAAGAATATGTGGTTCTCGATAATTTAACCTTCAGCGAAAATGATACTGTTACACAAAAAGATCTCGACGAATCCCAACGACTTTTACGGGCAATGCCTTATATTCGCGATGCGAAAATTTATATCGCAGAAAAAGATCCCCAAACCGATGTCGATCCATCCGTTGAGTCCGTGGTGGTGGAGACTTGGGATAATTGGTCATTATTACCGACAGCGAGTTTGAGTAGTTCAGGTGGCGACACCCGTTACTCCTTCGGGCTCAAAGAAGACAACTTGCTTGGAACGGGGATCCGCACTCGACTTAAATATCAATCTAATGAATCCCGGAATGGCTATAAATTTGCTTTCGAAGCTCCGCTCAGCATTATTGAGCACGGCACAGTTGCCGCTGAGTTCTACGACAATAGCGACGGCCAAGCTAAACACGTTTATGTAAGTAAGCCCTTCTATTCCCTCAATACGAGTACCATGTATTCGGCGGAGTTTTTAGACGATAACCGTACAGATACCCTCAGACAAAATGGGCAAGAGGTGAATGAGTTCACACACACAGTCGACTATCTCAATCTGCAATACGGCTGGTTAATTAATAAAAACAGTCAGCACCTTTCTCGCTTTATTACCGGTGTTACCCAAGACAAACATGAGTTTGCCAATTCAGATCTCTACCCCAATTCGATGCTGCCTCAAGACAGGGACTTTATGTACCCTTGGGTCGCCTACGAGTTTATCGAAGATGATTTCCACGTACTGAATAATGTTCACCTGATCACCAACAATGAAGACTTTAACTTAGGTTGGCATCACTATGTGCAATTCGGTATAGAAACCAATGATATAGGTGATAATAATCCCTTAGGCTACCACGTTAACTGGCAAAGCACTGGCGGGTATAAGTTTAACGATCAACTGTGGCTGTTAGAAATGGGGGGAACAAGCACTATCGGCACCACTCAAAAAGATACTTATAAGGTTGATATTCAAGCCGAATACTTCTATCAAATTCATCCTAAGTGGACGGCTTATGGCAAAGCTTGGGCTAGCCTTTCACAGAACACTTATCTGGATCTAACGAAAGGATTAGGGGATGAAACTGGCGTGCGCGGTTATCCAAACGAATACCAGCAAGGGGATAATCAGTGGTTACTGACCGCCGAGATACGCAACTACCCCAATATCAACTTATACCAACTGGCTGAATTAGGCTGGGCAGTCTTTGCCGATTTGGGTCAAGCTTCCGGCGGCCAACTCGCCGAGAATAACGAAGTCAGCGGACCACTGGGTAGCATAGGCATAGGCGCACGGATTTATTCCTCTCGATCCAGCTATGGCAACGTAGCCCATATTGATTTTTCACTCCCTTATACGGGCGGCGAGTCAGTAAACAGCTGGGAATGGCGATTCCTAGTGAAAAGCAGTTTTTAAACCTAAGCTACATAATAATCTTATGAACTATGTACTTTTTAAGACAATCTTTGGCGCCTTGTGGCCTAAAATAATCCTGACGCTATCAGCCTGACCTCCTGCTCAACCCTCTGTACCAAAAGAGCATCAGCCAATATAGGTGAGCCACAATTAAAGGGAGGTTTAGGATCATATTCAAACAATAACTGCAGTGTTTTAGCCTGTTGTTCACCCGCTATATTGGCAATGAGTGCCAAAGCAAAATCGAGCCCTGCAGTAATACCGCCGCCACTGATCCTATTACGGTCAATCACAATACGTTTATTTTCAAAGGTAATTTGAGGATATTGTGCCAACACTGAAGCATAAGCCCAGTGAGTGGTCGTGCGATAACCATTAAGTAAACCTGTTGCCGCAATAATCAAGGCACCAGTGCATACAGATGTAATGTATTGCGCTTGCTCCCCCTTGCATTTTAAGAAAGAAATGACTTGCTCATCCTGTATTTGCGCCAAAGGATTTGCGCTCCCAGGCACTAACAGGATATCTATCGGCGGACAATTATCGAAATCGTAATTAGGTTGTAAGTTAACGCCCGCATCACAGGGTAATAGCGTGCTGGTTTTCGCAAAAGTGAAGGTTTCAAATGATGGCACAAAGGCTAAAAACTGTAGTGGCCCATAGGCATCGAGCATCGTCATGCCTGGATAAAGGAAAATACCTACTCTTAATTTGTGCTTGATTGGATGATTTGTTTGATCACTTTGAGCCACTTCAATATTTTCACTCATCACAGATTCTCCATCGGTAGTGACAATTTCATATTTCAGGTAACACTGTCGTTGCAGTTAACCCTATGACCGTCACTATAAAGCCCATTATTCCCAACCATCAGGCACAAACTCGCCCGAATGTTTCAAATGGTACACCTGAGCCTATCTGTTCCACTTAAGCAAAAATCACAACACAAGAGCCATTGAGGCTAATGTATAATCAAACGCCTGAATTGAATTTGGAGCAAAATCCAGTATGCACACCAAGCCCCACATGCGCATAGAACAAAGCCCGCGAGCGATGCTCAAGGTTCTCCACGTTTTCAAGGAAATGCTTAAACAGCAAGATTATCGTGATATTGCAGTGGCAGATATTGCGCACAAAGCCGATGTCGGGCGCACGACGTTTTATCGCTACTTCAAGCGTAAGCTCGATATTCTTATTGCACTCCATCAAAATATTTTTGAAAATATCTTTGAAGATCTACAGTCAACCGAAGACTGGCTTTCAACTAATACCCCCCCCTCATTGGAAAAACTGCTTATTACTTTTAGCCGAAACAGCATGTTTCGCCGTTCCATGTCATTTAGACTAGGTAGCGACCTCGATGCAGCAACTAAACAATTACAAACTAAACTTGTGCAACATATTGAAAATAAATTGATCAACACCTTCAACACTGACGAATTTATTATTCCAAGCTACACATTAGCCCATAGCATAGCAGCTCTTTATTTATGCCAAATTCAACAACTTATCGCCAGTCCCACGCCTTGTCCGACACAACAAGCAAAATACTTACACTTACTGACTCGAGGCATGATTGTAGCTGCATTGACGACAACTAATAACAGCGAAACCCACACCAATGGAAATCATTAAGGTAAAAATCACAGCATTTACATCATTCTCAAGCGATGAGTTTGGTAATCCAACGCAAACCAAAAGTGCTACGCAGTAGTTTTACAGTGCTGTTGTGGCGCATTTGAAACAGGCAGCCAAGGCTAAAACTGACGATTAAACCTGGTGTCGACCCTATAAAATCACGACTGCTTTGCGCTAATTGTCGTTTCCTCATCAGTAACAAATCATGCTGCAACTGGCCTTGTTCCGTCAGCACAGTCAGCTTCAACTGCTGTTTTTTAAGTAAATGTTGAATTAGCATAGTCGCGCCTCCTATTTTTGATGTTCCGACTCTCGAGTCGAGAGCAAAAGCTGTAATTGCTGCCAAGTCTTCGAAAAGCCAGTTTGTGACAGCACATAGCCAAGACTACGCCAACACCAAAGCAATAAAACAAACTGTAGCACCACCAAAGCGATCACCGAGGCCAATAACGAACCGCTCAATTGAAACAGCATATAGCCCAACAGCAATAAAATACTGCCCCAGAATAACGTAATGCCAGTACCAAAACAGACGACTAAAGCCGCAGCGATAATCAGGCTACGCCCTGTTAACCGCCATTCTGCCGTTGCTATTTTCCCGGCCAACTTCAACTGCTCGAGATAGGCTTGCTTCACTGAACTGCTAAGAACAGCTATTTCAGCCAGTTGCTCCATTGCCTGATCAATAACTTTATGCTGGGCAGCAGCTGATGCTGTCTGCCCAGTTTTGGCGGTTTGCGCACTATGCTGGACGGGCCTTTGTTCTGGCGCCTCTGACCTTGCACGGTTTTGCATAAATCCACCTTAGCGACGGCGCAATAAAGCCGTTAATACCACACCAGCGGCAAAGGCAATCCCAGCTGTGGCCAATGGATTTTGCGCTGCCAACTCACGGGTTTTGCTATAAGAACTTTGCAGTTGTAATTTGATTTCCTCCTGCTTGAGCGCCAGAGTTTCCTGTGAGCTAGCTGCCGTTTTACGCAAAGTGTCTTCTGCAACTGCGGCTTTCTCTGCCACTGCATCAACGGCATGGTGCGTCACTTCAGTTGCTTTCGCTGTTGTGGGTGAATTTAAAGCACCGCTATCTTTACTGTTAGTTTGTTCTGCTACGCTTTTTGAACTGGCCATAGAAAGCCTCCTTGGTGAACACTGTGCAATGCAACAAGATGCTGCACTTTGCGTACAAACCAATGCAATGGCTATACCAAACAATATAAACGCATAAAAACAATAAGTTATAACTACTTTATTTCTATTAACCCTCCCAGTTAACGGTAGATGTTACCTGCATTGAGTAATTTTTACCTGCGACGAAGAAAGGCGAGAAATGGCTGTAATGGCGGCTAAACTGAAAGCTAAATAAGCGATAGACTGAAGGGCCGGGAGAACGAGATAACTCTTATTTTTTAATGAGTTAATCAAATAAAATTTATCATTACCGTATAAATTAAAAAACAAAAAGCCCGTTTGTCATTACGACAAACGGGCTTTTTGTTGAATGAGGTGAGTTGGCCGATAAGCCGGGTCCTGTCTTGGACAGTCATTCATCTAGGCCTGCAATCGCTCACAGGCTCAAGCGACCTACCCGGTTCCAACGCGAGCCACGCCATACGGAACCCTATTTGGTCTTGCTCCGGGTGGAGTTTACCTTGCTACGAACTATTGCTAGCCGCACGGTGCGCTCTTACCGCACCCTTTCACCCTTACCGACCTGATAAATCAGGCAGGCGGTCTACTCTCTGTTGCACTTGTCGTCGGTTCGCACCGCCCAGGCGTTACCTGGCACCCCGCTCTTTGGAGCCCGGACTTTCCTCCCCGTTCTTGCGAACGCGGCGACTGTCTGGCCAACTCGGCGCGGATTATAGCCTAAGCCACCCTGATGCACCACAGATAATCCGCTCGTAACCGTTTTAGCGCTTATAAATCAGACTCTAGGCCGTATTTGTACAGAGCGTTCTTTTTAAGTCCATGAATTTGCGCGGCAATTGCTGCGGCTTTCTTCAATGGTAATTCTTCACATAAGAGTTTGAGCGTATTAATAGCGACGGTGGGAATCGCTTCGTCATCACTCAAATGGTAGCCATGCACCATAAGCACGATTTCACCCTTCTGCTGATTCGGGTCAGTACTTACGGTGGCAAGCACCTCTGAGACAGGGCCAGATAAAAAAGTTTCGAAGGTTTTGGTCACTTCACGCGCCATGACGACGTGGCGTTCGCCACCAAGCACTTCAACCATAGTCGTTAGACTGTGCTCAATGCGGTGGGGTGATTCATAAAATATCAGCGTGCGCGGATCTTCTTTCAATGCTAATAACTTATCAGCGCGGGCTTTTTCTTTAGAGGGCAGAAAACCTTCGAAAGAAAAACGGTCCGATGGCAAACCCGAGGCGCTCAGGGCGGTAATTGCCGCGCAAGGGCCGGGCAAAGGGATCACATTAAACCCAGATTGGCGCACATGGGAGACCAAGTGATAACCCGGATCGGAAATCAACGGGGTACCCGCATCTGAAATTAATGCAATCGACAGCCCAGCTGCAAGCTGATCGACAATCCACTGGGCACGAGCACGCTCGTTATGATCATGCAGCGCCGTAGTTTTTGTAGTAATACCAAAGTGGCTCAATAACTTACCGCTGTGGCGAGTATCTTCACAGGCGATCAATGAAACCTGATTCAGCACCTCTATTGCCCGTGAGCTCATATCGCCCAAATTACCTATGGGAGTAGGAACTATGTAGAGTGCGACGCTTTGGTCCATATATACCTCTGTAATGACAGTGCCAAGACTTTCGTCAAGCGCGAGAGAAGGTTAAACTAGAGGCTGCATCTTACCAGAGTGAAGCCCAGTGTTAAAAAGCCTGAATACAACTAAGTTCGTTTCCGTGGCCATTTTATCGGTAATCTTGGCGGGTTGTGGCACTTCAACGCCCACCTCGACCGGAACTGCACCCACAGTGGCCACCTCTTTAGCATCTGCACCTTTGTCGGCCAATGTGTATTTGGCACAAGCCGCCAATAGCAAAGATCCGCAGCAGCGCGATACTAATCTGCTGCTCGCAGCCCATGCCTATATCAATGCCAACGACTACGCAGCGGCGCAGAAGCTACTAAAATCGATACAGCCAAGCTTGAATCAGAGCCCAACATTTCTGGCCGAACATAAATACTTGACCGCGCGCGTGCTTGAACACACGTCCACCTATAGTGATGCACTTAAAGTTCTCAATTATCCAAGCAATTGGAGTTTGCCAAGCTGGCAGATGACGGCCTATCACCAATTCAAGGCACATTTATATCAATTTAATAAACAACCTATTGAGCAAGTGCGTGAACTGAGTTTACTGACGACTTACTTGCCCCCCGCCCAAGCCAACGAGGTGAATAACGCGATTTGGCAAGTTCTGCAGCCAATGCACGAACAAACCTTAAAAGCCTTTACCCAAGATGCTAAGACTCCTGTGTTTACGGGTTGGTTGCAATTGGCTTATATCGCGAAGCATTATGCTGTCGATCCGACACAGTTAGTACGCTACTTAGGCGAATGGCAGAAACAAAATCCTTATCATCCTGCAGCGGCTAAGCTGCCCGCCGATCTTGACAGAGCCTTAAACGCTAAGCCATTTACGCCAAAAAACATTGCTGTGCTGTTGCCGCTGACGGGCCCAAGAGCTAACGCTGCCAATGCAATTCGCCAAGGCATATTAGCCAGTTACATGGCCAAGCAAAATGACCAAGTCGCAGTCAACTTTTATGACACGGCAAACGATGCTGCCAGCGCTTACCAACAGGCGCTAACTGCGGGAGCCGAATTTATTATTGGCCCATTATTGCCTACTGAAATTGAACAACTGCAAGTGATCAATGCGGCAAACACAGCCACCACTAATACGGTGACTAATACTACCAACCCAGACAAAACGGCCAATACAGCAACAGCACCTGCTGCGCCTGTACCACAACTATTTTTAAATCAAGTTGATAAGTTCACCCCCGATCCGAATAGGTTCTACTTTGCATTATCTCCCGCACAAGAGGCGGCCGATGCGGCGGAGCATTTATATCAAGATGGCGTAACTATGCCGTTACTGCTCGCCAGTAACGATGCCCTTGGCAAACGCATGGCCGAAAGCTTTATTCAAGCATGGAAAAAGAAGAGCGATAACCCTGTCGAAGTTCACTACTTCGATGGCGGTGATAAAATGCGCACCACAGTACAAGATGCCCTTGGTGTGCGCGATAGCCAAGAGCGGATCGCCCGTATTAAAGAGCTGTTAGGCAATTCAGTACAAGCCGACTTCCGCTCGCGCCAAGATATTGATGCCATTTATATGATTTCAACGCCACAGGATCTAACCCTGCTCAAGGCCTTTATCGACGTAAATTTTAGCGTTTTCACACAACCTGTGCCTTTATATACCTCAAGCCGCAGCCGAGTTGAAAATGAAAGCACACAAACGGCGCAGGATTTAAATAACCTGACCCTAAGCGACGCACCTTGGCTAATGCAAAACGGCGAAGAAAATCTGATGGTCAACACACTATTTTCGGGCTGGAATAACAGTCAGAAACGTTTGTTTGTTATGGGTTATGATGCAATGGATTTGATCGGCCGTTTAGCGCAAATGCGCTCATTCACGGGTTATCAATTCAATGGTCGCAGTGGTGCTTTATCTGTCAGTCCAGATGGCATAGTCAACCGCCAATTAAGCTGGGGACGTTATGAAAGAGGTAGCTTCCGCCAGTTATGACACTCGGACAGCAGGCAGAATCGCACGCCCAACGTTACCTTGAACAACAAGGCTTAACTTTTGTCGAACGTAATGTCCGCTATCCGTTTGGGGAAATTGATTTAATCATGCGCCATAAAAACCATTGGGTATTTGTCGAAGTGAAGTATCGTTCGGCAAATCAATATGGCGGCGCATTACAGGCCCTAAGCAGCGCGCAGATTTCGCGAATTCGCAAAGCGGCTAGCCACTATTTACAACTCAATAGACTCGATGTGCCCTGTCGTTTCGATGTCATCGCCATGGAAGCCGATCAAATTCATTGGCTAGTCGATGCCTTTTAAGTGCCAATAGTGAAAGAGTGACTACACAAATTATTTTAACGTCTGTGCCTCAACACGCTTGTGGAAATATGGCATGATAGCAACACTTTATCCTGAAAGGATGTATCCATGTTAGAACGCATTAAAGACAGCTTTACTGAATCTATCCAGACAAAAATCGATGCAGCCGAAGCACTGCCAGAATCCATCGCCAAAGCGGCCGAGATGATGGTGCACTGTCTTTTGGGTGGCAATAAAATCCTTGCTTGCGGTAACGGCGGCAGTGCTGGTGATGCGCAACATTTCTCAGCAGAACTACTAAACCGCTACGAGATTGAGCGTCCACCCTTACCAGCCATCGCTCTGTCTACCGATACTTCAACCATCACAGCTATCGCCAACGACTATAGCTATGATGAGATTTTCTCAAAACAGATTTTTGCCTTAGGTCAACCGGGCGACATTCTGCTAGCAATCTCGACCAGTGGTAACTCAGGTAACGTGATTAAAGCCATTGAAGCCGCATTAAGCCGCGACATGACTATCGTAGCGCTAACAGGTAAAGATGGCGGTGCTATGGCTGGCCTACTGAGCGTGAACGATGTGGAAATCCGCGTACCTTCAAATGTCACTGCACGTATCCAAGAAGTGCACTTACTGGTGATCCATTGCCTGTGTGACAATATTGACCGCACCCTCTTCCCACAGGACGAGCAGCAATGAGACACGCTGCCCCGCTGTTAATGGTTTGCTTGCTGCTTCAAGGCTGCGCCGGTGCCGTTATGGTGGGCGCAGTCAGTGGCGCTATGATGGCCAACGACGAACGTACTGTTAAGACTCAGCTTGATGATACCAATACTGATTTTAAGATCACCAGCGCACTGCTAGAGCAAGAAGATCTTAAAAAACAAACGAATATCACAGGTGTATCCGTCAATGGCAATGTACTTATGATAGGCCAAGCCCCTAACTCTACGTTAAGGGATAAAGCCATCAAGGTCGTACAAGATCTTAAGCTCGGCGGCAAAATACATAATCAAATCCGCATTGGCAATCCAACCTCTTTCACCACCCGCAGCAATGACACTTGGGTTACGACCAAAGTGAAGGGCCGCATGCTGAACGAAAAAGATTTGGATGTGACTCGCATTAAAGTCATCACTGAAAATGGTGAAGTCTTCCTGCTGGGGGTTATTCATCGCTCACAAGCAGACTTAGCTGTTGATATCGCCCGTAATACTGCTGGCGTGCGTAAAGTGGTGAAAGTATTTGAGTATGCTAAGTAATTTTGCAGTTTACCTATTTAAAACTTGAGCCTAAGTGAGCCAACTCGCCCACTTAGGCTTAAACCCTCGCTGTTATTTTCCCGTGAGTGTATCCGCTATCTTAGGTGCCGATTTTGATAGGAGCGATCCTAACCAAGGTAAAAACAACGAAGGTAATACGATTAAGGCGGCACCGAGCCAACTTAAGTTATCCAACCATTCATCGAACAACAACCAGCCTAAAAAGACAATAAACAATAAGCCAGTGTATTCCGCAATCGCGATATCACTCGCCTGTGCCTTGCGGTAAGCCAGCACACAAAACCAGTGATAAACCAATAAAAATGCGTTGCTCAGCAAGGCCACACCCACCAGCTCCCAACTCAAACCCTCAATCCCCTGAAACGCTGCAATCACTAACGTTGCCGGAATACCCAGCAAGTTATATAGCATTAGCGTTAGCACGGGATGCTCAGCATGGGGTACTTTTTTAAGTGCTAACTGATTCACTGCAAAGGTAAAAGCAGAAAACAGCACAGCAATGCCGTACCAGTTCATTTCGCTCGGCCGCAGGATAATCAAGATGCCGACAAAACCTAAGCCAGTACAGATTGTCTGAGCAGCGGTGATCCTCTCGCTCAGGAAGAAATACCCCATCAAAATAATCATTAGCGGTGCGGAATAAAACAATGAGCTAACTGTCGCGAGCGGCAATGCCATTAAGCCAATAATTAAAAAAAGCGCGCCAACTGAGCCTATGTTGGCACGCCAAAGGTGAACTGAGATATGTGTCGTCATCGGACGCTGCGAATACAGCCACACTGGCAACAACATAAATACTGAAGAGATTTGCCTGACAAGGAGGAAAGTCGAGGCACTCGCATCGTCCGGTAACCACTTGATCGACACATCATAGAAGGCACTGAATAGATTACCTACTATCAATAAAATCAAACCAATAACTACTGGGCGTTGCATTTTTTAACATCCATAAATCTCAATGGCGGCATGATAATCCTCGCAAAACTTAAGCTGAAATGATGCTTTCTCATGCTAGATGAATTAAATTCATACTAAAGCCTTTAGATATTGAAAATCATGAGAAAGCTCCCGCCATTACGCGCTCTACAAGTGTTTGAAGCTGCCGCCAGACAGCAGCATTTTTCTAAGGCCGCCGATGAACTGTGCATCACCCAAAGTGCAGTGTCTCACCAAGTGCGAGTATTAGAAGAGTATTTTGGCGAGCAACTGTTCGACCGTCAGGGGCGTAAACTGCAGTTAACGCCTAAGGGGCACGGACTATTTTTAGAGTTAGAGCGGATATTCAACGAGTTAAGCGACCTCAACTTGAAAGTACGCGATACGCCAAATCAACAGCTCTGCCTGGCCGTTTACAGCTCATTCTCGGTGAAATGGTTAATCCCAAGACTCGCCGATTTTCGCCGCCAATATCCGAGCGTGAAAATCCGCCTCGAGATGATCACCCAAGATCCTGATCTAAGCACCAGCACCGCGGATATCTTCATCGCCGGTAAGCTAAATCAACGTGGCTATTGGCAACAGTTACTGCACAAAGAGCGTTTAATTCCTGTATGCAGCCCCAGTTTTTACCTTAAATGGCGCGACATAAGCCTGAGTAATTTCCAGCAACAAGCTCTGCTGGTGGTTGATGAAGGGCCATTAGGGCTTGACTGGCACAAGTGGTCATCGGCGCACCAAATACCACTCGATAACGAACAACAGCATGTGTTTAGTCATATTGTGATGGCGATTGAAGCGGCGATTGCTGGCCAAGGCTTAGCCCTAGCGCCGGACTTTATGGTGGCTGGCGATATCACCACGGGGCGTTTAGTCGCCTTGAATCTTCCCGATGTGCATACCGGATTTGAATTTACCTTCTTTTGTAAGCAACGCCGTTTATCAGAACCAGCGATTGCCGCTTTCTCATCTTGGCTAAAATCACAGGCTTAGGATGAATTTACAGGTACAAAAAAGCCGACGCGAACGTCGGCTTAATTTATCGTTCGATTGATTACACTAACAAACCAATCTTCTCATACACTTCCTTCAGGGTCACTTCGGCGCGCGCCTGCGCACTCTGTGCGCCAGCTTTCATCACTTGGTCTAAGTATGCGCGATCGCTACGAATAGCGCGGTAACGCTCTTGTAGTGGCTCTAACATGCTCACAACCGCTTCACCTGCCGCACCTTTCAAATGGCCATACATCTTGCCTTCAAACTCGGCTTCTAGGCTCGCAATGCTTTGCCCTGTCACACCCGACATGAGACTCAACAGGTTAGAAACACCCGGTTTATTATCCACATCAAAACGCACGACTGGCGGCTCATCACTGTCTGTCATGGCTTTTTTCAGCTTCTTCAGCACTGATTTCGGATCTTCTAGCAGGCCGATAACGTTATTACGGTTATCGTCTGACTTAGACATCTTCTTTAGCGGCTCCTGCAGCGACATGACTTTAGCGCCAAGTTCAGGAATAAACGGCTCAGGAATGGTGAAAGTATCGCCATAGGCATTGTTAAAACGAGTAGCGATATCACGCGTTAACTCAAGGTGTTGTTTCTGATCTTGGCCAACGGGGATTTCGTTCGCTTGATAAATCAGAATATCCGCCGCCATCAACACTGGGTAGCCAAATAAACCCACGTTGATGTTGTTAGCGTGCTTTTGTGATTTATCTTTAAACTGAGTCATGCGGCTCAACTCGCCCATTTGGGTATAGCAGTTTAATGCCCAACCCAATTGCGTATGTTGTGGCACCTGTGACTGGATAAACACTGTACTCTTTTTAGGATCGACGCCACAGGCCAAATACAGGGCTAAGGTATCTAAACACGCTTCGCGCAACGCTTTAGGATCTTGGCGCACGGTAATGGCATGCAAATCGACGACACAATACAGGCAGTCGTGGCTATCTTGCATCGCAACCCATTGACGCAATGCACCCATGTAGTTACCTATGGTTAATTCGCCGGACGGCTGTGCACCGCTGAGTACTATGGGTTTGGTCATTACGTCATTGCTCCACTATCTATATAAAAAGACTAAAAAATCGACTAAAGAACAGGTAACCCCCATTACTTGGTAGGTTTTACCCAGTTCAAAATCTCACTAAATTGCTCACATACGGCATCTGGGCCACTGAGCCCAATATCTTCACCGTAGTTGTAGCCGTAGGTCAAGCCGATTGACGCTATCCCAGCCGCTTTCGCGGCTAAAATGTCGTTTTTAGAATCGCCGACCATCAATAACTCCGTTTTCTCCAATTGCCACTCATGCAATAAGTGCTGCAGCGGCAAAGGGTCGGGCTTCATCTTCGCTAAGGTATCACCACCTAACACTAAGCTGAAAAAGTCGTTAATCCCAAAGGCTTTGAGTAATGGCATGGTAAAACGATAGGGTTTATTAGTGACAACCGCTAACTTAAAGCCTGCATCAAACAAAGTTTGCAGCACTTGATGCACGTCGCTATACAGCGCACTGTGCTTTTCAAGATTTTCTTGATAATGATGCATAAAAATCGGCATGGCCGTATCAAGCGCGGTCTGCTCAACATCCGTACCCAAAGCATGACTCATAGCACGGCGCATCAACATCTCTGCACCGTTACCGACCCAAGTACGAACTTGCGCCTCAGAGCAGCTCTTCAAACCTAACTCGGCTAAGGCTTCCTGCGTGGCAACGGTTAGGTCAGGCACACTGTCAATCAGCGTGCCATCTAGATCAAACGCAATCGCTTTAATCTTATCCCACATGGCTATGCCCCAACTTTAGCAAGTTCGGCACGCATCTCATCAACAACGGCCTTATAATCGGGCTTGCCGAAAATAGCCGAGCCCGCAACAAACATGTCCGCACCGGCGGCCGCGATTTCTGCGATATTGTCGACCTTAACGCCGCCATCGACTTCTAAACGAATATCAAAACCACTGGCATCAATACGCGCACGCACTTGGCGCAGCTTATCTAAGGTTGATGGAATAAAGGATTGACCACCAAAACCAGGGTTCACTGACATCAATAGGATCACGTCGAGTTTATCCATCACATGGTCAAGATAATGCAGTGGTGTCGCAGGGTTAAACACGAGACCCGCCTTACAACCGCACTCTTTGATGAGCTGAAGAGTGCGATCGACGTGCTCAGAGGCTTCTGGGTGGAAAGTAATAATAGACGCGCCCGCTTTAGCAAAATCAGGCACGATACGGTCAACCGGCTTGACCATCAAATGCACATCAATATCAGCGGTAATCCCATAGTTACGCAGTGCTTGGCACACCATAGGGCCAATCGTTAAGTTAGGAACATAGTGATTATCCATCACATCAAAATGTACTACGTCGGTTCCCGCATCTAACACAGCTTTTACATCGTCACCCAAACGGGCAAAATCGGCAGATAAAATTGATGGAGCAATCAAGAATGGACGCATAAAACACTCGCTGCTATTTGGATAAAAAGTGCCTTATTTTACCCTGAGCCAAGCTAAGCCTCTATAGCTAAAGCCACATTTCTGGCAATTGATCCGCTATGCCTATGTCAGTAAAGCAGCACACTCTGCAGCTATCGCAGTAAATTGGGGCTTAGATTCGGTAAAATAAGCTAATATTTCCGAGCATTTTGGCTGGAATTGATAATTTTTTGTTCATAAACTAAGCGAGTTTGTTATACTCGAGGCGCAGTGCTGGTTCATTCCAAAGGAAGCGTTATGATGGAGCGGTTTAGTCAGTTTTCACACTATGTTAGGTCGGTGACATTTAAGTCATCTATGATGTTGGCATTTACTGCAGTTGTAGTGGCCACGCTAGCTTTTGGCGTTGAAAAACTTACGGAAAATACCGAAACTGCATCTTGCGCTTGTAGCAATGACACTCGTTACAACAATGCACTGCCCAGTAGCCACCCTAATAATCGCTGCGCCGATCAAGCACAAACCTTAAGCTGGAAAACGTGGCTTACAGGTAAAAACCGTTCGAGTCAGTTCCACTTTGTCGATCTACTTGAACTATTACATGGTCATCAAGATAAACCTATGGATGATCTCAAGCCCACTACGTCGCATCTCGCCTATTAATGCTTAGCCGAATTTGGCAAGTATTCCACAGTACCGTTGCAGCTTTTTTCGGGGTACAAACTAGCGAAAATCGTAAAAAAGATTTTCAAACCAGTTCCCCATTGCCCTACATAGTGATGGGCATAGTGTTAGCTGTCATCTTAGTGGCAAGTCTGATGTTTCTCGTAGGACAAGTGCTTAGCTAAACGTTATTTATGTTGAAACTAGTCGTCTTTTGGATCGTAGTTTTCATCATATAACGCCATCAACTCATCCACTTTGTTACGACCACTGCCATTTTGACTAATGTTGCGTTGCACTTGAATTTTCGCTAAATGCGCACCGCGATATAACTCGCGAGTTAATGGAATATCGTGATTACTAATCAATACCGGAATACCACGCTCTAACGCGGTATGGCGCGAATGACGAGCCAGCAGTGCTTGATCGTCTAAACTAAAACCTGCACCAACATATGTCGTGAAACTGGATGTAGTAGATAACGGTGCGTAAGGTGGATCGCAATAGATAACATCGCCACTGCGTGTCTGCTCAAAGGCTTTTTCGTAACCAATGCATTTAAACTCAGCACGTTGCGCTTTTTCAGAAAAGGCCCAGATTTCCTTTTCGGGGAAATAAGGTTTTTTATAGGAGCCAAAGGGCACATTGAAGCCACCCTTACGGTTATAACGGCATAAGCCATTAAAACCATGGCGATTTAAATAAAGAAAATACACAGAACGCTGGAAAGGGTCGCGACATTTATTAAAGTCGGTCCGCACCTGATAGTAAGCTTCCTTTTGATTCATCTCATCGACAAACAATGCTTTAGCGGCGGCAATGTATGCTTCTGGTTGATGCTTCACTATCTGATATAACTCGATCAAGTCCTGATTAATGTCACAGAGCAGGTAGCTAGGATAATCCGTATTCAAGAAAACGGATCCTGCACCCACAAACGGCTCGACCAAACGGTCTCCTGCGGGTAAATAACTGGCTAAATCATCCACCAATTTAAATTTACCGCCAGCCCACTTAAGGAAGGCTCTGTGTTTTTTTATCATTTAACTTGATGAATGCCGACAAAAATAAAGGCCATGATTGTACTCTGTTTATTCTGAAATTTCACGATTTGAGAGACTTTCTTCTACTTGATAATCTTTCAAATCGGCCCATTTTCTAACCCAAGGTTGCTCAAAACGATACTCCTTAACCAATTGCGCCGCCGCATTCGAAGCCAATTTGCTACTGCTGTAGTGACCAACGAGGACAACCCATCGCTGTTTATACTTTGCGACTCGAACGCCCTCGACATTCTCAAGACTCTTTAATGTCGAACGCAAGGTCTCTAACTGAGCAACACTCGCTATTTGTACGGTATAACCTTTGAGTGGCTTTTGCGGTTCCAAAACTGTTTTATCAACCTTTGCCGCCTCTGGCGCTGGAGACTGAACATCTACCGTTTTAGCTTGAGGCTCTGCATCCACAGTTGGCTCATCATCACCAAAAGACTTGCTACTCACTTCACCAACACTCACTAAGGCTGCATCATCAGGCTCTGGATGTGGTGCCTCACCATGAAATTCACTTAATGGATCGACAGCCTGTTCTGTTTTGGCTTTGGATGTATCTAGTTCGTTAACTTTCACGGTTACAGTGGCAAACTTTAATTGTTCAGCGCGCAGAGCAAAATAGGGGGCTAAGATTTTTTGCCCATAGGACAAGAAAGCGGGTGAATCTATCGCAGGAAAAGTCGCAGTCTCTAGGGCTTGCTCTTCAGAAAATGGTTGAGTAACACCAAGCCAAATACCTAGCGCTAACAACATGCTCACAGCTGTCACCATCACAGCTTTATATTTCATCCAAGAAGATGTTTTCTCTTGCGGGCTATGCAAGGCTTTATCTAACAGATTGACCACTTCTTGCGGCGTACCCGTTTGCTTCTCAAGCTGACTGCGTACGATTTCCCTTGGCGTAAAAGGGTTTTGATCGCTGTATCTCAGCAATGTTTGATACAAAGCTTCACGCTCTGGCATGGTTAACGGCTCAATACTGATAGGTAATATTTGCCGCCGCAATTGCTCGGGTAATTGTGGCAATAGGTCCGCTAAGAATGCCGGTGGAACCGTGAGCGTGACGGCAATATTCTTACCCGCACACTGGATCTGATTGAGAATAATACACTCAGCCCAGAGCGCCTTAGGCAATAAATGCGCATCATCGATAATGATATGTAGGGGTTTAGTTTGCGTGCTCGCAAGCCGCAACAGGGTATCGGCGAGGGGAATGTCGTCGTCAAAAATAGGGGATGAAATTAGCTGGACTAGAATCTTGCGGCGTATCTCAGCGTTATCGGCATGCATAGGACAAATCACAAATGCCGCATTTGACTCGTCAAAATCGGTCGCTAATCCGGTAACTAAGGTCGTTTTTCCTGAACCGCTGACACCAGAAAGCACCAGCAGCTGATCGCTATAACTGGCAACATGATGCATTCTTTGTATGAGGGCTTCCTGAGAAGGAAGCAAGACAGAACCCTGAAACGTCACTCGCCCACCACACAGTTTTTATGCGCAGCGAATAACCTGTTCAAGGGTAGATTCTGTGACTTGACTAAACACATCCGCGCGGCCTATTGCCGTTGGGAGCACCAGTCGAATCTGACCGCCTAAAACTTTTTTATCGCGTCGCATATGTTGAATGAAACTATCGAAATCCATAGATTCCGGCGCACTCACTGGAAGATCAAAAGCTTGTAGTAACTGTATGATACGACAAACGATTGACTCATCGATAAGCCCCAGTGCCTTAGCTGTTTTAGCAGCAAGGACTGTGCCAGCTGACACGGCTTCACCATGCAACCAATTACCGTAGCCCATTTCGGCTTCAATCGCGTGACCAAAGGTATGACCCAGATTCAACAAAGCACGCACGCCCTGCTCAGTTTCATCTTGGCTAACCACATCGGCTTTAATCTCACAGCAACGAGAGATAGCATAAACTAATGCTTCGGCATCTAAGGTTTTTAGCGCCGTTACATTATCTTCAAGCCATTGAAAAAAATCAGCATCCCACATGATGCCATACTTGATGACTTCCGCCATTCCCGCCGCAAACTCGCGCGCTGGAAGCGTATGTAAACATAAAGTATCGATAAGCACGATTTGTGGCTGATAAAAGGCCCCAATCATGTTTTTACCAAGAGGATGGTTAACAGCCGTTTTACCGCCGACGGAAGAATCCACCTGCGACAATAAAGTTGTCGGAATTTGAATAAAATCGATCCCACGTTGATAACATGCCGCGGCAAAGCCCGTCATATCACCAATCACGCCGCCACCCAAAGCCACCAACACAGAATCTCGACCATAGTTTTGCTGCAGCAGTGCAGTAAAAATAGTATCTAGATGTGCTAAGTCTTTGAATTGTTCGCCATCGGGAAGGATAACACTCTCTACCTCACCAAACGAAGCCATCGTCTCTTGTATCTGTTTAAGATACAAAGGCGCGACAGTTTCATTGGTGACGATAAGAATACGTTTTTTAAGCAGGTAGCGAGACAAAGTCTCGCCATCACTCATCAAATTCTGGCCAATGTAAATGGGATAACTACGTACACCTAAATCAACCTGAATTTGCTTCATAAATTCTGCCTAAAAACCTAATTGCTCAATGATCTGATTTGCGACGATCTTTGCGCTTTGATCATCGGTTTTGACAATCACATCGGCAATTTCTTCGTACAATGGATTACGGATCTCTGCAAGATTCTCCAACACTTCTCGAGGATCATCCACTTGCAATAATGGGCGTCGCTTGTCTCTTTGAGTACGAGCAACCTGTTTGTCGATAGTGGTTTCCAGGTAAACCACAATGCCACGAGCAGACAGATGATTACGGATATCTTTGCTTTGTACTGAACCACCACCGGTGGCAAGGACGATACCTTGTTTCTCAGACAAATCAGCAATAACCTGAGCTTCACGACGACGGAAGCCTTCTTCACCTTCGACGTCAAACACCCAAGCAATATCAGCGCCTGTGCGTTGTTCAATCTCTTGATCCGAATCGTGGAATTCTAAATGCAGCATTTGCGCCAGATGGCGACCAATTGTGCTTTTACCTGCGCCCATAGGGCCTACCAGAAAAATATTACGTTTTTCAGCCATTTCTTGTACGTCTGAATCTTATTGAAAAGTATGCCTATATCGACTCAACATCAAGCCGACCTATATGTTACCTTGCTCTTATGAGACTTGACCGAGGATTATCTCAGCTTAGGGTCTACTATGGCAAGCCATGTGCGCTATTTATGCAAAGAATTGTATTTCAGTAATAATAAAGCCAGCAATCACTGCTGGCTTTAGTCGATACATAGCAAGTGCTTAGATCTTCTCACCGACTATTTTGGGGGTTACGAAAATAAGTAGCTCTTGACGCTCATTTTTGTCTGTTGTGTTCCTAAACAGGAAACCGACTAAGGGAATGTCGCCGAGAATAGGGACTTTACTCACACGGCTGATCAAGTTTTGCTGATAAATACCACCAAGGACTATGGTTTCACCGTTATCAACTAGCACTTGAGTGCCAATACGTTGGGTATCGATGGCGACAGCGGGGCCCGTTGGTGTGTCAACCGTCTTGCCCTGAGAGTCTTGGGTGATTTCCAAATCTAAAATAACGCGGTTATCAGGTGTAATTTGTGGTGTAACTCGCAAGGACAACACGGCTTTCTTAAAAGTGACCGAGGTTGCACCGCTTGAAGTCGACTGCACATAAGGGATCTCCACACCCTGCTCAATATAAGCCGCCTTTTGGTTAGAGGTAGTAATACGAGGGCTGGCGATAATTTCACCTTTATTTTCTTGCTCTAACGCACTCAATTCCAAATCAAGAATAGTACCATCTGCCAACTTAGCAACGTGGAATGCGATACTTGTTGGATTGGTCACTGCCGCAGGCAAATTAACGTTCAAACGTTGGTCAGGAGTTGGAATGATGCCGTTGGCAATACTCTGAGCACCTTCTAATGTACCAGAAGTTCCCTTACTGCCCTGCTGATCCGTTACGCCCCAACGTATGCCTAAGTCTTCAGAGACATCATCTTTGACTGTTACCATACGTGACTCGATCAGCACTTGACGAATAGGGATATCGAGTACTTCGACTAAACGATGGATGTTCTCAATCGTTTCTGCCGTATCTTTCACAAGTACAGTGTTGGTACGTTCATCGACCGCGACTGAGCCGCGTGGCGAGAGTAAACTAGAATCTGCGCTTTTAAGCAGCTCAGCAATATCGATCGCTTTGGCATAGTTAATTTGCAAGTACTCAGAATACAAAGGTGCTAGCTCTTTAACTTCTTGCCTATTTTTGAGATTTTGGCTTTCACGAATAGCCAACTCTTCGCTCGGTGCCACCATTAAGATGTTGCCTTCGATACGCTTATCTAGGCCTTTGGTTTGTAGAATCAAATCTAATGCTTGGTCCCAGGGCACATCATCCAATCTCAAGGTGATGTTGCCTTCAACAGTATCACTCGTGACTAAGTTAAAATTGTTATAGTCAGCAATGATCTGCAAAACAGTACGTACAGGGATATTTTGAAAGTTAAGCGACAAAGTACGGCCATTGTATTTTTTAACATCTTTCTTGGCGGCAACTCTCTCAACTTTATTCATCGAGAGTCTAAAGAGATTATCCTCTTGCTTATAACTGAACTCATATTCCCCAGCAATATCAACTAAAATGCGCGTTGTTAGATCTTCTTTAAATGTCTCGAAGCTTTTTACTGGTGTTGAAAAATCTTTCACATCCATAACATAAAGCAGATCACTATTAATATCAGTGTTATATAACTTAACTTCGAGTTTAGCGCCCACTTGCTCAACGTTAACGGCAACCGAGCGGTTATTCAAATAGACTAATAACTCACCGCCACCATTTTCATTACGACGAAAATCGATATTTTTAATGCTGTTAACGAAGGGATTTTCTGCCTGAGTCTGAGCGCCTGCAACCTCATCATTAATAGTGAGTCGATATGAGTTGCCCATGACTGAACCTTGGTAAGGTTTCACTTTGGACATACCTAAGGTGACTTTAAGACGAGTATCTTGCTGCTCAGTCATCATGTCAGTTACACCGACTTGATTAATGGGTAAGCGATCCTTAGATAAACCAGAAATACTATTATCAAAGGTTAATACGAGCTCTGCAGGCGAGGCATTAGAGTCAATAACTGGCGGAGTGACCGCTTCTTCAAATACCAACTCTAGCTCTAACTGATGGTCAACCAAGGCATGGTACTTAACATCCATTAATCGGTTTGCAGCATAACTCGATGGCAAAATGCCAAATACCAATGCGATCCCAATAACAGACTTGATTAAGCCTGAAGAAATTAACGGGACTTTTATCGCGGCAGAAGATTTCATTATTCCCTCATCCTTCGCTCGTTATTCTCCAGAAAGTTCTAAATTGCTCGTCCTTTCGGACCAACAACCTGAACCATCTGGAATTAATTCTACTACTTCGACATTTTGTGAAGTAACTTTAGAAATGCGTCCATTAAACAGACCTAAATACTCACCAACGCCCATCCGATAAACACTGCCGTCATTTGTTTCAACTAATGCCCAAGTTGTATCGGCTTCACTTAAGGTGCCACGCATTTTTAAATTATCTAAAGGATAAGTTTCTAATCGTCCTTTTCGACGCTTTAAGTCCGGTTGTAAACAATCTTTGCTGGTATCAACAACTTCTTCCGTTAACTCACGCGAAGGTGGTACAAAAGGGCTACGCATTAACTCGGCTTGATAGGCAAAGTGCTCAAATCTTGGCGGCTCTTTCAAGGGCGGGATATGAGCAACGTGTTGCGCTTTGGTTGTAGTAACAAATAGCTCTAAATCACTACGATCGCCAACACAACCCATTAAAAAAAGACTCAAGGCTAACAAAGGTAAGAATTTCATTATTTCTTCCCCTTATTAGCAGGTTTTTCAGGCGGTAATTCAGCCCCTTCTTTAAAGCGGTATGTCTTGGCTAAGATATCCATTGCTAAGTTGCCGGCTTCATCTCGCTTAATGGTGAAATCATGGAGGCTGACGATACGCGGCAGCTTAGCGACACCACTCACCATACTACCTAGCTGATGGTAATCTCCCGTCACAGACATTTTAATTGGAAACTCAATATAGAAATCCCGCTGAATTTCGGCCTCCCAATTCAAACTATTAATTTTGAGTCCTGCATCCGTTGCAACAAAAGTTAAATCGTCTAGCAAACCTGGCATTTCATTTTCAGATGGCAGCATCTTCAGTAACTCTGCAAACTGCACTTCCATCGTCGCTAGCTGCTCTCGGTAGAGTTTTAAATTTGCCGCAAGTTGATACTTATTCTTGAAATCATCTCTAAGCTGCGCTTCTTTATCTTGCTCTGCGGTATAAATATCTACCGAATCGGAGACGACCAATAAATATCCCGCAGCAAAAACACAGAGTGCTAAAAGGATCGCGAAAAAGGTTTTAACTTGATTTGGCCAACCACCAATATTTTCAAAGTCGATATCATTAAATTGACTTAGATCGAGTTTCATTTACTCGCTCCTTTTGTCATTTTCTCAGGCTCATCTACACTCGCGCCTTTAATAGTGACTCTCAAACTAAAACGCTGTAATTGCCGTAACTCTTCATTTTGGGTCACGATCGACTGCATATTAGGATCGGTTAACCATTCGGAAGTTTTCACTTTTCGCATCATGTTGGCGACGTTATTGTTCGATTCACTACGCCCTTCAATCAGCAACAAACTGCCCTTTTTCTCTAGGCTAGACAGATATATTCCTGGAGGTACAATTCGAACAAGCTCATCTAACACGTGAGTAGGCAAATTACGGGATTGCTGTAGATTAAGAATAATTTCTGTACGCCGCTCAATGTCTTTCTTACGTTCAGTAATTTTCTTGATCTCAGAAATTTGTGTTTCAAGCAGACTGATTTCCGATTGCAAATAAGCGTTACGTGCTTTTTGCTCATCTGTCATAACATCTAATAAAGATACTGCGACATAGACTAAAATCGCCGACGCTAAAAATACTGCCGCTAAAATACCAATATAGTCGCGCTTTTGTTTTTCTCTCGCCTCTTCTCGCCAAGGGAGTAGGTTTATGTTCGCCATTGACCGTAACTCCTCAATGCTAAGCCACAAGCAACCATATATTTGCTGATTGTAGGTTGCAGCGCACTTTTAACCGACTCATCGGCATGCAAACACCCTTGAAAAGGATCGGCGATAATAGTGTGAACACCCAATTCATTCGTCAGTAAATTAGCCATACCTTCTAATTTAGATGTTCCACCGCATAATACGAGGTAGTCGACTTTATCTTTACCGCTGGAAGTGCAATAAATCTGTAGCGTACGTTTTATTTGTTGTAATAGCTGAGTTTGAAAAGGTGACAAAACTTCAAACATATAATTTCGTGGTAAGTCGCCTTCAATCTTTGCTTTCTCTGCTTGATCATAAGACATGCCATAGAAGGATAATATTGACTGAGTAAATTGCTCACCACCGAAAGCTTGCTCACGAATAAAAGTCGTCTCACCCGATTCAACCACAGAGAAAGTTGTCATATTCGCGCCGATATCAACCATAGCGACGGCTTTATGTTTCGCTCCTTCTGGAAGCTGGGCCAGAATTAACTCGGCAGCTCTACCTAGAGCGTAACCTTCAACATCCACCACTTTAGCTTCAAGTTCCACGCTATCCAGCGCATCGACTCTGACATCAATATTGTCAGTGCGGCATGCGCTCAACAGCACATCAACTTTAGTAGGATCGGTACTGTTTACGTTTAGCGTTTCAAAATCTATGCTAACTTCATCGAGTGAATACGGAATAAGGTTATCGGCTTCAATTTCTATCTGTGCCTCCATTTCTTCCTCACTAAGGGAGGCATCCATGTAGATCACTTTCGTCATCACAGCAGAACCCGAAACAGAAACAGCGGCATATTTAACGGATTTAGGCAGGCTACGTTTTATTTGCTTAAGGCATTCAACAACGGCATCAGCATCACGAATATCATGATCGTTAACGGCCCCCTTCTTAATGGGTACCGCGGCATGACTCAATATTTTGTATCCGTCAGCAGTCTTACTCAACAAAATGGCCTTAACTTCATGGGAACCGATATCGATTCCCACCATCTGCGGAGCCTGACGCTTCCATAAATTTGAAAGCATATCCATTGTCACTTTTTTATTTATATTTCAGTAAAAGAGATTAGCACAAAATCAACTTGTTATACTTACTTGTATCGAATGTTTCATCATTTTACAAATGCTATTTTATGAGTCTCACGTTTTTACTTCACCAAGACGTGTGCGCCTTATATACTGTCGCACTTAACAGAACATTAGGATAAATTTTGGTGAAGTGGTTAAAACGTATTGTTATAGCACTATTCAGTCTAGCCCTTTTGGGCGTAGGCGCCATTGTGGCAGCATACTTTTATGTTTTGCCGGATTTACCGGATGTTTCAACACTAAAAAATGTGCAACTTCAAACACCTTTACGTATTTACAGTAGTGACGGCAAACTTATTTCTCAATTCGGTGAGAAACGTCGCATTCCACTAACGTTAGACGAAGTGCCAAAACCTCTGCTACAGGCGTTTATCGCAACCGAAGATGCCCGCTTTTATGAACATGGTGGTATAGATCCTGTTGGCGTGCTTCGCGCCGCATTAGTGATGTTGACCACTGGTGAGAAAAAGCAAGGTGCGAGTACGATTACCATGCAGGTCGCACGTAACTTCTTCTTAACCCGCGATAAGACTATTATTCGTAAAGTGAAGGAGATTTTTATCTCCTATCATATTGAAGAGTTACTCACCAAAGATGAAATTTTAGAGCTCTACGTAAACCGCATTTACTTAGGCCAACGGGCCTACGGTGTTGGGGCTGCTGCGCAAGTGTATTTCGGTAAAAACGTGCAGGAACTCAGCTTATCTGAACTGGCCGTTATTGCAGGCCTACCCAAGGCGCCCTCTACACTCAATCCAATCACGTCACCTTCGCGTGCATTGGCTCGCCGTAATGTCGTCCTCATGCGGATGAATGAAGTCGGCTACATCAGCCAAACCGAATACCAAGCGGCACTACAAGAGCCATTGGTGGCCAGATATCATGGCGCTGAAATTGATCTCTATGCCCCTTATATTTCTGAAATGGCTCGGGATTACATGGTACAGAAGTACGGTGAAGAAGAGGCCTATACCAATGGCTACAACGTCTATACGACTATCTCATCGGATCTACAACTTAAAGCTCAACAGGCACTGCGTAATAACGTCTATGCCTATGATGAACGCCATGGCTACCGTGGTCCTGCTGCCGTATTGTGGACAGACGAAAAACCTGAGCCTGCTCAAATCAAAACTGAACTAGCCAAGATTGCTTCAGTACAAGAATTGCAACCCGCCGCAGTCATCAGCATTGCAGATCAGCAAGCCAGCATAATGACCGCCAAGGGCGAGACCAAAGTCATTACTTGGGATGGATTGAAGTGGGCACGTAAGTTTATTACTGATAAGCGTCAAGGCAGTGTACCGAAATCAGCTTCTGACATGCTCAAGGTCGGCGAACGTATTTGGATCCGTGATAACGGCCAATATTTGCAACTATCGCAAGTACCAGAAGTCGCCAGCGCAACAGTATCACTCGACCCCAAAAATGGTGCTATTCGCACTTTAGTTGGTGGTTATAGCTTTAGCCAAAGCCAATACAACCGAGTGACTCAAGCGAAACGTCAATTAGGTTCGAATATTAAACCTTTCATCTATGCCGCAGCATTAGAGAAAGGCTTTACCTTAGCGACCCTCATAGACAATGCGCCAATTAATAAACCCGATATCAGCCAAGGCACTGCATGGCGCCCTAAAAATTCACCCGATATCTATGGCGGCCCAACTCGTTTACGTGTGGGTTTAGCGCAATCTATTAACGTTATGTCTGTGCGTGCAATGCGCCATGTCGGACTCGACGAAACCATTGCTCAACTCGTTGAATTTGGTTTTGATCCTAACGACTTACCTCGCAACGAATCGATTGCATTAGGTTCGTCTTCAGTCACGCCATTGCAAGTAGTTACTGCATTTAACGTATTTGCTAACGGCGGTTTCTTACTCGAACCTTTCTATATTGATCGCGTAGAAGATGCTTACGGCAATGTTATCGAAAAAGCGAATCCTACATTGGCCTGTAAGCCTAGCCAAAGTCTTAGCCAACCAGTTACACTGAGCGATCCTATGGCGTTCAGCGTAAGTGGAGACTCTGGTGCAGAACCTAGTGCCCCCGTTGCGCAGTGTTTCGAACAAACTGGTCGCTACGCTCCGCAAATTATTTCAGAGCAAACGGCATTCCTCATTACCGAAGCACTGAAGAGCGTGATCTGGGGCGGCGGCGATTGGAGTAAAGGCACGGGTTGGCAAGGTACGGCTTGGCGCGCGGCAAAATTGATTAAGCGCCATGATATTGCAGGTAAAACGGGTACCACAAACGAATCGCGCGACACTTGGTTCAGTGGTTTTAGCCCAGTCATCACTAGCACTTTCTGGGTCGGTTTCGACGATCACGGTCGCCAACTTGGCAGAACCGCATGGAATGCAAACGGCGAAAAAGATCAGATAACTGGCGCCGAAGCGGGTGCGAAAACAGCTGGTCCGGGCTGGAACGAATTTATGAACAGTGTCTTACAAGGCACACCTGAAACAACCTCGATTCCACCAGAAGGCATAGTTTCGGTACGCATCGATTTAGCGACGGGTAAACTGACCCGTAAAACCGACTATACCAGTGCGTTCGAGTACTTTATTTCAGGTACAGAGCCGAAGGAATACATCAGCGAAACTCAGGATGAAAACAATTTATTCATCGATGCACCAACTGATGATTTATTCCAATAAACAAATGCTAAAAAGTCATTACCACTAATTGTGGCCCAATAAAAAACGCGACCTAATGTCGCGTTTTTTATTGGCTTGAATTGTGGATTTGAATAACTCGCTAACGTACTTTCTTGGCCGCAATCGCCTGCTGAATTTGTGGCAATGCAGTACCACCGAGTACGTCACGTTTCGCTAAACAAGCTTCAATAGTCAGGTTTGGATAGACATCATCTTCAATGATAGCGGCAAAAGTTTTTAATTCGGCCAAGGAGAAATCCTCAAGCGGAATTTGCTTCGCTATCGCAGCAACCACGACTTCACCCACAACATGGTGCGCCTCACGGAAAGGCATGCCTTTAGACACGAGATAATCCGCAAGCTCAGTAGAATTTGCATAACCTTGCTGTGCGGCTAACAGTGCATTAGGACGATTGACCTTCAAACCTGACAACACTAACGCCACCATATCGAGGCAAATTGCCCAGCTATCGACCACATCAAACAGGCCTTCTTTATCTTCCTGCATATCTTTGTTGTACGCCAAAGGCAGCGCTTTCATCGTAGTGAGAATGCCCACTAAGCTGCCATACACCCGGCCAGTTTTGCCACGGATAAGCTCTAATGCGTCTGGATTTTTCTTCTGTGGCATCAGGGATGAACCCGAGGTCACTTCATCACTCAGGGAAATAAAGTTCGCTTCACCTGAGTTAAAGAAAATCAAATCTTCAGCCATACGGCTTAAGTGCATCATGCTGATCGATGCGGTTGAACAAAGCTCTACCACGTGATCTCTGTCTGATACACTATCTAAGCTATTCAGCGTTGGCGAGGCAAAATTCAGCGCCGCGGCCAGAGCATGTCGATCCATCTTATAAGCTGTGCCTGCTAATGCTCCAGAACCTAAAGGACAGGTATTAGCGCGGGTTAACGCATCGCTTAAACGGCTGATATCCCGCTCAGTCATTTCCACATACGCTAAACACCAGTGGCCAAATGTCACAGGTTGCGCGCGCTGCAAGTGAGTATAACCCGGCATTACCGCATCAAATTCACGCTCAGCCAACGCCAGTAATTCAGCATGTAAACCTTGAAGGCGCGCGAGTAATGCTTTGCCTTCGGATTGACACCAAAGCTTTAAATCGGTGGCAACTTGATCGTTACGGCTACGACCGGTGTGCAATTTCTTACCGAGATCGCCCACTTTGGCAATCAAGGCCGACTCGACGAAACTGTGAATATCTTCAGCGCCCGAGGCGAGAATAATCGCCGGATCGCCCTGTACTTCCACCAGTAAGTCATTAAGCGCTTTTTTCAAGTCACTGCATTCTGTGGCTGTGATAATTCCCACGCTGGCAATCGCATCCGCCCAAGCAATGGAGCCGACCACATCCTGTTCGAACAAGCGATAATCCACAGGCAACGAATCGTTGAATAATTTGAATAGCGCGCTCGTTTCGCCCTGAAATCTTCCACCCCATAAAGCCATGCTAACTCCCCTTACTCACTGCTTATTTAAAATCGACTCATCTGAATCAAAAACTAAATCAAAACCTAAAAACAAAAAAGGGCGCTAGGCGCCCTTTTACACGACCTATTACTTACCCTTAACGTCATTAGCGTTGAGTGCGCGGATGCGGCTCGCTAATGAGTACAGGCGGATAAAGCCTTCTGCATGCTTTTGATCGTAAACTTGATCTTCACCGAAGGTGGCAAACGCTTCAGAGTACAAGCTGTTGGGTGAACGTTTCTTCACTGCGCTCGCTTGGCCTTTATAGAGTTTTACCACAACTTCACCATTAACTGACTCAGCCAATGACTCAGATGCTGCCAACAGTGACTTACACAGTGGTGTGAACCAACGGCCGTCATACACTAAATGCGCCATTTGTGCGGCGACTTGCTCACGCCAGTTACGGCTAGTCTTGTCGAGTACAAGCTCTTCAATCGCACGTAGTGCTGCGAACATCACAGTGCCGCCGGGTGTTTCATAACAGCCACGAGACTTCATGCCGACTAAACGGTTTTCAGTGATGTCGATACGACCCACACCGTGTGGCGCAGCAATCGCGTTTAATGTCATCAGTGCAGCATAAGGCGTTAGGGCTTCACCATTCACTTTAGTAATACGGCCATGTTCTACTTCTAGCGACACATATTCAGGCTTGTTCGGTGCATCTTCAGGATCGGCAGTCAGTGTCCATACGCCTTTGCTTGGCTCGTTCCATGGATCTTCTAACTCACCACCTTCATGGGAAATATGGAAAGCGTTGGCATCACGGCTATAGATTTTAGTCGCTGACGCTGACGTCTTGATGTCACGTTCAGCTAAATAGGCCAGCAGATCTTCACGGCTCTGCATAGTCCATTCACGCCATGGTGCAATCACTTTTAAATCAGGTGCTAATGCGGCGAAGCAACCTTCGAAACGCACTTGGTCGTTACCTTTGCCGGTACAACCGTGACACAGAGCATCGGCGCCCACTTTACGAGCCACTTCAACCTGCGCTTTGGCAATAATAGGACGCGCCATTGACGTACCGAGTAAATAAGTGCCTTCGTAAATCGCACCGCTCGCAATCGTTGGGTAAATATAGTCTTTAACGAATTCTTCTTTTAGATCGACGATATGACATTCAGAAGCACCTGAAGCTAAAGCTTTTTCAATCAAGCCAACCAGCTCTTCTTCGCCTTGGCCAACGTCGGCGCAGAATGCGATGATTTCACAGTTATCGTAGTTTTCTTTTAACCAAGGAATAATGGCCGAGGTATCTAGACCACCTGAATAGGCTAAAACCACTTTTTTCACGCCAGTATTTTTTATCTCGATAGACATCTTAAATTCCTATGACTCGTTTCTCTTAAGGAGAAAACAGGCTGCTAAACAGGGTTAATTTAACTAAATAAGGTTACCAGTACCGCATTTTGGGCATGCATCCGATTTTCGGCTTGTTGCAGAATTAAGGATCCTGCACCGTCCATCACTTCATCTGTTACTTCTACACCACGGTGGGCGGGCAAACAATGCATAAAGAAGTTAGCGCCCGCTTTCGCCATCAAAGCTTTGTTTACTTGGTATGGTGCAAACTTCGCTTTGATATCAGACAAAGGCGTTGGATCGCCCATTGAAATCCAAGTATCAGTATAAATAGCGTCGTGACCTTCAATCGCATCGATATCTGAAGTCAGCACTATCTTGCCGCCATATCGTTTGGCGAGCTCTTGCACTTCTGCCACTACGTAGCCATCAGGAAAGTGACCCGCTGGGCAGATCACTGTCATGGTGGCACCGAGAATAGCCGCACAGTACATCAGCGAGTTAGTGACATTATTACCATCACCAACATAAGCTAATTTAGCTTTACTGACATCCTCAAACTGCTCTGCCAGTGTTAAAAAGTCAGCTAAGGCTTGGCAAGGATGATAAAGATCCGACAGCGCATTGATCACGGGCACTGAGCCGAACTCGGCTAATTGTTCGATAGTGGTGTGTGAATAGGTTCTCGCCACAATTGCGTCGGCCCAACATGACAGGTTAGAAGCAAAGTCAGCAACCGATTCCCGTTTTCCCAGTTCACCATTTTGCTGGTCTAGGTATAAACAGTGGCCCCCGAGCTTATTAATACCGATATCAAAGCTAACGCGTGTTCTGAGTGAGGGCTTTTCAAATAACATCACCACACTCTTGCCATCCAGCGCATGACGATACTCAGCCGGATTGGCTTTAATCGTTTTTGCCAAGGCAATTAGATCCTGTAACTGCTTCTGGGTTAAGTCTTTTATCGATAGTAAATGCTTCATAACCTACTCCACTTATGGTTGGATTTGTGTTCCTACGGCTTCACCTTTTGCTAATGCGATTAATTGGCTTGCATCACGCCACGAGGCAACTTGTACCGCCTGCCCCATCCACTGTGCGACTTCGAGCGCAGCTTCAACTTTGACCTTCATTCCTTTTTCGATCACACCTTGCTTAACAAGGTCTGCTATCTGCTTGCCATTTAAACTGTGGATGAGCTGGCCTTTACCATCGAGCACCCCAGAAACATCCGACAGTAGCACTAACTTGCCGCCCACTAATTTGGCTAAGGCCGTCGCAGCTTGATCAGCATTGACGTTAAGCATTTGGCCATCGTCCATCATGGCGATAGAGCTACAAATCGGCATCCAACCTTGGGCGAGGATAAACTTAAGATAAGTGCCATCGTTTGGCGTGACTTCGCCCACTAGGCCTAAACGCTCATCTTTAATCTTAGCCGAAACAGTATTGCCATCGGCGAGGCTCATGCCCACACTCACAATGCCAGCCTTAGTCGCTGCGCCTTGAAGAATTTTGTTCGAAGTACCCGCAAGTGCGCCGGCAATAATCGGCATTTGCTCGGGCGGAGTCACACGCAAACCTTCTAACTTGACGGTTTCCATACCATTCGCTGCTAGCTGCTCATCCACCAGACAGCCGCCGCCATGCACCATCAACACTTGCTGACCATTGGCTAACATAGCCGCAGCCGTATCCATCAATCGCGCCATCCCCATTTCACATTGCAGCAGCGCGCCGCCCACTTTAAGCACTAATACTGAGTTGTTTGTAGACATCTTGACGACTCTCTTAAATAAGGATGAACAATTAAAGGTTAAAATGAATCTTTATGCATTGCAGCGCTTGGCTGGCAGCACCTTTCATCAAGTTATCGATGGCACTGGCTACCACTAAGTAACCGCTATTCTCATCAAACTTCCAACCTAAGTGACAGTTAGGTGTCAGCACCACATCGTCTACTTTCGGGAACTGATTGTGCTTCACGGTGACCAATGGCGCCTTGTCATACACGCTATAGGCCGCGGCCACATCGGCAGTCGTAGTACCTGGTTTTAGCTGTACGGTAATGGTCGCTAAAATGCCACGCTTAAAGTTACCAAGGTGCGGTGTAAATATCACTTCTTGGCCAAGCTGAGTGGCGATCTCGGGTTGATGTCTGTGGCCTAATACGCCGTAAGGTGTCAGGCTCACTTCACAAAAACTGGTGTGTAACTGCGCTTTACGGCCCGCCCCTGTTACGCCGCTCACGGCATTGATAACCGGATAAGCCGATGTCAGTAAACTCGCTAGCGGTTTTAACGCTGTCAATGATGCGGTCGGGTAACAACCTGGCACGGCAATCATCTTAGTCGCAGCGATTTCTTTAGCATTCCATTCGGCAAGGCCATACACGGCTTTGGCTAAAACTTCAGGATATTCATGCTCAAAGCCATACCACTTCGGATATTGCGCCACATCGCTAAAACGATAAGCACCGCTTAAATCGAATACCGCTAACCCTTGGCTATAAAACCAAGCCGCTAAATGCAGGCTCACCGAGTGCTCAGTCGCGAGCACCACGGCATCCGCTTCGGCAACGATTTTTGCCTTAGCTTCATCGGACAATGGCGACAGCGTTAATACGATATGGCTATAGCTAGGATACAAATCCGCTAAAGGTTTACCTTTATCTAAACTGTTTTCAGAAACATACAAACCCTGAATCGTCAGATCTGCTTCTGCATGGATTAAAGCGGTCAGTTGCGCGCCTGTGTAACCACTGGCACCAATAATGGCGATATTTTTCATGTTTTTGTCTTATTAACCGAATCAAAGAAACTTAAAGAGTAGATGAATAGCTTACACGCAACCGCGCATATCTATGATGACAAGACTATCGTCGCAGGAAATCGTAATAGGTCGTTATTTTATTCACTGTCAGGCTAATACTGTGCATCATGATATTCACTCTACAGGTCACAGGGGGTGACTTATCTCAACTGATGGCTAGACTACCACAAAGATCTACTTATGCAATATATGTGAATATATATTTTTAATTTATTTTCATCTTTTAAGCTCAAATTAGGATATCGAAGACACAGTTCCCATTCAGCTAACTCGTTAATAACACAGTTATCCAGGGTCAACATGAGTCAAAATCAGTCCTTTTCATTAACAGCTAAGATACATGTCTGCAAAGCATAAAATGATGCACTTCATATTCACTTGCACTAATCATCAAAAAATATTGCGTGACTTCGCATTTCTATTGAATATTCTTCATCAAATACCGTGATTGGTTGCATATCGGATAAGCCAGTCGTATAAGTTATAAGTTCTGCTGTTGACCATAGCCCCAAGTGATAGGTATTGTGCTAACGGGCTAAATGCACAGCGGATTTTTATGTTTTTCTATTCGGAGTAACTATGTCAGTAAACGCGGCAGACAATATGACAGATATGTATGCGTCATTAAGATCGAACGTGAGTATGTTAGGCCAAATCCTTGGCGATACTATGCGTACCCATCTTGGGGACTCTTTTCTTGAGAAGGTTGAACAGATCCGTAAGCTTGCCAAAGACTCACGCCGAGGCGATCAAGCCGCCAGAGAGCAAATGCTCGAGTTACTGACAGCTTTGCCAGACGAAGAATTAGTCCCTTTTGCAAAAGCTTTTAACCAATTTCTTAACTTAGCTAACTTATCCGAGCAATTTCATACTATCAGTCGTAATTGCGACGAACTTGTCTGCGTACCAGACCCAGTGGAACAACTCCTAGGCCGCATGCTCAATGGTCGTGTCGACCAAGCTAAAATGCTCGACTGTCTAAAAACACTGGATATCGATCTGGTGCTAACAGCGCACCCCACTGAAATTTCCCGTCGCACCCTGATCCAAAAATACGCCGCCATTGTCGACTGCTTAACAGAGCAAGAAAACGACCAACTGTCGGATAGAGAACGTCAACAGATCAATCTGCGCCTGCGCCAATTAATCGCGCAAATATGGCACACCAATGAGATCCGCCGCGAGCGCCCCACTCCAGTGGATGAAGCCCGCTGGGGATTATCCACCATTGAAGAGTCACTCTGGCATGCGGTGCCTGACTTCTTAAGACAACTTAACGACCGAGTGCAGCAACGCACAGGGCAGCAATTACCGATTGATATCGCGCCAGTGCGCTTTTCAAGCTGGATGGGCGGCGATCGCGATGGCAACCCGTTTGTTACCGCAAAAGTCACCCAAGAGGTGCTCGACCGTAACCGCCATGCTGCCGCCAGATTATTCTTAAAAGACATAGTCCTACTGGTCGGTGAACTATCGATGGAAGAAGCCAATGATGAGTTAAAGGCTTATACCAATAACAGCTGCGAACCTTACCGCCACGTGTTGCGCTCCATTCGTCAAAGACTGCGCGATACCATAGATTATTTAAATGCGCGCATTGAAGGCCACAATCCTGAAGTCGATAAGTCGAGCCTGATTTGGCAAGAAAGCGATCTCAAAGCGCCGTTAGAAATGCTTTATAAGAGTTTGACCGACTGCGGTATGCGCTTAATCGCCAACGGTTTATTGCTTGATATTCTCCGTCGCCTCGCCTGTTTTGGCATTCACATGCTCAGACTCGACATTCGCCAAGACGCCAGCCGTCACAGCGATGTGCTCGCCGAATTAACTCGCTATCTCGGCATGGGTGATTTCAACCATTGGGATGAAACCGAGAAACAAGCTTTCCTATTACGCGAACTCAGCAACCGTCGTCCACTGATCCCAGGTAACTGGCAACCCTCAGCCGATGTGGCCGAAGTGCTTAATACCTGTCGTTTGATTGCTAAACATCCGGCTAAAGCACTTGGATCCTATGTGATTTCGATGGCGGGTAAGCCATCGGATGTCTTAACGGTTTTACTCTTGCTCAAAGAAACGGGCTGTTCGCACCCAATGCGCGTGGTACCGCTATTTGAAACCTTAAGCGACTTAAACAACGCCGCGGCCTGTATTACCGATTTGCTCGATATCGACTGGTATCGTGGTTACACCAAAGGCATGCAAGAAGTCATGATTGGTTACTCTGACTCGGCTAAAGATGCCGGTGTCATGGCGGCGGCTTGGGCTCAGTATTACGCCCAAGAGCAGTTAGTGGCGGTCTGTAAACAAGCAGGCGTCAAGCTTACGCTATTCCATGGCCGTGGTGGCAGCATTGGTCGCGGGGGTGGTCCTGCACACAAAGCAATCCTATCGCAACCACCAGGTTCGGTAGATGGCCGCATTCGTGTGACTGAGCAGGGCGAAATGATCCGCTTCAAGTTTGGCTTGCCAAAACTCGCGGTTCAAAGCTTGGCCCTGTATACCTCGGCCGTATTGGAAGCAACCCTATTACCACCGCCAGAGCCGAAGCAAGAGTGGCGCAATTGCATGCAACGTATCGCTGAAGAATCAGTGGGTGCTTACCGTGGCATAGTGCGTGATGAACCTGATTTTGTGGCTTATTTCCGCGCGGCAACGCCAGAAGTGGAATTAGGGAAACTGCCACTCGGCAGCCGTCCTGCCAAACGTCGTGTCGATGGTGGGATCGAAAGTCTGCGAGCCATTCCGTGGATTTTTGCTTGGTCGCAAAACCGCTTGATGTTACCTGCATGGCTCGGCGCAGGTGAAGCACTACAAGCCGCCAGTGAACGTGGTGAGATGGGCTTACTGCAAGATATGGAGCGGGAATGGCCCTTCTTCAGCACTCGTATTTCAATGCTGGAAATGGTCTACGCCAAGGCGGAACCTAATTTGGCCCGCTACTACGAAACCTGTTTAGTACCTAAGGACTTGCATCACTTAGGCGAAACCTTGCGCCAACGCTTAGATCTGGGCATTAAAGTCGTGCTTAAGTTGACAAAATCGGATAGTTTAATGGCGCATACACCGTGGAATCGCGAATCAGTTAAACTGCGAAATCCGTATATCGATCCATTAAACTTCTTACAAACCGAGCTATTAGCGCGGACACGTAAGGAAACAACCGAAACTCCTGCGTCTGAACATGTACAGTTAGCGCTAATGCTGACCATTGCAGGTGTGGCAGCGGGTATGAGAAACACTGGTTAATGAAAAAACTTTCCCGCACGATTTGCTTGGGACTGACTGTACTGCTTGGCGGCTGCGTCTCGCAGTACAGTATCAGCGAGCACGAAATGGAGCAGTACCTCAGTAAAGAGATCCATTTTGAGATTAAACAAGGCAATCAATTAGTTGGCGCAGAAGTACGCATTAACGACATCAGTGTCAAGCTAGGTGTAAAACCTGACACTATGAGCGTAAGTGCCGCAACTCAAGTATCAATTAAGAATCCGATCTTTCCATTGAGTGCCAAACTCACGACGACTTTCGAAGCAAAGCCTTGGTATGACAGCGCAACGCACAGTGTCTATCTGCGCCAACTCGAATTAGTCAAAGTGGAATCAACGCCCAAGGATATTGAAAAAGCGATTAGCAGTGCCACGCCGCAGGTGATGGGTTATCTAAGGCAATTCTTAGAAAACCAGCCTGTGTATGTGCTGGATACCAAGGACAGTAACCAAGCACTGATGGCAAAAATGACCGAAAGCATTCAAGTTGCCCCAGGTAAATTAGTACTTAAGTTCACTAAATAATCTGCCATTTTTGTATCTCTGTAGAAGTTAAAATGCTCCCTCGGGAGCATTTTTGTTGGCAGGTTTAAACTGGTATATGCCCGTATAAGAGTTACTTACTGAATCGCCCAATCGACTGATAATCGACGATCACAGCTTCAGCTAAAAGCTCACGTCTTAGCATATCGTAAGCCACTGCAGCACTTAAACTGCGTACCAGATCCCGTGAACGTCTCGGTAGTTTAATCATCTGACTATAAACACCGCCGCGAGTTGCTAAAGCGATCGCCACAGTGCCCACAGGTTTCTCATCTGTGCCACCATCGGGCCCCGCAATTCCACTGGTTGCCAGCGCATAGTCACTATCTAAAATTTGCCTTGCCCCCTTAGCCATTTCTTCCACAGTCGCAATAGAGACAGCACCATGATCATCTAAGGTTGAAGGATTAACACCTAACACGCGAACTTTAGATTCATTACTGTAAGTCACTAATCCGTGCTGTAAGTAAGATGAACTGCCAGGGAAATCAACTAACTGACTGGTGATCATGCCGCCAGTGCAAGACTCGGCAACGCTTAAGGTCAAGCCTGAGTTAAGCAGCTTATAATGAATTTCTTCGGCAAGGGTGGCTTTATCTTCCGCCACAACCGCAGTACCCAGCACCATTTTGATGTGCCCAGCGACGCGAGGTAATACCGCAATCGCCTTCTCGCCACGGGCGAAAATCTTAATCTCAATATGCGGCATAGAAGAGCGGTAACCAATAGTAATGCCTTCTGGCAGCTCTAGCGGTTCTAACTTATCTGCCAAAGCGGACTCACCTTGGCCTATGGTCAACAGTTTCTTTAAGGCAACCTTAGCATCAAGGTTAAACTCATCGCGAATAAAGGGCACAAACTGCTCTGTAACCATGTGCTTCAGCTCAAAAGGCACACCAGGCGTAAAGAATAACCAAGCGCGGTTAAGCTTAACTCTAAAACCACAAGCGGTTCCCACAGGGTTATCAACCATCACAGCTGAGGCTGGTAGCATAGCTTGCTTGAGATTACTTAAAGGCATTTCACGGTTATTACGGGTAAACCACTCCTCTAAACGCTCACGCCACTCCGCATTCTCAACCAATGGTTCGCCCTTCGCCTTCGCCATCGCTAAAGCAGACATATCATCACTCGTCGGCCCGAGACCACCATTAACGAGAATCACATCGGCATGTAAGCTACGTTCTTGGAAAACCGCAATCAGATCCTCGAGGCGATCGCCGACGGTCACTCGACGCTGGATCTCGACACCATGCTCCATCATAGTACTGGCAAACCAAGCGGCGTTGGTATCAACAATCTGTCCCGCCAACACCTCTTCCCCAGTGCAAATCATCTCTAACTTCATCTCAGATCCTTATCTACCCCAATAAATTAAAACATAAGGTAAGTAACCGCTTAACTAATAGCAATAGCTAGGCTCGATCGAGAACTAAGATAGCTGTAGCAAAATCGGAGCATTGACAAAATAACCGAACAAATAATCGACAACCATTACTTACTATTGATGTCATGAAGAGTGAAAGAGAGTGTTAAGGAGAGAAAAATGGGAGGAAAACTGACTAATTAAATAGACACTAGGCTGGATTTCACAAATTGCATACGCAAAAAAGCCAGCTTATTCAGCTGGCTTCGTTACATCTCAATGAGATAATTAGGCGCTTGGCGATGACCTACTCTCACATGGGGAGACCCCACACTACCATCGGCGCGTTTGCGTTTCACTTCTGAGTTCGGGATGGGATCAGGTGGTTCCACAAGGCTATTGTCACCAAGCAAATTCTGTTTATTACCGTGTCCATCTTTGGCTCACGTTAATAATAATTCGGAAAGCTGATTTGCTTTGTTTGAGTTCAAACTTTATCAAGTATCTGTATTCTGTCTAAGGCTTTCGTACGACCTCCATGGAAGGAGGAAGTGCTAGAAAATGTCTGGAACATTTTCAGTAAAACCCATCTGGGTTGTATGGTTAAGCCTCTCGAGTCATTAGTACATGTTAGCTCAACGCCTCACAACGCTTACACACCATGCCTATCAACGTCCTAGTCTCGAACGGCTCTTTAGAGGAATTAAATTCCTAGGGATGACTCATCTTAGGGCTCGCTTCCCGCTTAGATGCTTTCAGCGGTTATCGATTCAATGGCGAACAGCCATACCCTTGGGACCGACTTCAGCCCCAGGATGTGATGAGCCGACATCGAGGTGCCAAACACCGCCGTCGATATGAACTCTTGGGCGGTATCAGCCTGTTATCCCCGGAGTACCTTTTATCCGTTGAGCGATGGCCCTTCCATTCAGAACCACCGGATCACTATGACCTACTTTCGTACCTGCTCGACGTGTATGTCTCGCAGTTAAGCTGGCTTATGCCATTGCACTAACCGTACGATGTCCGACCGTACTTAGCCAACCTTCGTGCTCCTCCGTTACTCTTTGGGAGGAGACCGCCCCAGTCAAACTACCCACCAGGCACTGTCCCTAATCCCGATAAGGGACCTAGGTTAGAACATCAAAACTACAAGGGTGGTATTTCAAGGACGACTCCATCATGACTAGCGTCACAACTTCAWAGTCTCCCACCTATCCTACACATGTAGGTTCAATGTTCAGTGCCAAGCTATAGTAAAGGTTCACGGGGTCTTTCCGTCTAGCCGCGGGTATACGGCATCTTCACCGCAATTTCAACTTCACTGAGTCTCGGCTGGAGACAGCGTGGCCATCATTACGCCATTCGTGCAGGTCGGAACTTACCCGACAAGGAATTTCGCTACCTTAGGACCGTTATAGTTACGGCCGCCGTTTACCGGGGCTTCGATCATGAGCTTCTCTTGCGATAACCCAATCAATTAACCTTCCGGCACCGGGCAGGCGTCACACCGTATACTTCCTCTTGCGAGTTTGCACAGTGCTGTGTTTTTGATAAACAGTTGCAGCCACCTGGTATCTGCGACTCCCGTCAGCTTAGAGAGCAAGTCTCATCACCAACARGAGCGTACCTTCTCCCGAAGTTACGGTACCATTTTGCCTAGTTCCTTCAGCCGAGTTCTCTCAAGCGCCTTGGTATTCTCTACCCGACCACCTGTGTCGGTTTGGGGTACGATTCCCACTAACCTGAAGCTTAGAAGATTTTCCTGGAAGCATGGCATCAACTACTTCAGTCCCTTAGGACCTCGTCATCAGCTCTCAGTGTGTACATTAAAGTACGTGTCCCCGGATTTGCCTAAGAACACCACCTACCACCTTAAACGCGGACTACCAACGCCGCGCTAGCCTAGCCTTCTCCGTCTCTCCATCGCAGTTAGCGGAAGTACAGAAATATTAATCTGTTTCCCATCGATTACGCCTTTCGGCCTCACCTTAGGGGTCGACTCACCCTGCCCCGATTAACGTTGGACAGGAACCCTTGGTCTTTCGGCGAGGGGGTTTTTCACCCCCTTTATCGTTACTCATGTCAGCATTCGCACTTCTGATACCTCCAGCGTGGGTTACCCCTTCACCTTCAACGGCTTACAGAACGCTCCTCTACCGCGCACAGTAAACTGTGCACCCGTAGCTTCGGTGACTAGCTTAGCCCCGTTACATCTTCCGCGCAGGCCGACTCGACTAGTGAGCTATTACGCTTTCTTTAAATGATGGCTGCTTCTAAGCCAACATCCTAGCTGTCTAAGCCTTCCCACATCGTTTCCCACTTAGCTAGTACTTTGGGACCTTAGCTGACGGTCTGGGTTGTTTCCCTTTTGACGACGGACGTTAGCACCCGCCGTCTGTCTCCCGAGTAGTACTCATTGGTATTCGGAGTTTGCAAAGGGTTGGTAAGTCGGGATGACCCCCTAGCCTTAACAGTGCTCTACCCCCAATGGTATTCGCTCGAGGCGCTACCTAAATAGCTTTCGAGGAGAACCAGATATCTCCCGGTTTGATTGGCCTTTCACCCCCAGCCACAAGTCATCCGCTAATTTTTCAACATTAGTCGGTTCGGTCCTCCAGTTGATGTTACTCAACCTTCAACCTGCCCATGGCTAGATCACCGGGTTTCGGGTCTACACCTTGCAACTAAACGCGCAGTTAACACTCGGTTTCCCTACGGCTCCGCTATTCGCTTAACCTCGCTACAAAATGTAAGTCGCTGACCCATTATACAAAAGGTACGCAGTCACGGTCTCAAGAACCGCTCCCACTGCTTGTACGTATACGGTTTCAGGTTCTATTTCACTCCCCTCACAGGGGTTCTTTTCGCCTTTCCCTCACGGTACTGGTTCACTATCGGTCAGTCAGGAGTATTTAGCCTTGGAGGATGGTCCCCCCATATTCAAACAGGATGTCACGTGTCCCGCCTTACTCGTTTTCATCAATGGTTAGTTTTCATGTACGGGGCTATCACCCTGTGCCGCTGCGCTTTCCAACGCATTCCACTAACACCCCACTGACTTAAGGGCTAATCCCCGTTCGCTCGCCGCTACTAGGGGAATCTCGGTTGATTTCTTTTCCTAAGGGTACTTAGATGTTTCAGTTCCCCTCGTTCGCCTCGCAACACTATGTATTCATGTTGCGATAACAGCTTATGCTGCTGGGTTCCCCCATTCGGACATCGTTAGCTCAAATGCTTGTTACTAGCTCGCCAACGCTTTTCGCAAGTTACTACGTCCTTCATCGCCTCTGACTGCCAAGGCATCCACCGTATACGCTTAGTCGCTTAACCATACAACCCAAATGAGTTTCACTCATCTGCGTCGCATTGCGACCAGCTTGGTTTTACTTGTCTCACTTCTGACCAAAGAAGTGGACGCGCCTTAGACGTAAACTATTCAGCAAAGAATAATTTACTTTTGAATATTCAAGACACTTAATAAAGTGTTTGAGAACTCATGTTCAATGCTTTCGCATTAAACGTTTTGTAATTAATTACATGACAGACTCATGCAATTAAATACTATCAGCTTTCCAAATTGTTAAAGAACAATGCGTACCGGCTAGCGGCGCATTCAGCTCTGACTTCTCCTAAGAGAAGCTAAACAAGCAATCTGTGTGAACACTCAGCAAACATTAAGTTAGTCGTATAGGTAAGGAGGTGATCCAGCCCCAGGTTCCCCTAGGGCTACCTTGTTACGACTTCACCCCAGTCATGAACCA
>NZ_JAKKRU010000013.1:0-144382 GCF_025653925.1 Shewanella sp. SM68
TCGTCGTCGTCGCGGGAATTGTTGGGATAACGCACCAATGGAGCGTTTCTTTAGAAGTTTGAAATCTGAGTGGATACCCGCAAGTGGTTATGGGAATTTTACAGAAGCAGATAAAGAGATCACAAATTACATCACTGGATATTACAGCGAGACTAGGCCCCATCAATATAATGGTGGGTTAACGCCAAATGAGTCAGAACGTTTATATTGGAATGACTCTAAAACCGTGGCCAATTTTACTTGACCACTACAGTCGTGAAGTTTCAAAACAGCTAGCTGGTTTAGCAACAGAAGCGATTAAAGCGTGGCGTGCTTAAAATCGGTTAACTCTAAAATGCCCCAAAGCTTGTTTCAAAGTTTAAAATGCAAGTAGGGCGAATAAAGTTGTGGCTATAAAAAAGCTAATGTGATGAGGTTACTTTCAACCTAGAAGTCATGCCAGTCCGAACTTTCAATAAAGCCACAGCAAAGTAAACATCATCATAAAGTCATTAATAGATATCAGTATAGTTTGACTACAAACATCAATGGTTGTGGGCTGCTTGCCTTACAAGGTTAAGTTGGTAAGATGTTGTTCATAAAGAAAATCAAATCGTTGTACATCTAAGGACATATATGGAAATTTCATTACTTGCCGATAATCCCTCTGCGATAGACACGGTAGCTAGTTGGTATTTCAACGAATGGTGCCAAGACAATGGTAGCTATACCAAGGAGGAAGTCGTTGAAAAAGTCTCTGCATCAATAAATCGAGATACCGCGCCTATTCTGATCATTGGAAAAGTAAATGGTGTTCTTGCTGGTTCAGCAGAGCTAAAAATTCGAGAAATGGACATATACCCAGAATTTGAATTTTGGCTTGGTGGTGTTTACGTCACTCAGCAGGCTAGGGGACAGGGGGTCGCCTCAAAACTTGTGAAAGAGATAATATCGCTAGCACATAAAATAGGTGTGAAAAAATTATATCTTCAAACAGAAGATTTAACTGGAGGTTTGTACTTACATCATGGGTTTAAGCCTATAGAACAAGTGAATTATAAAGGTATAAATGTATTGGTTATGGGCACAAACATCGGTGAATAACAAGTTTGTGAAGGTACTCTGCGGCTCAATTGAGGGAAGCAAGTGGAACGACATGGTCATATTTCACAGGGCTACCTAAGTCGGTCAAAGCATCCCCAAATGGCATCATTTTTAATCTTAGAATTTTAGTCAGTACAAGAAAATAGATTTCCTGTTTCAACAGTAAGAACCAGTTGTGTTCTGTTTCAGTCAAAGTGTTTATAAAGTTATTAGCAGGGCCATATAATCAGATGCTGAGTGACTCTTTACAGAATCTAATGATGAAAATGAGTCGAAATCTTCCAAACTTTGACAGTTATTGTTGAATCAATGGCTACCAAATAAGAATAGGCCGTGCGTAGTTGCGACCGATTTTACGATCGCTTAGTCAGTGTTGGAGCACTGCCCACGCTTGGCCCTCGCAGACTTCAGATCAATGTTGAACTCTTGATATCACATTATGCTGTTATCGCTGTTATCGTCGTCTCGTGCGGCGGGCTTTTTTGCAAATAAAATAAACCTCCAGCCTCACGCTTGACAATAAGTGAAACGTAAACAATCTTTTAACATGGAACATTTTCAGAAGGTTACTTTTCTTTCTGCAGCATAGAATTGTTTTCACTACGGGAACACAGGAGTGTTTAACCCTTCCATTGAGATAATTAGGTTTCATTTGAGGTGATCCTCAATGGATTATCTAGACTCAAGGTATCGTGATAAAACGCAATCATGAAAAGGAATTTCAATGAAAGACGTTAATATTTATCTGTATCAATCAATCTGTTCAGACCGGCTCAGTAAGCCAGAGACTGCGATCAAAACAGCAAACTTCAATTTTAATATCGAAACCCATTTATTTGGATTTGGTTGAGGTCAAGTCTTGTACGCTATTTGTATTGTGACATCACGCCTGCAGTGGCGGGTGTTGTGAAAGCCCTGATTTTAAGTCGTTAAAGAAAGTGGAGTCGTAAACGTTTTAAGCATTGAATAAGTCCCAATAACAAGGAGAGTTAATTTCATGTCTATCAAAATTTTTAGCTATAGAGCGCTTTTTTTGTGTATGAGTGCTGCTGTATATGCAGAAGCACCAGTAGAGACAAAAGCAGCTATAACGCTACCCACATTAAGCCCTGTTATGCCGCTGGAAATTACAGCAAAACCCCCGTTCTCACTCGAAAGCCTGCAACATGATTTTGATGATTTTTCTTGGCAATCGTTTATTGCACTTAACTGGCCAGCAAATGCCGATGGCACACCCAATACTATGTCCACCATTGGGCAAAAAACTAACCAGCCAGTCGTGTGGCTGCATTGGAAGGAAAGCCGGGAGATTTTTTTACCCGATGGCGTAAAACCACCTGGGTGGGATCAGTCCAATAATGTGCCGGATGTTTGCAAAAGTATTGATCCAAAGTCCATTCCTGAAGGGACTATTTATTTAACGCAAGTAGGGAAGACCCCGAATGTGTTGGATGAAAGTGGTGAGCCTTTTACAACGGGTCCATTGATTGATCAAAACGGGCTTTATACCCGTTATGAAATATTAACCAATGAAACCATGTTCAATTTTATTTTGGACAATAACCTCTACAGTAAAAAAGGTCAGAAACAGTTTAATGCCGATGTCGACTTTACCGCGAGCGACAGTAAAACCGGGCAGGTAGGTTCTATCATGCTTAAAGCCTCATGGATAAAAATGGGCGGCAAGTTTGATTCGACGAATTACTATACAACTTACGCGCTTGTTTATAACAATCCCGAAGAGCAACACGGGGTCAAGCCCGCGTGTGCGCTTGAACAAGTCGGTCTAGTGGGGTTTCACATTGCTCACAAAACCACGGGTGAACCACAATGGATTTGGTCTACCTTTGAGCATGTCGCTAACGCGCCAACCCAAGGTGAGTCAGCATCATTATCGGCATATAATTTTTACGATGCTAAATGTACTGACTGCAAAGTGAATGAACCACCAGCACGCCCGTGGGATCCGGCAAACCCGCACACTAAACCAACTCAAGTGGAACGCGTCATTCCTATCACTGCCGACGCTAAAGCCTTAAATGCCAGTTATCACGCTGCACTCGACGCTGTCGTGCCGGGATCGGTATGGATGAATTACGAATTGGTCAGTACGCAATGGCCTACCGATGCTAAAAATCCCACCGATCCAACGGGCGTGCCTGCTCCCTCATTTTTAGCGAACACCACGCTCGAAACTTATATCCAAGGTTCGGTAAAGCAAACATCAAGTAGCTGTATGGCTTGTCACAATAATGCGGCAACCACTAACGGTAATTTTGCTGATTTCACATACTTGCTGCAACGCGCGCAATAATTTACGAAAGGAACTCATCATGACTGATATTACAGGCGCGACTGCCGATACTATGAATAATTTTATTGGTTTGAGCGCGGTATTAACCGGCTTTGCTACCAGTATTATTGCCCCGACATTGGATCCCGTGGATATTAAATCCGAATACTTAGCCGTGTTTACGCAAAAAATAACCGAAGAATCGAAGGACCTAACTTTAGTTACAACTATTCTGCAAAAATTTGCGGCGTTAAAAGCGCAGCAATTATCAGAACAACAAATTGGCACGCAAATGCTGGCGTCAGACAACGGGGCTAATTTTGTGTTGGCCTGTCGTAAATTGATTTTTATGTGGTACTCAGGTGCATGGCCAACCATTATTCCTGCGACGGATACAGAGCCGGAAACCACGGTTAGCGATATGATTTCGGCAAAAAGTTATACCACAGGTTTAGTTTGGCAAGTTATGCAGGCTCATCCGATGGGGGATTCAAATTATCGCTATGGCTATTGGGCGAAACAGCCCACTGCACTGTCGGCATATACGGGTCATCAAGGAGGTGCTGTATGAGCACTCAAACCAATTACGATGTCATTATTGTGGGATCAGGTATTGCCGGCTCTATCATGGCTTATCAACTGGGGATGGCGGGGAAAAAAGTATTAATCCTCGAAGCAGGGCAGGAAGTGCCGGTTGACCGCAGTGGTTACATGGAAACCTTTTTTAAAGCCAATGCTAAAACACCAGAGTCACCTTATCCTCCAACCACGCAAAATCCAGCGGCATCGACGGCGGATAATCCACTCGGGCTGCCTGATCCTGCGAAGGAAAATGTGCCACGTTATACCGTGTTGCAAATTGGCGCATGGCGTAATCCAAAGCAATGTTATTTCGACTACACGCCGCAGCCTGAACATTTGAAACCTGACAGCCCTGAAGCAAAGTTTGCTTTTGCTAGTTCCTATGAGCGTATTGGCGGCGGCACAACTTGGCACTGGCTAGGAACCAGTTTGCATTTATTGCCCAATGATTTTGAGTTGCAAACCCAGTATAAGCAGGGCGTGGATTGGCCCGGTGGAAAACAATTTTACCAAGCGTTGGTTCCTTATTATGAACAGGCGACCAATGAAATTGGCGTCGCCGGTGACAAAGAGGCGATGGATCAGCTCTATCGCGGATTTAATGTTTCACCGGATGGCGTTTATGGCGCGAATTACGATTATCCCATGCCTGGCATTGTTTCATCTTTAGTCGATCTACAATATGAACAAGCGGTGAGCGATATGGTGTACGACAATATTCAATTGTCAGTCACGCCAACCCCTCAGGGGCGCAATTCATTACCGGGTGAACGCCGTCAATGTGCGGGGAATACAAATTGTATTCCTATTTGCCCTATCCAAGCCAAATACGATGCCACTGTGACGCTCGGGCGAGCATTGCAAACCGGCAATGTAGATGTGTTTTATCATCACGTTGCGACAAATGTTCAAGTGGATGAAAATACAAAGGATGTTGTTGGTATTGATTATGTGACCTATCAAACTCACGGGGGGATAGCGACGGGCGGCGGTACCGTTACGGGTAAAAAATATGTGATTGCAGCTCACGCGATTGAGACGCCTAAATTATTGCTCATGTCTAAACGTAATAAAGCCTGTCCGAACGGCGTCGCCAACCATAGCGATCAAGTGGGGCGTAATTTGATGGATCACATTATGTATTTGGCCTGGGGTCTGGCGAAAGATCCTGTCTATGGTTTTCGGGGGCCTTTATCTACTGCGGGTATAGAAAGTTTACGTGATGGCGCCTTTCGTAAAGACCGTGCCGCCTATCGTATTGAAATCGGCAATGAAGGTTGGCAGTGGGCAGCAAATGATCCATTCACGACCTTAGCTGATTTTGTATTTGGGCAAAATAATTCGCAATTAAATGGGGATTCTGTCAATCAGCAGGGGATTCCATTACGGTTTGATCCCGCCATGTCTGCGAATAGCGCCTTATTTGGTGCCTCACTGGTGAATACCTTGAATGGTATTTACACACGGCAAATTCGTATGGGCTATTTAATTGAACAATTACCTGATCCGGAAAACCGTGTCGAGTTGTCGGAGACGCTGAAAGATAACTTAGGTTTGCCGCGCCCCAAATTAACCTATCGTGTACGCGAGGATTATGTGCGCAATGCGTTCGTGTCGGCTAAAGATATTTCGACCAAACTCTTTGACGCCCTTGATGCGCGGGAATATACCAAGGCTCCGCCTGCGCCGGTATTTTATGGTGATAAGAGTCAAGTAACGTCGAATAATTTTGAATATCAGGGCCATAATTTTACGTTTTACGGTGCTGGACACATTGTGGGGACGTATCGAATGGGGGACTGCAGAGATACGTCGGTGGTGAATCCTCGTCAGCAATCTTGGGACCATAGCAATCTGTTTTTAGTCGGTAGCGGAGTGTTTCCAACAGTTGCAACGGGTAATCCAACCCTCACTTTGGCAGCGTTGGCATTCCAGGCTGCAGATCATGTTTTGGAAGACCTTAAAATAAGTTAAAAAAGTTGTAATTATTCATTAGCTTGCTGTTAATTCCCATTGAAAACCGCGTGCAAATTGGCGCGGTTTTTGGCTAACTGAATATACCTTCATATTACGCTAACTGGTATTTTCCTACTCATAATGCAGTTTATTGTCATCGTATTTAAAATCAAAATATTACAGTTTTTTTATGCTGATAATTAGTTTGAAAACTGTGCATGCGTGTGTTGTCGGATAGTATGTCTGATAGAAAACTGATAAGTTTCACTCAAACCGAGCGTTAATTGGGCGTGCTTTAATAAGCGAACAAAGTTAATTTTTACGAATATTTATCAAAAGGTTAGCTGAATACATGACTACTAAGAAATATATCGTTGTCAATCCACATGAAAGTGAGTTTCCTAACCCCATTACGTTCAAAAAAGGTGATCCTCTTATCGTTGGAGAAAAATATGCAGGTCCTGAAGGCTGGGATCTCTGGTTCCTTTGCACTACGCCAGGGCAAGATGCTGGTTGGGTTCCTGGTCAAGTGATTCAGCGCCTAAAAAATGCCAACGGGCTGGCGCTTGAGGACTATACGGCAAGAGAACTTAATGTGCATGAAGGGGAACAACTCATTGGCACACGAATGTTGAATGGCTGGGTATGGTGTATAAAAGCTGTCAGTGAAGAATCAGGGTGGGTACCATTAGAAAACTTGAAAGAAGTGGTAGATCTATCCCGCGACTAAAGCACCTTTGCCGTGCAGTCAAACCCAAGATGGCTCCTTGGTGTATTGTGCCAAGAGGAGGATGACTGGCGGATATTGAGAGTTTATACCAGGCACGCAGAAGTCATTGGCGTAAAGTGTTTTTTAGCGCAAGCTTTCCGTTTCTGATAATAAAAAGCCAGTATATTCAATATACTGGCTTTAACTTTAAACTTGATGAATGAGCGCCATTAAGCTGGAATATAAAAGTCATCAGCGTCTTGTCTTTAACGTCTTTAACAAACTCTGCGCCTTATATTCCAAATGCAGAGTGGCGGGCTGACTAGTCGTTATGGCGTTTGCCTGAACGTTTAAGTCTCTCTGCTGCCAATTTGGCTTCTTTCTCGGCTTCTTTTTCGGCCATGATACGGGCGACTTCAATCTTTTCAAGCTCTGCCATCGCAGGCGTTTCTAGCGAGAGTAAGCCTATTTTCCCCGAGCGATATTCATGCAGTAATAACTCTGATGCCTTGTGCATATCGATGCGACCACCGGGACGCAGCGCACCACGTTTACGGCCGATTTCCTCGAGAAGTGCGACATCATCCTTGGGTAATTCACTTAAGTTATAGCGCTCACAAATCTCTTTTGGATAAGCGGTTAAGAAATACTTGGCGGCGAACAGGGCCACATCTTCATATTCCATCGCCGTATCTTTAATCGCTCCAGTGACGGCAAGGCGATAGCTGCTCGCTTCGTTATCCACTTTGGGCCATAAAATACCCGGAGTGTCCGACAGCACGATACCGTTACGTAAATTGATCCGTTGCTGGGTTTTGGTTACCGCAGGTTCGTTACCGGTTTTGGCAATAACACGGCCAGCTAAGGTATTGATGATGGTAGATTTCCCAACATTGGGTATCCCCATGATCATAGTGCGAATGTCTTTTTCGGTTTTATCGCGACTTGGCACTAGCTTACGGCAGAGATCAGGGATTTTTTTCACCATTGCCGCTTGCAGCGTTGTGATCGCCGTGGCTTTGACACCTTGCTCACGCTCTAAGTATTCAATCCATTGTGCGGTGATCTCTGGATCGGCCAGATCAGATTTATTGAGCAGTTTGATACAAGGTTTGTCGCCTCGAAGCTGAGCCACCATGGGGTTTTCGCTACTGTAGGGAATACGCGCGTCCAGCACTTCGATAACAAGATCGACTTGAGGCATTGCCTCTTCAATCTCCTTGCGTGCCTTGTGCATATGCCCCGGATACCACTGAATTGCCATGATAACGCCTTGTCCTAAATAACTTAAAGAACGGCTATTCTACCTTGAAGGTGGCGAATGTCATAAAAAAAGCGCCCTAAGGCGCTTTAATCGCTTAATCCTTGACTGTCTCTTGCGATTGTTGCTTGGATTAATAGGCTGAATTAAGGCTTAGATCACCCCGAGTTCGCGCAATCTTTCCATCAGATAGCTGTCAGCGGTATAGCGATCCGATAGCACGACTGCAGGGTTTGGATGTAAAAATAACGGCAAAGAGATCCGTGACTTGGTTTTATCCGTACCTTCAGGATTGATGACGCGGTGAGAGGTCGATGGGAAATAGCCGCCAGAGGCTTCCTGTAACATGTCACCGATATTGATAATAATGTTGCCAAAATCGCTGGGGACATCTAACCAAGTGCCATCTTTTGCTTTCACTTGTAATCCAGGCTCATTGGCCGCAGGTAACACTGTGATAAGGTTGATATCTTCGTGGGCGGCGGCACGAATGGCGCCCATTTCTTCACTGCCCGTCATCGGCGGGTAATGCAGAATACGCAGTAAGGTTTTTTGGCTATTGGCGATCATTTCTGGCAATGGCATCGAAAACTTGGCTTTTATGTCTTCTGGTGAGTAGGTTTCGATCCACTCTAATAGTTCTGCAGCCAGTGCGTTGGCTTTATCGTAATAGGCGAGAATATTGGCACGCAGTGAATCGGGGATACGGCCCCAAGGGTACACGTGGTAGTACTCTTTAATGTCTTTGACTGTGTTGCCTTTGGCGGTTTCAGAAATCGACGCAGGGAAGAAACCGTCGTGGGTTTCTTTTTTAAACATATAGTCGTTTTTGGCTTCTGAATTAAAAAAGGCTTGCCACTCGGTGTAGATGTCTTCAACTAAGCGCTTATCAATCGGATGATTAGATAAAACACCAAAGCCAGTTTCCCGAAGTGATTCAACGAATTGCTGGGCACTGTTTTCAGCGCGGTAATCAATGGTTTCTAATTTCATTTTGGTTTCTACTTGTTATATTTAGTTGTAATTTGACCCGCTGCAAGTGTAGCCGTGCGCTGATGTGGGTGCAAATACTCAGCGACTGTGATCTGGATCAACTGCCGTATTTTCCGTCATTTATGCAGTTGCTTATATGAGTACTTAATATGAGCACTTATATTAGTACTTACTTGAGTGGTAAGATTTTAGTCACTAAATCCGTTAGTATGGGCATTAGATTTGTTGTGATTGGATTGATGTCAGCCGCATTTTGAAGCCGAGTGCAAGAAATCTTGCTTGGAGTGGGTCTTATGTTGGCTTCCTTATAAATCAGCTTCTTAATCAAAGAATATCGAAATACACAACGACGTGAGTCGAAAGGGCATTAATATGAATAAACTGACCGATTTTGAACGCTATGTTATCGAAGAGAAAGGCACTGAACGCCCCTTTAGTGGTGAGTATTATGAACACGATGCTAAGGGTTTGTATTTATGCAAAAAATGCCATGCCCCCTTGTATCGCTCTGAGCATAAATTTAATGCCCATTGTGGCTGGCCTGCCTTCGATGATGAAATTGCTGGCGCTGTAACCCGCCATATAGACGCTGACGGCCGCAGAACTGAAATTGTTTGTAGCCAGTGCGGCGGTCACTTGGGGCATGTCTTTGAAGGTGAAATGTTAACACCTAACAATATCCGTCACTGTGTTAACTCAGTTTCTATGGTTTTCAAAGGGATGGATGATGCTGTTGAACAAGCACCGAATCACTTTGCGACTTTTGGTGGTGGGTGTTTTTGGTGCGTCGAAGCGATTTTTAAAAGCCTAAAGGGCGTGGTGAATGTCACTTCTGGCTATGCTGGCGGTGATGCCCATGATGCCGATTATAAATCTGTTTGCTCAGGCCAAACTAGCCACGCAGAGGTTGTGCATATCGAGTTCAACCCTGAGGAAATTGATTTTACGACGCTGTTGCAGGTCTTTTTTGAGAGTCATGATCCGACTACGCTTAATCGCCAAGGTAATGATAAGGGGCCACAATATCGTTCCGTGGTGTTTACCCATAATGCTGAGCAGATAGAGCAAACTACCGCTATGCTGACTCAGTTAGCAGCAGCCAAGGTTTTTGATGCGCCGATAGTGACCCAAGTTTCAGCGTTTGATACTTTTTATCCCGCTGAAAATTATCACAACGACTACTTCGCTTTACACGGTGAGCAGCCCTATTGTCAGATGGTCGTGCGTCCTAAAGTGGAAAAAGTGAAAGCCTTGTTTGCAAGATTGCAGAAGGCTTAAGCGATTTAGCACAGGGTGTTAAATACAAAAACGCCACCGATAAAGGTGGCGTTTTTTATGGGTTTTCTAAAGTGCAAAACCTAGTTGTTCTCTTAACAAGCTGCATAGCTATCGGTTTAACGATTAGCGTAACTTTTGATTAGCTACCGACGCAACTATCGGCTTTCAGTTAACCATTGGGCGTATTGTTTGGTGTAATAGCTGACAATCAAATCTGCACCCGCCCGCTTTAAGCCGATAAACGTTTCAGTCACCACAGCACGCTCATCCAACGCGCCCGCAAGGGCGGCAAATTTAATGCCCGCATATTCACCGCCGACTTGATAGGCGGCGAGTGGCAAGTGGGTTTCTTGTCTTAAACGGCTGAGCACATCTAAGTAGGGTGTGCCGGGTTTAACCATCAGGATATCGGCGCCTTCGGCTTCATCTAATGAGGCTTCTAACAGGGCTTGACGACCATTAGCATAATCCAGTTGATATCCCTTGCGATTTCCGCTGAGTTCACAATCTACCGCCGCTCTAAAAGGACCGTAGAAGGAAGAGGCGAATTTTGCCGAGTGGGCCAGAATCGCCACATGTTCAAAACCTGCGGCATCGAGCCCTTGGCGAATGGCTTTCACTTGACCGTCCATCATGGCCGATGGTGCTAACATATCAGCGCCCGCTTTGGCGGCTGTTATCGATTGCTTAACTAAATTTTCGACGGTGAGATCGTTGCAGACTTCATTATTGTGCACCACGCCGCAATGGCCGTGATCTGTGTATTCACAAAAACAAATGTCGGGGATCACCATCATCTCAGGCACGGTAGCTTTAATGGTGCGAACCATACGGGCGAGTAAACCATTGTCGTCCCATGTATCGCTGCCCTTATCATCCTTAGTGTGGGAAATCCCAAAGGGCATCACATAACGGATCCCAAGGGCGTAAAGCTCGCGAACTTCATCCGCCAGTGCGCTCTCAGGTAAACGGCTGATGCCAGGTAGCGTGGAGATGGGCACAGCATGGGTGATGTGCTCTTCAATGAACAGGGGATGGATAAGATCGCTCAGCGAAATATGGGTTTCGCGCAGCAGATCGCGCATTGCTTCTGAATTACGTAAGCGTCTTAAGCGACGCAATGGAGGCGTGTTTAACATGAAATGTCCTTATCGAAGGCGGGTTAAAGCAATCGTACAATACTAAGGGAATGGCAAGGGATAAATTCGCCCCTTGCTTTTTTGCTCTGACAATCAAAGTTGAAAAAGTTTCCCCAAGCGAGCTATATTCATTAATGAGTTTATTGATCATTGACTTAGATCACATAAATTCATCTCGTCCAGATTTGCGACTGAATATCATGCGAGCGCTATTTTAGCTGAGTTGCTTGCTTAGCCCTTTGTTTTCGGGCATTTGATGTTATTATTTGCGCCAGTTTTCTCATGGCATATTCGCGCAATACAGATTATGTAAATTTGATGCGAAATCTTGCCCGCTAATCCGGTTTTGAAATGACAATAACACATGAACACTCTGCTTGTATTCTTGCCTTAGACACTTGTACCGAATCCTGCTCAGCTGCGCTGCAATACCAAGGTCAGATTTATGCTGAACTTGCCGATGCGCCGCGTGAACACAGTCAACGTCTGCTGCCTATGGTCGATTCAGTGCTCAAGCAAGCGGGCATTCGCTTAGATAAAGTGACTGCGATTGCTTACGGACGAGGCCCTGGCAGTTTTACGGGGATCCGCATCTGCACTAGCATGACGCAAGGTCTGGCACTGGGGTTAGATTTGCCTGTGATTGGTATTTCAACCTTAGCGGCAATGGCACAAATGGCGATTAGTGAGCATCAAGCCGAGCAAGTTTTGTGCACCATTGATGCGCGCATGGGCGAAGTGTATTGGGGCCAGTTTGTGGCCGTTGACGGTATTGCAACGCTTGTCGGTAAAGAAGTGGTCAGTTCACCTGCGGACGTACAACTTCAGCTCGATACTCAAGCGCCAATTGTGGGCTGCGGCACAGGTTTTGATGCTTATCCCGATTTGCTGGCACTCGGCAAGGGGATTTTAGCTCTCGAGGCCGTGAAATATCCCGATGCAAAGGCTATGCTGATATTGGCTGAAGCAGGCATAAAAGCTGGACTGACAACCTCGGTCGATGAGCTTGAACCTGTGTACTTACGTGATACAGTCACATGGAAAAAGTTACCCGGTCGTGAATAAGCTGTTCTTTGCCTGAGTATCTGCGATAGAATCTCAGGCAATTAATGCTAAGCATTCTTTACGATGAATGGCTTAACGATGAATAGTGCAAACTTAAGGCTTCTTGATGCAAGTTAATGTGAATCAAATGAGTTTGACGAATGCTGTAGCGAGTAATAGACCCGCTATCGCTCAGGGGCTGACTGCGCCTGAATCGTCACGCCCAGTGATTGAGCAAGATGCCGTCGAAGCCCTTAGTTTAGAAACTCAGCCTAAAAGTAAAAGCGCAGCAGGAAATTTACAGTCAAGGCTTGGTGCGCACCTCGAGTATGAGCAAGATACTCGCGGCCATCAGGGAGCGATTGCCCAATATTTACAAACCCAACATGCCGCCAAACGCGATGAAATTCAGCAAATGGTGGGTGTGGACTTGTATGCTTGAGCATCAAAAAACGTCTTCCCGTTCAACCTCGCGATTTTCCTCTTCTAAATTAACAGGTTTAGCCGCCAGCGGTGTACCAAGCCGTGGCTTGTTTATCATCGAGCTGGTGGTGGCGTTACTCATCACTCGCATTCCCTATTTAAGCGTGCCGTTTAAATGGCTTGAAAGCTATTTTCATGAACTGTCCCATGCCATTGCAACGATTTTAAGCTCGGGCGTGGTCAGTCATATTCAGTTGTTTCCGAACGGCGCAGGATTTTGTTTTAGCCAAGGCGGCTCGCCGATGTTTATTGGCTTTGCTGGGTATTTTGGTGCAGCCTGTTGGGGATATTTAATCTATTTATTAGCGACTTGGCCAAATGGGATCCGCGTGAGTTTTGCCTTGCTAGGTGCCTTAGTCGTGCTAAGCGGCTTGCTTTGGGGCAGGGATATTCTCACGTTAGCGATTTTAGCTGTGCTGACTATTATTTTGTTGTTACCGCTTAAACTCAGTCAAAACAAAATGTTGACTCAGTTTTTGCGTATTATTGGCTTGATGATCATGCTTAATGCACTTGCGAGTCCGACTGTGTTGCTCGGGCTTGATGGTCAAGGTGATGCTGTGATGTTGGCCGAGCGTTCTTGGATCCCCGCGTGGATTTGGGTGGGATTATGGTTATTAACCAGTGCCTGCGCTTTGTATTTTGCGTGGCGCCGCGTAGATCATGCCGCAAGTCGTTAGTTCTCAAGCTTGTTTAATGCCTCAGTCGTCTAGTGTTTTCCCCATCGTTTTTCTGCTTTGAACTTTGTTGATTTAGGTAAAGGTGATTTTGCTCATCACTTTGAGCTATAACCACTTATGTCGCTTAAAGCTTAGTTTTCCGACTTCTATTCCTTGGATTTTTGGCCATTGGCTGCTAGGTTAAGCCTTCGGTATCCATGGAGAATTACAATGAAAAAAGTCACCTTAGTTGCCAGTCTGCTGCTTGCTGGTTTATGTTCGAGTGTTACCTATGCCGATGAAAGCTTAGATAAAGTCTTAAAAAGCGATTTTCGTCAGGCTAAAAATGCCAGTCGTGACGTTTATCGTCATCCCGCTGAAACCTTAACTTTTTTTGGCATTACCCCAAAACAGACTGTGATTGAACTCTGGCCGGGCAATGGCTGGTACAGTGAAATATTAGGGCCTTATCTTGCTAAAGAGGGCCAATATATCGCAGCCAGTTTCGAAACGGCTCCTGCGACAGATACTCCCGGAAATCGTTATCGCGCTAACGCGGGTACTAAGTATGCTGCGTGGATGACGGCCAATAAAGACGTCATGGGCAATGCTAAGATTGTTACCTTCGATCCTCCACATAAGATGGATTTAGGCGCTGATGGTAGTGCTGATCTGGTATTAACCTTCCGAAATCTACATAACTGGGCATCAACAGATCAGTTGGAAAACGTGTTTGCTGCGTCTTATAAAGTGTTGAAGGACGGCGGTATCTTTGGCGTGGTAGAGCATAGAGCTAACGAAGGAATGAACTTCAGCACTGGCTATATGGCTCAAGCAGCTATGGTTGCTTTAGCCAAAAAAGCAGGTTTTACCTTAGTTGAAAGTGCAGAAATCAATGCGAACCCCAAAGATACGAAAGATTACGCCAAAGGTGTTTGGACGCTACCGCCCTCTTTTGCCTTGGGTGATACCGATAAAGAAAAATACCAAGCGATCGGTGAAAGTGACCGTATGACACTTAAATTTGTCAAAAAATCATCTTAATTACCTGACATCAGAGGCATTATGTGGCAATCTTTCGCCCCCAAAAATCAAATCGAATTTGTATTACCTCATATTACGGTCGCGGGCCGATTATGGGGGGCGAAGGATAAACCTTTATTGCTTGCCTTACATGGTTGGTTAGATAACGCCAACAGTTTTGAACCCTTAGCAGCGCATTTACTCGATTATCAAGTGCTCGCCATTGATTGGCCAGGACACGGCTTTTCTGCACATAGGCCGGGACACTATCCGCTGCATTGGATTGATTATTTGTATGATTTAGACGCGTTGTTAACGGCATTACCGCAAAAGCCAGCGGCAATGATTGGGCATTCGCTCGGCGGTATTATTGCCTCAGCTTATACGGCGACGTTTCCCGAAAAGGTTAACAAGCTGGTATTGATTGAAGCGTTAAGCCCCTTGTCTGAGTTGCCAACGCAAGCTAAGGCGCGATTGAAAAAAAGCTTCTATCAGCATGAGAAGTATTTAACTCAGAAACATGGGCAGGCAAAGATTTACGACAGTATAGATACTGCGGTGCGGGCGAGGGCACATTTAACAGGACTTGCCGAACCTTGGTGTCGTTTGTTGCTCGATCGTAATATGCAGCCCGAAGGTGATGGCATAGGTTGGCGTAGTGATCCTCGATTAAGATTAGATTCACCCCAACGATTAACCTTCGCCCAAGTTGATGCCTTGATGCAGGACATCAATGTCGAAACCTTATTAATTTGTGGCAAACAGGGATTTAGTCAGTTGCAGAGCGCGATACCTAAGGCCAGAACGTGGTTTAAGCATTTGTCTGAGCACATAATTGAGGGCGATCATCATGTGCATATGGACAATGCCGAAGGCGTTGCACGTTTGATCCGCAAATTCGTTTAATAGGTTGCTTATATGGGTATAAAAAAGACGCTAGGTTTTTTGTTTTTTTTATGTGATGATGATCAAAATTAAAACGCTCGTATGATTTATGACGAGTAAATCAATAACTATAAAATGTAAGCCGGTATTTTAACTCGGTATTTATCGAGTCTTGACGCTTGTATGGATATTGTTTCCGCAGTTGTGGGGATTTAGGAGAGAGTAGTGGATCAGCCTTGGATTAATCATTTGCCAGAAGATGTGCCTGCTGAAATTAATGTGGAACAATACTCATCGCTTGTCGACATGTTCGAGACAGCGGTGGCTAAGTATGAAGATCAACCTGCATTTATCAACATGGGTGCCACGCTAACCTATCGTAAATTGGAAGAACGCAGCCGAGCATTCGCTGCGTATTTACAAAATGAATTAAAGCTTGAAAAGGGCGACCGTGTCGCCTTGATGATGCCAAACCTGTTGCAGTATCCCATTGCACTGTTTGGTGTTTTGCGTGCAGGTATGGTGGTTGTTAACGTTAACCCACTTTATACACCGCGCGAACTTAAACATCAGTTGATTGACTCTGGCGCCAAAGCCATTGTGGTGGTGTCAAACTTCGCCCGCACTTTAGAAGAAGTTGTCGAACAAACTCCCGTTGAAAGCGTGATTATCACCAGTTTAGGTGATCAATTAAGTGCACCAAAACGTACCTTAGTGAACTTTGTGGTGAAGTACATCAAGAAGTTAGTGCCAAAATACGATTTACCCCATGCCTTATCAATGCGCGATACCTTATCAACGGGTCGTCGCATGCAATACATCAAACCTGAAGTCACTAATGATGATTTAGCGTTTTTACAATACACAGGTGGCACCACTGGGGTCTCTAAAGGCGCTATGTTGACCCATGGCAATATTGTCGCAAACGTATTGCAGGCCGATGGTGCATACTCTCCCGCTTTAAACGATGGCAGTGAGTTTGTCGTAACGGCCTTGCCTCTGTATCACATCTTCGCCTTGACCGTGAATTGCCTGCTGTTTTTGCACAAAGGTAGTCAGAATTTACTCATCACCAATCCTCGCGATATCCCAGGATTTGTGGCTGAGTTGAAAAAGTATCCTTTCACCGCATTAACTGGGGTAAATACCTTATTTAACGCTTTAGTGAACAGTGATGATTTTTCCCAGTTGGATTTCTCACGCTTAAAACTCTCTATCGGTGGCGGCATGGCGGTACAAAAAGCCGTGGCGGATAAATGGCAAACCATTACTAAAACCCGTTTACTTGAAGGTTATGGTCTGACGGAAGCCTCACCCTTATTAACCTGTTGTCCATATAACTTAGACGGTTATAACGGTTCAATTGGTTTTCCTGCACCTTCGACACTGATCCAAATCCGTAATGATGACGGCAAGGTATTAGCTCAAGGCGAAACCGGCGAGCTGTTTGGTAAAGGTCCTCAGGTGATGAAAGGCTATTGGCAACGTCCTGAAGAAACCGCCAAAGTAATCGACACTGACGGCTGGTTAGCCACGGGTGATATTGGTTACATGGATGAGAAAGGTTTCTTCTATATTGTCGACCGTAAGAAAGACATGATCTTAGTCTCAGGATTTAATGTATTCCCTAACGAAGTCGAAGAAGTGGTCGCACTTCATCCCAAAGTGATTGAAGTGGCTGCCGTTGGTGTGCCAAACGACGCCAGTGGCGAGTTAGTGAAGGTATTTGTGGTGGCAAAAGATAAATCTTTAACCGCTGAAGACATCATTAAGCACTGCCGTATTCATTTAACGGGATATAAAGTGCCGAAGCTGGTAGAATTTAGGGACGAGTTACCTAAAACCAACGTGGGTAAAATCTTGCGACGAGAGCTTAGAGACGAAGCTAAGCGCGCGTAAGATTGAAGCCGGCATTTGCCGGCTTTTGTTTTTATGGACTGTGATTGACCCACAGGATCTGGAGAAGAATTTGTCAGCGTTTCAATATGTGAGTGATGAAGCAAGCCTTAATGCCCTCGTTGCCCAATATAAACAGAGTAAGATACTCGTGTTAGATACTGAGTTTGTTCGTACTCGTACTTATTATGCCAAGTTAGGTTTGATCCAAGCCTATGATGGTAAAACCTTAGCTTTGATTGATCCGGTCGCTTTACCTGATTTAGCCCAATTTTGGGCGCTGTTATCGGACCCGAATATCGTTAAGCTAGTGCATTCCTGCAGTGAAGACTTAGAAGTTTTTGCCCACTATGGCAAATGTCAGCCTACGCCTTTGTTTGATAGCCAAATTGCCGCCTCTTTGTGTGGTATGGGTCATGGGGTGGGTTATGCCAAGTTAGTTGAAACTTGCCTTGGTGAAGTGATCGATAAAGGTGAGTCGCGTACAGATTGGATCCGTCGTCCTTTAACGGAAGCCCAGTTAAGCTACGCCGCCAATGACGTCCTGTATTTGTATCAGCTCTATCCTCAACTGGAAGCGAAACTCAGCGCCCAAGGGCGTTTAGCTTGGTTATACGAGGAAGGGGAAAGGATGACTCAGGGCAGGCTTGCCGATCCTGATCTTGATACAGCCTATTTGAAAGTGAAAAATGCTTTTCAACTCACTGAAATTCAATTGGCTTACCTTAAAGTGCTCGCCAAATGGCGCCTTGAAAAAGCCTTAGTCCGTGATTTAGCCTTAGGTTTTGTGATCAAAGATCATGGTCTTATTGCATTAGCGAAGAAGCAACCTAAAACTTCGGCTGATTTGTTTAAGCTCAATGACTTGACCGAACAGGAAAAACGCATTCACGGCAAAGATTTATTACGTGTGCTACAAACTGCGGATTTGGTTAATTTACCCGAGTTAGTGGATGTATTGGCGTTAAAATCAGGCTACAAATCGGCCTTTAAAGCGATTAAAAGCTGTTTGGTCGAATTATGCGAAAAGCATGATGTGCCGCAGGAAATGCTCGGTTCTAAACGTCATATCCATGAGTTTTTGCAATGGCGTTGGGATAAGCAACAAGGGGATTTACCGGCAGTGTTATGCGGTTGGCGAGGGGAATTGGCAACTGAGGCTTTAGCAAAGCTTGAGGTCTAGTGCTTAATATTTCGTACTTGAAGCTATCGCTGAAAAACATCCACATCAAAATGTCATCTTCAATTGAAGATGACATTTTTTGTGTCATCGACTTATCTGTCAGGCAAAGTGACGTTAAGCTCGAGTACCGACAGGTTGGCGTCGTTTTGATCTAACTGCACAGAAACTTGATCATCAGAAATCGGCACATATTTGCGAATAACGGCAATGATCTCTTGTTTCATCTGTGGGAAATAATCGGGAGTGTCCCTTTGTCCACGTTGATGAGCCACGATGATCTGTAGGCGCTCTTTTGCCATTACCGCAGTGCTAGGCTTTTTCTTGCTTTTGAAATAGTCGAGTAAAGACATAATTAGCTACCAAATATCCGTTGTAAGAAACCTTTCTTTTCTTCCGTAATAAAGCGTACTGGTACATCTTCACCCAGTAAGCGTGCGACTGTATCACTGTAGGCTAAACCTGCATCACTTTCTTGGTCGATAATCACTGGTACGCCTGAGTTAGAGGCTTTCAGTACAGATTGTGACTCAGGAATAACGCCGAGTAACTCAATGGCCAGAATTTCTTGAACATCGTCGACACTTAACATTTCGCCCGATTTTACACGGCTCGGTGAATAACGAGTCAGCAGTAAGTATTCTTTGATTGGCTCAAGGTTTAGCTCGGCGCGGCGTGATTTGCTTTGCAACATGCCTAAAATACGGTCTGAGTCGCGCACTGAGCTGACTTCTGGGTTAGTGGTCACAATGGCGATATCGGCAAAATACAGTGCCATCATAGCGCCTTGCTCAATCCCTGCGGGAGAGTCACACAGAATAAACTCAAAGTCTTTGGCCAAATCGTCTAAAACACGGCCAACACCTTCTTTGGTCAGTGCATCTTTATCACGGGTTTGTGAAGCGGGTAAAACGAATAACTTATCGCAGCGTTTATCTTTGATCAGCGCTTGATTTAAATTGGCTTCACCATTGATCACATTAACGAAGTCATAAACAACACGACGCTCGCAACCCATGATCAAGTCTAAGTTTCGTAAACCTATATCGAAATCAATAACGACTGTCTTGTGTCCTTGCATGGCAAGACCGGTCGCAATTGCAGCACTCGATGTGGTTTTACCTACGCCGCCTTTACCTGAAGTGACAACAATAATTTGTGCCATGTTTCTCTCTATCCTTTGTTCTGCCATTTAGAGGGGCAATGATTCAACCATAAGCGACTCACCGTTTAGGCGAATGCAGCCGCTTTTATCTGAGCTATGTTGTTGTAGATTTTCAGCGAGCCAATATTGCCCTGCTATTGAAACGAGTTCGGCCTCCAGAGAGTGGGCAATGATAACGGCGCTGGTATCGCCCGCGGCGCCTGCCATGGCTTTCCCTCGTAATGCGCCATAGATATGAATGCTACCATCTGCGATGACTTCTGCGCCATTGCCTACCGCACCAAATATGATTAAATCACCATTTTTTGCGTAGACTTGTTGGCCTGAACGAATATTTTGCTTCACTATCTTAGTTTGGCGTGGGGCTGGCGGCGGGGTACAACTCTGTTTTCCCGCTTTGACTATGGCAAGGCCTAAGTCTTTTGCTTGTTTACTGAGTACGGTTGTCGCGCCCGTTATGCCAACAATCACTAATTGACGTGAGATCAGCAGATCCTTTAACGCACTTAAATTCAAGCTGTCGTGCTGAATGGCACTCAGATTGACGACTAAAGGAGCACCCAGAAAAAACTGAGGAGCCTGTGCCAACTTATGGTCTAATTCAGTCATGACAGCTTGTAAATCGCTGCTATTAATATGAAGCACTGAAAGAGTAAAAGAAGCGCCTTTTAACTCTAAGCTAGGTTTTGACATCCCGGCACTATTCTCCAGAAATCATCAGTCGGTTCGCTGATTTTACAATTAAATTACTAGGCGACCATGTTATAGTGTGCCCCATTGACTGGCAAGTTTGAACTATTGGATATTTGATTCTTATGCTATGTGCCGTTTATAAAAGTAGCCGAAAGGCTGATACTTATTTATTTGTGAAGAAAAGAGATTGTTTTGACGATGTTCCAGTGCCTTTGATGGAAATGTTTGGCGTGCCAAAGTTGGTGATGGTGTTTCCTATCGCTAAACGCGACGCGTTAGGTATGGCAGATATACATAAAGTCAGAGCAGCAATGGCAGAAAATGGCTTTTATTTACAAATTCCGCCACCTCAGGTGAATTTATTGGCTGAGCATAAGCTGAGCCTTGGGATCAAAGATTAACTGGGTAGCATCAAGACGCTGCTAATGAGCTCAGGCGCGTCAAACCACACTCGTTAATCTCAGTAGCATTGCGTATCTGACGACAAATTAGTGTAAAATAGCCCGCATTGAGCGGGTTTTTTATTAAGAAGATACAGTTAATCATGGCATTTTGGCAGAGTAAAACATTAGCGAAGATGAGCACAACCGAGTGGGAATCCCTGTGTGACGGTTGTGGTAAATGTTGTTTAAACAAGTTGATAGATGATGAAACCGAAGACTTGTATTACACCAATGCAGCTTGCCTTTTGCTCGATCATCAAACGGCAGGCTGTCAGCATTACAGTGACCGTTTCACCTATGTCTCCCAATGTACTGTGATCAAGATTGATAATATCCATGAGCTAACTTGGTTGCCCGACAGTTGTGCCTATCGCCGTCTAGCGGCAGGGCGTGAGCTACCGAGCTGGCATCCGCTGCTCACAGGCTCCAAAGAAGCGATGCATTTAGCGGGTATGTCGATCCAAGGCAAGGTGGTGGATGAAAGACGCGTGAAGGATATTGAAGATCATATCGTGCTATGGCCACTTAAAGACGTGGATTAACAGACGTGAATTCATTTTGCCGTAGCGTTATCGATTGAAAATTAACTTATTAATTGAAACGACACTTGTTGATTGGAAAGTGACCGTCAGAATGAAAACAACAAGGGAGCGATTATCGCTCCCTTGTGCATTTAGGGTGTTAAGTGAATTTAAATTCCATCAAATAATGCTCGACTAGATTTTTAATCCCACCATCAACTGATCAAGTTGACCAGCTGTTGCTTGCAGCTCATCGCAACCTGAAACCGACTGGTTGGCCGATTGCTCCACATCATGCGATTGGTTGCGAATTTCCATTAAGTTAGTCGCAATCTCGTTGGCCACTGCCGATTGCTCTTCGGCCGAGGTCGCAATTAGCACACTCATTTCAAACACTTTGTTGCTGTGGTGGGCGATAAACTCTAAGTCTTTACCCGTTTGCAGTACGTGTTGTTTACCTTCATTGGCTTGATTCACAGTACGCGACATCACTTGTGTCAGATTGCGAGTACCCGATTGAAGTGATTCGATCATGGTTTTGATTTCAACCGTTGCGGCCTGAGTTCTCCCCGCTAAAGTACGTACCTCATCGGCCACCACGGCAAAGCCACGACCTTGTTCACCTGCGCGTGCCGCTTCAATTGCCGCGTTGAGGGCCAGTAGGTTAGTTTGCTGGGAAATCGCATTAATGGTTGATACCACTTCATCAATTTTACTGGCGTTGTCATTGAGTACACCCACCGCATTTGAGGCCGCGGAGATCTCATCTGATAACACGTCAATAGCTTTGACTGTGGTTTCAATATCTTTCCCGCCCGCGCTAACCTGTTGATTGGCTTCTTGGGTTTCGGCTGAGGATTGTTCGGCATTGCGGGCAACTTCTTTCACTGCGGCGGTCATTTCTTCCATTGCCGTCGCTAAGGAGTCCAGATGTTGTCTCTGGTTTACCGCCAAGGATTGACCTTGCTGCGCAGTGCTACGAAACGATGATACAACTTCGCGTATTTTAGCGGTCGATTCTGCGATTTGCTTTACTAAGGTATGTTGACGTTCTACTAAGGTATCTATGCTGATGGCTAAGATACTGAACTCGTCTTTTACTTCGAAGAAGTTTAAACGCCCCGTTAAATCACCCGATGCGGCCCGTTTTAATGCCATCACTGTCGTATAAAGTGCGCCGCCTACGAAGGTTGAAATGTAATAGCTGAACAAAAATAGCACAAACAAGAGTGCCGCCATTAGGCCATAAACCAACAGGTTATCGTTGGCGAGCAAGGCATCAATTTCTTTGCTGTCTAGGGGAATAATCGTGATCAGGTTTTGATCGTTAACGCGACTCACAGCTCTTGGTTGCTTACCGCTATCATCGATACCACCGCCGCTGCGAGCGATGGATTGGGCTTTGCTATCGGCTTCATTTACCGAAACAATACTGACATTACCTTCAATTTCGCGACTTAGTTGGCTAAGGATAGTTTGGCGTTCTTGCTCTGGTAGTTTGTTATATAAGCTGCCAGTGACTTGGTTGATTTGTTGTGAAGCATTTTGCAGACTGTTGAGCTGTCCTTGAATTAAGGTTTGCTGGGATTGGTTATCTAGGAAAAGCGCCAGTCCGACAATCATTAACATGGGAACGATAGAGAGAATAGCGAATTTAGTTTTTAAGGTCATATGGATAAGATATTGATCTATCCAGCGAAATTTTACTTCTTTCATGAGTGCCTCGATAAAATGGGCTATAAACCGAATTTATATCGGTCAGTTTGCCATAGACTTTATAGTTTTCTGTTTTGTAATGATTTATATGGTTAATGTAGTCTAATTGCAGTCGTTATTGTGTTGTTTGCTGCAATTTTGGCAAGGTACAGATGTGAGTTTACAGTTTAGTTACAAATGCTGCTAGTGGCTGAAAGCGGAAGTTGTTTACGTCAGAATTGAGGTTTGGGTTTCCCCTTGAGCAAAACTCAGGCTCTGAACTGGGGTAACACATGAATTTGCATGATAAAAACCCCCAATAAGCCCTAGTAATATGCCGCTCGCTCGCGTAAAATTTCTATCCTTTTATTTCGTTATAGCTAGCAAAGCGTCTGGCATTAACGCCCGATAACCTGAGCACCCAAATAGCCTGAAAGTTTGGCGCCCATAGCACTTGTTTATCAAGCGCGACTATGCAGTGGAAGAGAAAATGCAGCAGTTAACTGAGATCGTAGAACAAGCCTTAGTCATTATTGACCAGGCCAGTGATCTAAAAGCACTGGATGATATCCGTGTCGATTACCTTGGTAAGAAAGGTAAGATCACCGACATGATGAAAATGATGGGTAGCTTAAGCCCAGAAGAAAAGCCAGCCTTTGGCCAAGCGGTCAATGATGCTAAACAGGCGATTCAACAAAAATTAACTGAGCGCATCGATGGTCTAAAGAGTTCGGAATTGGAAGCCAAATTAATCGCCGAAAAGATTGATGTGACTTTGCCAGGCCGCACCCAAGAGATCGGTGGCTTACATCCTGTGACTCGAACCATTGAGCGTATCGAAACCTTTTTCGGGGAATTAGGGTTCTCGGTAAAGCAGGGGCCTGAAATTGAAGATGATTTCCACAATTTCGATGCACTGAATATCTCTGAGCACCACCCAGCGCGTGCTGATCATGATACCTTTTATTTCAATCCTAAACTGATGCTGCGTACCCAAACTTCGGGCGTGCAAATCCGTACTATGGAAACTGAAAAGCCACCATTACGCATTATTTCTCCTGGTCGTGTTTATCGTAACGATTACGACCAAACTCACACGCCTATGTTCCACCAAGTGGAAGGGTTGTTGGTTGATGAGCATGTTAACTTTGCTGAATTGAAAGGCATTTTGCATGACTTCCTGCGTAATTTCTTCGAAGAAGATCTGCAAGTGCGTTTCCGTCCATCTTACTTCCCATTCACTGAGCCTTCAGCCGAAGTGGACGTGATGGGCAAAAATGGTAAATGGCTAGAAGTGCTTGGCTGCGGTATGGTACATCCGAATGTGCTGCGCAGCGTTGGCATAGATCCAGAAAAATACTCTGGTTTTGCTTTTGGTATGGGTGTCGAGCGCTTAACTATGTTGCGTTACGGCGTAAACGATTTACGTGCGTTTTTCGAAAACGACCTACGTTTCCTGAAGCAATTTAAATAACGGAGCTGTAATAGCATGAAATTTAGCGAATCTTGGCTTCGTGAATGGGTCAACCCTTCAGTCAGCCGTGAAGCATTATCCCACCAGATCACTATGGCCGGTCTCGAAGTCGATGACGTTGAAGCCGTGGCTGCCGATTTTAGCGGTGTAGTGATTGGTGAAGTGGTTGAGTGTGGTCAGCATCCCGATGCCGATAAACTGCGCGTGACCAAAATCAACGTTGGTGGTAGCGAACTTATCGATATCGTCTGCGGTGCACCAAACTGCCGTCAGGGTCTTAAAGTGGCCGTGGCTATGGTTGGCGCCGTATTACCTGGCGATTTCAAAATCAAGAAAGCCAAGCTGCGTGGCATGCCATCAGAAGGTATGTTGTGTTCATACAGCGAGCTTGGCATCAACGTAGAAAGCGATGGCATTATCGAATTGCCACTGGACGCGCCATTAGGCACTGACATCCGCGACTATCTGCAACTTAATGATGCCGTTATCGATGTAGACTTAACTGCTAACCGTGCCGATTGCTTAGGTATGGCAGGTCTTGCCCGTGAAGTGGGCGTGTTAAACCGCCAAACAGTGGTTGAGCCACAGTGGCAAGCCGTCACGCCAACGACAGATGCAAAGGTCACGATTAACGTTAACGCGCCTGCTGCGTGTCCACGTTACTTAGGCCGTGTGGTTAAAAACGTCAATGTGAAAGCGCCTACGCCATTATGGATGCAGGAAAAATTGCGCCGTAGCGGTATTCGCTCTATCGATCCTATCGTAGACATCACTAACTTTGTGTTGATTGAATTCGGTCAACCTATGCACGCTTTCGATCTGGCCAAATTAACGGGCGATATCCAAGTGCGTTTAGGCACTGGCGAAGAGAAAATCACCCTGCTTGATGGCAGCGAAGTGACCATCCCAAGCGATACCTTAGTGATCGCCGATGATGCGCGTCCATTAGCCCTTGCTGGTGTGTTTGGCGGCGAATATTCAGGCGTGAGCGACACGACCCAAGACATACTGCTTGAATGTGCGTTCTTCGCGCCGCTTGCCATTATGGGTAAGTCACGTCGTTTAGGTTTGCATACAGATTCATCACACCGCTTTGAGCGTGGTGTTGACCCTGAGATGCAACACAAGGTTATCGACCGTGCTACGCGTTTAGTTCTGGATATCTGTGGCGGTGAAGCTGGCCCTGTAGTTGAGGCTAAATCAGAGGCTGATTTACCCAAACCTGCACAAATCGTTTTACGTCGCGGCAAGTTAGATCGAATTTTAGGTCACCATGTACCTGATAGCGATGTCGTTGAAATCCTACAACGTTTAGGTTTTAGTGTGGTTGTTGGCCAAGATAGTTGGCAGGTCACTACCGCGACTTATCGTTTTGATATGGTGATTGAAGAAGATTTGATCGAAGAAGTTGCCCGTATTTACGGTTATAACAATATCCCGAATACGGCGCCTGTTGCCGCACTGCGTATGTCAGATCATAAAGAATCTGACTTAAGCCTAAAACGCGTGCGTGCCTTATTGGTCGCTCGTGGTTTCCAAGAAGCGGTAACCTACAGCTTTGTCGATCCAAAACTGCAAAATCTGGTTCACCCTGGTTTAGACGCTATGGTGTTACCAAACCCAATTTCCAGTGAAATGTCGGCCATGCGCCTGTCAATGTTCACCGGTTTATTGGCCGCCGTTGGCTACAACCAAAGTCGTCAACAGAGTCGCGTGAGACTTTTTGAAACTGGCCTGCGCTTTGTTCCTGATATCAATGCAGAATCCGGTGTAAGACAGCAAGCAATGCTCGCTTGTGTCATTACTGGGCTCCAAAATGATGAACATTGGGCTATGGAATCGAAAACTGTTGATTTTTTCGACCTTAAAGGTGATTTAGAAGCAATTATCGGCTTGACAGTTTCCGCATCAGAATTTAGCTTTAGAGGAGCGACGCATTCTGCTCTCCATCCGGGGCAATGTGCTGAAATATTGAGAAATGATCGAGTGATCGGTCATATAGGTGCAATCCATCCTAGTTTGGAGAAGCCTTTTGGACTCAATGGTAAAACCATCGTTTTTGAGTTGGAATTGGATGCTTTATTGCATACCAGTTTGCCGCTAGCCCAAGCTGTATCTAAGTTTCCAGCTAATCGTCGTGACATCGCAGTCGTAGTAGATGAGAGTGTATCTGCAGGTGATGTAATGAAATTGATAAGAAAAGTTGGCGAAAATCAGTTGGTTGGCATAAACTTGTTCGATGTATACTTAGGTAAAGGTGTTGAACCTGGCAAGAAGAGCCTGGCGATAGCACTTACATTACAAGACACTACTCGTACGCTTGAGGAAAAAGAGATTGCTGAGACCGTTGGTTCAGTCGTTTCTGCCCTTAAGTCCGAGTTCAACGCATCGTTGAGGGATTAAAGTATGGCACTTACCAAAGCCGAAATGGCAGAACATCTTTTTGAAACACTCGGAATGAACAAACGTGTCGCCAAAGAGATGGTTGAGTCGTTCTTTGAAGAGATTCGGGGCGCACTTGAAAGTGGTGAGCAGGTCAAGTTATCTGGCTTTGGCAACTTTGACCTTAGGGACAAGAATCAAAGACCGGGAAGGAACCCAAAAACAGGCGAAGATATCCCAATTTCTGCTCGTCGTGTCGTGACTTTCCGTCCCGGCCAAAAGCTGAAAACTCGTGTAGAAGCAGCAAACACGGGTAAGTAATTTCGTTTGTTTGATGGGAAAGCCACTCCTTAGAGAGTGGCTTTCCTGTTTATTTTTTTGTGTAATATCTCCATTATTTCTATCCACTGTCTGAGGTGAATTCTTTGTCAAGACAGCCCAAACATTTCGACCGTCGCTTTAAACTCGCCTTATTACACCCTAGATACTGGGCCACTTGGTTAGTGATTGGTCTATTAGTGATTTTCGGACTCATGGCCGCATGGCTGCGTGATCCTATTGCAAGATTATTGGCAAAAATAGTGATGCCAATTGCCAAAAAGCCCATTAGCGTTGCGAGAGCCAACTTAAGGGCGTGCTTTCCTGAACAATCTTCCGCCGAGATTGAAGTGTTAATCCGTGAGAACGTGCAAAACTTCGTTTTGGTGTTGTTAGCACAGGGCGAATTGCTGGTGCGCTCAAAAGCGCATTTACGTCGTAGAGTCAATTTAATCGGCTTTGAGCATGTGACTAAAGCGCAGGCTGCGGGGCAGCCGATCATTTTTATCATGCCCCATGTGTGGCCAATTGATTATGCTGGTTTACGCCTTAACCTTGAGTTGCCTATGGTGACTATGGCCAAAGCCCATAAAAACGGGTTATTCAATTGGTTTAGTAATCGTGTACGCAGCAGTTGTGGTGGCCATGTGTATATGCGCGAGGCGGGCATTCGGGCGTTATTGGCTGAGCTTAAGCGCGGTAACAGTTTCTTTTATCTTCCCGATGAAGACTTAGGTCCTGAACAAAGCGTGTTTGCGCCTTTTTTAGGCACAGTGAAGGCAACGCTACCTGTTGTTGGGCGTTTAGCGCAGGCGGGTAATGCTCAAGTGCTGCCAGTAAAGATTGGCTACAACCAAGCGACACGCCAATTTGATCTCACCGTGATGGCGGCCGTTGCGCCTGAAGACATGGTGGGCAAAGAAAACGAAGCGTTGGCACTGAACAAAGTGGTCGAGCAAGTTATCTTAGCTTATCCAGAGCAGTATATGTGGTTCCTGCGGTTGCTCAAGACGCGCCCAGAGGGTGAAGCTTCTATTTACGGCTGATTGTAGCGTGACTGAAATAGTGTGGTTTAAAATGGCTTTGAGCTCTGATTGCTCGAAGCCATTTTTGTGTTGAAGGGCGTTATTTATTGATAGCACTCTTTATTTATAGAGCGTTTTATCAATAGCGCTGTCGTTAACCATGCGTATCGTGGATGATTAATCCTCGTTCTGTTCCATCTCAAGTTGCATCAGTAACATATCTTCGCCATCGAGTACGCGAGTTCGAAAGCTTTGACATGCAGGGCAGACGACCTTGCGCTCACTCAGTACGGATTCAGTCTGGCAGTCTTGGCAAAGTATCACTAGCGGCTGAATTTGCATATTGAGTAGGGCTTCTTTGCAAATCCCATCGAGCTTAAAGGTATCGAAGGCCGTTTGTAGCAGGCTAGGTTCAACCCCGCTCATGACTCCCAGTTTGATATCTACTCGGGTGATTTTATCGGCATGATTGGCCAGCGCGTGCTGTTCGCATTGCTCAATCAGGGCACTCACAATCGAATATTCGTGCATCAGCAAATCCTTGGCAGCAGTTCACCTTGGGGAAGATCGAGATAACGCTTAGTATTCCAAGGCGTTCTTAGTACGACTTTCCCCACTAAATCTTCACTCACAGTGCCGATTATCGCTGCATGCTCACAGCGCCCAAAGCGTTGCATGATCTCGAGCGCACCTAAGGCGATGTCGTTGGGAACGGCGAGGATGAAAGTGCCTTCGTTGGCAAGATCCATGGCTTCGAAACCATAGAGTTCGCACAGACCTTTGACTTCATCGCTGACGGGAATACTGGCTTCATTCACTGTGATGCCAACATTGGAGGCGACAGCCCATTCGTTCAGCACTGCCGATAAGCCGCCGCGAGTCGCATCGCGCATCGCATGAATGGGAATATTGGCGGCAATCAATTGCTCGACTATGGGCCAGAGCGTCGCGCAGTCACTTTGCAATGCCGATTCGAGGGTGAGTCCTTCACGCGCCATTAAAATCGCTGCACCGTGGCAGCCAATATCACGGGAGACAATAATGGCATCGCCCACGGTGACATTCGCCGCGGAAATATTGGGACGCAAGATGCGACCAATGCCTGAGGTATTAATAAATAAACCATCGGCGCACCCCTTGGGTACGACTTTAGTGTCGCCGCAGACTATCCGTGCACCACTGTGTTTTAATTCTTTCGCCATACTGCGGACAATCGTCGTTAAATCCTTGATAGAAAAGCCTTCTTCTATGATCACACTGCAACTCAAATACTGAGGTTCTGCGCCCATCATAGCGAGATCGTTGACTGTGCCTGCGATGGCGAGTTTGCCGATATCGCCGCCGGCAAAAAATAAAGGGGATACGGTGAAAGAGTCTGTGGTAAAGGCGTTGGCACCGTGCAAATCGAGTTTAGCAGCGTCTTCTTCGCTGCGAAGGATTGGGTTATCAAACTCGGCAAAAAACAGATCACGGATCAGTTTATTCATTTCTTTGCCGCCACCGCCGTGGCTGAGTTGAATGGATTTATCTTTAAGCGTATCAGCCATGATGTGGTTCCTTGATATCGATACCTTGATAGCGGTAATAGGCATTGCAGGCACCTTCGGAGCTGACCATGCAACTACCTAAGGGCGTTTCGGGATTGCAGCCGCGGCCAAAAACTTTACAGTCCTTTGGTTTAGCAAGCCCACGAAGAATATCGCCACACTGACAGGCCTTGTGATCGTCAATTTCCTTCACGGGTAGGCGGTCTTTAAAGCGCAGTTCGGCGTCCCTGTGGGCATATTCGGGTTTGAGCTGCAGCGCTGAATTGGGGATTGGGCCTAGGCCACGCCAGCGAAATTGCGGTCTGACATTGAAGAATTGATTCACTTTGGCCTGCGCCGTGAGGTTGCCGTTTTCCGATACCGCGCGGCTGTATTGGATATCGAGCTCCGCTTTGCCCGCGGCTTTTTGGCGCACTATCCGTAAAATTGACTCCATCACATCAACGGGTTCAAATCCTGCGACAACCACGGGCGTGCCATAGTTTTCGACTGTGCTGCGATAGATTTTTGCACCGCTGATCACGCTTACATGGGCGGGGCCGATAAAGGCATTCACTCTGGCTTTTGGGTCGTGCATCACGGCACCAATTGCGGGGGGCACTAATACATGATTGATATGAAACAGTAGATTTTCGAGTTTTTCTTGTTCGGCCAGTTGCAACAAAATCGCTGTCATTGGGGTTGAGGTTTCAAAGCCAATGGCGAAGAAGACTACGGTTTTATCGGAATTGTCGCGGGCAATTTTGAGCGTATCTAAGGGATCGTAAATTGGGCGAATATCGCAGCCCTTGGCCCTAAAACTGGCTAAAGAGCCTTGAGAACCGGGCACGCGGATCATATCGCCCAGGGTCACAAGAATAACATTTTCTTGGGAGGCAAGCGCCGCGGCTTGGTCGATGCGCTCTTTAGGCATAATGCACACTGGGCAGCCAGGACCATGGATAAATTCAATATTATCCGGCAGTAAATCTAGCAAGCCGTATTTCATAATCGTATGAGTATGGCCACCACAGACTTCCATGATATTGATTTGTTGCTTAACCAATTTAGCGGTTAACTGAATATCCCGTGCTAAATTGGCAATCGTTTGGGGATCGCGAAAGCCTTGATAGAGGTGTTTTAGTTCAAGCATGCTTTTTCCTCGGTGCACTCGATAGGGGTGCGCCTTGCGACTTAATCCTGCACTACTGATGGTCAGTGTATGGCTTCATTTTCAAGCTTAGTGACGATTTCTTTGTATAGTTCAATGCTTTGCTGCGCATCTTCCTTATCAATTTTGTTCATCACAAAACCAATATGGATCAACACATAGTCGCCAATTTCCAGTGGCTCATTCATTAAATGACTGCTGACATCGCGGCGCACGCCTAAGGTATCGACTGTGACGCTCTGGCGCTCAATATCGACCGCCACCACTTGGGAAGGTATGGACAAGCACATTATTGTGCACCTCGAATATTGTCTTTAAGCCAAGCGGCTACTGCCTGCATGGAGTCGCCATCTTTAATTGAGATTTCAATAATTTGAGTTGCTGGATTGAGTTTTTTAAGCTGCGCTCTGGCTTCGTCCATCTTGAAATCAAAATAGGGCAGTAGATCGCACTTAGTGATAAAAACTACATCGGCGCGGCGGAACATCACAGGATATTTCTCAATCTTATCATCGCCTTCTGGCACTGATAGCAGCACGATATTTTTGTGAGTGCCCACATCATAACTGGCTGGGCAGACGAGATTACCGACGTTTTCGACAAAGCAAATATCGAGTCCTTCAAGCGGCAGATGATGTAGGGCACCGTGCACCATAAAGGCGTCGAGGTGACAGGCGCTGCCCGTTTGAATTTGATAGGCCTTAATGCCTTTAGCGATTAAGCGGTCGGCATCGCGTGAGGTTTCTAAGTCGCCCTCGATCACCGCATAGTTGAGCTGCGTGTATTCTTTGAGATTTTCTAATAGGGTGGTTTTACCACTGCCCGGGCTACTCATGATGTTGAAGGCAGTAATGTTATGTGCCTCAAAGTGGGCGCGGTTATGACCTGCTTCGACATCATTTTTATCTAAAATTTTGTGGATGACTGACAAGGTTTTTTTATCGTTTAACTGAGGATTTGTGTGTAACTCTTGATGGCTATGCTCATGAGTATGTGAATGGTCATGATTATGCTCATGGCTATGGGCATGCGCGCCTAGATGATCATGGTCGTGGCGGGTAAGGGAGCAGCCGCAGTCTTTACACATTTTACCTCTCCTTGTATCGGCAGAGTACGAGGACTTTGCCTGACAAATAATGATTGATGTACGAATCGTTAATTTGGTTACGCTAATGTTGAGTGTGATACAAATTGCGCTACGGATCTTTGATGTTCGTCAGGTTTATGGGGATAAAAATGGCGAGCGAACATCAGGGCTTATCAAATAAGTAAGGTTATTGACTCTGATGAATGCCATACCAAAGTTGGCCTAGGGCGATACCGCCATCATTGATGGGTATCTGTTTACTGGATAACACTTTATTTCCTTGGACGCTGAGCTTGCTCAGGCAGTATTCCAATAGATATTTATTTTGAAATACGCCACCGCAGAGCACGGTTGGGAGGTGTTGATACTGGGCAGTATAATCACAAATAGCATCACCTAAGGTGTGTAAAAAGGCGCGGGCGATGGCATAGCATCTATTGTCTGTTAGCGGTTGTGCTGTAATCAATTCAACAATTTGCTTGAACATCTCACTGCTTCGCCACTGGTCGATGTCAAGAGGTAAGTTAAGCGAAATGACTTCAAGGGCTAATGCATCGGCGCGATTGGCCGCGGCTTCTATCGCCATGCCCGCTTGACCTTCAAACAGTGTGGTTTCGATTAAGCCTAAGGCGCAGGCGAGGGCATCGAACAGTCGTCCGACAGAGGAGGTTTTTATCGCACTGCCGTTCTGCCAGATCTTATGTAAGTTAGTCAGAGTGTTTGGGTGCATGTTGTTTAATATAGGTAATTGCAATGCGAGTACAGCATTGAGGCTCATTTGCTCGAATAATAATGCCAGTAACAACCTCACGGGTTGCTTAATGGCTTGCTCGCCACCTAGCAGAGCTATGGGCTCAAAATGGGCCAGTCGCTGCGCTTTATCGAGCGTAGTTAATAGCACTTCACCGCCCCATAAACTGCCATCGTCGCCAAGCCCAGTACCGTCAAAACTAAAGCCCAATACGGGATCTCGATATTGATTAACCGCCATTACGCTGAGCACATGGGCATGGTGGTGTTGCACCGATAAACATTTATTTTGACGGGTATCGCTGAGTTTTACACTCGAGTTTGAGTGCATTTCAGCCCAGCGCGAAGGGGCATAATCTGGGTGTTTATCGCAAATAATAAGATTTGGCGTAAAGTGATACAACCGAGCAAAAGTGGCTAAGGTGCGCTCAAAATACTGCTCGGCGCTGACACTGAATAAATCGCCAATATGGGGACTTAAAAACACATTGTTGCCAAAGCCTAAGGCGATGGCATTTTTTTGCTGTGCACCTACGGCTAAAATTGATTGGGTTAGCGGTGTATCAAGTGGAAAACTTAAGGGCGCATAGCCGCGGGCGAGACGCAGCACTTGTACCTCTGCGGAGTAGTCCAGTTGCGGCTGAATCACTTGCACCACACTGTCATCGCAGCCATTAATAATCGGCCGATTATGATCGACTATCGCATCCACCACATGGCTTAAGTGACTAATAAGCTCATCACCATCAGTGATGATAGGCTCACCTGAAACATTGGCGCTGGTTGCAACTAATGGCCCTTTGAAGAGACCTAATAGCAAATGATGTAGCGGTGTGTAAGGTAAAAATATCCCGAGTTTATTCAGATTGGGGGCGACAGCTAAGCTGAGATCATGTTCGGCTCGGCTGCTCATAAGCACTATGGGCCTTTCCTGCGAACTCAGCACTCGCCACTCGGCATCCGTCCCTGTGACATAGTGCTGCGCCATGGTGATATCCGCCATCATCACCGCTAGCGGCTTGGCCTGGCGCTGTTTTCGCAGCCTGAGTGCGTTGACGGCATTGTCACTTCGGGCATCACAGATTAAGTGAAATCCACCCAATCCTTTAATTGCCAGAATCTGCCCTTGGCGTAATCTGTCAGCCGCTGCTGTCAGTACCGCAAGGTCCGTACTCAATTCAGGTGCGCTGACATTTGAGGCACTGGGAAGGATGTATTCCCCTTGCGGTGTTTTTAAACTGAGTCTGGGGCCACAGGCGGGGCAACTTATGGGCTGGGCATGGTAGCGGCGGTCGAGTGGGTTTTGATATTCTTTGGCGCACTCGGGACACATGTCAAAATCGGCCATAGCGGTGTTGTGTCTATCATAGGGTAAAGCATTGATAATCGTGTATCGAGGGCCACAGTTAGTGCAGTTGGTAAAGGCATAGCCAAAGTGGCGGTCATCAGGATTATGTATATCGTTCATGCAGTCTTGGCAGGTACTTTTATCTGCCGATACCGCCACTTGCGCACCTATCGGTGAACTGGGGTCATCGTCCTCATGGCTGTCGCTTTTTATTATCTCAAACGTGGTTTCGCTTAATAAAATCGGCAGTAGTATTTGGCTGATATTGTCGATACGGGCGAGTGGCGGCGGGGTGGTATTGAGTACTGCGATAAAGCGAGTGAGGTTTTCATCATTACCTTGCAGCTCAATGGTCACGCCCTTGGCATTGTTGAGCACAGTGCCCGTCAGTTGAAACTCAAGGGCATAACGATAGACAAAGGGGCGAAATCCCACCCCTTGTACTATGCCAGTGACGTGCAACTGACAACGCTTTAACGTGGCTCCCTTGTGGACAAGGTATTCCAACGCGAGCCTTCGTTTTATCTGCAGGTCACTGTGCTTTTTGTGGCGACTATTGTGTCTATGTGGCTTCATACGTTGTGACTTAACTTTTGGCCTCCTAATCATGGGCATTTAGTTGTCGCTGCTTAACGTAAAGTGCACCAACGGCTAAGTTATCGCCGTCTAAATCTAGGCTGCGATTGATCACCAATGGAAAGTTTTTGCCTAAGCGTAAGCTGATGCGTTTGCACAGGGTTTCATTGATTAATTCATTGCCCGCTAAGGCTATATTGTGCACGCCGATATTTAAATCGATATGCTCGATCCAATTAGATAAATAGTCCGCCAGCGAGTCTTGCATCGCAAAGGCGAGCTGACTCGGATCGTCATTACCCGCAATACGAAAACTTAAGACAGTGCCTAAGGTTTTACACCAATTTAGGCTGCGGTGGGCTTCACCTTTGGTTAGCGGATAATCGATACGCGGTGCATTGGCACCGTGGTAGCGCATGGCGGCGGCCATGAGTGCATCGCTGAGCCTTGCTTGGCTTTGAGTCTCTTCTTGTGTATTAAGGCCAATTAATATGGCAGCAATCGCCCACAGGCTTTGTAAGTTGTCCCGTCTGCCGTGAAGCTTTAGGCTTAAAAGTTTTAGGTAATCTTCGGGGAACAGGCTCTTAAATTTTTGCGCTACGGCTTTTTGCGGACTGCTGTCCAGTTGATGGAAGATTTCGTAACCGTTATCGGGCAGCTCGGGCAGGGCAAAGAAGAGTTCAGTGTCGCCCTTATTATCGCAGGTGACAATTTGACTGGCGTGGGTATGGCTTAAGTAAATGACCGCGGCATTTTTTGCCTGTTTATGACTGGTAAACTTACCGTTGAGCAGCGCACTGAATAGCGCTGCGTCTGCAAGGGTGTGATTTTCTGTGTTGACTGTATTTTGATTATTATCGCTTAGCATACTAGTGCAATGAATATCACTGTCTTCACTTGACGGTACTTGAGTCAATACTGCCACACTCAGTTCGCCTTGGTGCGATCGTGAACGTTTCGCCGCCTGCCATTGGGCTTGATAACCGTGAAGACTGACTTTTTCCCTTAAGGGTTCTGGAGCGATAAAGTGCTTGGTTTGAACCTGTGTTGAGCTTAAATCGTGACTGGCGATTTGTGCCCAAGCACCATCGACCCAAGCTAGCTTCGGCCTATTATGCGGCCCTTTAATGTAAACCCAATCGACCCCTTTTTGTCGTAATACTTCCCCGAGCACTAAGATCACTCGGCTGTAGGCAAAGCAAATGTCGTACAGCGGCGCACTGAGTTTGTCGTGTTCTTGCGTGGGTCTCGCGCAGATAAGTGGCTTTTCAATACTCGAAAGCGCGAGCACCTGCGCATCGTTCAGACAAAAATGGGCGTTCAGCGTATTGGGATTACAAATTAACAGTTGTGGCCGCTCGCTTAAGGGCTGCTCAAACGGTGTCAGGCTGATTTGCAGATTATCGGCGGCCGCTAATGTCAGTGGACCTTGTGTCAGCAGTCCCTGTGCCATGGCTTTAATATCTGACAAGGTTAACGCTTTTTGTGCGGACGTTAATTGTGTTTCGCCCTTGCAGCAAGGGCAAATTAAATCGAGTGTGCCAAACTTAGCCGACTGATTATCGCCAATCAACGGATAACAATGCTGGCAAAAAGGCACTATGGCAGGGCTTGATCCAGACTGTGGAAAGGGCAGTAAGGTTTTACTGCCCTGGGGCTCGTCGATGACTTTAATACTAGAGTCAATCAACCAAGCGGAAATCAAAAAGTCCGCGGCAATGGCATCGGCCAATTGTTCTAGTTGGTTTTGCTCGCCCTGAGCTTCAATAAAATAGCTTTGAGGGCCAAAGTCATGTTGGCCAGCACTATATTGACCTGAGCTATGTTGACCATTACAGCCTATGCTGATATTTAGCTCATCGTAATTTAGATATTGATTACATAAATACGCATACAAAGGCACCTGACGTGAGCAGGTAAAATCAAATCTGATGTTTTTCATCTTCTATATACTTTCACCAGTAGTAACGCCACGTTTATAAGAGTCAGGGATCAGCGAGTCAATACTATGCTCGGCAACACGCGTCGCAGTGAACCCAAGGGAGGCTAAGTGGGATAACAAGCTTGATTCCATTAAAGGTACCGCGGCGGCGACTTTAGGGGTCAAGCCTAGCACCATAGGTTCGAGCACGGTTGGGGTGACGCCAAGCACGAAGGTTTTAGGCCTGTCGCCAACCATTTCCATCATATTGAGGGTTTGCAGCATTTCGACTTCATGGGCGCTGCCTTGCCAGTCGATTTCCTTCGGCGCTTTATCAAAATCGAAGAAATAGACTTCGCCCGCTTCTACGCCATTGGCATTAACTGTATCGACCACGATTAAATAATCGTATTGGCAAATAATAGGGATAAGTCCCTGAGCCAAGGTGCCGCCATCGAGCAGCGTTAGCTGGTGGGACTCATGGGTAAACTGATAATTATCAGCTATATAATTGACAAAATGTACGCCGATGCCTTCATCGGCGTACAGGACATTGCCAATACCGAGTAGCAATATCTTCATTGGACTCCTAGTGGTGTGAGTCTGGCTTTGGGTAGTCATAGCCAGAGACAATCGAGTCAACTGAGTTATGTTTGAAGCGTATCCCTGACCAAACCGCCATATAGACGTGGATAACCACAAAGATAACAAATGCCCAAGTGAGGTAGTGATGCCAAATCCTAACTTGTGCTAGCCCACCCATTTGTGCCGTGATCCAAGCGGCGCTGCCCCAAAGCATGCCACCTAAACCTTGGTGATACACATTGGCATACAACACCATACCCGTTATACATATCACAAGAGCGACCAGTGAGATTGCTACATAAGTCACAAATTGCAGCGGTCCATAGACACCGGCTTTATGTAAGTGCCCCATCCATAAGTAAGATTTCAGCTGAGTGATCCAGCTTTTTACGCTCATGACATCGCGAAATGAGCGCCGCTCAATGTCGCTTCGGCTGAAAAAATACAGGTAGAAGCGCACTAAAGTGATTGCGGTTAGTACAAAACCGCAAATCAGATGAGCGAAGCGGATCCAGCCTTGTACGAGTACGTCCGTACTTTCAGGCGCCACAAGAAACGGCCAAGCAATATAGAATCCGGTGATCACTAGCACCAGAATTGATAGTGCCCTGAGCCAGTGAAAAATCCGTATTGCCGGACTAAAAATCAGTGTCCGAATGCGGGTTGCAGAATGGTTCATTTTGCGTTCCCTCCCTCGATTATTGACCATTGGGACTGACACGGAACTCGCTCAATGCTTGGCCTTTGAAATCCATTACGTGTACAGAACACGCCATGCAAGGGTCAAATGAGTGAATAATACGTATCACCTCAAGGGGCTTAGTAGGATCTTCCAGTTTCAAGCCAATTAAAGAGGCTTCATAGGGACCCATTTTACCGTTGGCATCCACAGGACCTGCGTTCCAGGTCGTCGGTACCACGGCTTGATAGTTCTCAATCACTCCATTTTTAATGCGGATCCAGTGGCTTAACATGCCGCGTGGCGCCTCGATCATGGCGTGACCTACATACTCTTTATTTGGATCAATATTGGGTTTTACATAGGTAGATTCATCGGACTGGATATTCGTCAGCAGCGCATCAAAGGTTTTTAACCCTTCTTGGGCGACGATGACTGTCTGCAACATACGGGCTGCAGTGCGACCTAAAGTGGTAAATAGAGCCGCTACGGGTAGACCTGTGCGAGCGAGCAGGCCATTAACCGAATCCACGACCACCTTGTTACCGCGGGCATAACTCACCAATAGGCAGGCGAGTGGACCCACTTCGACGGGCTCACCTTGATAACGGGGAGATTTCACCCATGAGTATTTGCCATCACCATCCAGTGTTGGCAATTTGCCGTAGACAGTGTCGCGTTCAACAAAACCAGTGTAATTAGGAATCGTTGTACCGTCATAGGGATGCTGCGGCGCATCGGCGCTATACCAAGCGTGGCTGACGTCTTCGGCAATCAGATCTGGATTCACATCACTGACACCAGCAAGGTCGCCATTCATGATCACGCCTTGATTAAACATGTATTCGCCATTGGCTAACACAAAGTCATCGGTCGCCATGAAGTTTTTCACGTTTACGCCGCCCAACACGCTAGGTTCAGTACCAAAGGCTTCGGCCGCCATCACGATATCTGCTTGATAGGCACGCAGAATAAAGTCAGTTACTGTCGCATGTTTTTGCTTCCATTCCTGCAGGCGAGCAGGGCTGAGCATGTCGCGCACCGAAGTCACACCACCGACAACAACGGATTGTGGATGTGGTGATTTGCCACCAAAAATGGCTAGCATTTCTGCCGCAACACGTTGTACTTCAAGCGCTTTAAGGTAATGAGATAGCGCGATAAGGTTTTGCTCTGGGGTAAATTTATAGGTGCCGTTGCCCCAATAAGCGTTGGCAAATGGACCTAATTTTCCCGTTTCGACAAAGCCTTTAACTCTTTCTTGTACCGCTTTTAAATCACCTTCACCCGCCGCTATGGGATGGTCTGTGTATTTCAGGGCAACTTGTGCCGCTTTAGCAGGATCGGCGCTCAGTGCAGAAACCACATCAACCCAATCTAAGCCGTGTAGATGGTAGAAATGCACAATATGGTCATGCATGTATAAAGAGGTTTGCATTAATGAACGTAAGTATCTCGCGTTCAATGGAATTTGAATTCCTAGCGCATTTTCAACCGCTTCAGTACCGCAGCGGTAGTGGGAATAGGTACATACGCCACAGATACGTTGCACAATAAGGCCAACATCCATAGGCGTGCGGCCTTTGAGAATGACTTCAATACCGCGCCAAAGTGTGGAGGATGACCAAGCCTTGTTGATGACGTTATTTTCATCAACTTCGACTTCGATACGTAAGTGACCCTCGATACGTGTGATAGGGTCGATAACAACGCGCTTGCTCATGGGTTATTCCTCCAGCGGTTTGGCAAAAATACTGGCAACGGCATGGGCTCCAATGCCCACCACAGTCGCGCCTAAAATCACCGCACCAATAGTATCTGCGGTCGCATCCAATCCATGGAGGAGTTGACGGCCAAGGGGTTTTTCAAAGTCAGCCATATCGTCCCAGAAGTTAGGTTCTGAGCAACCCATACAACCGTGTCCAGCGAGTACTGGCCAGCTAGTGTGATGGTTAAAGCGCTCGGTTGGGCAGTTGTTGTAGGTGTAAGGACCTTTACAACCGACTTTATAAAGGCAGTAGCCTTCTTTCGCACCGTGATCGCCAAATTCTTCAACGAATTCACCAGCATCGAAGCGGCCGCGGCGTTCACAGTTATCGTGTACCCGTGCGCCGTAAGCCCATTTAGGTCTATTAAACATATCCAGCGCAGGTAATTTTCCGAACATGATGAAGTACATCAAAGTGCCGACTATGTTCTTTTCACTCGGTGGGCAACCGCCTAAGTTAATCACGGGTTTACTGACCACTTCATGCACGCCTTTCGCCCCCGTTGGGTTTGGATAAGCGGCTTGCACCCCACCAAACGCCGCACAAGTGCCGACAGAGATAATCGCGGCGGCGCCTTCAGCAGCATGCTTGATGATTTCTAAACCCGTGTGGCCTTTACAACCCACAGTTAAGAAACTGCCGTTATTTGCAGTCGGAATCGCCCCTTCAACGGCCAGTAAATAGCGGCCCTTGTAAGTTTCGAGTGCATGTTCGAGGTTCTCTTCAGCTTGCCAACCCGCTGCAGCCATTAAGGTTTCGTGATATTCCAAGGAAATATGATCGAAAATCAGTGAGTCTAGATTGGGGGTATCGGTACGAATTAAAGATTCGGAGCAGCCAGTACATTCGGCCATATGTAACCAGATTAAGGGTACACGATCGGCTAATTCGGCAGCTTCGGCCACTAAGTTACTAAAGGGGAGGGGTAATGCGAGCATGCTCGTCACCATGGCACTCCACTTCATAAAATCACGGCGACTAATGCCGTGCTGTTGCATTTTCTCAATCAGCGATTGTTGTTGACGGGGAGCGAATTGGCGTAACGCATCTAAGCGCGCCTTTCCCTGTTCATATAGGGCTGCATGTGTGTCCATGGGTCAACCTTTTTTGTTATTTAAATGTAAATTGGTAAGGGTTTACATAATTGACAGTGTCAGTTTAGGCCGTTGGAGTGTAAAGATTATTGATGTATATCAAGAATTTTTAAGAGATGTGACCGAACTGATTTTGACATTTAATTAACATGACACAGATCTAATTTCACTTTTTCTAATGGGACAAAATGTCTCACATTTGCCATTTTGGATGAAATCGGTCACTTAATCAGCACTCATGTGATTAAGGCCATGCAGATGACTATGGTTCATTCGCGTGGTGAGTCTGGGCGAGCAGGTTAATTAAACTTATATAAGCTTGTTTAAGAAAACCTTAAGATTCAGTTAATAGATTCGAACGTAATCGTTAACGCGGAATATGCTATGAAGAAAATATTATTGTTACTCAGTTTATTGGCCGCAGGCGTACAAGCCGCGCCATCGCTGGACTATCAAGTGTTTAATGCGCAAAACCAAGCTGTTTCCCTGAGTGAGTTTAAAGGCAAAGTCGTCTATGTCGATTTTTGGGCATCCTGGTGTGGCCCTTGCCGTAAATCGTTTCCTTGGATGAATGAGATCCAAAAAAAGTATCAAGATCAAGGTTTGGCCGTCGTGGCAATCAATCTAGATACAGATAACGAGTTAGCTCAAGAATTCTTAAAACAAGTCCCTGCCAATTTTTCAGTGCGTTTCAATCCAGAAGGTGATGTCGCGCGCAGTTTCGATTTGCTGGGCATGCCGAGCAGTTTTATGTTCAATCGTCAAGGTCAGTTAGTACAGCATCATGTTGGCTTTTATGCCGATAAAACCGCTGAATACGAGCAAGAACTCGTCAATTTACTGAAGGAGTAATTTATGCTTAAACCCGCATTAGTCGCAGTAACGCTCATCATAGGTTTGAGTGGATGTTCAAGTTTAGGAGTGCAGCCGTGGGAGAAAGGCCAGTTGGCCCGCAGCGATATGGCGCTCGACAGTGAAAAGCTCGATCTAGCACTCGATGATCATATTTATTTTAGTAAAGAAGGCAGTAGCGGCGGACGTGCATTTGCCGGTGGCGGATGTGGCTGTAACTAAACTCTCCGTTGGTGTTATTTGCCCTTAGATGTAACGAATAAATGTAACGCACAGACGTAATGAACAGACCTACTAAAACAAATGTGACGAGCAGATGTTCTAAAATCTGGGGCGAAATCCCGCGGTATTGAATAGATGGAAGTGACCTACAGGTGTTGTCAGCTATGACTCAAAAAAAGAACCAAATAAATACAAAACAATCGAAGCAGATAGCGGGTGCTCTCGCATTAGCCAGTTGTGGACTGTTTGCAACAAGTGGCCATGCGACTGAATTATCTAAAAAAGCTGACGACTGGAAGATCGATGCTGCGTTAATGTATTACGGTGAGCAAGATAGAGTACAAGCCATCGAAGCCATAGGCACAGCGCAAAAAGCCTTTGGCGATGACAGTGTGCTGGATCTCAAACTCGTGGTTGACAGTCTAACGGGGCCTTCAGCATCGGGCGCCGTGGCCCAAAGTACCAGCCAAACGTTTACTCGACCATCTGGTAATGGTCAATATCATGTTTCAGCGGGAGAAACGCCGTTAGATGACACCTTTCACGATACTCGCGTACAAGCCAATGTCGGTTGGAGTGAAGTGCTAACACCAGATTGGAAACTCAATGTTGGCGCATATGGCTCGAAAGAGTTTGATTATATGTCAATGGGCATCAATGCCGGAATTGAGCGAGGGTTTAATAAAGACAACACCACTTTATTTTTAGGTACGGCTTATAGTTTCGATGTGGTTGACCCCGTTGGCGGTCGTCCGGTGGATTTATCTTCGATGGTCATTCGCGATAACTTCACCAGTGAGGAAGCTTATCGCAGCGCATTCGATGCGACCCGTCAAGGTGGCAGTGATAATAAGCAGACCGCGGATGTGATGTTAGGTATCACTCAAGTGCTTAGTCAGCGCTGGTTGTTGCAAGCCAATTACGGCTTGTCGAGTGTCAATGGCTATTTAACGGATCCCTACAAGGTGCTCAGTGTGGTGGATAACAACGGCATTACTCAGGATTTATTGTATGAGAGCCGCCCCGATTCGCGCTTGAAGCACAGTTTTTACGTGATGACCAAAGGCGCATTAGATGCGGGCGTGGTGGATTTTTCCTACCGTTATAATACTGATGATTGGGATCTCACATCGCATACCTTAGAAACCCATTATCGGTATTACTTTACGGGCAATTTTTACGGTCAATTGCATCTACGTTATTACCAACAAACGGCGGCTAACTTCTATCAACCTTTCTTGATGGCTGATACGCCACTGCCAGAGTTTGCCAGTGCCGATTATCGTATCGGTGATATGTCGGCTTATACGATTGGGGTTAAATTTGGCCATAGATTATCGGGCGGTCATGAAATGTCGTATCGCTTAGAGTATTACCAACAGGATCCGAAAAATAACGGCGCTACGATTCCTGGAGAGCTGCAAAACTTCGATCTGTTTCCGACTCAGAAGGCAATTACAGCACAGTTTAGTTATTCTTTTTAATACGAAATAATGCTACTGGCTCAGATAGCAAGGCGTTAAACTGTATGGGTAGCTTAGCTACCCATACTCAATTTGTGCCTGAACTTATTCAATCGCAATCCCAGTGGGATGCCATGTGAAGAGGTGATTTATGATGTCGACATCGTCCCTAAAGACCGCACCTTATTCGTTGCAGCGCCGTGATTGGGGTTATGTGGGTGAATTTAGGGCCATGGCGAGTCCCTGTGAAATACTCATTGGGTGCGATCAATTTGATATTGCAGACGATATGTTGGATATGGCTGTCACTGAGGCGCTGCGTATCGAACATAAGTACAGTCGCTTTATCGCGCAGAATTGTCTGTGGCAATTAAACCATGCCAATGGTCATAAGCAGCTTATCGATGAAGAAACCTGGCAGTTATTGGCTTTTGCTAAACAATGTTTTCAGCTCAGTGATGGACTCTTTGATATTTCTGCTGGGCCGTTAATGGAACTGTGGCGCTTTGATCCCAAAGCCCAATTGCCCGAACATGGCCGCATACTTGCCGCGAAAGCTTTAGTGGGATTTGAACGCATCGAGTTTGATTCGCGCCATATTGAGATGCCAACAGGAATGAAATTGGATTTTGGTGGTATCGCAAAAGAATATGCGGTCGACAGAGTCGCCTATGAGTTAGCCGAATGTTATCCAGACATTCCAGTGTTAGTGAATTTTGGCGGTGATATCGCTTGTCCCGTGTCCAAAGTGACGCCATGGCAAGTGGGAATTGAAGACCCACGACACCTTGACCACGCTGCGAGTGTACTGTCGATTAGTCAGGGTGCATTAGCGACCAGTGGCGATACGCGGCGCTTTTTTGAAGTCGATGGAAAGCGTTACGGCCATATTGTTGACCCACGCACTGGCTATCCCGTTATCCATGCGCCGCGCTCTGTGACTGTGTTAGGGCCAAACTGCGTGACTGCAGGTATGCTCGCCACTATGGCTATGCTGCAGGGGCGAGACGCGGAAGATTTTTTACAGCAACAAGATGTTAAGTTCAGTATTTTCCGTTAGGGCTCAGTTAAGGACATTGAATGCGTATTATGTTGGTTGAAGACAATGAGTTATTAGCCCAAGGGATTTGCTTGAGTTTGGCAAAGCTGGGTATGCAAGTTGATCACCTTAATAGTTATCAGCAAGCTTTGCTGGGGGTTAAAAATGAAAGCTTCAGTGCCATAGTACTCGATCTGGGATTGCCTGACGGTAATGGTAAAGAGTTGCTTAAAGCTTGGCGCCAGCAGGGAGTGTCAATTCCCACAATAGTCCTGACCGCTAATACGGATTTTGACACTAAGCTCGAATGTTTAGACATGGGCGCCGATGATTATCTCGGTAAACCTTTTGATGTGCGTGAACTAGCCGCGCGCATTCGTGCCATCGTCAGACGTCAGTATGGGCTCGATCACAACAGTTTGATTATTGGTGCGCTTTGCATTGATTTAAATACCCGTGAAGTGACCTTTCGCGATCAAAATGTGCTGCTTTCACGGCGTGAATTTCAATTACTGCTCGAACTCGCTCAGTCGGCAGGGCGTGTATTGACCCGCAGCCAGTTAGAACAGTTAACCTATGGCTGGGATGAAGTCGGCAGTAATTCAATAGAAGTGCATATCCACCATCTGCGCAAAAAACTTGCCAATGAATTAATCAAAACCGTGCGTGGAATAGGCTATACCTTGATTGAAATAAATTAATTTGAAGAGTTAAGTGACAAGCTCCACGTTTGTGGGTACTGATAACGCAGTGATGACTTGAAGCATAGTCGTTAGGAAAAAGAAGTGATTCGATTAAAGGGGCTAGATGTGTATTCACTGCGTTTGGTACTGACATTATTAATTTTGTCAGGTATTTCAGTATCCGTCGCTGTGTCTAGCTGGTTGAGTACTCGGGATTCTAAGCATCAAATCGAAGAACTCTTCGATGCGCAAATGCTCCAAACCGCTAAAATGTTGGAGTTGTTCTATCATACTGAGCCCGATGCAACAGCTCAGGATCTCGTCATACCCCAAGTGCTCCACGTTCCCGATAGCCAGATCAGTTCCTTTGCCGAAAAGGCCGATGCGCTGAAACTGGCCTATGAGCATAAATTGGCGTTTCAAATCTGGAGTGAGGCGGGTGAAGCCTTAGTTTTATCGGATAATATTGGTCATCAACCTATCAGTCGATTCGTACAGGGTTATCATAAGAAAGTGTTCGAAGGAGAACTCTGGCATGTGTTCAGTTTTTTTTCGGTTAAAAATCATGTTTGGATTGTCACTGCTCAACAGGATGAAGTACGCCAAGAGCTCGTATCGCAAATCATGCATAACGCCGTTATCGTGCCTTTAATGGTAGTGCCTTTAACATTAATTATTGTTAGCTTCTTGTTTTATCTCTTGTTTCGGCCATTAAAAACCTTTGAAAGAGAATTAATTGGACGTGCGCCCAACGATTTGACCCCGTTGACTATGTCATTGCCTAAAGAATTAGTCCCTGTTCGGCGCGCATTGAACTTATATATCAATAGTATCGCGCGATTTATCGCCCGTGAGCGTCGTTTTAGCGCCGATGCGGCCCATGAGCTTAAAACGCCATTATCTGTGATTAAATTACATCAACATGGCTTAGAGAGTCTGATTGATGATGATCCGCAGCAGAAATTCCATTTAGCTGCGATAGATGCTGGCGTAGTGCACATGAGTCATACCGTTGAACAATTACTCGTATTAGCAAGGGTGGACTCGATTAATGAGCTTAATGTGTCATCCCACGCCATTTTGCCTATGGTCGAAGATGCGCTTAATCAATTAATGCCACAAATCACAGATTATGAATGGAATATCGATATCGCATCCAATCTAACGGTGACCTGTGATCGTTTTTATTTGCTACTTGTACTGAAGAATATTATCGAAAATGCCTGTAAATACAGTCCACAGGAATCGGAGATTTCAGTGTCGGCCCATGCTTTGGATGATGAAATCTGTATTTGTGTCGCGGATCGAGGCCAAGGCATGACAGAGCCGCAGATTGCCAATGCGACAGAACGTTTTTATCGTGTGAATGAAAATGAAGGCATAGGCGCGGGATTAGGTTTGTCTATCTGCTATCACATCATAGAATTGCACCAAGGTCGTTTAGTGATTGCGCCTAGGGATCAAGGTGGATTATCTGTGACACTTTTTCTGCCAAAATAGTTCAGGCAATGAAATGTTAAAATAGATCCGCAGTTTCAGTGACATCAGCTCAGTTGTTTTGATACATTTAAGCGGGTAAAATTTTGAAATTTCCTGCTGTCTTAGTGTTAATCCTTAGGCTTACCAACAGATTGATTCGCTTATTGTGATATTTCATCTATGATCATCAACACTTAGTTGAGGTGTAAAAAGGCTCATTTTACTTTCAATAATGTAGCATTTGGATCACTTAATTTGTTTTTGTAACTTTGAAAACAGAAATAAGCATGATAATGTTATTTTAATATTCATTTTTGGTATAAGCTTATTCTCAAATAGTATTGTGTAGAAGGGGTTAACTGCATCTTTATTTATGAGTTTTTTTCTCCTTCTGATATCTTTCGCGATATGTAAGCAACTGTTTTTTTTCATCCCTAAATCAGAGTGAAAAAAATTCACTGTATACATAAAAAACATTGATTTCTTAGTTTATTTTTTAGGTTACCTATCTATGGTTAGCTTGTTGCGTTGCCCATCGTCCAAACCTTATTCGTCACTCATATGTTCACTGACGCTAGGCGCTGTAGTCGCCCTGTCTGGTGTCGCGTACGCTGAAGAGACAAAACCCGCCGAGGCAGTTCCTGTGGTTACTCCACCGAAAGTGATTTCTCAGCCCAGTACAAAAAATCAAATCAGATTCACTAAGACAGGCGCTTTTGATAGCGAAACTGTCGTGAAGATTGCAAAACGTTTGGCAGCGAAACCTTATGTGACCCTCAAAGATCCTTTGCCAGCTGGTCTTGCTAAACTGTCATACGATGAGTACAGAGATATTCGTTTTAACCCGACTGCGTCTATTTGGCGTGATCAGGGCGTGCCATTTCAAATGCAAATGTTCCACCGTGGTTTCTATTTTCAGGATCTGATCGAGATTGCGATTGTAGAAGGTCAGAATGCAACGCACTTAGCCTATGAGCCTAAATATTTCACCGCGGGTGAAGTGATTACTCAAGCGCTACCAAATGATGACATTGGCTACTCAGGATTCCGTATTCATAACCAATTGAATACGAACGGTGTATTTGACGAGCTTATGGTATTCCAAGGTGCGAGTTATTTCCGTGCTTTAGGTAAAGGTAACGCCTATGGCTTATCTTCCCGTGGTTTGGCGTTAAAAACTGCTGACGCTGAAGGGGAAGAATTCCCGATATTTCGCGCCTTCTGGGTTGAGCGTCCACACAATGACAGCAACTTGATTGTTGTGCATGCCTTGTTAGATAGCCCAAGCGTAGCAGGTGCCTATACTTTCTCTGTCCGTCCCGGTGATAACACCTTGATTGATGTAGAAGCGACACTGTTTCCTCGTGTTGAGCTGAGCAAAGTCGGTTTAGCTCCCAGCACTAGCATGTTCTTACATTCACTCAATGGTCGTCACGACACCGATGATTTTAGACCTGAAGTGCATGATTCTGATGGTTTATTGATGTTAAATGGTCGTGGTGAGCATTTATGGCGCCCATTGGCTAATCCACGTCAGTTACAAGTCAGTGCGTTTTCTGACAACTCGCCTCAGGGATTTGGTCTGATCCAACGTGAGCGTGACTATGCGTCATATCAAGATTTAGAAGCCCATTACGAACGTCGCCCAAGCCTATGGATTGAGCCTGTGGGTAATTGGGGGCAAGGTTCAGTGGTGTTGACTGAAATTCCGACAGAGTCTGAAATTCATGACAACATTGTTAGTTATTGGAAACCACGTCAGCCTATTCCTGCTGGCGGTGAATTTCATTTTGCCTATCGCATGAGTTGGGGTGAAGAACCTGCTGCGAAAGTCGGTGCCGTACATATTTCTCGCTCTGCCAGTGGTCGTGCCGATATTGCTAAGGCGACTCCAAGACGTTTATTTGTGGTCGACTATCAAGTTGAAGGGCCGATGACAGATGAAATGCCAGTCGCTAAAGTTGAAGCTTCTGGTGGTGTGGTCACGAACGTGGTGATTGCCCGTAATGCCGCTAAAAATGGCTATCGCTTAGCTTTTGAATTAGAGCCAGAAGATAAAGATCTTATCGAACTGCGCGCTGAACTTAAGTTCCCAACTCCTCGTCAGGTTGAAACCTGGCTCTATCGCTGGACGCTTTAAGGTTCATGACGGAGCAACATGATATGACTGTATCCGATAACTCGGTACTCGAGACGGAAGTCCTCGTGGGTGGTAGTGCTATGCCAAATGAACGGCCTGGCGCTATGGAACCCCAAAATTTAAGTAAGATGCCAGAGGGATTCCCTCGCCGTAGCACTGTGGCTGATGGGGTACGCTCGCGTACCTACCGTCGTGTGTTTGTGGTGGGTGGGGCTTTATTATTATCTTTGTTTGCTATCTATGAAATGGGGGCGGTATTTAGCATTGGCGGAATTACTCCTCTGGAATATATAGTGCTAGTGCTGTTTGCGGTTAACTTCTGCTGGATTGCTTTGGCGTTTTGTAGCGGTATTGCAGGTTTTTTAATTTTACTGCGAAAACCGCGGGCAAAAGATTTGCAAGTGTCTGAACTGCATACGCGAACCGCGATTTTGATGCCGACCTATAACGAATCTCCTGATAGGGTATTCTCGGCGGTTTCAGTAATGGCTGAAACCTTGTCGCAAACGGGTCACGGTCATGCTTTTGATTGGTTTATCTTAAGTGATACTACCGATCCCGATATTGCTTTACTCGAAGAGCAGGCGTTTCTGGTGTTACGTCAAGAAACCCATAAGCATTCGCGGGTGTATTACCGTCGCCGTCGTAAAAACGTCGCCCGTAAAGCGGGTAACGTAGCCGATTTTTGCCGTCGTTGGGGGTCGCGTTATGATCACTTGTTAGTGCTTGATGCCGACAGTTTGATGGAGTCTTCAACCATCACTGGCTTAGCTCAGCGCATGCAGGCCGATCCTGATGCGGGTTTGATCCAAACGATTCCGTCGTTGATCAATGGCACCACTTTAATGGCCCGTTTACAGCAATTTGCGGCGCGTATTTATGGTCCGGTAATTGGTACCGGGTTAGGCTGGTGGGTACAAAAAGAAGGTAACTTCTGGGGCCACAACGCCATTATCCGCACCGAAGCCTTTATGACCGCGGCCGGATTACCCAACCTTAAGGGTAAGCCACCTTTTGGTGGCCATATCATGAGCCATGACTTTGTTGAAGCTGCGCTGATCCGCCGTGCGGGCTGGAGTGTAGTCATTGCTTATGACTTACCGGGTTCATACGAAGAATGTCCACCGTCGATTATCGACTTAGCCGTGCGTGATCGCCGCTGGTGCCAAGGTAACTTGCAGCATTCGCGTATTTTGCCGACTAAAGGTTTGCACTGGGTAAGCCGTTTACATTTACTGACGGGTATCATGGCTTATTTGTCATCTCCTTTCTGGTTGATGTTGATTTTGACCGGTTTGATGTTGGCTTTGCAGGCACACTTTATTCGACCTGAATATTTCACCGATCAATTTTCACTGTTCCCGACTTGGCCCATCATGGACTCGGATAGGGCATTAAGATTGTTCTACATTACTATGGGGGTTTTGTTTGGCCCTAAAGTATTTGGGGTCTTGTTGCTGCTTAAAGACGGTGAGTTTGCTCGCAGTGTTGGTGGTCGAATTAAAGCGATATTTAGTGTGATCTTTGAGGTCATACTTTCAGCGCTGATTGCACCTATCATGATGTTTATCCATTGTGGTGCTGTGATGTCAATTCTGATGGGGCGGGACAGTGGTTGGTCGCCGCAACGTCGTGATGACGGCAGTATGCCTTGGATGACGTTAATCTATCGTCACCGCTGGCATATGCTGGCAGGTGTGATGTTAGGTTATGCGGCTATTTTGGATTCTTTGACTTTGTTAGCTTGGATGAGTCCGGCGTTGATCGGTCTGTGGATTGCTGTGCCTATTTCGGCATGGACAGGTTCAGTTAAAATTGGCGAAGTGTTCAAGCGTGCTGGTATTCTTGCAACACCAGAAGAACGTAACCCTGCGCAAATTTGTCTGCAAGCGCAAGAAGCGCGCGCCGCTTACCAAAGACACATTGCTGAGCCTTGGACGTTAGCACAGGTACTTAAAGACCCTGCGTTGATGGAATTGCATTTAGCCATGGTGGATAAACAGCCTTTGCGTGCTGCGGGTACACCAATTGAAGCGATGGAAGCCATAGTGCATGTGAAGGTGCATGAAGCTCGTTGTCAACAGAGCGCATTAGCTTTACTCAATCGTCAAGAAATGGCGATGGTGTTGGCAAATCCTTTGATGTTACGTAGCCTACAGAAATTACCAGAGCAATTTGTCGAAGAAGATCTCGTGTCTTTTTGCTAACGAGCACTTGCTCAGCATATTTATGCGAGTTTGTTTGATATCAATGCCACTGACGACCTCAGTGGCATTTTTCTTTTCATTATCTGGAGTTAACCCCTAGTAATTAATTGATCTCCATGGAATAGTCATATAACAGTGTTGTTAACTGATATAACCGCTGGCTCTCAGGTGACCTTAAAAATAGCTAAGGGAGTATTTATGATATTGAAAAAGATCATTCGCTATTTGCCCCCATCCATGCGTGTAACGCTAAACGTGAGAGAACTCGAATTGATAGAGCAGGAGTTCCACATCGCGAACTTGAAAGCATTGCAGATTAACCCGATGCCGACGAGGCGTTATCTAGCGCAACTATTACTCAGTCTTTTTTTCTGTATTCCAATAATTTTAGTGCCAAAGGTAGGTGCAGCTGATGGCGCTCAATCCCTGACATCAAATTCGAGTATTGCTGCGCAGCCAAATCTTGAGGGTAAAGCTGAAGATCTTACTGCTGTGCTGCCGCTTGCGGCCTTAGTGCCAGAGGTGTTGCTATTGGATCTCGCCGGCGTTAATCCAGTATTTGGCCAGCATTATCGTGACTTAACACTTTCTCCTAATACCTTATCTACTGCTGATTTAGTACGAATCCAAGCTGATGTTACCGGTTACTGGCATTATGTGATGACATCCGCTGAATGTAACAACGCTGGAGCCCCAGGGACGGTTTCATCCGTTATTCCAGTGGATCCCCAATATCAAAGGGTGCTTAAGCAAATCGCCCATTTAGTGCAATTGGACACAATTGAACCATGGGAAACTTTAGTGCTAGATGAAAAGTTAACCTTAGGAATGAGTCATCAGATCGTTGATACCATAGCAAAGCGTATGTGGATATTGGGAGACTTAGCCACTGAGCCTAGAGTGAATCAAGTTTATATCGAAGAACTTATGATTGGCATTAAGCGCTTTCAGCAAAAGCATGGGCTAAAACAGGACGGGGTGATAGGTAAGCAGACCTTATTTTGGGTGAACCAATCGCCAAGGGCGAGGGCGGTACTATTAGCTAAAAACACTATTCGACAAAGAGTGTTTGAACGTAAATTAGAGCCGAGTTATTTGCTGATTAATGTGCCCGCTTTTGAGATGACGTTGGTCGATAATGGTACGCCAGTGTTAAGTTCCAAGGTCATTGTGGGTAAATCTTCTCGGCAAACACCGATTTTGGACAGTCAGATTTCTAGCGTGGTGCTTAACCCTAGTTGGCGAGTGCCTAGCAGCATTTTACGGCGGGACATTCTGCCGCAAATTCAGCGAAATGGTCATTATCTTAATGAACGTCAATTTGATGTGTACGATTATAACGGTCAACGGGTGCAACGCATGCCAGAGGAATGGCAGGCCTTAGCCAGCGCTTCGTTTCCCTATCAGCTTGTACAACGCCCTGGGGCGAAGAATGCATTAGGTAAATATAAGTTTCACTTTGATAACAGTTTCAGTGTCTATTTACATGGAACTTCTGAGCCAAGTCTCTTTAAAAAGGACGATAGGGCACTATCATCTGGGTGTATTCGTATTGAAAAAGCCACTGAATTAGCCCAGTGGTTTAAAGAGCATTTAGTAAAAGACAAACGTTTATGGGACAAGTTAGCCCTTGGTATTACTGAACCTCAGTGGTTTTCACTTTCCGAAAAGTTGCCCGTGCATCTGGTTTACTGGACTGCATGGTTAGACGATAGTGGGCAGGAGCAATACCGTCGCGACATTTATGATTTGGAACCTGAGCTGACGAATGCTGTGCCTGCCACGGTTTTGGAACAACATTAACGTTTTTGTGCTGTAAAGTTGAGCAAGATAAGCATCTGAACTCGCTTGGCATTTTGAAATCCTAGTCAGAATGGGGTTGGCAAAACTTGATCTTAGGGCTTATTCAGTATAATTTGCCTTACTAGTGACCAAAAAGCATACAAAAGGTGATCATGTGACTTTAATATGTCCTGCCCGTAGGCAGTTATTGTTAGGCCTTAGTGGTGTGGCATTATGTTCCTTTATTCCCTCAAAAGCGGTTGCCAGCCGTTCAACCAAAGGGATCCGCGAGTTAAGTTTGTTTAATCGTCATACTGGCGAGCGCGATGACGGTAGTTACTGGGTAGATGGTCATTATCAGAGCAAGGTGTTAGACAATTTTAATCATTTGCTGCGGGATCATCGTCAGAATGTGGCAGCGCCTATGGATAAGCGCTTATTTGATTTACTCCACTCGCTCAAAACAACCTTGAATACCAACGATGAAATCCATGTGATTTCCGGTTACCGTTCACCAAAAACCAATGCCATGCTCGTGAGCCACAGTGGCGGAGTTGCTAAGAAGAGTTATCACATGCGCGGCATGGCGATGGACATAGCGATCCCTAGCATTAAACTAAAAACCCTCAGAGAAGCGGCTTTATCCCTGAAACTCGGTGGCGTGGGTTATTATCCTAATTCTGGCTTTGTGCACGTCGATTGTGGTCCGGTAAGGCACTGGTAGCAATGATCTGTTGTTGGATCTGCTGATAAAAATCTTGTTCCAAGGCTTGCGATTCGATCAAGTAATGTCTGAGCAGCGGGATAAATTGTTGATTGAGTTTGTTCATTTCTCTATGTTGTTGCCAATCACAGATCAATAGGCTGAGACGTTGTGAAAATTGATATTGTCTTTGCCTCTGCGACTCAATATCGACGGACTCAATAATTTGCATAAGTAAGATCAAGCTGCGGTTTTTTTGTTGGGTACAGGCAAGCAATTCTAAGAATTTTAATTCGAGGGTATTTTGCTGATAAGGAACGGTTTCGATAAGAGAAACGAGTTCACGGGCCAGTTGGCATGAAAGTCTATTTTCTTGTTGTAACTGGTATAGCGCATGACGCATTTTTTGACACAGCAGTTATCGAAATTTGCCCGAGCTTAACAGGCTTCTCAATTTCCCAGTGTGATCTAGATCTCGTGTTTTTTGTTTGAGATCAAAGCCTTTTCTCTGCCGTAACAGCCAAGATACAAGTTCCTCAATTTGATAAATAGCGGTCTGTTTTGCTAACGCTGACGCCGATAAATAGAGGGCTTGCGGTATTCTTGTGCGCCTTGGGTATCTATGTTAGTATTCGCGCGCTTTATATGAGCCGTCATTGGTCGAAAATGCCGGCAACTTTTTACTCTAAATTTAAGTGAGAAACACATGTCTTACACTATCCAAGCACAAACCCGCACTGAAATAGGGAAAGGTTCGAGCCGCCGCCTACGCCATGCTGGTAAAGTACCTGCTGTTATTTATGGCCAAGGCAAAGAGCCAGTTTCTATTGTTTTTGATCACAAAGATATCATTAACATTCAAGCTAATGCTGACTTCTACACTTCTACTCTGACTATCGTTGTTGATGGTAAAGAAGTGGGTGTTCGTGCACAAGCTATGCAACGCCACGTGTTCAAGCCAATCATTGAACATGTTGACTTCGTTTACGCTTAATTGTCGTAACTGAAGCAAAAAGCGCCTAAGGGCGCTTTTTTTGTGGCTGATTTTTAGTTGTTTGTATTTATGGGTAGACACTTAGGCTTTACCCAAACAACCTCAACATACTGTAACCCGTATTTTGAGATTGTTTGGCTAGAGTGATTGGATGCTCATTTTTCAGTGTCAATATCTTAGTATTCATATGGTTACTTGATATTGAAGTTGTAATAGATATCAAGTGATTGGCCTAAAGTGCCTGACACGGTTTCTAGATAGAGTTGTGAGAGCAAGTAATACCTGACGGTCATTTCGTAACCAGGGTTAAATACACCTACTCCGTATTTCACCATTAAGTTATCGCCGATAAAGCCACTGATCGCCACACGCCCTTCATCATTAGTGTCGAGTTGCACGTTAGAGAAACCAAACTCTTCAATGAGTCCTGTCGCAGTATTCCCTAAGTTGTTAATTGCGCCGCCGCCTACCTGTGATCCTAAACCGAGTGCCGCCCCCATCATCAGCGAGTTATTTTGCTCATTGTTGGCGCTGTTAAAGCCACTGCCTTTGATAATGTAAGACAAGATTTCGGCCTGCTCTTTGGCTGGATTGGAGAATAAGGTCACCACTGGGCGTGATGGCGTGCCTGTGACGCGTACACCTGCCACTAAGTCTTCAGTCTTAATTTCCCGTATTGCTTCAATATTCAGGTTTGGTAATGACGTTGGCCCCACAAATTGCACTTCACCAGTGCGGATTTTTAGGGTTTGGCCCATAAACTTGTAGCTACCTTGATTGACTTTGATATTACCGAAGAGCAAAGGAGGACGGAAAGCTTGCTGCTGTAGCTTTAAGGTCCCTTGGAGTTTACCTTTGAGGCCCATACCATCAATTCTGAGTTCGTTCCCCACACTGATATTCAGATCTGCAACGATGGCGTAGGGGCTAGTTTTAGGCTGAGTGGCGGCAATGGAGTCGTCAAATACCACGTCTTCGGAGGCTGCGACACCGCCTTCCGCTAATGGCACAATTTTAATGTTGCCAGAAGGCACTGCTATTTTTCCTTTTACTGCCAGTTGCTTACTGTTGAAGGTTAAGTTGATCTCGGGGGAGACATCGAGAATAGCCAGTGGCGGTTGGATCACGGCGAGCTTATCGCCTTCGAGGGCTAACTCGCCACTAAATTGACCTTGGGGCCATTGCAGTTGACCATTCACTCTACCTAAACCATTGCCCATCATCCAGCGTCCCTTAAGCTGCGCTTGTTGACCCGCAAATGACATCGACATGTCAATTTTGTCGATTAATGTTGGGTTTGCAGTTAGGGCTAAGGCGCCCTCAGTTAAGGCCATGCTCCCCGATACTTCGGGCGCATCTAGACTACCCGCAAAGTTAAGTTGACTCGTCAGTAAACCTTGCACTGTATTTAATTGAGGGAAAAACTCCCCAAGTGGCTGCAAGTTGATTTGCTTGATATTGGCATAACCTGACAGGGTGCGATCGGGTGTGACATTGACGTTAATCTCACTCTGCCAACTGGCCACGCCTTCTGATTCAAAATCTAAAACCGTCGCCAGCCGTTTTGCATCTAAGGTCGCTTTTAATGATAGGTTTTGGTAATTAATGGTGACTTCACGATTTTTATCCCGTTTTAGCATAATGCTGCCGGGGGCAAAATCAAAGTTCACATCGGCAGTAGGCTTACGGCCAGCAGCCCATGCAACATTGGCTAATAGCGATGCAGGGCCATTCCAACGCATATTCGTTGGTAATATTGGGACAAGTAATTGCCCTGGATTACCTGAGTAGCTCACCTGTGCACTGCCTTTTTTACCTATTGGTGTATTACTGTTTAGGCAGATACGGCTATTGGGATTCATGAGGCAAAAGGGCGTAATGCTGCCTTGATTCTTGATTTGGTCCCAAGCCAGATTAATGGTGTTATCGAGCTGCCATAGGCCTACGGGCGTGTTGAGATTTAAACGATCAACATCGAGCTGTAGTCGTGACTTCTTCACATCGTATTGGCTGCTCATCGTTGCATCGAGCCCAAGATCGCCCGTGGCGTTGAGAGTGAGTTTTTGAGCGTTAATGGTACCTTTCGCCCCGAGTGTCACTGTATCTAAATTTTGTTCTGCAATCTGTAAGGTTTTTGATTTTAGCGAGATAGCAAATTCATGTTGATCTAGCGGCTTGTAATAGGCCTTTAAATTAGATTCCTGCAGTTTAATGTTTTGATAGTAAAGTTCTGCCAGCTGCGCTGTAAGCTCGACCTGGGGGTGTTTCTCGTCACCAGTGACATTGATCTGCGCCTGTAGTTGGCCGCTGGCCTTAGGTAACCACAGGCCAAAGTCGGGCACTTGTAATTCACCTTGGAGATCCCAGTTGGCATTGGCTTCGCCTTTGAGTGCCAGAGTTGAACCTAGTACTTTGGCGTTCAGCCCCTTAGCACTGACATACAGGGAATCATTCACACTGATATCCCCTGTAATATCGAAGGGATAACCTTGCAAAGTGCCAGTGAGCTCAGTATCGCTCAGGGATACTTGCCAACGGGGGTCTGCAAACGAGCCTTTAGTGCGTAATTTTCCTGAAATCAAACTGTCCGGTAAACCCGTTGTACTTTGCGCTGTATCCGTTTGTGGCAGCTGTATTTCTTGTAATTTGACGTCATTGATCCAGAAATTAGCGTTCCAGCTAATGGTTTTTTGATAATCGAGTTCGCCCGTGAGTTTGACCTTACCAATCGCGCCCATTACATCAAGATTATTGATGGTTAACTTAGCATCTTGATGTTGGATGTCAGTGTCTATGTCGAGCACTTTGTGAAAGGGTGTGATCAGTTGGCCAGTAAGACTCGCCTCTTGCCGATTAAGGTCGCCTTGGCTATCGAGTGTGGCATCGCTTACCGAGTATTCGGGGTTCTTCAGTGGCCACTGAAGCCGTGTTTGTTCAAGTTTCACCTTGTAGGGCAGGTTAGGGTCTTGCAGTGTTATTTGGCCATCTAGCGTAAAGTCGGCATCGCCCTTGGCGACGGCATTTACCTGAAGTTGTCCTAAACTTTGGCTCAGCTTTAACGTTAATACTTGATGAGTGAGATCTGGCAATTCGACTAGTTGGTTAAGGGTGAGATTTGCCTCTAAATCGAGTGGATAATCTTTATCAAGTGTTAGGCTGCCTGTGATATCGGCGCTGCCATCGGTGTGGCTGATGGCGAGATGGTCTAAGGCCAATTGGTATTCACGGAAACTGCCTTGTAGTTCTGCATGGCTAAAAACATCTTTACGATCGCCGATTTGCAGTGTGGTGTTGTCTAGCGTTAGGGCATTGACCGTCACAGGGAAAGGCATAAATACCTGTGGCAATTGTGCTAAAGCCCATTCAGCCTCTTTTGGTAGCGACGGACTGGCCGATGGTGTCGGTGTTGTTACCGCGGCTGTACTGGGATCTGCTGCATTCGTTACCGCTGCCGTGCTAGTTTGCGTTGCTACATCGGTTGATGCAGGGATCAGTACGAATAATCCTTCGCTGGATAGCTGTTTAACCGACAAACCTTCGGTAAACCATTGTGCTTCTGCGTTAAGACGATTAGCGGTAAATTGCATATCATCCACTTGGATATTAACGCCATTGAGTTCAGCAGAATCTAAAACAATATCAAAGGGTAATAGGAGCTCGCTGGGTTCTTCATCAAGTGGCGCGACTGGCGCTTCGTTTGAGTCTGCAGAAAGCGCTAGGGTATCAATAGTGACATCGACTTTAGCCGCAGATAAGCTATTCATGCATAAGCGTTTCTGCAGTAAACAGGCGGGCTGCCACAGTAAATGCAGATCCTCAAGTTGCACGTTCATTCCGGCCATAGACCAAGCCGCGTGAGATAGGGCTAAGTCTTTGTTAATGGAACCAGAGGTATAAGTCAGTTCAAGATCGGGTACAAATTGATCGGCTAAACCCACGGTAATGCGCGAGCCAAATTCAGTGCCGAGTAATAGGGCGATTAACACTAAAAGCCCTAATGGCACATAGATAATAATCCGAGTCCAGAGTTTGAACTGCCGCCACAGTCTTTGAATGAATGACACCGATGGGGTGACAGAGGTCACTATGGTTTCAGTGGCCTCGGCTTCATTGACTTCAGTGATGGGATTATCAACGATATCTTGTTCGCTTGGCTTATTATGCTCTGGGGGCTGGCTCATAGATCTGTCCCCATGGTTAGGTGAATTCGCCATGATCTTTCAATGGTCTCAGTTTCTTTCAATCCGACCCCTAAATCTAATTTGATTGGACCAATCGGGGAGATCCAATGGATACCGCCACCGACAGAGACGACAGGTTCAAATTGATTATTATCGAAGGCGTTACCCGCATCGATAAATGTGCCGACCCGCCAAGTGGGGGTCACATAATATTGATATTCCAAACTACCAACCATTAAATAGCGGCCACCGATAACCTCGCGATTGGTTTTTCCATCGTCAGCAACATAGTCTAAATAGGGGCCGAGTTCTTGATAACCATAGCCGCGCACACTCTGATCGCCACCGGCAAAATAGCGTAGTGATGGTGGGATAGAGGCAAGATCATTCTCGTTAGCTAAGTTGGCAGCTAAATCAATACGAGCAACGATTCTGTGGTTATCGAAGAAGGTATCAATCCATTTAAATTTAGCTTGCAAGCGGGCTAGGCGGGTTTCTGATCCTAAATAGGGATCGGCATAGTCTAGGCTGTAAATTTGTCTAAACCCGGATTTAGGATCCAGTGAGTTATCACCCCTGCTAGTCCGAGAAAAGTTAATTCCTGCCAGATAAAACGACGGCATATAATCGACGTCAGACTGAGTATATTCTTCGCGTATGGCCTCCAACGAATAACTCATTAGCCATTGATTTTCTAGTCTTTGCTGACGTAATAGTCCCAGAAGGTACTTAGTCGACTCGAGCTGGCCTGTGTTACTAAAATCACGATTCTCGGCATCATATACTTGAGTCACACCGTATTTGTCCCGCAGCAAACCGAGGCGGATCTTTAATTGATCGTCTAAGGGATGTGTGAGCGGAATCGTATAAGTGGTTAATAACTTTGGTCTATCGGGCGACCATTCGAGACTGGTTTCTTGGGAATGCCCGTATTTATTGATTTGTGGTGTACGCCAAGTCACGCGCACCCTCGGATCAAAGGCTTGATCTGTTTTGCCAATATCACCACCAAAACCGAGTTCAATTGCGTGACTTGCCTTAGGCGTTAATTCGACTCGCATTGGAATATGGTTATCTTCGACGTTATCGATTTGCGGGATCACTTTGATATTGGCGAAATAACCAGTATCTAATAACTGACGATTCAAGGCGCTTACACGGCGAGTTGAGTATGAAGCACCTTCTTTAAAGGGGATAAGATCCTCTAATATATCGGGTTCTAAGCTATGGCCATCGAAACTGACTTGGCCAAATCGGTAACGTTTGCCTGAATCAAAATGCAAACTTACCTGTGCGGTATTAATATCGCGGTTAACTTTAATTTGTGATTCAGTAAATTCGCCATCGAAGTAACCTCGTGCCAAGGCTAAGGTGACCAGTTGCGATTTTACGTCGCTGTAAACACCGTGATTTAACACATCGCCGGGTTTAATGTTGACCTTTGCGAGCCATTGATCGAAGGCTCGGTCATCAAGCATTTCACCACTAAAATTAATATCGACCCACTGAACAATGGTTGGCTCGCCGGGGCTGATTTCAAGTTTTAATTCCCACGGTCCCTTGTCATGCTCAATCAGCTTTTCTTCTACTTCACTGTGATAGTAACCCATGGATTCTAAGGCGGTGCTGATATTGTCATCGACATTAAACAAAAAGGCACGGCGCTGTACCTCTGATTCAGGTAAAGCGCCTAAGTGAGCAACTATGTTGCTTCGCAGCGCTTCATTCACGCCTGTAACAGATAATTTGATAAAATCATCTGCTGCCGCGACTGATGTGACTGAAATCAGACTCAGAAACAAGCAAAGACGAATGTAATGTGAGGTGATTTGCAAAAATGGCTGCACTTTATAGTCCCTGTGATTTGGCATCATTGTCGCCAGAATAAAACCAACAGGCAAGGAGATGATTGAAATTACACGATGAAATGGTTACAAAGGACGCTACTTTTTAAGGGGATGTAAAGAATGAAAACAAAATTAGCCACCTTTAGTTTAATTATTTCGGGCCTACTTTTTATGTCACATAACACCTTTGCCAATGATAAACCGTTCGCCATTGCGATCCATGGCGGCGCGGGGACGATTTCTAAAGCTAATCTCACCCCTGAACAACGCCAAGCCTACAAAGATAAGTTAAAGGAAGCGGTCGATAAAGGCTCAAAAGTCTTAGAGGAGGGCGGTGACAGCTTAGTGGCAGTACAAACCGCAATTAATATCCTTGAAAATAGTGCTCTGTTTAATGCTGGTATAGGTGCGGTTTATACCTATGACGGCGGACATGAATTAGATGCCTCTATTATGGATGGCAAAACCATGAATGCCGGCGCTGTCGCTGGAGTGCGTCATATTGCCAATCCAATTGACTTAGCCTTGGCCGTGATGAATAAATCTGAGCACGTGATGCTCTCGGGCGCAGGAGCGGAAGAATTTGCCCTGACTCAAGGCTTTACTTTAGTGCCAAACCGTCATTTTGATACTGACGAGCGTTATCAGCAATTACTCGATGCACGGCAAAAACTGCAAGTTGCGGCTAAATCTGAACAAGTTGCTAATGTTGAGATGAAGGACCTCGATTACAAATTTGGTACCGTTGGTGCTGTCGCCTTAGATAAAAAGGGTAACTTAGCTGCAGGTACATCGACCGGTGGTATGACGGCAAAACGCTTTGGTCGTATCGGTGACTCTCCTGTCATCGGTGCTGGCACTTATGCTGAAAACGGTGTTTGTGCCGTATCGGCAACGGGTCATGGTGAATTCTTTATCCGTTACCTCGTCGCGGGGGATATTTGTGCCAAGGTGAAATATCAGCAAAAATCCATCATTCAGGCTGCAGATGAAGTTATTAATCAACGTCTTATCACTGCTGGCGGTTCAGGTGGTGTGATTGCAGTCGATCAGCGTGGCAATATTGCTACGCCATTTAATACCGAAGGTATGTACCGCGCCACCCGTAGTAATGGTGAGCCAGCCCAAGTGCTGATTTGGCATGATCAATAATGTCATTTGTAGAAGTATCTAGGTTTATAACTGACATGACTTAGAAACGTTAAAACTTCGAAACCTTAAAAAGCGAGTGCCGCAAAAGTGGACTCGCTTTTATTTTTATATCTTAATGGTACTAATGTATTGAAAAATAACCAGATAAATATCATTAAACAGTATGGCTTATGATGTTTATCTGAGTGGTTCGGTTTGAGTTGGCCTAATAATTAGCGCTGTTTTACCCTTTGAAATTCAAATCTAGCAGTATAGAAGCCTAGATGTCTATATATCCAAATGATCTATTATTACCATTTAATATATCAAATAGTTATTAATTCATTATCCATCGACCCATAAAGGCATAGAATTCGGCTCAGACAATGCATTAAATGGGAGTCATTGATGGAACAATTACCGATATTGAATTTAAGTGATTGGCATGCCGGTGGACAACGTCGTAACGCTTTTATTACTAAGCTTGCCGATGCAGCCAGAAGAATAGGGTTTTTCTATCTCACCGGCCACGGCATTGAGCTTGCTAGACAGCAGCACGTACTTAAGTTAGCGGCAGATTTCTTTGCGCTGCCCGTCGTAGATAAACTTGCGGTGAAAATGGCTAATACACCGCATTTTCGCGGTTATACCCGTTTGCAAGGTGAATTGACCTTAGGGAAACCGGACTTGCGGGAACAGTTTGATATCATGCAAGAAGAAGTGGCTAACCCTCAGCAGTCTGATGTGCCTATATGGTGGCAGCTACAGGGGCCTAATCAATGGCCGTCACAATTACCACAGATGAAATCGACTTTATTGGCATGGCAACAGGATTTAGCCGATACCAGTGTCACACTATTGAGGGCTTTAGCTGTTGCGCTAGAGCAGCCAGAAAGCGCCTTTGATGCCACGATCGAAGCGGGTCCTTATCAGCATATGAAGCTTATTCGCTATCCCAGCGCGGATGGACAGACTTCAGGCCAAGGTGTAGGGGCACACAAAGATCCTGGCTATTTGACCTTAGTGCTGCAAGATAAGCAATCCGGTTTAGAGGTTCAGACTGACAACGGTTGGTTAAGCATACCGCCATTAGAAGACGCCTTTGTGGTGAATATAGGTGAATTACTTGAGTTGGCTTCTAATGGGTATTTAAAGGCAACCAACCATAGGGTGACTAGCCCGCCTGCTGGGGTCGAGCGCTACTCATGCGCCTTTTTTATGGCAGCGCAGTTGAATGCGATAGTCCCTTTGTTACCTTTGCCAAAGCATTTGGCGAACCAAGCTCAAGGACCGGCAAGCGATCCATTAAATCCACTTTTCCACCAAGTGGGCCAGAACGTATTAAAAGGGCGTTTACGCTCTCATCCCGACGTTGCTCAAGCACATTACGCCTCATTCGCTCATGCCATTTAATGGTTATTAGGATCTATTATGCAATTTAAAACTAAATTACTTCACACCCATTATGCCGCTGATAACTCGACGGGCGCTCTTACAACTCCTATCTATCAAAGTAGCACCTTCGCCTACGGTAGTGCCGAGGATGGTCGAGCCCGTTTTGCAGGTGAGCAACCGGGCTTTATCTACAGTCGCATGGCGAATCCGACAGTGCAGGCGCTTGAATATCAATTAGCACAACTGGAAGGGGCTGATGAATCACTCGTTGTTGCGAGTGGGATGGCGGCAATCAGCAGTATTTTCTATGCCTTAGCGAGTCAAGGTGATGAAATCGCATTTATCGACCCCGTATACGGTGGCACTGCGGCATTTTTAATCCAAACGTTAACCCGCGCGGGTATTACTGTGCGCCGTTATCAAGATGATGATCATTTATTGGCAGAGATTACCGCCGAAACAAAAATTATTTTATTTGAGCCCATCACCAATCCGACCTTAAAAGTCAGTGACTACCGTAAGGTTAAGCTTGCCGCCGAAAAAGTGGGCGCTATAACCATTTGTGATAATACGTTTTTAACCCCGTATTTATTCAAACCGCTGGAACATGGCATTGATATCGTGATGCACAGTGCCACTAAGTATTTAAGTGGCCATGGCGATTTAATCGCAGGTGTTGTCGCTGGACCTAAGGCATTAATGCAACCTATTCGCACTATAGCGCTTAAACATATCGGCGCCGCGATTGGGCCACAGGAAGCCTATTTATTACAGCGAGGCTTACGTACCTTAGCACTTCGAATGGATGCTCATCTTGCGGGCGCGGCTAAGGTCGCCGCTTTTCTTGCAACCCATCCGAGCGTTGCAAAAGTTTATTACCCAGGGCTAGCAGAGGATCAAGGTCATCAAGTTCTGAGTGAAACCATCAACGCCTTTGGCGGTATGGTGAGTATTGAGCTCGAAGGGGGCTTTAATCGAGCGGCGCAGTTTTTAGATCATTTGAACTTGTTTACTCAAGCGGTCAGTTTAGGCGACTTAGAGAGCCTTGCCTGCCACCCCGCTAGCACTACCCATGCCGCTATGGATGCTGCGAGTCGGCTAGCTTCAGGGGTGAATGACAACCTGATTAGATTGAGCATTGGCGTCGAAGATCCTCAAGATTTGATTGCCGATCTTGAGCAAGCCTTAGCCATTTAAGCATATTGATACTAGCCATCCCCAGTTAAATTGATTGGGGATTTCAAAAGTATAATGTTATTAATTTCGTCTATATAAAGTTAATTCCCGTAATTTTTTACGTTTTTTTTACGCGTCAGAATTGTTTTCGTCTGTTAAAGTGAAAATCTGTATGACATAACGACTTACATTTTGATGGACAAACTAAGTGTTTTTAAACTCTCTGTTAGGTTGAGCTTTATTTCTGAGTGCTTACTCGCTATTTGCTTGTATTTACCCTCTTGGAGGGTGTCATCTAAAGCATTATTATTGTACTCCAACTCGTTGTCGTTATGATTACACTTCAATGTTGTTTTCAATATGCGTATATGGCTGCATTTTTTGAAGCTATTCGTGTTCATTTTTTATTTAACGCTCCTTATTATTCCCTCCCAATGATAGATGTGGCTGTTTTTATCAATCTAATCGCTTTTATTGTCATAACCATTGTCGCGACGATAAGTCAACTTGCAATCCACCTTAGACGACAACAAAGAGTATTAGGGGAAGATCTATTTCCTAACCTAACTCTGTTATCGATTGCATATGATTTTAGAACAGGACGTGAGCGCTTGTATTTTATGATGCCTAATAAATTATTCATTAAGTCTTTCACGATAAATATCTAAAGGTGAGTTGGAATGATTGCAGTCAGTGGAATACAGAAATTTAGCTCTCGATTTCATACCATAATTCATCTATGTAGCTTTTTGATTGTCATATATAGCTTCACCATGTTGATGCCTATCGCTGTTGCATTATTTTATAAAGATGGATATATCACTCCATTTTTAATCACATTCCTCCTTTCCCTTTTTATTGGTGTGGTCGGTTGGAAGATTACAAGTGAGGAAAATAAAAATCTGCAAAAACGTGATGGCTTCATGGTCGCTTGTTTATTTTGGCTGATATTTTCCTTAATGAGTGCATTACCTTTTCTTCTTGATAGACGATTGGACTTGAGTTTAACCGATGCCATGTTTGAAGGTGTGTCTGGCATTACGACGACTGGAGCCTCGATTTTTTCAGATATTGATGAACTACCCAAATCGATTTTATTTTATCGAGCACAGCTTAATTTCCTCGGTGGGTTAGGGATAATTGTTTTGGCCGTTGCAATTATGCCATTTCTTGGTATTGGTGGCGCAAAATTATATCAGTCTGAGATGCCAGGTCCCATGAAAGAGGAAAAGATGACGCCCCGCCTTGCGGATACGGCTCGAAATTTATGGGGGCTTTATAGCGTACTTGCCTTAGGTTGTGCAGTTGCTTATAAACTTGCAGGAATGAATTGGTTTAATGCCATATGTCATAGTCTATCTACCGTTTCATTGGGTGGATTTTCCACACATAGTGACAGCTTAGGATATTATAACAGTGCTGCAATTGAGCTTGTGGGTGGTGTGTTTTCAATACTTGCAGCAATCAATTTCGCCTTATACTACATAGTGTTAGTTCGGCGAAGCTTCAAGCCTATTTGGTATAATGCGGAGGTTCGATTTTTTATTCTCATATTATCTATCGTTGTTGGGATCGCTTGTTTAGAGCTGAATCGTACTCAAACTTTTGATATTAAAGATTCATTGGTACATGGATTTTTTCAAACAGTTTCAGTTATGACGGACAATGGATTAGGCTCTGCAGGTTATCCTAATTGGCCCAGTCATATTGTGCTTTTATTATTAGGCGCGAGCTTTTTTGGTGGATGCTTTGGTTCTACTTGTGGCGGTATTAAAGCTGTCAGATTTTTACTTTTGTACCGTCAAGGGATCCGAGAAATTCATCAATTGGTTCATCCTAATGCCATTTTAACAACAAAGATCAGTGGTCAAGTCGTTTCAGACAGAGTCATTCGTTCAGTATGGGGATTATTTTTCCTGTACATATTTTTTACTTGCGTTTTTGTATGGGGATTGGTCGCCATTGGACATGATTTTGCCACCGCCTTTGGAACCGTCGCCGCGTGCATTAATAATATGGGGATTGGTTATGGTGACACTGCATCTGGATTTGGCACGTTAAAAGATGCGGCTAAATGGCTGATGTGTGTCGCTATGCTTTTTGGGCGATTAGAAATATTTCCTGTACTCATCATTTTCTCACGGGCATTCTGGCGATTTTAATTTTAAGTGTATTTTATGGTTAATTTGTCGAATTGACTGGGAGGGTCATTAAATGAAATGGTTATTGAGATGTATATTACTCATTATGCTAGTAGGGTGTCAGAAATCGCCAGTTTATACCAAGTTAGAAGGCCTTGCGCAGGGGACGAGTTGGCATGTGACATTTTGGAGTAAAGACAAGTTAAATAGTACAGAGATAAATCGCGAGATTGAGCGGCAATTGGCAGAAATAGATCTTTATATGTCTACTTATCGTTCAGATTCAGTGATTTCTCGTTTTAACAGTATGCACTCCGCTATGGCGGTCGGGGATGATATTTTAGGGCTCATAGGGATAGCCAAGGAGGTCACTTCAAAAACGGAGGGTTGTTATGATTTGACCATTAAACCATTATTCGATTTGTGGGGATTTACCCATAACCAATTAACCATTCCTACAGAAAGTGCACTTCAACAGACATTAACCTATGTAGGCTTACATCATTTAAGTATTGATAATCAAATGTTAACTAAAGATTTGCCAGAGGTACATCTTGATTTATCTTCGATTGGACAGGGATATAGCGTAGGCAAAGTTGCAGATGTGCTAAAGCGATACAATATCGATAATTATTTGGTAGAGATTGGCGGCGAAATGGTCGTACACGGCAGTAAGCTCGATGGTTCTGCTTGGAAAATCGCGATTGAAAAACCGCTGCCCGAACAGCGAACAATGCAAAAGGTTCTGCTTATTGATTTCCCTCAAGCGATCATGACATCGGGTACATATCGTCATTATTTTGATCATTTAGGGCAGCGTTATTCACATATTCTTGATGCGCGAACCGGTAAACCCGTAACCCATAACACAGTATCTGTAACTGTATTGGCAACGGATCCGGCTAGAGCAGATGCTTGGTCTACAGCGCTATTATGTTTAGGAAGTCAAGAAGGATTCGTCGTCGCTAATCAGAATGATATAAAAGCATTATTTATTGATGACAATAAAGGTGTACTTAAAGAGATTAAGACTGATAGCTATAATAAAATGAAAAATATAGAGCTTAATTAATCTACAATATCATCGCTTGGTCATGTGTTAATGCCAGTTAGTATTTCTAGCTGGCATTTTTATTTTACTTTTATAGCTAATGCCATGGTTTATTGTGGCCTTATTTACCACTGATTATGATGACTTTTACGTATTCTTTACGGGATTAGTCATTTGAACTCTAGAGACTTTACGCGGTTAATTCATATATTTGTCCTGTTACTCACTTTCTTAAGGACAAATTATATGGACTGGATATTTCTAATACTTTCCATAGCACTTTTCATCTACTTAGCAGTGGCAATGTTTGCCCCTAATAAGTTTTAGGAGTCGTTATGTTTGAAATTACCCTTATTTTTACTACTGCGCTTGGGCTCGCATGGCTGTTGGGATCCTATATGACAGGAGTTTTCTCTGGTCAGTCCCATTTTTCAGATCGTTTATTTAATCCCATTGAAAAGTGGATTTATCGGGCTATAGGCGTAAATGCCCATTCGGGGATGACATGGAAATCTTATGGTGCGGCGTTTCTTATCAGCAACTTGGTACTTGGCATTTTGGCGTTTCTTATCCTTAAATTCCAACATGTGTTACCACTTAACCCCGATGGTATAGGACCATTATCTTGGGATCTGGCGTTGCACACTGCGGTGTCATTCCTCACCAATACCAATCAACAGCACTATTCCGGGCAGGCTCAGCTCAGTTATCTATCCCAAGGATTTGTCATTGTCACGCTGCAATTTGTCACTCCAGCCATGGCGCTGGCTGTTTGTGTGGCGATTTTGCGGGGAATGTTAGGCGGGTTGAATAATGACAGCGCCAAAGAGGGCGAGGCTCGAAATCTGGGTAACTATTATGTTGACCTAGTGCGCGGTGTACTCAGACTTATGCTGCCATTAGCGGCTATTGTGGCGCTGTTACTGACTTGGCAAGGCGTACCGAGTAGTTTTGACGGTGCGCAAAAAGTGAACACCTTAGATTCTGCATCACCTATTACTGAGCAGGTCGTTCCGATTGGCCCCGTTGCATCTATGGTGGCCATTAAGCAGTTAGGTACTAATGGCGGGGGCTGGTATGGCCCCAACAGTAGTAACCCGCTAGAAAACCCAACGCCAGTCAGTAATGCAATCGAGACCATTGCCTTAGTGCTGATCCCTATGGCCGTCGTCTTTATGGCTGGTGGAATGCTAAGACGCAAAAAATTTACCTTGATGGCTCTGGTGGCTATGGGTTTATTAAGCGTCAGTTTTCTTGGGGCAACTGTGTACAGCGAGTTGCAACCCAACGCTGCCTTTGTGGGATTAAGCGCCCAAGGGCCTAATATGGAGGGTAAAGAAGTTCGCTTTGGACCTGAGCTATCGGCGCTATGGGCTTCTTTTACCACACAAACCTCTAACGGTTCGGTCAATGCCATGCACGATTCCTTCAATCCAATAGGGGGATTGATGACGCGATCAGGCATGTTACTCAATGCGATATGGGGCGGTATTGGCTGCGGTTTTGTTAACTTTATCGTTTATGTGTGGATTGCTGTTTTTTTATCGGGATTGATGATTGGCCGTACGCCAGAGATATTTGGTCGTAAGCTCGAAACCCGTGAAATCACCCTTTTGGGAAGTCTATTAGTTTTACCTACCTTGTGTGTCTTAGGTTTGACGGCGATCACTGTGGCTATCCCGAGTATTACGGGCAACAGCAACCCCGGCTTTCATGGAATTTCGCAAGTCTTTTACGAATATACCTCCGCTTTTGCTAATAACGGTTCGGGTTTTGAAGGTTTAGGTGATAACACGCCTTGGTGGAATATCAGTTGCGTTATCGCCTTACTGCTCGGTCGATACCTGCCGCTGTTTTTACCGCTGGCAATTGCGGGGATGATGTCGAGTAAAAGAGTGAGCCCCGATAGTAACGCGAGCTTGAAGCTCGAGAGTCCCACCTTTTGTTTCACCCTTATTGCCGTGATTTTAATCATTAACTTCCTGTCTTTCTTACCTGCAGCTGTATTAGGGCCTATTGGCGAAGCTTTAGAACTTGCCACTATGAGTCTGGAGAAATAGTCATGCATAAACCTGCTCAAATATTAGATAGCGCCGGCGTGAAGCAAGCTGCCTTTGGTGCTGTAAAGAAAATGTCCTTAGTGAGTATGGCTGGTAACCCTGTGATGTTCGTAGTGATGGTCGGCGCTTTACTTGCCGCTTTGATCACAGGACAAAAGTTCTTCAATGGCGAGACTGTTGGTTTTGAGCTAGCCACGACCCTTATTCTTTTGCTTACCGTGTGGTTTTCTAACTTTGCGGAATCCGTGGCAGAGGCAAGGGGGCGCGGACAAGCTGCTAGCTTAAAGTCGGCGAAAGAGGCCTTGCAGGCTCGGCGCATACGCCACGGTGAGTTGGAATCAGTATCCGCAACTTTGCTTGTCAAAGGCGATAAGGTGAAGGTTTTACAGGGTGATTATATTCCTGCCGATGGTGAAATCATTGAAGGGATAGCCACTATCAACGAATCGGCGATTACCGGTGAATCTGCGGCTGTGCTGCGTGAAGCAGGCACAGATCATTCCGGTGTGATTGGCGGCACTAAGGTACTTACGGGTGAAATTACCGTGCTGGTTGCCAACGATCCTGGGAATAGCTTTTTAGATCGTATGATAGGGCTGGTCGAAGGGGCGAAGCGTCAGAAAACACCGAACGAAACGGCGTTGACTGTGCTACTTGCATCATTGACTGCGGTTTTCCTTATCGTGGTGGTGACTTTGCCACCCATGGCGGGTTTCGTCGGTGCAAGCCTTGATTACACTATGTTAATTGCGCTGTTAGTGTGTTTGATCCCAACGACGATTGGTGGCTTGTTACCCGCCATTGGTATTGCAGGCATGAACCGCGCCTTAGCCGCCAATGTGGTCGCTAAATCGGGTAAAGCCGTGGAAGTTGCGGGGGATATCGATACGTTACTGCTGGATAAAACTGGCACTATCACTTTCGGTGATCGTCAAGCGACCGCATTTTTACCCGTGAAAGGCATTGCAGCTGAGATGTTGCGTGATGCGGCGGTACTGTCTTCCCTCGATGACCCCACCCCTGAAGGGAAATCTGTACTCAAATTGGCCATAGATTTGGGCGCGGTATTGCCCGTCAAACCTACGGATGCAACTTTTATCCCATTTACGCCGGAGACTCGGGTTTCTGGGGTGATTTTAACCGATGGTATTCAAGGCATTAAAGGCGCTGGCGATGCGATGCAGTTTTGGGCGCAGCAGCATCAAATTCACTGGCCTGAATCAGTTAACGCGCTTATCCGCAAAGTGGCTTTGCAGGGGGGGACTCCCTTAGTCGTCGCCAGTGGCACGCACATTTTAGGGGTTATAGCCTTAAGTGACGTGATTAAGCCAGGCGTTGCGGAGCGGTTTGCCCGTTTAAGAGCGCTCGGTGTACGGACCATCATGGTGACAGGGGATAATCCGCTAACGGCTGGCGTGATTGCCGCCGAAGCTGGGGTTGATGATTTTGTCGCTGAAGCTAAACCTGAGGATAAACTTGCCCTTATTCGCGCAGAGCAGGCCAAAGGTCGATTAGTGGCTATGGTGGGGGATGGTACTAACGATGCGCCGGCATTAGCGCAGGCCGATGTAGGTCTTGCGATGAACTCAGGTACCCAAGCCGCTAAAGAAGCTGGCAATATGGTGGACTTGGATTCAGATCCCACTAAATTACTGGCTATCGTTGAAGTCGGAAAACAATTGCTGATCACCCGCGGCGCCTTGACTACATTTTCTCTCTCTAATGATGTGGCTAAGTATTTTGCCATTATTCCAGCGGTATTTGCGGGGGCTTTGCCTGCGATTGGTGCACTGGATCTGATGCAGCTTCACAGCCCAACCTCAGCCGTACTCGCAGCGCTCGTATTTAACGCTCTTATCATTCCCGCCTTAATTCCATTGGCATTAAAAGGCATCAAGCTCAGACCCATAAGTGCAGAAAAATTACTGCGAAATAACATGCTGATTTATGGCTTAGGTGGGGTGATTTTACCCTTTGTCGGCATTAAAGCACTCGACTCAATCATTGCACTTATGCTCTAGGAGACAGTAATGAATTCAATCGTATATACCACTAAAACCCAGCATGCCGTTATGGGATTGAGAGCCAGTCTCGCCCTGTTATTTGTGTGTGGTGTTGTCTATACCGGCACTGTGACTCAGCTCGGTGGCGCTTTATTTCCCGTACAAGCTAAGGGCAGTGTGATCCACAGGGATAATGTTGCTATGGGTTCTGAGTTCATCGCTCAGCCCTTTGTTAATCCGGCCTATTTTTTTAGTCGGCCGAGCGCTGTCGGTTACGATCCTATGGCGACAGGTGGTAGTAACCTTGCGCCGAGTAACCCGGCGTTACGTGAACGTGTGATGGCAACAAGCCAAGAAATCCAAGCCAGAGAATCCGTTCAGGCCGCTGATATCCCTGTGGATTTACTCGCCACATCGGGCGCGGGACTGGATCCCCATATTTCACCCGCAGCGGCCAAACTGCAAGTTGCGCGCGTGGCTCAGGCTCGACAGTTAGCCGAACCACAAGTGTTGACCTTAGTGGCGCAATTTATCGAACCACCGCAGTGGGGCATTTTTGGGCAAGCGCGCGTCAATGTGCTCAAGCTTAACCTCGCTCTCGACCAGATTGCTAAACACGCTCAATAAAACAATATTCTACTGAATTTAAGGATAAATTTTTATGTTACCGATTAAGTCAGCTCCTTGTTCGCGCCTCTGTGCGAGTGTGATCATGGCATTATCTTCACTCTCTATGGGCGCGCTTGCCAGCACTGAGACTCATGGGGGCAATGCCTCTTGGCAGAGTCAAGGGAGTGTGATGCTCATAAGTGATTATGCGTTTCGCGGTATTTCTCAAACTGATGAAGGACCTGCAGTTCAAGCAGGGTATACCCTAAGCCATGATTCTGGCTGGTATGGCTCGCTTTGGGGCAGTAACATCGAATTTGGGGATGGAAGTTTAGAACTCGACTTGTCCGCTGGCTGGGCTAAAGATTGGGATAATGGCTTAACAACGGACCTAGGCGTGATACGTTACCAATACTCTCAGGACGATACCGACCTGAGTTATAACGAAATTTATGCTGTGGTAAGCTACGCCGATGCTAAGTTAGGGCTGGTTTATTCTCCTGATTATTTTGGCGAGAATGTGGACGATTTTCAGTATGTTTACGCCAGTTATGAACCGCAGCTGTTCTCTAATGTAAGTCTAGTACTGCATCTTGGGAGCAATTTTTTTGCTTCTCAGCAAGATATGGCACTGTTTTTAGGTTCTATGGCCGCTAGCAATAGCCACTATTTAGATTGGCGAGTTGGGCTGAACCTCAATATGACTGAGCAGGATGTGTTGAGTGTCGGTTATGTCGATACGGATTTATCGCAGAGTCAGTGCCAGTCCCTGTGTGATGCGCGCTGGATAGTGAGTCTTTCAAGGAGTTTCTAATCGTGGTACCAATCAGTCAAACACAGCAAGCCAATGCGCTCTTAAGTCAGATACAGCAAAATGATAAAGGTAAACTGACGGTTTTTCTTGGGGCGGCACCTGGCGTGGGCAAGACCTATGCAATGCTCAGTGCGGCAAGGGAAATGGCCCAGCAAGGTGTCGATTTGCTGGTTGGACTGGTGGAAACCCATGGGCGTGCCGATACCGAGGCCATGGTAGCGGGTTTTGAGGTATTGGCACGTAAACCCATTGATTATCATCATAATCGTTTAACGGAATTCGATTTGGATGCAGCGCTGCTTCGTCGGCCTAAGCTTATCTTAGTCGATGAGTTGGCCCACACGAATGTCCCCGGTAGTCGCCATAAACGGCGCTATCAAGACGTCGCAGAATTATTAGCTGCGGGCATTGATGTCTATACCACAGTCAATATCCAACATTTGGTCAGTTTGAATGATCTGGTTTTGCAAATTACTCAAGTGCGGGTACGGGAAACCGTCCCCGATCGCTTCCTTGATGAAGCCCATGAAATTATATTTGTTGATTTACCGCCATCAACACTCATCGAACGCTTACAGCAAGGCAAAGTTTATCTGCCAGAGTATGCTCGCTCGGCTTTAGATGCTTTTTTTTCGGTCTCGAATTTGACTGCACTGCGCGAATTGGCAATGAAAAAAGTCATAGAGCGAGTCGATGCAAAACTGATTTGTGAACTCGATGCCAAAGCACAGGGAACGGATTTTGTTCTCAAAGACAGATTGCTGGTTTTAGTGAGTAACAGCAGTGATCATCAGTATTTGATCCGCATAGGTCGGCAGATTGCCGAGCGGCGGCAAATTCCTTGGTTAGTGCTTTGGGTCGATACTGGCAAAGCGCTGGGCCTTTATCAGCGGAAAAGGCTAAATGAGGCCTTTGCTTTAGCGAAGGAACTTGGCGCGCAGACTGAAGTATTACGCGACACGAGCAGTTATCAGGCCATTTTACCTTACATAGCCCTGCATCGAATTAACACAGTATTAGTCGGCGCGGGTGTGAAACGCACCTATCCTTGGTGGCGTAAAAGGCTGTATCAACGTTTGATTGAGTCTGGTTTACCTGTTGAGGTGAGTGTCTATCACGCACCCGAAAACCAAATGCAAGTACGAGATCCCATTACGCCTAAAGCCAGTTTTGGTGATCTTCGAGGCCATATTCTTGGGCTGATTGGCGTGGTGGTTATTTTTCCGCTGGTGGCATTTTTAGATACTTGGCTCAGTAATGGCAATCTGGTGTTGTTATATGTTTTCTTGATTGTCAGCATTGGTTTAACCTATGGCGCTAGGCCTGCCATGGCAACCGCGGTGTGGTCTTTTTTCAGCTTTAATTTCTTTCTTACTGATCCCAAATTTACTATGAATGTAAATAGTCAGGATGATATTGCCACTTTAATCTTTTTGATGTGTATAGGGCTTATCAGTGGACCGGCGGCATCTCGGATCCGAAATCAGTTTATTTTGCTGCGTGAGTCAAATCGTTATGCTGAAACCTTAAAAGATGTTGCCCAAGAATTATCGGTCGCCGATGATGAAAAAGCCCTTTGGCAAACGATAGGGCGCAAGATTGCTGGTTCAGTGAATGCCGATTGTTATATTGTTTTGCAGCGTAAAGACGGTCAGCGATCCTATTTACCGCTGCTGAATACGCCATTTAACGACCTTGATTTAGCCGCAATCGATTGGACCTTGCGCCATGGGCAAGCGGCGGGGCGTTTGAGCGATACCTTGAGCGCATCGGGTGTGAGTGTGTTCCCCATTGAACTAGAAGGTACGACGATTGGCGCGGCGATTTTAGATTGGCAACCTACGGTCAACGAACTCAGTCCGTTTGATAGAGAGCTTATTCTGGCCATGTTACAGCAAGGCGCTAATACATGGCGGCGTATTCAGTTAGTGTCAGATCTTGAATCAGCACGGGTGAAAACAGAAATTGAGCAGTTACGTTCCGCATTATTATCGTCAGTGTCTCACGATCTAAAATCACCACTCTCAGCCATGATGGGGGCGGCGGAGAGCTTAAAACTATTGAATAAACAATTGCTAGAGGCTGACCGCAACGAGCTACTTGATACTATTTTGCAAGAAAGCCGTCGCTTGGACAGCTATATCCAAAATCTACTCGATATGACACGCCTGGGTCATGGCACTTTGAGCATAGAGCGTGATTGGGTTTCGGCAGATGACATTATTGGCAGCGTACTTGGCAGGCTTAAACGTTATTTCCCTAACGCAATCGTTGAATATCACAGAGAAAAAGAGCCCCCACTCCTATTTGTGCATGCGGCGCTGATTGAACAAGGATTATTTAACATTCTAGAGAATGCCGTTCGATTTTCACCACCAGAAGAGCCTATTTGTATTGAATTGACCATTTCTAATCACCGTTGCTGTATTGCCATTGAAGACAGAGGGCCGGGGATTCCCGCCAGTCATAGGGATCAAATTTTCGATATGTTTTATGTGGTTGCCGATGGCGATAAGAAAAAACAGAATACAGGTATGGGGCTGGCTATTTGTAAAGGCATGATAGCTGCACACGGCGGTAGTGTTCGCGTTACCGATTGCCTACAGGGGCAAGGCACTCGTTTTGAAGTTGAATTGCCGTTAGACTATCCCGTTCCTGGCTAATCATTTTTAGCCAAAATATTCTTAATAAACCACAGAATGGACTAGAGACGTGGCAATAAAAATCGTGGTTATCGATGATGAGACCCAAATACGCCGCATGCTGCGGATTGCACTCACCAGTGAGGGCTATGACGTTACCGAAGCTGAAAATGGTCAGCAAGGACTCGCGGCTGTCGCACGCCAGCAACCTGAATTAGTTATTTTGGATTTAGGCTTGCCGGATATGGAAGGCCATCAAGTGCTACAGGAGTTACGGGGATGGTCCGATGTTGCTGTGATTGTATTGTCGGTTCGCAATCAAGATAAAGAAAAAGTCGCAGCATTAGATGCAGGCGCGCAGGATTATGTGACCAAACCCTTTAGTGTGGAAGAGTTACTGGCAAGGGTGCGAGCGATTTTAAGGGACCATATCAAACCTGAAAAATTACCCATATTAGATGACGGCAAGTTGCAGATTGATTTAAGTCGCAGGCTGGTTAAAGTTGATCATCAAATTGTCGAACTCACACCCAAGGAATACGCAGTATTGTCTAAATTGGCGTCGTCACCTAACTGCGTTGTCACTCAGACTCAGTTGCTCAAAGAGATTTGGGGGCCCGCTCATACAGAAGACACACATTATCTACGAATTGTGGTCAGTCACTTAAGGCAAAAATTAGGCGATTCCCCGAGTGAACCTCAGTATGTGCGGACTGAGCCCGGTGTAGGCTATCGCTTTTATATCGACTTATAGCTTGTATCAATAGCGAATTAAAACGCGTTGGAATGACAAGTAAAATGATCACCGAAGACGGATGGCATTACCTGCCATCATTGAAGCTCAATCGGATACTTGCCTGATTTCAGTTTCTAGCATTCGCTTCAGTTAACTCTAAGTCGCTATTTCTGGCTGCCTTTGTTGACGCTATTTTTGTCCTGTTAGCTCTTGTTGACATAGGATTATACCAATCGTATTAAATATCTGTTCATTCAGCGGGAGTTCAACGCGCTTTAGACAAGGCGAAGGCTTGAAGGCATAGTGGTGCTCTGTCGAAAGCCTTAAACGCAGTATAAAGCGCGTTGAAACCCGCCCTTCGGGAGTCACACAGGCATCCCACTCCGGTGTTGCATTGACTTAAAAGGGAATAACCATTTCTGCGTCAATGCACCTTGGATTGAAATACCTGTGAGGCTCTGAACTGATTAGATATTTAATTTGATTGGTATTATGCACTAGATAAGCCCAATCGATATAAATCGCACATTCTTGCCGATATTTTGACTAGACTACAAACGTAGGGTTAATTCGAGGGAAAGACTATGGACTTAATTAAAATCCGCGACCATATGGATCGTCAGCCCGTGTTGCTGCGCGCTAATATGTCGCTCGCGACTGCGGTCGAAAAGCTGTTAGATAATAATAAAATGGGCGCAGCAGTGGTTGATGATACGGGCGATTTGGTGGGCTTTTTATCCCAGCAGGATTGTTTGGCTGTGATGATTAAAAGTAGCTATCACTGTGATATGACCTCAGTGGTGAAGGATTGCATGCGCACTGAAGTGCTGTTCGTTGGGCCAGATGACAGTATTTTGCAGCTCGCCGAACAAATGCTAGGGCCTAAACCTAAAGTGTATCCAGTGGTTGAACATGGCAAAGTAATTGGCACGATTAATCGCACCAATGTGCTCAAAGCCATGAATATCTATATGCAACAATGTTATCTGTCACCGGTTTAATCTAAGTCGAGCCAGTGCGAAACTGACACGCCATATACTGAGTGCAGAGTAAATTAGCAATACCATTACGCCACTTTCCTTGCTAGGATCGCCGTTTTTGATGCTAGCAATGGAATTTGGATTTGAACTCAGACAAACATCCGCTATCGAACGCCTTTCTTAATCTTTGTTATCAGAGCGACGCGTCGCGGATCCGTCGTCGTTTATTTAAGCTCAATAAAGAAGCCGACTCAGATAAAAAGACCCAAGTCTTAGCTCAGCTGAGCGAGCAAGCGCAGGCGGCGTTTGAGAAGGTTGAGCAGCGTCGTAACGCTCGGCCTAAAATCCACTATCCTGAAAACCTGCCCGTTTCCTTGATGCGCGATGATATTGCACGCGCGATTGCGGGCAATCAAGTGGTGATCATCGCCGGTGAAACGGGTTCGGGTAAAACGACCCAGTTACCTAAAATCTGTTTGGAATTAGGCCTAGGTTGCCGTGGCATGATAGGCCACACCCAGCCACGACGTTTAGCAGCCCGCAGTGTGGCGAGCCGAGTCGCCGAAGAATTACAAAGTCCGCTCGGTGAAGTGGTTGGCTTTAAAGTGCGTTTTGCCGATGCGCTTAAGAGTGACTCTTATATCAAGTTGATGACCGACGGTATTTTACTGGCGGAATTAACCTCCGATCGTAATCTTGATCAATACGATACCATCATCATAGATGAGGCCCACGAGCGCAGCCTCAACATCGATTTTATTCTGGGCTACCTCAAACAAATTCTCAAAAGACGCCCCGATCTCAAAGTTATTATCACGTCGGCGACCATAGACGTTGAGCGTTTTTCTAAGCATTTCAACAATGCACCTATTATCGAAGTGTCGGGCCGTACCTTTCCGGTCGAAACCCGTTACCGACCTTTAGTGCAAGATAGCGATGCCGATTTAGATCAAATCGAAGGCATTTTTGCCGCCGTCGATGAACTGGTGGCCGAAGGGCTGGGCGATATTCTGATCTTTATGAACGGTGAACGGGAAATTCGCGATACGGCCGAGCAATTGAGTCGGCGTAATTACCGCGATACCGAAATTTTGCCGCTGTACGCGCGTTTATCCTATGGCGAGCAGTCCAAAGTTTTCAGTAGTCACAGAGGTCGGCGGATTGTATTAGCGACGAACGTGGCGGAAACTTCGTTGACTGTGCCGGGCATTCGTTACGTTATTGACCCTGGTACGGCGCGTATCAGCCGTTATAGCTATCGCACTAAGGTGCAACGTTTACCGATTGAACCTATCTCGCAGGCGAGTGCCAATCAGCGCCAAGGCCGTTGTGGCCGTGTAGGGCCGGGTATTTGTATCCGTTTGTACGATGAGGCGGATTTTAATAATCGTCCGGCGTTTACCGATCCTGAAATCTTGCGCACTAACTTGGCTTCGGTCATTTTGCAGATGCTGGCCATCGGTTTGGGTGATATCGCCGGTTTCCCCTTTATCGAGCCACCCGATCCACGCCATATCCGCGATGGTTTCCTGTTGCTCGAAGAATTACAAGCGGTTGAGAGCAAACACGGCAAGCTAGTGCTGACACCACTTGGGCGCAACTTGGCGCAAATTCCTGTGGATCCGCGTTTGGCGCGTATGGTGGTCGAGAGTCAGCAGTTAGGTTGTTTGAACGAAGTGTTAGTGATTGCCGCGGGCTTATCGATTCAAGATCCCCGCGAACGTCCGATGGAGAAGAAGCAAGCCAGTGATGAAGCCCATCGCCGTTTTGCCGATCCCAGTTCCGATTTCGTCAGTTGGATAAACCTGTGGCAGCACTTAAAAGATCAACAAAAAGAGTTATCTGCTAGTCAGTTCCGTAAAAAGTGCCGCGATGAATATTTGGCCTATTTGCGCGTTCGCGAGTGGCAGGATTTATACGCCCAGCTTAAACAAGCCGTGCACGATTTAAAGTGGCGCTTAAACGATACGCCAGCTAATTATGACAGCTTGCACCGCGCGCTCTTATCGGGCTTATTGAGTCATGTTGGTTTTAAAGATAACAATAACGAGTACTTAGGTGCCCGTAATCGTAAATTCTTTGTGTTTCCCGGTTCGCCACTGGCCAAAAAAGGCCCTAAGTGGATCATGGCGGCTGAGCTTACCGAAACATCGCGCCTATTCGCTCGCTGCTGCGCCAAAATCGAACCCGAATGGCTAGAGCCCTTAGCGGCGCATTTGATCAAGAAAAGCTATGTGGAGCCCCATTTTGAGGCAAAACCTGGTAGCGTTATCGCCCTTGAAAACCAAGTGCTCTATGGCTTGACGGTGGTGCATCGCCGTAAAGTGCAATATGGCCCCATCGATCCCGTTGAAGCGCGGGAGATTTTTATCCGCAGTGCTTTGGCAGAAGGGCAGTTGCAAACTCAAGAAGCATTTTTTGTGGCTAACCAAAAGTTGCTTGAAGACATTGAGTCCCTTGAGCACAAATCCCGTCGCCGCGATATTTTGGTGGACGAGCAAGTGTTGGTGGACTTTTACGAGCCGCGGATCCCGGAAGGGATTTACAACGCCCAGCTGTTTTTTGGCTGGTGGAAGAAGGTAAAGCGCGAGCAACCGGATTTACTCGATTTCAGCAAAGCACTGTTAATGCAGCGCAATGCCGACCATATTTCGACCTTGGATTTCCCCGATACGTGGCACAAGGGCAATTTGCGCCTGCAGCTGAGTTATCATTTTGAGCCTGCCGCCAGTGATGACGGCGTGTCTGTACACATTCCGGTGGCGCTGCTTAATCAAATTGATGACAGTGATTTTGATTGGCTAGTGGCAGGGCTGCGGGAAGAAAAGTGCATCGCGCTGATCAAATCTTTGCCTAAAAGTTTACGACGTAACTTTGTGCCCGCGCCTGACTATGCCCGCGCTTGTGTGCAGGCCATGGTGCCTTTTAGTGCCAGTTTGCTTGAGGCTATGTGCAAGCAATTATTGCGCATGAGTGGCACGCGTATATCGCCGGAAGATTTTGATTTAACGCAACTGCCTGCGCATTTGCAGATGAACTTTAAAATCGAAGACGATAAAAACAACTTAGTGGCCGAAGGTCGGGTGCTCGATACCTTAAAAGCCGAGTTGCAGGGCGTGGTGGCGAAGGCCATTCGTCAGGTAGCGGATAAAGGTATAGAGCAAGAAGCGTTAACTGAGTGGTCCTTTGGCGATTTGCCGCAGCAGTATCAGCAGCAAAAAGGCAATTACCAAGTGCGGGCGTTTCCGGCGCTGATCGATAAAAAAGACAGTGTTGCGATCAAATTATTTGATGATGAATTTGAGGCCTTAGATACCCATCGCCAAGGTCTGCGACGGTTATTGCTGCTAAACATTCCATCACCGGTGAAACACTTACAGCAAGCTTTGCCGAATAAGGCGAAATTGGCGATGTATTTCAATCCCTTCGGTCAAGTGCAAATCTTGATTGATGACATTATTGCCGCCGCTGTGCAGCAATTGTTGGATGAAAAAGCCCTCGATGTGCGTAATCAAGCCCAATTTGAGCAGGCAAAGGATTGGGTTCGCCAAGAACTCAACCCGACCGCCGAGCAAATCGCCTTGAAGGTTGAGCAGATTTTGACCTTGTATCAGAGCATTAAAAAGCGTCTTAAGGGTAAAATTAGCTTAGATATTGCCTTTGCTATGAGTGATATTCAAAGCCAATTAGACAAGTTAGTGTTTAAAGGGTTTGTCGAATCCTGTGGTTGGAATCGTTTAGCTGATGTGGCACGTTACTTAAAAGCGATTGAAATCCGTGTTGAGAAGTTGCCCGTTGATCCGACCCGTGACCGTTTGCATATGCAGAGCATTAACAAGGTACAGGAAGCATTGAACGCACAACTGGCGAAAGTGCCACGTGCTATGCCGACACCACCTGCGTTAATCGAGGCGCGCTGGATGATTGAAGAGTACCGTGTCTCTTGTTTTGCACAGGTGTTAGGCACGGCATATCCGATATCTGAAAAGCGCATTTTGAATCATATTCAACAGGTTTAATAGACTGATTTAAAGGTCGAGCTGAGCGCCTTTGTCCGATTGATGTAACAATAACGCGATCAAGAAATGACTAAACAAACCGAGAAAACTAACCATTTTCTCGGTTTTTTATTTTCCCTATGCTTACGCTTCTCACGCGATATACCTCCAGTGGTGCGCCATAAAATGAGCGCTTTTTTGGGTGGCAGCGATGCTTTTATGCCGAATATCTTTCTTTTGGGATCAAGTCGTTATCTCGCATGTTTTTACACCTTTCTACTGCCTACTCCTTTATGAATACTCAGGTTTTTTTTGAGGGTTTTCTGTTGTTTTCTCGTAGTGATTTATCCATTTCAGTCGTTTGTTAATCATAAAATCAATTCAATAATCTGGCTTGTAATTGAAAAAAGCATTTAAAAACTGAGATCTGACGAATACTCACATCAAATTGATGATCTGGATCAAGCATCATCCGCTTTACCAATTTGGAGGTATACATTTTGTTAACAACTAAAAGGTATGATCGCTTCGTGATCCAAAGATGCAATAGATATACATAAAACCTGCCGCTGGCGATTTTTTGCAGCGCATTCAAAGTGGCAGGAACACACCTCTTGGAGGATGCATGAGTGCTAGCACCGCAGAAGAAAAATCCTTAGAACTGAAAATCTTTATCTTTTTAACCGTGTTTCTCGCACCGTTATTGTCCGTACTACTGGTCAGTGGTCTGGGCTTTGCTATTTGGTTCAGCCAAATTTTGACGGGTCCACCGGGCGCTGGTTAAACGTAACATCATCAAATAGTTAAAAATAAGAGTGGAATGTCGGATGAGCAAAGAACTCCATATCACCAGTTTAGTGGTGCAGGTCTTACCGCAGAAAATGGCAGATGTTAGACAACAGATAATGACCATTGAAAATGCCGAACTTTCCGTCAACAACGAAGTGAAATTGGTCGTCGTGATCGAAGGCGAGACGCAACGCGCCTTGATGGACAGTATCGAAGCGATCAATGCCATTCCGGGCGTGTTATCAGCCACTATGGTTTACCACCAGAGTGAAGTGCTCGAAGAGGGTGAAGAATGAATATGAACAGACGTGACTTTATCAAGGCCAATGCGGTGATTGCCGCTGCAGGCGCCGCAGGTTTAGCCTTGCCCGCAGGCGCAAGCAACTTAATTACCAGCTCAGAACAAACCAAATTAGAGTGGAATAAAGCCCCTTGCCGTTTTTGCGGCACGGGCTGCTCTGTGATTGTCGCAACTCGCGACGGCAAAGTGGTTGCCACCCATGGCGATGCCAACAGTGAAGTGAACCGTGGGCTCAACTGTATCAAGGGCTATTTCCTGTCGAAAATCATGTATGGCAGCGATCGCTTAACCACGCCTATGCTGCGGATGACAGATGGCAAATACGACAAGCACGGTGAGTTTTCGCCCATCAGTTGGGACAGTGCCTTCGACATCATGGCGCAAAAATGGAAAGAAACCATTAAAGCCAAAGGGCCAACTGCTGTGGGCATGTTTGGCTCGGGCCAATGGACTGTGTGGGAAGGTTATGCTGCCGTTAAGTTGATGAAAGCGGGTTTTGGATCGAATAATATCGATCCGAATGCGCGTCACTGCATGGCGTCAGCCGTGGTCGGGTTTATGCGCACCTTCGGTATCGACGAACCTATGGGTTGCTATGACGATATGGAAGCCGCCGATGCCTTTGTCCTTTGGGGCTCGAATATGGCGGAGATGCACCCGATCCTCTGGAGTCGAGTGACAGACAGACGTCTCAGTGCTAGCCATGTAAAAGTGGCCGTGTTGTCGACTTTTGAACACAGATCCTTCGATTTGGCCGACTTGCCGATCGTGTTCACCCCGCAAACCGATTTAGCCATTTTGAACTACATAGCTAACTACATCATTCAGAATGATAAAGTGAACTGGGACTTCGTGAAGAAACACGTTAACTTCCGTCAGGGCACAACAGATATTGGTTATGGTTTACGTCCGACACATCCCCTTGAGAAAAAAGCGAAAAATGTTAAAACGGCGGGGGATTCAACCCCAATTGATTTTGAGACATTTAAAGCCTTCGTGGCGGATTATAGCGTCGAAAAAGTCAGTAAGTTGTCGGGTGTACCTGAGGATAAACTGATTGCACTGGCCAAGCTGTATGCCGATCCCGACATCAAAGTGACCTCATTTTGGACCATGGGTTTTAACCAACATACCCGAGGTGTGTGGTGTAACAACCTGATTTATAACATTCATCTCTTGATGGGTAAAATTTCAACCCTAGGTAACAGTCCATTCTCTTTGACGGGTCAACCATCAGCCTGTGGCACGGCCCGTGAAGTGGGGACGTTTTCCCATCGTTTACCCGCCGATATGGTCGTGACCAATCCTGAGCACAGAAAGCATGCCGAAGACATTTGGAAGATCCCAAGCGGCATTATTCCACCTAAACCCGGTTATCACGCCGTCGAGCAAAACCGTCGTCTAAAAGATGGCGACTTAAATTGCTACTGGGTGCAAGTGAACAACAATATGCAGGCGGGCCCAAACATCAATGAAGAAGGTTTACCGGGTTACCGTAACCCTGCCAACTTTATCGTGGTGTCCGATGCCTATCCGACGGTGACGACTCAAGCTGCCGATTTGATTTTGCCCACCGCTATGTGGGTGGAAAAAGAGGGCGCCTACGGTAATGCCGAGCGCCGCACTCAGTTTTGGCATCAAATGGTGCAGGCACCGGGTGAGTCTCATTCGGATCTGTGGCAATTGATGGAGTTTGCGAAGCGTTTCACCACAGACGAAGTCTGGCCTAAGGATGTATTAGCGGCGAACCCTGAGTTCAAAGGGAAAACCCTATTCGAAGTCCTTTATCAGAACGGTAATGTTGATAAGTTCCCACTTGCGGATGCCGATCCTAAGTATTTGAACGATGAGGCTAAACACTTTGGCTTCTATGTCCAAAAAGGCTTATTCGAGGAATATGCGACCTTTGGCCGCGGCCATGGCCACGATCTCGCCCCATTTGATGTTTACCATGAGGCTCATGGTCTGCGTTGGCCTGTGGTCGATGGTAAAGAAACCAAGTGGCGCTTCCGTGAAGGCACAGATCCTTATGTTAAAGCAGGTAAGGGCTTTGAGTTCTACGGTCATCCCGATGGTCGTGCGGTGATTTTCGCGCTGCCCTATGAACCTGCCGCAGAAGCGCCCGATGAAGAATATGATATCTGGTTGTCGACGGGTCGAGTGTTGGAACACTGGCATTCGGGTTCTATGACCCAACGTGTGCCTGAGTTATATCGTGCTTTCCCCGATGCCGTATGTTTTATGCACCCCGAAGATGCGAAGAAACGCGGTTTGCGCCGTGGCGATGAAATTCGCGTGGTGTCCCGTCGCGGTGAAATTAAGACCCGAGTCGAAACCCGTGGCCGCAATAAACCGCCCGTGGGTTTAGTGTTCGTGCCTTGGTTTGATGCTAGCCAGCTCATTAATAAAGTCACTTTAGATGCGACAGATCCCTTGTCAAAACAAACTGACTTTAAAAAGTGTGCGGTGAAGATCGTCAAGGTTTAAGGAGAACACGATGAAAACCCTAAAATTAGTCTCAGCGATCGGTTTATTGGTATTTGGCTCATTCATCATGACAAGTGTGTCTGCCGCCAGTATTCCCGAAGATAAAATTGATACCCTGCGCCAAGCGCCTATCAATGTCGAGCCTACGCCACCTGCGATGCAAAGTGTGCGTAATACCGATGTGAAGGAAGTGCGCAGTTATCCCATGCAACCACCGGTGATCCCACACAAGATCGACGGCTATCAGCTTGATCTTAAAGTGAACAAGTGTATGGCTTGCCATGCTCGTAACCGCATTGGTGATTCGCAAGCGCCTATGGTCAGCGTCACGCATTTTATGGACAGGGACAATAACTTTTTAGCCGAGTTATCGCCGCGCCGCTATTTTTGCACTCAGTGTCATGTGCCGCAGTTAGATGCCAAGTTACTGGTCGAAAACGACTTTGTGGATATGGAACATCTGATCAAAGCCAACACTGAGCAGAAAAAACACTAGGAGTTAGCATGTTAGATAAACTGAAAAAAATCTGGCAGGTACTCAATCGTCCGAGTGTGCATTACAGTTTAGGTTTTTTGACCTTAGGTGGTTTTGTGGCTGGCGTGATTTTCTGGGGCGGATTTAACACTGCCCTAGAAGTGACCAACCAAGAAGCTTTCTGTATCGGTTGCCATGAGATGGAAAATAACGTCTATCAAGAGTTACAGACGACGATTCATTTCACTAACCGCAGTGGCGTGCGGGCGACGTGTCCTGATTGCCACGTACCGCATAACTGGACCGATAAAATTGCCCGTAAGATGCAGGCATCTAAGGAAGTGTGGGGTAAGGTTTTTGGGACGATTAATACCCGTGAGAAGTTTGAAGATAAGCGTCGTGAACTGGCAGAACATGAGTGGGCAAGGTTAAAGGCCAATGATTCGCTCGAGTGTCGTAACTGCCATAACTTCACTTACATGGACTTTACTCGCCAATCACCCAGAGCGGCGCAGATGCACTCAACGTCACTGGCAAGCGGCGAAAAGACCTGTATCGACTGCCACAAGGGGATTGCTCATCATCTCCCTGACATGGCCGGTGTGAAGGGGTTTTAATCTAGGGCGCAGTGTTTATCCGTGTGACTTAGCCTTGCTAAGTTGGACAACTCCAGCAAAAGGCCAAGCGTACTCCACGCTTGGCCTTTTTATTTGCACGTCACTATTTTTTAGGGATGCTTCAATAGGGTGTTATTCAGTCCGATTAGCGCGCTACAATCTGACTGAGATAGTCTTGCTTGTATGAGAGGTAAAGAGATCATGATGGAAGATCAGCCGCAACTTGAAAAACTGTTAGAAGATATTTTATGTATCAGTCCGAGTCTGTTTGAAATAGTGCAGGGGGTGAGGCAGGAGGTCAAAACTGCCGCTACCACATCGTCGCGGGCCATTACTGAAGCCGTTAAATACGGCGGTATACTCTTTAGCACCAAAGCCAGTTTTTGTGGTGTGTTTGCCTATAAACAGCATGTTTCATTGGAGTTTAGCTTAGGCGCGAATCTTAGCGATCCACATCAGGTACTTGAAGGCAGTGGCAAGTTTCGTCGCCATATTAAGTTGGTGTCAATCGATGATATTGCTGCCAAGCGAGTCGCGGAATATATTGCGCAGGCGTTGAGTCTGGCGGATTAATGGTTGTTTGCCGCGTGATGTGACTAAAACGGACGAACAAAAAAGGAGCTGAATATTCAGCTCCTTTCGTTTTGCTAAGGCTTAATAGAGATGTCTTAGCTATGCAGTCCCAAGTTAAGGGAGATTAGAAGTTCGCAGTGCGCGGTGCACGTGGGAAAGGGATAACATCACGAATGTTGTTCACGCCCGTCACGTAAGATACTAAACGCTCAAACCCTAGACCAAAACCTGCATGTGGCACTGTGCCATAACGGCGCATATCACGGTACCACCAGTAATCTTCTTGGTTCAGATCCATTTCGGCTAAACGCATATCCAGCACGTCTAAACGCTCTTCGCGTTGAGAGCCACCGATGATCTCACCAATACCTGGGGCTAACACGTCCATCGCGGCAACGGTTTTGCCATCGTCGTTTAAGCGCATGTAGAAGGCTTTGATATCTTTTGGATAGTTCTTCACTACCACAGGGGCTTTGAAGTGTTCTTCAGCTAAGTAACGCTCATGCTCAGAAGATAAATCGATGCCCCAAGACACAGGGAACTCGAAGGTTCTGCCACAGTTTTGCAGAATTTCAACCGCATCCGTGTAATCCACTTGAGCAAAATCGCTTGAAACGAAAGATTGCAGACGGTCGATCACAGTCTTATCAACGTGTTGGGCGAAGAAGGTTAAATCGTCCATACGCTCAGTCAATACGGCATTGAACGCGTATTTCAACATAGCTTCGGCAAGGCCTGCGATGTCGTTTAAGTTGGCGAAGGCGACTTCAGGCTCAACCATCCAGAATTCCGCTAAGTGGCGGCTAGTGTTTGAGTTTTCAGCACGGAAAGTCGGGCCAAAGGTATACACTTTTGACAGTGCACAGGCGTAGGTTTCAGCATTCAACTGACCTGATACGGTCAGGAAAGCTTCTTTACCGAAGAAATCTTTATCGTAATCGACTTTACCCGCTTCAGTACGCGGCAGGTTTTCCATATCTAAGGTCGATACGCGGAACATCTCACCGGCGCCTTCGCAATCTGATGCTGTGATAAGTGGGGTCGATACCCAAATAAAGCCTTCTTCGTGGTAGAAGCGGTGAATCGCTTGGGATAGACAGTTACGTACGCGAGCAACGGCACCAATAATGTTAGTACGTGGGCGTAAGTGCGCTAATTCGCGTAAATGTTCAATTGAATGACGCTTAGCGGCCATTGGGTAAGTGTCTGGATCATCAACCCAGCCAGCGACTTCAAGTTCAGTCACTTGCAGCTCAAATGCTTGGCCTGCACCAGGAGATTCCACCACGTCGCCAGTCATTACAACAGAGCAACCCGCAGTCAGCTTTAACACTTCGTTGTCGTAATTATCTAAGCTATTGGGCACGACACCTTGGATAGGATTAAAGCAAGAGCCGTCGTAAACAGCTAAAAAAGAGATGCCGGCTTTAGAGTCACGACGGGTTCTGACCCAGCCACGCACTGTGACTTTAGAACCGACGGCGTGCTCACCTTTAAATACAGATGCGACAGATGCAATGCTCATTGTTGCTTAATTCTCCAACGAAACGTTTTATATGAAAATTTTGGAGGTTTATATTACCTTGCTGGTGGCTTTTCTCAAGCTGAAAAAGGTATCCTGAGGTTAATAATATCGATATTGAGCGATATAGTGAGTTAAACGGCGGGAGGCGGTATGAGCAAGACTAGAATATTTCAAATTATCCTTGCGACCTTATCCATTTTAGGCTGGGCAATAGCCGTCTATGCGCTATTAGTGTTTAGTGATGCAAGGCCAGACCGTGAAGTTGGGGCCTATTTGACTCGTGGCGCGACATTTAGAGTCCATTGGGACCCACATGAAACCCAACTATTGCAGTATTTGATTTGGGTTTGTGGCGGTATTAGTTTGGTCAGTTTAGCGTTTAACTATTATGTCGCCCTCCACAGTCGTATGGGTTATTGGTTTAATATTCCCATGTTGCTGTTAACCTCTATTGTCGCCGGTTTGTATATCCACTTGGTGGTTTAAGCTAGGCATCATTGTTTGGCTAATTTAACAGTTTGGCTTTTTAACGGTTTAGCAATGGCAAGTGAAGTCAGAGGATATCGGCAGGAATGCTTAATTGGCGGCACAGATGGTCGATAATCGCGGCAGTCGCACCCCAGATAAACCGTTGTTGATAGGGAATAAAATGCACGCTGTAATAGCGCCCTTGGCGTAAAAAGCGTTTTTGGTGGCGATTATTCGGTTCAATAAAAAAGCTTAATGGCACGGTAAAGCAATCGGCTACCTCACCGGGATCGAGTTTTAAATCAAATGCCTGCTTGATAATGCCTATCACAGGAGTGATTTCAAACCCTGTGAAGGTATTATGGGCTGGAAACGTGCCCACCACCTCGACGTTATGCCTTGAGAGTCCAATTTCCTCTTCTGCTTCCCTTAATGCGGCCGCAATCGCATCAATATCATAGGGCTCAATTTTACCGCCTGGGAAACTGATCTGCCCCGGATGGGCGCGCAGATGCATAGGTCTTTGGGTTAAAATTAGATTCAGCTCACCGTTCATCTCCAGCAGTGGGATCAAAACCGCGGCTTTGCGCAGTCCAAGGTGAGGGAATGCCGCCGGATCTTGCCGCGCTAACGGGTGCAGATTAAATCTGAGTCTAAATTCCGCTTGATCCATCGACGTTCTCGTGACTGTTTAGTATTAAAGCTTACGGCTTTTGTGATGCAGCGCCAAGCAAAGGTAAAATACGGCTGATCTTATCAAAGGTTTCTTGGTACTCGGCATCCACTTCTGAATCCGCCACTATGCCGCCGCCCGCCCAGCAATAGAGTTTGCCCTGCTCAGACACAATAGTGCGAATGGTGATGCTGGTATCCATTTGACCGTCTTGGCTGATATAACCCATAGATCCACAATAAAGGCTGCGCCGTGAAGGTTCGAGCTCTTCGATAATTTCCATGGCACGAATTTTAGGTGCGCCGGTAATTGAGCCGCCGGGAAACGCCGCGCGCAGTAAATCACTTGCCGTGAATCGGCTATCAAGCTTGGCCGTCACCGTACTGACTAAGTGATGCACGGCAGGAAAACTTTCAATCTCAAATAGATGCGGTACACGTACTGAGCCTGCTGCCGCCACTTTGCCGATATCATTGCGCAGTAAATCGACAATCATGACATTTTCGGCGCGATCCTTTGGTGAGTTTGCCAGTGTATTGGCGGCTTTAACATCTAATGCGGGATCGGTATGACGCGGCAGTGTGCCTTTGATAGGTTTGGTTTGAATATCGTCACCGCGAAGCTGAATAAAGCGCTCGGGTGAAATCGATAAAATCGTGTTTTGCGGCAGACGCATAAAGGCCGAGAAGGGTGCTTTATTGGCATTGCGCAGTTGGCTATAGGCTGACCATTCATCGCCTTGATAATGGGCTTCGAATCTTTGGGTTAAATTTATTTGATAGCAATCACCGCTGTGCAAATAGGCTTGAACTGCTGCAAATTTGGCCGTGTATTGAGCTTTGTCTATCTGTGCTGTCCATGGGCCTGTGAGCATGAATCTGGCAGAGTTTGGCTTTTTGGCGATTTTATCTTGAATTTTATTCAATTCAATATCGAGTGCTGCTTCACCTAAATAATGCAGTAAATGCCAACACTGGGCTTGGTAATCAAAAACTAACGCCCAGTCGTAAAAGCCGATGTTCATCTCTGGCAGTTGAATATCTTGCTTGGCCGTTATCGGCAGGGATTCAATTCTGCGGCCCAAATCGTAGCTAAAACTGCCCATTGCGCCACCACTAAAGGGCAAGTCGCAATCAAAAGATTTTGAATACCAATGATTTAATAAAGTGTTGAGCAGGTCGAAGGGATCACGGTTTGGGTCTATTGCCTCGGGTAAGCTCAAGCTCGTATCGATGAGCTTTATATCGCTACGTTCACCCTTGGTTACTAACGTTGCGATAGGATTGGCGCAAATAATGTCGAATCTGGCGTCTTGATGCGGCGCGTTCGCCGAATCTAACAGAATTGCCCAAGTGTCATTTGCAAAGTGTTCAAACAGTGCTGCGGTACTTAATGTCCAGTCAAGTTGGCGTGATGCAAGCTGTTTTGACGCCCTAATTGCCATCGATTAACCCTATTCAAAATGTGATGTAGCCCAAAAAGATGTGAAAGAGTATCATATTGGCCCAGAAAGAATTAAACAAAAACAAGTTAGGCCGCAAAGGCTGCTGGAGCGCTCCTACTATGTCATCTCACCATAAAATGTCTGAAACTTCTGTGATTAAACAAGCCGACTTTATTGAAAGTGTGGCGGATGCTTTGCAATACATTTCTTATTACCACCCGAAGGATTTTGTTGATGCCATGAGCCAAGCTTATGAGCGTGAACAAAGTGCGGCGGCGAAGGATGCAATTGCCCAGATCTTAATTAACTCGCGTATGTCGGCCGAAGGTAAGCGTCCTCTGTGTCAAGATACTGGGATTGTGACCACTTTCGTGAAAGTGGGTATGGGTGTCCAATGGGACAAAACCGATATGACGATCCAGGAAATGGTCGACGAAGGTGTTCGTCGTGCCTATACCAATCCTGATAACCCACTGCGCGCATCAATAGTGTCAGATCCTGCGGGCAGCCGTAAAAATACCAAAGATAACACCCCATCTGTAGTGCATATCGACATGGTGCCAGGCAACCACATCGAAGTGGCGATTGCGGCTAAAGGCGGCGGCAGTGAAAACAAAGCTAAGATGGTAATGTTAAACCCATCTGATGATATCGCCGCTTGGGTAGAAAAAACGCTACCGACCATGGGCGCGGGCTGGTGTCCACCGGGTATGCTGGGTATAGGCATCGGCGGCACGGCGGAAAAAGCGGCCGTATTAGCCAAAGAAGCGCTGATGGAAAGCGTGGATATCCATGAGTTGATGGCCCGTGGCGCGCAAACGACCGAAGAAAAGCTGCGTTTAGACATTTTTGAGCGCGCGAATAGCTTAGGCATAGGTGCACAAGGTCTTGGCGGTTTAACCACAGTGTTAGACGTTAAAATTAAATCGGCGCCCACCCACGCGGCGTCAAAGCCAGTGGTGATGATCCCAAATTGCGCTGCTACACGCCACGTACATTTCCATTTAGATGGCTCAGGTCCAGCTGAATTGACGCCACCATCATTGGCCGATTGGCCAGAAATCACCCGTGAAGTGGGTGATGATGTGCGCCGCGTGAACTTAGATACAGTGACTCAAGCGGATATCGAGCAGTGGCAGAGCGGTGAAACCATTCTGCTGAGCGGTAAAATGCTCACAGGTCGCGATGCTGCCCATAAGCGCATTCAAAGCCTGATTGAAAGCGGTGAAGGTCTGCCAGAAGGCGTGGACTTTACCGGTAAGTTTATTTACTACGTTGGCCCAGTTGATCCAGTGGGTACTGAAGTTGTCGGCCCTGCGGGCCCAACCACAGCAACTCGTATGGATAAATTCACGGACTTAATGTTAGAGAAAACGGGCTTGATGGGCATGATAGGTAAAGCTGAGCGCGGCCCTGCGACAGTTGAATCAATCAAAAAACACAAAGCGGTATATCTGATGGCCGTTGGCGGCGCTGCGTATTTAGTGTCTAAAGCGATTAAACATTCTCGTGTCGTGGCCTTTGCTGATTTGGGCATGGAAGCGATTTACGAGTTTGATGTGCAAGATATGCCAGTGACTGTGGCTGTGGATTCGCATGGTGTGAACGCCCATGAAACTGGCCCTGCAATTTGGAAAGTGAATATCGCCAACGCGAAAGCGTAAAGGTGAGGATGCAGCGGATTGAACTTGATGGCTTTTTAAGCAAAATAGCTTAAGTTTGAGCTCTGATATCTGTTCTTGAGGTAAAACACTGCGCCACTGACATTTTGTCACAAAAAAATACGCTCAGGTTCGCCATTTGGCTTGCCTGAGCGTTTTTGTTTCGATAGTGTGGCAAGCTTATCTTCGAAAGATACGATCTCAGATCGTTTTTTAACATTCGTGCGGTTGCAACTCAGTAGAACTATTGCAATTTCAATAGAACCCTTGCAATGATTGGCGCAACTATCGAACCAGTTTAACCAAAGACGGACATAACAATGAAAATAGCTCCTCTCCTATTGGCGCTCGGCGCTGCGGGACTGGCGTTATCAGCCCAAGCGGCCGATCCAACGCCTTTTACTGTGCAACAACTCATTAAACTCAATAAGATGCACTCTGCGACTGTGTCCCACGATGGCACTAAATTAGTTTATGGTCTTAAAACGGTAAACGATAAAGGAGAGGCCAGCTCGGATCTGTATCTATTAGATTTGATAGACACGAAGGCGAAACCACTGCAATTGACCTCTGCCACGGGCACAGAGCACGATGTGAGCTTCGCCAATGACGACAAGTCGATTTATTTCCTTGCTAGTCGCAGTGGTTCAAGCCAGTTATTTCAACTGCCATTAACGGGCGGTGAAGCGGTACAAGTTTCTGATCTACCTTTGGATATTGATGGCTACAAATTATCAAACGACGGTAAACAAGTTGTACTCAGCATGCGTGTATTCCCCGAGTGTAAGGACTTAGCTTGCTCAAAGGATAAATTTACCGCCGAAGCTGAGCGTAAATCGACTGGCCGTGAATACAAGCAGTTAATGGTTCGCCATTGGGATACGTGGGAAGACCACGCCCGTAACCATTTATTTGTTGGCGCTGTAAACGGTGAAAAACTGACTAAAGTAGTGGATGTGACTCAAGGTTTAGATACTGAAACGCCGCCAAAACCTTTCTCGGGTATGGAAGAAGTAACTTTCACCCCAGACGGTAAGTTTGTGGTTTATAGCGCGAAAGCCCCTAGCAAAGATCAAGCTTGGACCACTAACTATGATTTGTGGCAAGTGCCAGTGACAGGTGGCACCGCAACCAACTTAACCAAAGACAATCTTGCATGGGATGCGCAGCCAACATTTTCGAGCGATGGTCGTTACATGGCCTATTTAGCAATGAAAAAACCGGGTTTTGAAGCAGATCGCTACGGCATTATGTTGCGCGATACTAGCACAGGCCAAACCAAAGAAGTGGCGCCATTATGGGATCGCAGCCCAAGCTCACTGATGTTTGCTCCTGACAATCGTACCTTGTATGTGACGGCACAAGACCTAGGTCAAGTCTCAATTTTCCAAGTGAATACCCAATTTGGCGATGTGCGTTCTGTCTACAGTGATGGCACGAACAGTTTAATTGCGGTCACTAACGAACAACTGATTTTCGATAGCAAAACCTTAGTTGAACCGGGCGATCTCTATAGCATTACGACTGAAGGTGAAGGGCTTAAACGTCTGACCGAAGTGAATAAAGACAAATTGGCCGAGATCAAGTTTGGTAAGTTTGAACAGTTCAGCTTTAAAGGTTGGAATAATGAAGACGTTTACGGTTACTGGATCAAACCGGCGAACTACCAAGAAGGGAAAAAATACCCAATTGCCTATCTCGTTCACGGTGGGCCGCAAGGTTCATTTGGTAATGCCTTCAGTGGTCGTTGGAATGCCCAATTATGGGCGGGTGCGGGTTATGGCGTCGTTATGGTAGATTTCCACGGCTCTACCGGTTACGGCCAAGCCTTTACGGATTCAATCAGCCAAGATTGGGGTGGTAAGCCATTAGAAGATCTACAAAAAGGTCTAGCGGCGGTGAGCCAGCAACAAAAATGGCTCGATCCGCAAAACACCTGTGCGCTCGGCGGTTCTTACGGCGGCTACATGATGAACTGGATCCAAGGTAACTGGAACGATGGTTTCAAGTGCTTAGTTAACCACGCGGGTCTGTTCGATATGCGTTCTATGTATTACGTGACCGAAGAAGTGTGGTTCGCAGAGCATGAGTTTGGTGGTACTTACTCAGATAACAAAGCGTTATATGAGAAGTTTAACCCAGTGAATTATGTTGAAAACTGGAAAACACCCATGCTGGTTATCCACGGTGAGAAGGACTTCCGCGTCCCTTATGGTCAAGGTTTAGCGGCATTCAGTTTTATGCAGCGCAAAGGGATCCCATCAGAGTTATTGATTTTCCCTGATGAAAACCATTGGATCTTAAAACCTGAAAACTTAGAGCAATGGTATGCTAATGTCTTCGGTTGGATGGACCGCTGGACTAAGCAATAACGACCAGTGCGTTTATGGGCTTTGCAGCGACGAAAGCCCATAGAAGCAAGGCTCGTCCGATAGGGTTATCATCGGCGAGTTGACTATTAGAGTGTTTTAAGCGGAGCGCTTTAAATAAGCTAAGCGTTTTCAATTAAGTGCACTTTGTTCAGCGTTTTAACAAAGCCAGAACTCTGTTCTGGCTTTTTATTATGTCATGAAATGTTTTTAATCAAGGAGTTAAGATGAACATTCGAGCCGCAACCTTAACTGACATCCCTGAAATAAGCGTATTGCTCACTCAATTAACCCAAGAATTTATTGCCCCAACTTGCACCGCAGAGGGCGCTGCAATCTTAGTTAATGCCATGTCGATAGAGGCGATTGGTAGCTACTTTGCTATGGGTTATCAGTACCATGTTGCCATAACTGACTCGGGCCAACTCGCTGGCGTAGTGGGGATGAAGGCGAATAGCCACTTGTACCATCTTTTTGTCGCCTCCCATGCACAGGGGCAAGGCGTGGCGCGAATGCTGTGGGAACATGCCAAAGCTCAATGTTTAGCCCAAGGCAATCCGGGGGTGTTTACCGTGAACTCGGCGCTGAATGCGCAGGCTGTGTACTTAGGCTTTGGCTTTGTGCCTCTTGGACCCGAGCGAGAACGCGGCGGGATCCGTGATATTCCCATGCAGCTATTGCTTTAGGTTGACTGTACTCATTTATCATCCGAACACGAGCACTATCACTCGACTGAATAGTAACTCAACGAAAAAGCTTGAACGAAAGCACTAGAGTGCAAAGAACTTGAATAAAAAGAACTTTACCGAATAGAACTAAAAATAGAGGAATTATGGCAAATTTAACATTTTATCCCATCGGCACCGTAGGCGAAAAATGGGGCGAGGCTGAAAAAGCTGCATGGCTTGCAAGCGCCAAAATAAAGCGTTCGTATCAGGACGATGTCGTGACGCCACTCAAGGCGATGGAAGCTGCACTCTTGGCACTTGGGCTTACCGTTGTGCAATATGGCGCCTTATCGATTAATGCCGATCGTTACCCATTATTTGCGGTAAAAAGCCAGCAGTTTGATCCACAAAAGCCAACCGTGCTCGTGACTGGTGGCGTGCACGGTTACGAAACCAGCGGTGTTCATGGTGCCCTGGCATTTTTAGCGGATAAGGCGGCTCATTATGTTGATCGCGTCAATCTTGTGATCGCCGTGTGCGTGAGTCCTTGGGGTTACGAAACCATCAATCGTTGGAACCCTAAGGCTATCGATCCTAATCGTTCATTTTATGCCAACAGTCCAGCGGAAGAATCGGCGGCCTTGATGGCCTTAGTCGCATCCGTAGAGCAAGATTTTGATGTGCATGTGGACTTACATGAAACCACTGATTCAGATGAATTAGAATTTCGTCCTGCGCTTTGCGCCCGTGATGGTAAAGAGTACCTCAAAGGTACTATCCCAGATGGTTTTTATGCTGTGGGTGATACAGAACACTCAATGGATGCCTTTCAGAAAGCCATTATTGACGGTGTGAGTAAAGTGACGCACATTGCTCCTGCCGATGAGAAAGGCGAGATCATTGGCTCGACTGTGGTGCAGCACGGGGTGATTAACTATCCACTTAAGTCATTAGGGCTTTGCAGCAGTGTCACTGGCTGTATCTATAACACAACGACAGAAGTGTACCCAGATAGCCCAACGGCCACGCCAGCTGAATGTAATCTGGCGCAAGTTGCGGCCATCACCAGCGCCATCGATTATGTGCTGGCGCAGCGTTAGTCGTAGTTTGTTGTGATGCTCAGCTAAGTGGTGATTAGCTTAGTGATCGTAAGTTGAGTGATGCCCAGTTGAGTTAGCGGCTAGTGAAGTCATTTTGCGTGCGATCGATTAACGCATCGACTCCCTAATTAGGTCATTCACGGAACATCACGCAATAAAAAGCCCTCATTCGAGGGCTTCTTCATTTATGTCGCGCGGCTTTTATTAAGCACGAGCCTAGCATTGGCAGGCGATAACCTAGTTGTTGTCGCTATAGTCACGGCCATAATAGCTATCGAGGAACAGTTGTTTCAGCTCGTTAATCAATGGGTAACGTGGGTTGGCACCGGTACATTGATCATCGAACGCATCTTCGGCTAATTCATCTAACTTGGCGAGGAAGTCGGCTTCGTTGACACCGGCTTCTTGGATAGAAGCAGGAATGCCAATCGTCTTCTTGAGGTGTGTGATTTTCTCAAGCAATTTTTCGACTTTTTCTTCATCCGTCTTTCCGCCTAGTTTCAAGTGATCTGCGATGGCAGCATAACGGCACAGGGCTTTTGGCCTGTCGTATTGGCTAAAGGCCGCTTGCTTAGTGGGCAGATCCGTTGCGTTAAAGCGTATTACGTTGTTGATCAGCAGCGCATTGGCTAGGCCATGGGCGAGATGGAACTCGGCGCCCAGTTTGTGTGCCATTGAGTGGCAAATCCCAAGGAAAGCGTTAGCAAAGGCGATACCCGCAATAGTGGCGCCATTGTGGACCTTTTCACGGGCGACAGGTGATTGTGACCCCAAGTTGTAGGCATCGGGTAAATATTTGCACAGTAAGTCGAGGGCTTGTAGCGCTTGGCCATCGCTGTACTCATTCGCCATCACGCTGACATAGGCTTCTAATGCATGGGTCACCGCATCTATGCCACCAAAGGCGGTGAGGGATTTAGGCATGTCCATCACAAGATTTGGATCAACAATCGCCATATTGGGCGTGAGTTGATAGTCGGCAATCGGGTATTTTTTACCGGTAATTTCGTCTGTCACTACCGCAAAAGGTGTGACTTCTGAGCCAGTGCCTGAAGTCGTCGGAATTGCCACCATCATGGCTTTGGTGCCCATTTTGGGGAATTTGTAGATACGTTTACGAATGTCCATAAAGCGCAATGCTAGATCGGCAAAATCCACATCTGGATGCTCGTACATTACCCAAATAATCTTAGCCGCATCCATTGGTGAGCCGCCGCCGAGCGCAATTATCACATCGGGTTTAAAGCTTTGAGCGACCTTAGCGCCTTGACGGACTATGGCTAAGGTGGGGTCGGCTTCAACATCGTAAAAAATTTCGGTTTCAAGGCCTTGGGCTTTTAAAATCCGCATGGTTTCATCGCAATAACCGTGATTGAACAAAAATCTGTCTGTGATGATTAAGGCGCGTTTTTTATCGCTCAGTTCTTCGAGCGCGATGGGTAAACTGCCGCGGCGGAAATAGATAGATGCAGGAAGTTTATGCCACAACATGTTTTCGGCCCTCTTAGCGACGGTTTTTTTATTGATCAGATGACTAGGGCCAACGTTTTCTGAAATCGAGTTGCCACCCCAAGAACCACAGCCTAAAGTGAGCGAAGGTGCCAGTTTGAAGTTGTACAGATCGCCAATGCCGCCCTGTGAGGCTGGGGTGTTGATCAAAATACGTGCTGTTTTCATTCTAAAACCAAAGGCATGCACACGTTCTGTTTGGGTATCTTGGTCGGTATAAAGCCCTGATGTGTGGCCAATGCCGCCGAGCGCGACTAAGGCTTCGGCTTTATCCATGGCATCGTTAAAGTCGATGGCGCGGTACATGCCAAGTAATGGCGATAATTTTTCATGGGCGAAGGCTTCGCTGTCGCAAATGTCGGTGACTTCACCAATCAACACTTTTGTCCAGTGTGGCACTTCAAAGCCCGCCATTTTCGCGATACTGGCAGCGCTTTGGCCAACGATATCGGCATTCAAACCGCCATTTTTTAAAATGACCTGCTGCATCGCCGCGGTTTCATCCTTCGATAGCATATAGCCACCGTGGGTTGTGAAACGCTCTTTAACCTGCTCATAAATACTGTCGACCACAATTACCGCTTGCTCTGACGCACAAACCACACCGTTATCGAAGGTTTTTGACATGAGAATCGAACTGACTGCGCGTTTGATGTCGGCGGTTTCATCGATAACAATAGGCGTGTTACCCGCACCTACGCCAATAGCAGGTTTACCGGAAGAGTAGGCGGCTTTCACCATGCCTGGGCCTCCCGTTGCGAGGATTAAATTGACCTTAGGGTGAGTCATTAATTGATTTGATAGTGCAACGCTGGGTTCATCAATCCAACCAATAATGTCTTTGGGTGCGCCCGCGGCTATGGCAGCATCAAGCACTAATTTTGCTGCGGTTGTGGTTGAAACTTTGGCCCTAGGATGGGGCGAGAAGATAATTGCGTTACGGGTTTTAAGGCTGATTAAGGCTTTAAAAATGGCAGTCGATGTGGGGTTCGTGGTGGGGACTATGCCACAGATAATGCCTACGGGTTCAGCAATGGTAATAGTACCGAAGGTGACATCTTCAGATAAAATTCCGCAGGTTTTTTCATCTTTATATTTGTTATAAATGTATTCGGAGGCAAAGTGGTTTTTAATTACTTTGTCTTCAACTACACCCATGCGGGTTTCTGCGGCGGCCATTTTGGCCAGCGAGATACGCGCATCGGCAGCGGCAAGGGCGGCTGCACGGAAAATTTTATCGACTTGCGCTTGGCTGAATGTCGCATACTCGGCTTGTGCTTTCGCCACTCGCTCGACCATGAGATCCAGTTCTTGTGCATTGGTCACTGTCATGATTAATACTCCTAAAAAGATTTAGTGAATCAAGGCATTCACTAAATCCTCTTTATGGTAGAAAATTACACCTAAAGCCGCGTTGAAAGTGTGATATCAACGACAATATCGTGCTTTTATGTAATAAAACTACACTTAGGGTAACTTGTTTGTTTAAAATTGCGCTGAAAATGCATCGGCTTCGATAACTAAATATTATTCGAAGTTGTGATTTAACCTCAAAAATCTCATTTTTCAGTCAATAGCGCTTGAGATACTATACTTGCCCTCAAGCTTATTTTGATGAAGACGGCGTGACACGCACATAAGGATAGTCCCTTGGAGTTAACTCTTTACGTTAAATTTTTTCTTGGCCTCGTTGCCATCATTAATCCGGTTGGCTTGTTGCCTGTGTTTGTGAGCTTAACCAGCCATCAAACGGAGGCTGAGCGGAATCACACGGGTAAAGTAGCGAACTTTGCGGTTGTGGTAATCCTCTTAGTCACGATTGTGGCGGGGCAGCACATTCTGAATATGTTCAGCATTTCGTTATCTGCCTTTAGAATTGCTGGTGGCAGCCTGATTGCCATTATTGCGATGTCAATGTTGCAAGGTAAGTTAGGCGAAGTGAAGCGTAACCAAGAAGAAGACCGTGAATCCTCGGCGATGGAATCTGTGGCGGTTGTGCCTTTGGCTTTACCACTGATGGCGGGACCTGGCGCTATCAGTTCGGTGATTGTCTTTGCCGCTGAGCATAATTCATTGTCGAACATTATTGCGATGTTCATTACTGTGATAGTGTTTGGTTTAGTGAGTTTTGGCCTGTTTAGAATGGCATCTATCATTTATAAGATCCTCGGCAAAACGGGTATTAACGTGATTACCCGTCTCATGGGACTCTTGATGTTATCTATTGGTATCGAAGTCATTGCGGCTGGTGTGAAGGGATTATTCCCACAGCTTTTCAGTTAGAGTCATTTTCAGTCACAGATTAAGTGTTCCTTTCTCTAGAAAAACGCATTGGAATTTTCAATGCGTTTTTTATTTCTATCTGATCCTTGTTTGACGTTTCTCAAGTTTGCTCTGCGATTAGCAAAATCTAAGCTATTGATGGAATATGGGGGAAATCCTCGTTTATCAGGATATTAGCTTGTACAATTTCCATAAACCTTAGTCGTCCTACGGTTGATATTATGCTATACCTAGTGTTCGGTATTTGGATCTAAAACTAAGTTTAAAAGGATATTTCTATGAAATGGCAATGGATTGGTAATCTCAGTCTAAAACAAAAATTATTAATGGTTGTCTTGCCTCCACTGTTAGCCTGTTTTTTATGTGGCACGCTTTACCTCATTGAAAAATATGAATATAGAAAAGATTTAACCTTAGTAGTGCAATTAAGCGAGCTAGCCGTCACCAACAGTAATTTAGTGCATGAGTTACAAAAAGAGCGCGGCATGAGTGCTGGATTTATTGGCTCAGCAGGAAAAGCGTTTGCGGGTAAAATTCCTAGTCAAAGACAATTAACGGATACGCAGCTCGGCCTCTATCAGCGTTTTATCACTGAGAACCATCTGCCGGAGATATTTGCCTCAAAACTTAGAGAGCTAAACGCTCAACTCGGGCGTTTAAATGCAATCCGCTCACAGGTGGATAGTTTAAGTATCAGTGTCGCCGATGAAGTTGCCTATTACACTGAGTTAAATAAGTTATTACTGACAATAGTCGATGAAACCGCAAAAACGGGTGCTAATCAAGAAATCGCCATTAAAGCGACGGCTTTTAGTGCTTTTTTGCAATTAAAGGAAAGGGCGGGGATTGAAAGGGCGGTACTCAGCTCAACCTTTGGCCAAGCTGGATTTAAGCCTAAGGTTTATGCCAAATTTATCACTTTGGTTTCGGAGCAAAATACCTATCAAGAGCGTTTTTTAGCGCTAGCAAATTCTGATTTATTATCCTCGTTTAACCGTTTACAGAGTTCAGCTGCAATGCATGACGTTGAGCTGTTACGTCAAATCGCATTCGAGCAAGATAATCAAAAAATCCTGCAACAAAGTCCCGAAGAGTGGTTCAGTAAATCGACCGCCCGGATTGAGCTATTACGTGAGTTTGAACAGCAAGTCTCGGCAGATTTACTTAATACCACCCATGAAAGATTAACCTTAGCGAATGAGAAAATGTTCTTAGTGCTCGCGACCTTAATCTCAGTATTGGCGATAGTCTTGATATTGAGTCTATCTGTTATCCGTTATTTGCATGACAGTGTGCATCACTTATATTCGACCATCACGCAAGCCCGTAAACATTACGACTTAAGTGTGCGTCTGACTCACTCTAGCTCCGATGAATTCGGTGAACTCGCCATCGCCTTTAACGATATGATGAGTGATTTTGAAAAGGTGATCCTACATGTACGTTCCAGTGGCGCTAAATTGCAACAAGCTGTGGCGCAAATGGATCTCTGTACCCATGCCATGGAGCAAGATGTGATGGCGGGCCACAGTGAGGCAGAACAAGTAGCCTCCGCTATGACAGAAATGAGTGCAACAGTGGCCGAGATTGCCAGCAATGCAGTGCAGGCATCCGAAGCGTCTTCCGCCGCCAATATAGAGGCTAAAGAAGGCAACCTCGAAGTCGGCCGAACCAGCAAAGCGATCAAAGCGTTAGCCGACGATATTAGTGGAGCTTCTAAAGCCATTAACGATTTAGACCGTGAAATTCACGGCATAGTGGTAGTGCTTGAAGTGATCAGCAGTATTGCTGAGCAAACTAATTTACTCGCGCTTAATGCCGCCATTGAAGCTGCTCGCGCAGGGGAAATGGGTCGCGGTTTTGCTGTAGTTGCAGACGAAGTCCGAAGTTTAGCGCAGCGCTCACAAACCTCGACCTCTGACATTAAAAATATGACAGATAGATTGAAGGCGGGAGCGAGCATTGCAGTAAAAGCCATGGACAGAGGATTAGCTCAGGCTAATAGCAGTGTCCATGAAGCTGAACAGGCAGGTATCGAATTGAAACGTATTGTGGAGCAAGTAGACATTATTGACCGCATGAACGAGCAAATTGCTACAGCAACTCATGAGCAATCGGCGGTATCCGAAGACGTAAATCGTAATGCACTGAAGATCAGTGAGATTTACCTTAATACTCAAAGGATCTCCGATGAGCTTAGGGAGCTGACCAAAGCTCTGACGTTTGACGCGAATTCAATGTCAAAAGAAGTGCACAAATTTACCGTCAATTAACGGTATAAAACGGTGAAAAGATTCAAGAAATCACGGCGGTTTGTTTAGCAATTGTGCAACCGCCTGAAACTGAGTCTTTTTTACTTGACCCCCTTTAGGCTTTTGCGTACAGTACCGCTCCGTTAACGATGAAAGCCTCTCGGCAAGGCTATACGAAATCGTTAGTGATTCTTGAACGTGAAAGATTAACCACGCTAACATAAATCGACATATGGTGAGGTGTCCGAGTGGCCGAAGGAGCACGCCTGGAAAGTGTGTATACGGTAACGTATCGAGGGTTCGACTCCCTCTCTCACCGCCAAATTCAAGTTTGAAGACGTCCTAGGGCGTCTTTTTTCTTATCTGTATTTTATAAAAATAAATAGCTTACCATCCTATATTGTTTAATACCATCCTACAGCATCCGAAATCTTTAGTAATGCCAAAAGTAATGCCAAGGAAATTTGGCAAATTTATGCATTACTTTTCACTTCAAAAAATACCCATTTTTTATGCCGTTTTTTTACTTGATTTTCTCGATTTTATAGCCCAGATTTAACTTGGCAATATCCTGATTTATCTGAATTTATTCAGTGATAAGTAATGCTTGATTTTAGAGTGCGAAATAATGCCAAAATCAAGCATTACTTTGGGGCTTAATTTGAGGGAGGAGAACGGTATGGGAAGAAGTACAAATAAGCTGACTGCAAAAGCGGTGCTCAATGCTAAAGCGGAAGCAAAGCCCTATAGATTGTCAGATGGTGGCAATCTCTATCTCTATGTGCGCACAGCAGGGAAAACATGGGAATTTCGATACATACGCCCCTCCACCAGCAAACCCACCTATTTTGGTTTAGGCTCATATCCTGACGTATCCTTAGCTGAGGCGCGAGATAAAGCGCTAGAAGCGCGAAAAAACTTGGCCGAAGGCATCGACCCTCAATTACTTAAAGTTGAAAACAAATTAAAAGCGGCAACAGAGAACGCTCAAACTCTCAAGCATATTGCGCAAATGTGGATGGACTCAAAGCAGGGAAGCATTAAGCCTAAAACCATCGAAGGCAATTGGCGCAAGCTTGAGCTGTATGCCTTCCCTAAGCTGGGGAGTATTGCGATTAGTAGACTCACGGCTCCTATAGCCATTGCCGCGCTCAAGCCCCTTGAACAGAAGGGGCATCTTGAAACGGTTAAACGTACCGCTCAGTTACTGAATGAAATCATGAACTATTCGGTTAACTCTGGTTACATTCATGCCAATCCGTTGTCGGGTATTTGAGAAATTTTTAGAAAAAGCAAAGTGGAGCATCTGAAGGCATTAAAACCAGCAGAGCTAGCTGAATTACTGCAGACCGTCGCAAACGCCAATTTATTGTTAACGACCCGGTGTTTGATTGAATGGCAATTGCACACAATGACCAGGCCAAATGAAGCGGCCGGAGCCCGTTGGGAGGAAATCGATTTTGATGCCAAACTTTGGACTATTCCTGAATCACGCATGAAAATGAATCGTGAGCATATTATCCCGCTTACAGAGCATACCCTCGCGATACTCGAAACTGTTAAGCCGATTAGTGAACAGAGCCAATTCGTTTTCCCGTCATCTAAAGATCCTAAAAAGCACACAGATCCTGAAACTATAAACAAAGCATTAGGGCGAATGGGATTAAAGGGAAGAACAACGGGTCATGGTTTACGCTCGCTGGCGAGCACTACCTTAAACGAACAGGGCTTTGATGGTGATGTCATTGAGGCCGCGTTAGCCCACGTAGATAAAAACCAAATCCGCAGCGCCTATAATCGCACTACCTATTTAGAGCGACGGACCAAGTTAATGGAGTGGTGGAGCAATCATATTGCCACTGTAGCAGTTGGCTCTTTGTCAGTAACAGCTACTTCAAAAAAATTAGGGGGATGACCTATTAAGGCCGAATAGATATTACCTCCCTGAGTCAAAAGGTTAGAGGACGCGATACACGAATCTAACCTGTTAAGTCCGACTCAGGGTTGTTACTCTTACTTCATGACTAACCTAAAGCCAAACCTATGACTATCGAGCAGAGCCAGCATTTGCACCAACTAAACGCTTTAGCTGCAAGCCATTCTGAGGTGGCAGCATCATGGCTTTATGGTTCGCAGGCGAAAGGAAATGCTAGCGAGCATAGCGATTGGGATTTAGGCGTTGCATTCGACCCGGTAGAGGCGGACAGTGCGCTTGATACTCGAATTAGAGCTGAACTGCTTGCTATAGATTGGCAAAGAGCATTAGGGCTAGCCGAAGGGAAGCTTTCTGTTGTCGATATCAATCTAGCACCAATCCCTCTGGCCTTCGGTATCATTAATGCTAACAAACTTATCTTTAGTCTAGATGAAGGCCGAAGAATGCAAGAAGAGTCTCGCATAATGTCGCAAATGGAACTCGATTATTCAGCCCCAAGCTACTTTATTATTTTGGATAATGGCTATATCACGTCATTGCGTTTAAGTCTTAGCCAGTACCAAGCCGAGCTTGGAGAGTTACGTCAATTACTTAGTCAGCGTTCCTTATCTAATCTCGAATATCGAGCAGCAGAGCGTACACTACTGGTCTCTATTGAAGCTTGCATTGGCATTGCAAAACATTGGGCTAAGGCACTGGCTGGACATAGCCCGCAGGATGCCTACCAAGCATTTGAGATCCTGTGTCAACGAGGAGCACAACCAGCTGATGAATTAAATAGCTGGCGTAAAGTGATAGGCCTGCGTAATGCACTGGTACATGATTATCTGAATATTGACCCTGAGATCATCCGCAGTGTGATCTCTCAAGGTTATAGCGATAGATTATTCGTCTTTGCAGAGCGGGGATTGGAATGGTTATCTTTGAAGAATAACTAAGGTCTGATTGGGTTGCACTGGCTCACCTAAAGATTGAATTGATGAATGGGGCTCACCAGACTCTTATATATAGAAATGAAAATTACTAAAGTGAACTTGTTTGCTTAAACTTCCAAGGTGTAGAGTGCTAACCCTTGGCACATTACGAAAACCCACTTTAAGTATATTTTTATACATAGTCACGAAGACAGGTTGAAAATATTCACAAGTTAAGCCATCTAGTGAGGGAAAAGTTTAAAAAACAAATTCATTTTATCTGCTATTTCTGCTATTAGTAGCAGAAATAGCAGATAAAATGGATGTGTCAATGCAAAAAATTGTAGAGTTATCGAAGGTGGACTTAAATGCTAGCCGAGAAGAAGTTATACAGTACCTTTTACCTGTCTTAATTTTTTCTCCTGCTAATATTAATGTTTGGGCCGTATATGAAAGGAGTTCGTATAAAAATCGTAATGGGCCATATCTGGATAGAGAGGATTCTATGTCTAGAAAAGTTGCAAGGGAACGATTGAAGCGTAGTGAATCATTCTCAGTGGCATCATTTATTCCGAAAACAGAATATCTAAGATTAGGGAGTGATGACTTAACCGTATTAATAAAAACGGAATCGTTAATTTGAAATTCATTACTGAATTCTACTTGTATACTGAAAATTTCGAACTTGAATTGATGAGTGGTGAACAGTATATAGAAAATATGAAACACCTATTAATGCAAAAGATTTGCGGATAAATTCTCAGTCTGATTTCTATGACTATAAATATAATATTAAATTTTTCTTTACAAGAAAAAGCTTTGAATTTTTATTCAATACACATTTTATTGTAAATGAGCTAGAAGACTTACCAACTAAAATAGATTCAGTTTATGTTTTTGAACGTGATATTCTTTCATTTGTTAATCAAGATTTCGAACGAGAGATAGATACCCCTGACATTCCCGAAACAAGTCCTTACTATATTAAAGATTTCCTAAGTAATAAATCCGATCTGGACCAATTATCTATCTTAGGTTTCCGTTATTATTGGGGGAAAACGTCTAAGCAGCCTAAAGCTAAAGGATTGGTAGAGTTGATTATTAATCAACTCAGTTATTCTCAAAAAAAGGCAGAAGCGGCGGCTTTTTTTCTCAACCCTAATCCCGATGGCCTATGTGGTAAAACTAAATCGATTGCAGACGGTAGCCAGTTTCCATACTTGACTTACTGCTTCGAGCGTTATTGGCATGGTCATGAATTTTACGATAAAAAAATAACATGTGAAATACAAGAGTTTTTAGGGGAAGAAGGTTTTACCGCCGATAATGCCAAATATGCTGAATTATTTTTGAGACCGAGTAAATTTCTTAGGGGACCCAAAAAACGTAAATAATACAATGAATAATGTACTTTAGGTGAGCTGGGGGGACCGTTTTCACCCCGTTTGTGCATGCTTGATAACCATCTAATCTCAGGGTTGTAGACGTTTATTCACAACTCTGAGGACAATTATGAACACTACTTTCACAAGCAATTCCATTATTAGACTGAAGACCTTGGTTCAGCTTACAGGGCTTTCGCGTTCAACTATCTACGATAAACTCAATCCGAAATCCCCCAGGTTTGATCCACTTTTTCCGCGAAAAGTTTGCCTTGGTGCTCGTGCCGTAGGCTGGTACATGCAAGAAGTCGAACAGTGGCTGCAAGGTAGAAGATTTTGCTGACCCTAAAAATTTGACTAACTTATAGAATGAAGGTGAATTATGAATAGTTATTATTACCAGAAATTATTTCCAATCTCCTACGGTTATGTTCCAAGTCTAACCGTCGCTCCTAAGATGGAGAAAGCGTTTGAAGAAGCAAGAGAATTGCTGCAAGCACCAGATGGTATGACCTTGGCTTGTCAGTTAACGTCGATGGCAACCGCTATGCAAGGGGTGTTCAATGTTGAAATTCCTACTCGGAAAATCGGTCCCGTATCACTCATGGTAATGACCATAGCACAATCGGGTGAACGTAAATCGACCGTTGATAACTTGTTCATGGGAGAGATTAAAAGTATTGAAAAAGAACAAGAGGCTGTTTATCAGAAAAGTTTAAAAGAGTACAACATTCAGATGGATATACATAAGGAAAAAAAAGCAAAATTAAAAAAGGCTATTACCCTGGATAATGCTGAAAATGAACAGATGACGCAGCAATTGGTAGCATTATCTGAACAAGAACCTACAAAACCTCGAGCCCCTAGAGTGATATATGTGGATACCACCAATGAAGCGTTACTTGATGGTTTAAAAAATGATTTGCCTAATGTGTTTTTTGGCACCAGTGAAGGAGATCTAATATTTAAAAGTAGGGTTATGAGCAACGCTGCTATTTTTAACCCGATGTGGAGTGGTGATGATATGACGGTAAATCGAAAAACCTCACCATCTTTTAAATTAATCGATATTCGGCTATCTATGCATATCATGGTGCAACCAGATACGTTACAGAACTTTTTGAATAAGTCTAACGTTAATGTTCGTGATAATGGCTTTCTATCTCGGATGTTGGTTTGCGCTCCACCTTCTACTTGTGGTTTTCGCCAATCTTATGGTTATCAGTATTCCCGTGAGGGTATTGAAGAGTTTAATTGCAGGATTAGACAACTACTCGAGCAGTCTTTTAGATTAGTTGATTATCGGCATCGAACAAAGGTAGTTTTTTCTTCGGCAGCTGAAAAGATTTGGTGGAATATTTACAATGATATCGAAACTAAAATGGGCCCTGGTGGCATGTATGAATGTGCAAAAGATCATGCATCCAAGTTGCCAGAGAACATTGCTAGGGTTGCTGCCTTGATCCATTGTTTCGAACATCCGGGTGATTTTGAAATATCTGCAGAATCCTTGTGGTTAGCCATTGAGTTGTTAAGTTATTTCTCAAGAGATTTTATGCGAGTCTTTTGTCCTCCGCCTAAATATGTGCTAGATGCATATGCGCTGAACGATTGGCTGAAGCCATTTATTGATTCTGGAATAACACAAATAAGGAAAAATTATATTTTACAATGCAGTCCAAACTGTATTCGTAAAAAAGCCGACTTACAAGCTGCATTGGATTACTTAAAACAAAGCTACCCAATGGAGGAAATTATTATAGGTAAGACCAGAGTGATAGACTTATTTTACCATCAACCTCCTAATGATGCTTGCACATCTTAAATCTAGAGGGTTATTTGTAAGAGTTATTTTAAATTCAATAAATAATTTAATTTTTACGGTTTGCTTTAGGTTTTTATAATGGTTTGCATATTAATTCAGAGTGGTGATGACTGTTAGTTATAGTGATTTTTCTTGTGTAAATTTAAAATATTGTTTTAATCTGGTTGGTTTTGGATAATTTTCATTTAGGGTTTAAGTAGTATTATATCTGTGCTTATATATTGCTTGTTTAATGTTTTAATTTAGTTGTCTGGTGTGCTACATGGGTGTTTTTATTCATCGGAATTAGTGTGTTAATTTCGAGTGGTTAACTACACCCTTAAAATAGTGATCGGGAAAGGAGAGTTAGAAATGGGTAGTGTTTTTAATAGAAATTTAACGGTGCTAACAACACCTCAATATGATGGATTGCAAACACTTTCACTAAAGAATGGTACAATTGAAGAGTATCTATATAAAATTCGCTCAGTTATGGATTGCGTTGTGCTGAATTATTCAAAGGTATTTGCGGTAAGAGTTGATCTACGATTTCCTGATATGTTTGAATCGAGTGATACAGCAGTGATCACCCGTTTCTTCGAATCGTTGAAGGCTCAGTTAAAAGCGGATTATCAGGCGAAACTACGAAACACAACTGACGGTCAGGTTCATGCTAGTGAGTTATTTTACATCTGGGTTAAAGAGATCAGCGGAAGGGATAAGTGTCATTACCATGTCTGTTTGTTCTTCAATGGCCATGCGTATAAAAGTTTAGGAAAGTTTGAATTGGGTCGGGCTAATATGTATAACCGCATACACAAAGCTTGGGCGAGTGCACTAAGGTTAGATATTTTCAATGCTCAAGGGTTGATCCATTTCCCAGAAAATGCTCAATATTTACTGTGCCGTAACCAAGCTGATTTCACTTACATTTACCAAGACTTGTTTAAAAGATTAAGTTATTTTGCTAAAACTGACACGAAAATTTATGGGAATGGCAATCACAACTTTGGTTGTAGTCGTATCTCGGGTCGGTTACAAAGTTGGTGATTAACTTACTTAGCACGATTGCTGCGAGTACAAATAGGGAAGTAAAGGGCAAGGGGCTCAAATCCCTTGCTTTTGTGTTTATAGAGAGTAGCAGTATATTCATAATCGCTCATCCATGCGAAGACCTCTTTGCTGATGCATCTCTCAATAGCCGGCTTCTTTTTGGTGGCGGATACACAACACGGTCAATCGTTCGCTGCCATCATACTGGTACATTGCCAGATAACCGGTGTCACCAAAGTCGATAAGCAGTTCCCTAAAATAATAGTCATTGCCATAGATAGGACGACCACTTTCGGAATTACAATAAACTAGCTAACGAAGACGGTCACTTGTTGTGAATTTTTTGACATGCCTTGATATGAAGCCTGCTAAAATAATAGATGGTTTAAACGAAACAACCGATAGAGGCAGGGAGCAAAGCAATGACGATAAACTATCGAGCTATTCATACTCGCAGTCCATGGCGAAAAGCACGACATTCATCGGTAGAAATGGCTATTAAAGGCCCTGATGGAGCCTTAAACTTGTTGAGAAGAAAAGGGCGTGTCGGAAAAAAATGGGATGATTATGGTTCCGTGTCATGCGTCTTTGTGTGGGAATCTGGTGAAGATTCGGGGTATGCATTTAGGCTGAAAGCTACGTCAACGACAGATGTTGAAGGTGTGATAATTCCAATAGATAAATTGTTGGCCCATGAACAAACGAGTAGCTGTAGTCAGGTAGATATTGATAGGTATTTTTCGAGTCCAGAATTTACAAAATTTATGTGACGTTACTTATATGTTATTTAGTTAGCAAAGGAGTGTATATGGATAACAGTAAACTAATCAAAATATCTAACGAAAGTGCTGCAAAGGCTTTTATACGAGGAGAGTTTAGACGGCTTAGGGAGCTTTTTAATTCGGTGAATGATAAGCATAATTTAGCGTTTGAAAGAAAAAATAAAACATTGAAAAATTTTTATCAACTACAACTTGATATCAATCGAGAATCTTTGTCTGAGTTATTGATTGAACATAAAACTTTTAACAAGGGAAAAACCGCAGAGCTAACAGAATATATATATGTTGGCGCCACGGCTATTGACATAGAAGGTTATAAATATACAAAAGATGAACATTTTTATCCACTTTGCTCCCACATAGTGGATAAAAAACGGCCTATGCGAAATGATGGATATTGTATCAGAGCATTAGTGTATATATCTGAGCATGCAATGGCAAGAATGATTACTCGTAATAGTAAACAGAGCATTAAAGTCGTTGTTGATACGGTAGCAGGTATATTTAATGAGAATACAATTAGAATGATTTACTCAGATGCCGATGTGAAATTTGAAGATTTTGTTGTGGTTACAAGAAATTGCTATATACCTTTTGTTCGTCAAGAAAACTCAGGCATTCCAATAATGAAAACATGGGTACCGGAGGAACATTGGGATGATAACAATTACATGAGATTATCGAATTTAGCACATTCATTGACTGCAGGTGAAATTAGGGTTTTTGAGACTAGTGTATTTAACTCGGAAGTCTATCTATCTCCTAATTGATAGTGGAGTGAGCTGCAGATATATTATGGCGATTATTTTAGTATTGGACAGGCCTTTTTTATCATCAGTGATACAGTCTAAATTTAAAAGGTAAAGCGGTCAGTTAATTCATCGAGCGTCAGGCTTAAATACGAAGAGCTAAAGGTCAGCGTTCTAAATCAGCTAACGCAGTGGCAGTGAAGACTATTTGTGGCAGGTAGGGGCAGCCTTTTCATTTTCACTTCCCCAGGACTCCAGCCAACTCACCACTTCGTCACCGGTGACATGCAAGCCTGATGTCTGGTGCTCTTCCCATGCGCGTAACGCTTCTTGCTGCAGCGCCTCGCGCTTCTCTTCTCTCTCAACGTATTCACGGATCGCTTCACGCATCATCCAGTGTGATGAACGTTTACGAGTTTCGGCTAAATGCTCGACTCTGGCTTTAATATCGGCATCTAATTTAACCGACACGGGTTTGATTGTGCTCATCTGTTACTCCATAGGTAATGTTTAGTACTACTAGGTAATACCTTAGCATAACGTGGTACAAAAAATAATGATTACACGGTTTACTCATCTGCTCGAGCAACGCCATGAGATCAATGACGTTAGCAGGATAGTTTGTATCACTGAACTGGGCATAAATTTTGTGCTGGTATCGCGCTAATCTTTAGCATAAAAGCAAGAGGGGTGAAACGATAGCGGCGAGCTGTGCCGCTTCGTTTCTTAGGTTTGGATGATGTGTTACTGAGTACTCTCTCAATACTGCAGGTGAAGCATTAAAACCTTAGCCACTGCCATGCATCGGCTATTAGCTCAGTGCCCGCTTTTACGCCATTGATGCCTACTTCTGCAGTAGTCAGTATGGTGTTTAAGCTGGTTTCTATACTGCCGGTGACGAGCTTGATCCCAGCATCGGCTATCTCGCCTTGGCGTAAGCAAGCATAACTCTCACCCAGGGTTTGGGTGGTGCCTTTTAGTAGGGATTCGGCAGGCTTAGCAACAAGATCCCCTGGCGTCCCTAGCAGTGTGTTGACGTTATCGGGTAGCCCTAGGTATTCACCGGTCATCTTAGCGGCGGTAGACGCTAACACGACGTTTGCGACAGTTCCCGTGGCCAACTTCGACGCAGCGCTCCCCAGTAAGCCTGCTCTGGCAGAGCCTTGCAGCGCAATGTGGGTGAGATTACTGACTTGATTGGAGGTGCTGGTTCCCGCTAAGCATTCATTGACGAAGTGCTCGCAATTATTGGTAGCAACGCCGTATGGGCTGTGACCCAGCTGACTGCGTGCTAGCTCAATGGCCTGATGGGGAAACAGGCTGGACTTTTTCACTCTGACACTATGGCCACCAGCAAATTGCTGCAGATCGATTTCTTCGATGATGCCCTGTTTAGATAAGTGAATCACATTGCCACGGCCAACATAAAGACCGTGGTGTTCGGTTAAGCCAAGCGGATCGATATTGGTGACCAGATGATCACCGGGATGAAATGTATACATAGTATGTACTCCAAGAAAAACAACGCAGATACCCCTAGGTCGCATCTGCCAATGGGTTGAATAGGGCATGCTGATTGACTCAGATTTCCAGCTCGACAAAGTCCTTATCGATTTGCTGCTGAGTAATGCCGATATAACGCAGGGTGACCGCTTCCGATTGATGCCGCAGCATGCGCATCACCCGGCCAATGTCTTTGCAGGCTTGGTACAGGAGATAGCCGCGGGTTTTACGCATCGAGTGGGTGCCCAGGGCTAACTTGATATCATCACCGACAAAGGCAAACGCTTTGGCGACGGCGCGCCGTGTCAGCGGTTTGGCGGGGGCCTGCCGGTCTTTGGCTTGGCTCGACCGGTGGGATTGGAACAGGTAGATATGCTCGGGGTGACGCTGGTGGATCGCCTCAATCAACGCCAGCGTCTTCGGATTGAGTTTGATGCTGGCCCGTTTACCGGTCTTCTGCTCGATGATATTTAAGCGGTCGCCGTCGATATCGCTGAACTTGATCGCCAGTAAGTCAGAGATCCGCAGTGCCAGGTTAAGGCCGATATTCCAGACATCCGCCATCTGCTGACCAAAGTGACGTTCGAGCAGGTAACTGATAAGCTTGATGGTGTCGCGGTTCTTGACCGCTTCGACTTCGTTCATGCTTGGTTCCCTCAATTGGCTATGTGATCAATGTGGGCACCAGCACATCGCAAACCCGCATCGGGCCTGCGTTGCTTGGTTCCCAAAATACCTTTGTGGGCACCAAGTTCAGTCGGTGCTAACCTGAACCTGGTACACCTCCATCTCGACGTAGTTACAGAAGTTCTCCAGTAACAGTCGTACTTGGCTATCGGCGTGTTCCAGGTAGCAACGACCAAAGAAGCTGTTGTAGACCTGCTTCTCCTGAAACAGTACTTCCATTTCTTTCTCAAGCTCAGGGAAGGGCCCGCCGCAGTAAGCAAAGTCGGTGAAGTAATTGAGATACCAGCAATCCCCCTGACGGTAGAGGTTGATCTCCACTGGGTGATAACCACCTCTCTGTGCACTGTAGTCGGGATCGCGGTAGTTTAGGGTGACGATGTTGAGACTCGGGTTATTGAGTGCGGCCAGTTGCCGTTCTAACAACTCATAAAAAGGCTCTGGCAGTGGCAGGATGGTTTCGTGGTGTATTTTCATGGTGGACTCCAAAAACAAAAAGCCCGCTAACGACGGGCGTTGCAGGCGGGGTAGATTGTTGTTAACGACAGAGGCTTGACGTAATGACTTAGGGTAACAAGGGGGCGGGTGTGATGCGCTTGGCCCGTTGATTGCGATAGGGCAAAAACAGGTAGATATGGTTAGGATGCTCGCGCGAAATGAGGGCGAGGCTAGTTAATCCAAGCTCACCTGCACTTGATAGGCTTCCATCTGGTAGTAACTGACAAAGTTATCGCTAAACAACTTAATCAGCCCCTGTGATTCCCGCTCAGTAATCCAGCCACTAAATAGGCTATAGACCTGCTTGCTGTTAAAGCAGATATCGATGTCTTTAACTAGTTCAGGGAAGGGATGGCCACGAAAAGCAAAATCGGTGACGTAGACTAAACGCCAGTGATCTTGCTGTTTCTCAAGCCGCACTTCGACGGGATGAAAGCCGCCCGCTTCGGCGCTGTAATCAGGATCGCGAAAATTAAGGGTGATGGCGTTGGCGTCTTTTGGTGTGACTTCAGTCAGTTCCTTGTCGATCACTTGGTAAAAACGATCAGGCATCGCTGGTAGTTGATTACGCTTGATAGTTAATGTCATTGAATATTCCTTATTTAAAAACGGGCATACGCAAAAGCCAAGGCGCAGTCACGCCTTGGCTTTTGCTGTCTATGCGGTTGGGTTAATAGAACTAGTGTTGGCTAAGCGGTTTAATGTGAGTCGCTAAGGGCTACTTGATAGGGTTATTAAGCTGGGAGGTTAGGGCTAGGTGTTTACAGTTAGGGGATTGGTACAGGCTTACGAACTCGAACAAGTTATTGAGTGAGGGCGAGGTTGCTGGTGGTCAGTGGCTTAGCTTTGGTTTAGTTTCGGTTTGATAAATCGCAATATACAAATAGCCATGGCTGCCTAATGTGTCGGCCTCACAGGTAAAGCCGGCGTGCTCAATGGTGACGCAGTGCTGCTCAGTGGCATCAATATCGCCGGTGGCCACCAGCCGTTCAAGCTGTTTAACCATGGCGGGAAAGGCCTCGATAAATTGTTGTTTAATTGCTGGTGGAAATTCACCGACAAAGCTTGAACGGTCATTGAGATAATCCAAGTGCAGACCACGTAAAATCAGCCTTGCACCAAAGCGGGGAGATACTTTACGGGGCAAGCCCCAGGCGTGCTCAATATCGAAAAGTTTTAGAGTTGTCATAGTGACCTCAATGGTTGAAAAGAACTTTAGGGAGTAGGGGGCTCATTAGCTGACTAGCGAGAGCAGTGATAAATACCAGTGCTAGTAAGAGCGGTTAATACAGCCGACTAGTGGAGTGGGTGATGACAGGTAACGTTCTTTAGGTGTGTACACTCCAATTAGGCTGTTCATTACTGCCATGGTTGAAGTACACACCGTTGATCACACGCTGCCATTCACCTGTTGGCACACCATAACTATCACAGGGGCAAACATAGCGGCAAAAGCTGATCTTCTTGGGCAAGTGCTCAACCACATCACGGTGAAAAACAAATAATACGGTTTTATATAGCTCGCGGTGTGGTGCAACGACTGGCTTGCCAATCACTTGGCCCATGGCATTGAGCGGGCGTACAAACATCGGCAAAATCAGCTCAACTGTTAAGCGGTTACGCAGTTCAGGAAAAGCGGCGTAGGCTTCGGCGACACAGGCCTGAGAAAAGCTATCGGTAAATTCAATCATGATGGACTCCTTGATTTGGCGTGGCAGGTTTAAACGCTGGCTAAAGTAAGCCGCGCTCAGCAAAGGACACCGGCAAGCGGCCTACCACGATATGGTCAAGCACGCGCACATCGATAAGTGCTAATGCATCGGTTAACCGTTTGGTGATGTTCTTATCTGCCGTTGAAGGTTCAGACTCGCCAGACGGGTGGTTATGGGCAAAAATCACCGCCGCCGCATTGACGGCTAGCACAGCCTTAACCACTTCTCGGGGGTAGACACTGGCAGCATCTAAGGTGCCAAAGAACAACTCTTTAAATTCCAGTAATTGATGTTGGCAATCGAGCAGTATTACCGCAAACACCTCCCGCTCATAACCGCCTAGTTTGTAAGTTAAAAAATCCTTAGTGGCTTGAGGGTTGGTGTAGGCGTCTTTCTTTACATAGCGTTCAGCAATGATATTGGCGGCAGAGGCGAGGACCTCATCTGCAGTTTGCGGCCACTGAGTCACGTGCTTATCAGTGGTTTCGTGTAGAGCAGCTTTAGTGTGTATCGCTTTTGTTGACATATCAGGCTCCTTGAAAGCGTTAATGGGCTTATACACTGGAGTGATATATATCTGAAAAAATTTGGAAAAGTTAAAAATTACTGGCATAGATAATGGAAAGAAATCATTACCAAGAGTTCAGCATGACGCCAAACATAAAGCTTATTCGATTAAAAGACGTGATTGACACAACTGGCTTAGCCCGTTCAACAATTTACAAGTACGTAGATAAAGGTATTTTCCCCAAAGCAGTGAAACTGGGCAGTAGATCTGTTGCATGGGTAGAAAGTGAAGTACAAGAGTGGATTTTGGCAAGTATTAAGGTAATTAATTGTTAGGTAGTAATCGACATCAACAAAAATGAAAACCAAAGAGCTGTAATAGGCAATATTGATTCAAATGCATTGAAAAATGGTTGTTTTTCTGTAAATTATCATACGCAACAAGTCTGACGACCAAGTGCCAGTACGGCATGATCGCTTCCACTATTGATAAATTTAAATGTTGGTTTAGGGATGAACATAATTAACGAAAAAGTGTTGGTTAGTTGGATTGGTGGCAATGATTTAGAATCAAAGGATAGTAAAATGACTGGCCCTATATGGGCTACAGTATCTGATGTTACCTTTGATCGGCTTGAGCTTATTTACAATTATCCGTCGGACCTAGTTACTCCGTATCTTGAACTACTCACCGACAATCTGAGTTGTCCAGTCAATGCCCGTAAGGCCTATTTATCCTCGCCAGTTGATTTTGGAGAAATTTACCTAGCTGCAGAACGGCTACTGGACAGTATTAGTCGTGAAGCCATTGCACTGTCTATTTTACTGAGTCCTGGTACACCTGCTATGCAGGCTGTATGGATATTACTCGGTAAAACTCGATTCACCTGCAACTTTTATCAAGCATCAAAAGAACAAGGCGTTAATACTGTAGAAATTCCTTTTAAGCTCACTGCTGAGTATATTCCTTCGATGACTAATCTAGCCCCTATTGAACTTGGGCAACTTGGTCTATTGGGCTCTGATGCAGATCCCGCCTTTGATGACATTATTACCCTTGATCCTGAAATGTTACTACTTAAAGCCAAGGCTCAAGTTTTAGCATCGCATGAAGTATCTGTGCTGATTTGTGGTGAGAGTGGTACCGGCAAAGAGATGTTTGCTCGGGCAATTCATAATGCAAGTGCGAGAAGGGGCAAACCATTTGTTGCGATTAATTGTGGAGCATTTCCCTCAGAACTTATCGATTCAATACTTTTTGGTCATAAAAAGGGGGCTTTTACTGGTGCGGTTTCAGATAAGGTAGGAGTTTTTGAATTGGCGCATTCAGGTACTCTTTTTTTGGATGAGTTTGGCGAGCTTGATAGTTCAGCCCAAGTCAGGCTCCTTAGAGTATTGCAGGATGGTAAATTCACTCGCTTGGGAGATAGTGAAGAACGTAGCAGCAATTTCCGTTTAATCACAGCAACTAATCGAGACTTGATGGCTGACGTTTCCAAGGGTAGGTTCAGGGAGGATTTATTCTATAGGGTTGCCATTGGTGTGTTGTCATTACCACCTCTAAGATCTCGACACAGCGATTTAGACCATCTAGCAGATCAGTTTACCGCCATGCTCACACAAGAATACCCTTCTTTAGGTGGTAAAAAAATTTCCACTGCTGCAAAAAAAATTATCAGTAATCATCGTTGGCCTGGAAATATCAGAGAGCTGAAAGCAACGATTCTTAGGGCAGCCTTATGGTCTGAAACTGCCGTATTGGAAGAAGTTGATATTCGCAGGGCGATACTTTCGACGCTCCAAAATAGTGAGGGCATTCTCGAAAGAGATATATCAAAAGGTGTTGATATAAATAGTATTATTGTTCTAGTAGAACGACACTATTTAGAACGAGGATTGGCATTTACGTCAGGAAATAAACGTAAAGCGGCGTTGTTACTCGGCTACAACAATCACCAAACTTTAAATAATCGCCTTAAAAAACTCGGTCTAGAAAACGACAATGACTAAATTGGCATAAAAGTCGCTATATGAGTTTGACCCTGAATTAAGCCAGGGAATGCAATTCAACATAAGGAGATCCACTGTGACACAATTAACGGCAATACAACCACTCTCACGTAAAGATAAAATCTCACAGCTTATGGCTGCGATGAATGTTGGTCTGTTAGAGCGAAAGGAACAAATTAAGCTGATTTTACTTGCCGCGCTTGCGGGTGAGCATGTTTTGCTTGTAGGTCCTCCGGGCACCGCAAAGAGTGAACTGGCCAAACGGCTAAAAAATATCTTTGTTGAAGCGAGTTATTTTGAGCGTTTGTTGACACGTTTTTCTGTCCCAGAAGAAGTCTTTGGGCCTCTTTCTATTCGTGCATTAGAGGATGATAGGTATGCTCGTTTAACTAGTGGTTATCTACCTGATGCATCAGTAGCTTTTATTGATGAAATCTTTAAAGCAAACAGTGCCATTTTGAATAGTCTTTTAACCATATTAAACGAGCGAGAATTTGATAATGGTAATCGTCGATACAAGGTGCCCTTAATTTCGGTTATTGCTGCGAGTAACGAGTTACCGGAAGGTGAGGAGCTTTCTGCTTTATATGATCGCTTTATGTTACGTAGTTTTGTCGGTCCATTGTCCGATAGTTCATTTAGTGAATTATTGCAGCTTTCAGCTGAAAAATTTGAGCCTGAGCTGAATATCCGACTCAAGCTAGAAGATCTTACTGAGGTGCAGCAGTTAGCTGACAAGGTTACCCTGAGTTCTTCTGTGCTGGCATTGTGTAAAGAGTTTCGGACATATCTAAATCAAGAGAATATTTACGTTTCGGATAGGCGTTGGCTCAAGTTGATAAAACTGATGAAGGTATCAGCATTCACCTCTGGATTGACGCAAGTGAGTAACTATGATGCATGGGTTTTACCTCATTGTCTGTGGAATAAGCCGGAGGAGTTTTCTGGGCTGCAAGATCTCTATAATCAAGCTGTAGCCATCAATGGTGATTTTACAGATGAACGTGTATCAAGTTTAGTGACAACTTGGGAAGGGAGATTAAAGGCTGATAAGTCACAACAAAAGCAGAAAGTAGACAACAAAGGTCGGCCACTGTTTATTAATGATAAAGGTAAGCAGACATTGCAATCCTCTGTAGAAGTCCAAAAAACAAACGCTAAAGGTGAAGTTCTTTATTGGGATGACTCTGCAAAAAAAGAGACAACTTCAAGTCGTGAACGCTATGGCCCGTCATTCATGCCCGTTATGATTAATCAACCGTTTAATCCCGATATGGAATCAATTCGTTATTCTGAAGCCCATATTAAGGGGCGTGTTGCAGGCGTAGAAGAAATTCTGGCGAAGATAAAAAACCACATTAACGCTTTAAGCAAACAGCGAGAAGATGCTAAGACAGTATTTGAAAGCCATCTTTGGTTAAATCCTGAACTGCTTTCTAAAGTGATTGCGAGTTTAGATAACGCCCTTGAATACAGCCATAAATTATCCAATCGTCTGGTAAAAGTGAAACAAGGTTTTGAAGCCTTGCCACGGGAACAAGAAGTTGATTTGTCGGACACTAGCATTCCAGTTGATGCAGTGTTAGAGGGTGAACTCTGTGAATGAACAAAAACCAACACCAACACAGCTGGCTCCTGCACTTAATATTTTAGCTGGTTTGGAGCGGCAGTTAGTTGATATTGATTTATTACCTGATTCGTTGGTGCCAGCTGTAGCTACCCTACCAGGAGGCGATTTATCTACTCGCTGTATGACTATCGCATTATTGCGAAATCAGTTGTTGGCGGGAGAGTCATTGTCACAACCTTGTCCTTGGTTACCTGAGGCTGTTCAGCAAAACATTGTTAATGTAATTAGCCGTTCAGGTATTGCAACTTATTGTCAAAATAATCCGCAAGTCACCGATGCCTTGATACTGAATTTACTATCTGCTCTTGAAGGTGCTCAGACAAGAGCATTAATCCTTGCTCGGCAATTAGCTCAAATCAAATATAAGCAGGCGTTAGAAGTGCTGAAAGAGGAATTCGCCGCTATCCAAATCAAACGAAATTCAGCCAAACTTAAAAATTCACTTGTTCTTTCAGATGCAAAAAAACTTGAATATCAGCTCCAGGCTGAATTAGAGGCCTGGTTGCAGTTAATTAATGTTAGTGGACAACATCCATTTGTATTGTCATCAGTTTGGGCCGAAAGGTTGGAAGTCTGGCAAATACTTTCAGAGATTTTTGATGATTTAGGTGTGGTCACTGGTCTTGGTTGGGACCTATCGAAAGGAATGCTGCAAAGCCATGGTTGGATGAACATGGTGCGATTACAGAAGCTGGTCGAGCAAATCCCACAATTGCGTGAAGTGATTGAAACCCTGGGGCGCATGAAAGATTGCGACGGTGAGCCCGTGATTGAAGAAATTATCTCTAAGATGAGCGTAACGAAAAGGCGCGATAAAGAGATTTCTATGCCGCTTGTGCCAATGGAAACCAAAGGGATCACTCGTTCTGACTCAATCAGTCGAATGTTGCCTCAAGAAGCGGCTTTTTTGGGGCATCCAGTCCTTAAAAAACTTTGGCATGCCCGGCGAGCTGAGCATGCATTGCTCAGTTATGCTGTTGAAGGCACGGACATCATCACTGAAGAGGTTACATTTGATCAAGAGGTTAAGGAAGAAAAATCCGGCTTCAAAATAAATCGTAACCGTGGTCCCATGATTGTTTGTCTAGATACTTCTGGTTCCATGCAAGGAACACCAGAGAATGTTGCCAAGGCGCTGGTGTTGCAATGTATCAGTGTGGCTAAAACCGAAAAACGTGCTTGTTATGTTTACCTATTTGGTAGCCGCGGAGAAGTGACAGAAATGGAACTGACACCCGATGCTGAGGGTTTAGAGCGGATGATACTTTTTCTGTCCATGTCATTCGGCGGCGGTACAGATGCAGAGGGTCCACTTAATTTGGCTCTTGAGCAAAGTGATAAAAATAAATGGCATCAAGCAGATATATTGCTCGTTAGCGATGGTGAGTTTGCGGTGTCTTCTGGACTAACCCGTAAAATTAGTCATCGTAAGGATAATAGCGGATTGAGTATTCATGGGATTGTTATTGGGTCGCGTTTGTCGCCGATGGACAAGATCTGTGACCCGTTGCATCAGTTTTCAAGTTGGTTAGACCTGCAAAATAACGTATATCAGTGATAAGGGAGCACGTGTGACAAAAGCTAAAGATAATTTTGAAAAGGCAATTCAAGATGCTGAATGGATTTTAGAAGCCTATGACCATTTAAACAAAATTGAAGGTAGGGAAAGAGAACCTGAGGAGCTTAAGCGGGCTGCATTGATCATGACCTTAACCGCTTGGGAAACCTATGTCGAAGATGTCATTGAGGAAAAGTTGACAGCAGATTTGAGAACCCTGGCTGGCTCGAATGTTGGAAAATTTATTACATCGACACTTAAAACTGAGCTTAAGTATTTTCATACCCCAAATTCTCAGAAAACTAAGGGAATGTTTGAGCGGTTTTTATACATAGATGTGACCGAGAAATGGACCTGGATTGATGGTGATATTGAGCAAGTTCAATCCAAACTAAACCAATGGATAAAAAAGCGAGGTGAAGCAGTTCATCGGTCTATTAATGACAAACAAGCGACTCATTTAGTAAGCCGGCCTGATATGAAAAAATGCCTGACTTTTTTTAAAAAGCTCGTAGAAACAACAGATTTAGCTATAGATGCAGTGTAGAGTGGGCTAATATCTTCAATCGTTGAAATATAAATGACTAAGCATAGGGAAGTCTAGTATGAGTAAGAAGGATGTAGCATTATTGGTGGCTGAGGCCCCTTGGTATACTCCAGATGTAAACCAAGGTGGTGCGAGCTCAATACCTTTTTTTGAAGGGGTGAAGAAGTTGATCAACCATCGCTCAACTGATAGTCGTTTCAACATGTATCAGTGTAACTTTTATGATACTCAGTCTCTCGAATATGCTTTAGATCATCTAACTGAAGCTAGTGAGGCCCGACAGATTTTATATATTGGTGGTCATGGTGACGGACAAAGCGTCGCAGAAGCAATGATCGACAAAGTTGCAAGTGCGGTAGCTGATAGAGGTGGAAAAGTAAAAGGCTTGATCCTGAGCTCTTGCATGGCAGGTAGTCATAATGGACTTGCCTCAGCCGCCGAATTTGGCATCAACAATATGCTTAAAGAAGTGCGTGGTCCTAATTGGATCATCGCCTATAAGCATTCCGTGGATTGGTTTGCTTCTGCAATGCTTGAAACTTCGTTAGTCAGAGAGTTTGCTACAGCATATATGGAAGGGCCTCTTAACTCAAAATGCGACATTGTAGCTACTATCAATCTCGCCCTGAAGTTATTCGATTTTAACCAGTGCTTTGGTCTGGATGAGAATAAAGTAGATGTTTCGTTACGTGAGTGCATTCGGGTATGGGTCAGACCACAAGGAAAGGAATACGCTGAAGATGTTACAGATGAGTTGGAGTTATTCGTTATCGTGCCAGAAGATGACGAAGAGTAACCTCTGTCACGTCAGTATATGCTAAATCTATTATCAACCCATTGTTTTTTTATATATTTGATCGAATTTCCCAGTCTGCTAGGATGAAGTGAGTTGGTTAGCCGGGATAAATTCACTCGTGGACTTGGCGCCAATTTCTATAGCACTAAGGATGCCGCATTACACCACTGATAACGAAAGGGCAAACCGTCAAAAATAAAGTCTATTGTTCCAATAGACTTTATTCAGCCTTCTTGGCTTCAAAGGCAAAGACTGTGTGCTATCTCACTGGATTAGATGGAACTTTTCTGACACAATCCTAAAAATTATGTGCATCAATCTAAATAGTGTGATCGTTTAATTGAGCTGCTTTAAACATAGTACTTGAGAGCATTTAGGCGATTACCATTGCAGTTTTTGCCACAAGAATAATAAGAGGTGAGGCACAGGGATGGTCGATACAATTCCAAGCTATGAAGAGATGATGCCTGCAGTGCTTAAGGTGCTGGCGGATGGAGAGGTTAAAACACTCCAGCAGATGTACCTCGCTGTTGCTAACCATTATGGTTTTACCGCTGAGCAGTTAGCTCGAACAATTCCGAGTGGCAAAACCACATATGTTAGAAGTCGGGTTGGTTGGGCTAAAACCTATATGGCTAAAGCTGGACTTATTAGTCAGCCCAAACGCGGAGTTTGTCAAATAACCCGAAGAGGTCGGGAAGCTCTGGCTAGTGGAAAGCCGATTAATAACCACTACCTTGCGCAGTTTGAAGATTTTAATCGCTTCTTAAGTACTAGCAATGAGCCATCGACTACCAACAAAACATCCACTGAAGTTAACAGAAGTCGTGGCAAAGGGTTAACTCATCAACATGATGACGCTCAAACCCCAACAGAGTTAATGGCGCAAGCCTTTACCGCCCTTAATTCAGCCCTTGCCGATGAATTGATTGAACAAATCCACACATTATCGCCTAAGTTTTTCGAGCAGCTGGTGGTAGATTTAATGTTAGCTATGGGTTACGGCGGCAGTCAAAAGGATGCTGGCCAAGCAACTCAGTACAGCAGTGATGGCGGTGTTGATGGTATCATCAAAGAAGATAAACTCGGGCTCGACTCCATCTACCTGCAAGCTAAACGTTACCGCGATAACACAGTCGGTAGGCCAGATATTCAAGCGTTTGCAGGGGCGCTCGACATGCATCGCGCTCGTAAAGGCGTATTTATTACTACTTCAAATTTCAGTAAAGACGCCCGTGATTTTGTTACCCGTATTGAAAAACGCATCGTGCTGATTGATGGCCATGAACTGGCAGCCCTGATGATAGAGCACAATGTCGGTGTTTCGACTCGCGAGTTGTATGCCGTTAAAGCAATCGATTCAGATTATTTTGCAGAAGAGTAGACGTCATCAATGAATATCGAAAAAGTACTTGCTGATGTACAACGCTCACCCCAAGGGCTTGAAAGCATGTGGCACGATTATCAGGTCTGCTGGCGTGAATTGGGTTTTAGTAAGACACAAGTCGCACTATGGTTGGCGTCAGTAAAAAGAGACAAGCTGCTGCAATCAAGCGAACCCACTTATCAGGTAAACCCTGATATTACCGAGCACTTATTATCGCTATTGCAACAAGCGGGTGGCCGCATGCCTTTGGCTCAGGTGCTGCGAAAACTCCCTGCAGGTATCACCACTAGCGAACAACATATACGCAAACTGGCGCAGCAGCACGCGCAGTTAGACATTAAAGGGCCTTTGCTGATTTTAGTGAATTAGCGTGTTGGTTAATTTTCAGGTTCAGTAACCGCAACCAACCCAAAGGCATCGTTGAACGACTTAAGATAAGAATTAAGAAAATATCATGGCAAAAGATACAACATCACCAAAGCAACAGCTTGAACAGTTGTTTAATGAGCTGACCAAGCAACACACCGAGTTCACAGAGCCATTAATTGAGCTACCTGAGCATGAATTTGCTAAAGCGGGTCTTATTCAAGGCTTGGTAGAAGGTAACTTAACGCCTCCAGTTATGTTAGTCTCACTGGCCGAAGGTCATTGGGAATATGCTGCCGACACCGCCAAATTCGATGAATTGGCAACCGACCATTTGCTAAATGATTTGGATGCCGATCAAGATTGGCCAGTGTTTGCCGTGGTGGCTGATGGCACCAACCAGCGCGTTTTAGCCTTATTTGGTGCCGATGGCTCCGACGGCACCCATGGCGTTGATGAACTGCCCAGCCTCGAAGAGTTACGTAGCTTTGACCGTCTAGAACGCGATCCAACATTTCGTTGGTCGATGCGTATTTACACCCGTTTAATGCACCGCTTTGATGCGTTTCACGAAAACGTCTATCGCGTTACCAAAGACAAAGTGAACGACAAAAACGACATCATTGAAGAAGTGGCCAAGCTGCTATTTTTAGAAAGCTTTCGCATTTACCATCCCGATATCACCTTTAATGATAAGTTCGGCAATGAGCACCTGTTCAGCAGCGTATTTAACTGGCACTTCGTGCAAGCCGAGGGTGATAACGCGGTAGACTTAATTAAAGACGCCTTTAATCAATTTAAATCGCACCCCGACTACGTGGTCACCAGCGACGACGGCACGCGCAATGCCATTTTCTCAGAAGATACCCACTTACGTTTATCTGTTGCAAAAAACTACCTTGATTTACTCGAAGCGCTGCAAAATTTAGGGCCGCTAAAAAGCAACGATGGCAAAATCGTTAAAGAGTACGGTACGTTAGGCGATGTCTCTGGCGATTTACTCGGCCGAGTGTTCGACGTATTCCTACGCGCTAACTTTGAATCCAAAGGTGGCCTTGGTGTATACCTCACCCCAAACCCAGTCAAACAAGCCATGCTCGAAATAGCTATAAACGACATCGCCAACGACGATGCAGCCATTGCTCGCCTTGCCAATGGCGATTTTCGTTTTTGCGATCCCACCTGCGGCTCTTTCGGCTTTGGTTCAGTCGCGCTTAGCCAATTAGTCAAGTTAATCGACTATCAACTGGTCATGGCTGACGATAAAAAAGAAACCCTAAAACAACAACTGCGCAACCACGCCTTTACTGGAGCCGATGCCGCGCCGCGTATGGTCATGCTGGCTCGGGTCAATATGGCATTGCAAGGCGCACCCAAAGCGCAAATTTTTTATACCGATAACTCACTCACAACCCAAGCGCTTAAACCTAATAGCTTTGATTTAATTTGCACCAATCCGCCCTTTGGTACACCTAAGTTTGATAAAGGCAAAAACGGCCAAAGCTCCAAAGCCAATTACGAAGCCAATATGGAGCAAGTACTCGGTGGTTTCCGTCCGGCTGCAAAAGTGGTCGATAGCTATAACGCTTACTACGACCATTTAAAAATGAAGTGGGAAAACACTGGTGATCTCGAACTGGATGATAATGGCGAGCCGAAATGGGCGGGTTACCGCACCGATTTACGCCAAACCGGTGGTAGTGATAAAAAACCTGTTTACAGCTTACATCCCAGCACTTCAGGCCTAGCCCTTGGCAGCAAACCCGATGGCAAAGGCAACTGGAAACAAGTCGGCGCCACCATTGACCCAGCGGTACTGTTTATCGACCGCTGCTTGCAACTGCTCAAATCCGGTGGCCGCTTAATGATAGTGCTGCCCGATGGCATTTTGTGTAACTCTGGCGATAGGTATGTGCGCGAATACATCATGGGTAAAAAAGACGAACAAACCGGCGAGTTTGTCGGCGGTAAAGCCATAGTGAAAGCGGTGATTTCATTGCCGAGCGATTGTTTTAAGCTCTCTGGCACAGGCGCAAAAACCTCGATTTTGTATTTGCAAAAACGCCATGCTAACCCGAATCAGCCCGAGCAGTTTTTACCAGAACAGCAAACCGAGGTGTTTATGGCGGTGGCCGAAACCTTAGGTTATGTGGTGAAAAACAATATCGAAGACTATAACGCCGGTGTGGCGAACGATCTGGATAAGATTGTCTCGGCTTATAAGCGGGGTGAGTGATGTTTGCTTACTCGTTAAAGAAGTCAGAATTAACGGCAAAAAGACTTGATCCAAACTTTTATTCACCAGAACAAATTGTGAATGAAAAGAAGCTATCAGCTCTCTCTAGTGAAGCATTAGAAAGTCTCCGAACAGAGGACGCTCCAATAGTCTATGGCATTTTAAAGCCAGAAGGCACATCTGAAGGGTTATACAGGGTTGCTAAAGCTGAAAAGTTCCAAGGTATGTTTGTAGATTCTGATGATTGCGATGAGGTATCGAAGACTGTTTATGAGTCTTTTAAACGCTCTGTAGCAAAGACAGGTGATGTTCTCATTGCAATTGGTGGCTATGTTGGAAGACCAGCAATTCTGAATGTGAAATCAGGTGCCAACTGTAACATAAATAGGCACATATCAAGAGTTAGAGTAGATTCATCGAAAATTGACCCGTATTACCTAGTCGTTTTTTTAAGTAGCCGGCATGGTCAGAAACGATTAGAAAGACAGATCACAGGCTCTGTTCAAGCTGGTATTAACCTAGAGGATTTACGAGAAGTTCATGTAAGCTTGTTTAAGAAGGCCACCCAAAAATACATCGGGGATAAAGTTCGCCAAGCCGAGCAACTGCGCGCTTGGGCGAAGCGGTTGGAAGTCAAATTAGCGTTATTTGAAAACCAAATTCCGATCTCAAAGCCTGCGATAGCAGAAGCTAAACACTCAAAAGCGACCTTAGAATTTCTGACGGAAAATAGATTAGATGCGCGTTACTATGCAAAGAAGCATCTTGATCTTTATGCTCAATTCAATAATGAATTTGAAAGCTTTGGTAGTATTTGCTCGGGTTTTAAATACGGGGCATCTATAGCTGCAAACTACGTAAACTCTGAGGGGTTACCTTTTATTCGTGGTAACGCTCTATCACCTAACAGAATTAATCAAGACGATATAGTTTATCTGAATAAGTCTTTAGAGGATGCGCTTAAAACTGCTTATGTTGAAGAAGGCGATATTCTAATTACACGAAGTGGTACAGTCGGCGTAACAACTTATGTAGCTGCTGAACATGCAAAATATTGGTATGGGTCTTTCATTATTAAATGCAAACTAGCGACAAACTCGTATCTACCTGCTTACGTTAGCTGGTACTTAAATTCTTGGGTGGGACAGCAACAATTTCGACGATTAGAAAATGGTGCTGTGCAGCTGAATATAAATACCGAGGAATTAAGTTCAATTGCTATATGGAAAGCACCGCAGGAGTTCCAAACAGAGATTGATAAATTATTGATAGAACAAATAAGTGCCGTAAGCCTATCTAAGTCACTCACAAGCGCCGCCAAAACCCTCGTCGAATCCCTAATTGAAGGCCAACTCACCGAGCAACAACTGATCCAAGTTCAGCAAGCTTTGAATGATGGCGACAACAGCTTAGATCAAGCGATTTTAAGCAAGCTCAGCAACGAAGGTTATGCCATTGACGGTGCCACTCCGCTATTTAGCGATATTGATGAGCTGTACCGCTTGCTAGAAAGCGCAGCTCAAACTGAGGCGGAGGAGTAAGCATGGTGGCCGTTGATAAGGACAGCAACATGGCTAGTCACGCGCAAGCCAGTAGCCTGTTAAGCCATGAGGCAGCGCAAGGCTGTTGCCAACTGCTTAGCCAGCTTTGGTTTAGTGGCGGCTTAGCGGCCAGTAAAACCGCCGTGTTATTGGCCGCCATTCCTGAACTTAAAAAACTATTACAGCCAATTTCGGCGGGTGCAGTTGGCGATATAACAGGCGATGTCAATGAAAAAAGCAACGCCTATTGCCTAAGCGAACCATTGCTGGATACTTACAGCGAACTCAGCCAATTAGGTGAATGGCAATTGGCGCTCTTGGGCTTAAACCCAGAGGTACGTGCCCATTGGCTGAATTTAGCCACTGCCCGCTGCCGTGAAGCGGGCGCAATGAACGACCCACAAGTATTGGTTAAACTCATTCAACAATTGGGCAATGCCAGTGCATGGGTATTGGCGCAGCTAGAAAGGGCTGATGCTAATCCACAAATTATCGCTGGGCCACTCTCGCAATTGGAGCGCGATTTACTCGGCCACAGCCTCAACGATAACGCCGCTATTCCAGCGTTATGCCGACTTTTGCGTGCTTGTTTTACCCTGCACACGTTAAGCGAACAGGCTGAAGTACTCGCGCCAATCCAACCTATCGATAACACCGCCAAACAACTGGCCAGTAACTGGTGCCGAGGCCGTTTATTGGTGCTGCCTGAATCGTTATTGAGTGAATTCAACCTCAAGCAGCCCATTAAATCGCCCCTCAAACCAAGTACCGATTGGTTGTTGGTGTCGCAGCCCGTGAATGCTGAGGCGACATACATTGAGCACTTTGCCCAGCAGCCGTGGTGGTTTTTATTAAGCCTACTTAGCTTTGTGCAAGATGCTTGGGCCGCCGAGCAGCGCGGCGGTTTATTGCTGACTTTACCTGCCGGGCAAAACGCTTTTGCCCCAAGCCAAGTGAATGTGGCGGTACAAGGCATTGACGGCGATGAAGTGAACTTGGGCAGTTTGGCCGAGTTTTTAGTGCAATTACTGAACGAGCTGAATATTGCTCTTTATCCCGCACTAACAAATAGCGCAGAGGGTACGCAGCAATTAAACCGTGCGCTGAGCTCATTTATTACTGAATTATTGGCGAAAAAAATCTGGCAGTTTACTGAGGCGGGCAGGGGCGAACCCGGTCATTACCGCATTCACCCCGAGTTTAGCGATGCCTGTTACAGCCTGCCGTTAGCGCCATTGTTTGGCTATAAAAGCCAACACCTACAACAGACAATTAAGCAACTGGCGCAAGCAAGTTATACCAACAAGAAAAATGCCAGAGCGGGCAACAGGATTAACTTAGAAGGATTTTTGTGATGAGTTTTGATTTAGATGCTGGAATGGTCGATAAACTTGCTAAGCAACATCGCTGGGCCGCGACTGGTGTGTCGGATTACCCTCCACGAGATCCGTTAGTTGGTCAAAGCCGCTTTTTTAAACGCTTTCAAACCTTTTTACATACGGTTGATCATGATGATGACCGCTTTGCCCATGTATTTGCGGTGGAGGCAGAATGGGGCCGAGGTAAATCCCGTTTAGGTCATGAGCTCGTGGCACAAATTAACGACTGCTCAAAAGGTTGGTTTGTGCGTGACGAGCAAGGCCAGTTGCACAACCAGCAGTTGTTTAATCGCGAAGCGCAAGATAAATACCTGGCGTTGTATATTCGTTATTCGCAAGTGGCATCTGATTATCAAAACTCCGATAACTGGTTTGCTTTTGGTTTGTATCAGGCGCTGTTGCCACTGGCGACACAAGCCTTTGATGGCTCCATTCAAAGTGAAATTGCCAAACAAGCTTATGAGCGCCTCATGCCATTTGGCTTTAACGCTGCGCTATTGGCTGATGCGCTACAGCTAGATAAAAATCATAGCGAAGAAGACCTCTACATCAATCAAACCTTAGTGGTGGGGTTAGTGCAAGCGGCCTACGATGTGCTTAAACGCTTTGGTGTGCAGTATGTGTTGGTGGTACTCGATGAGTTAGAAACCGTCGCCGAAGCTGCCACTTTTGGTTTAGAAGACGAGCAAAACAAACGCCTCGATGGCCAAGCCATTCGCTTAATTGGTAAAGCGATTAAAGAAGAAGACCCACGCCGCAAACTGCCTTGGCTGCGTTATGTCGCACTGTGTTCACCACTATTGGGCCAGCAACTACGCGAAATTCAATCAGTGGCGCGTCGTTTTGAATTAGTCGAGCTTGAACACAATGCTTTTGCCGATGTATCGGACTATGTCGCCAGCCTATTAACAGCCGGCAAACTGGCTTTTGATTACCCAGCGGGTTTGGTGGAAGCCGCCTATGCCATGAGTGGTGCCAACTTTGGTTGGTTTAACGTGGTCATGGCCAATGTGGATGCGGTACTCAGTCAATATCAACAAGCTGACCGCACTATTGATGATGTGGGTGAATTGTTTGAAGCGGTGTTGACTGGCTCTGGCCGTGTGGCCAAACACGTGCTGGATAAAGGCGCCATTGAAGGGATTCAAACTCGTGATAGAGCTTTATTAGGCCAGTGCCGCAGTTTGCTGTATGGCCAATTACCCGTGAGTTTAGCTGAAGTAAGCCAAGCCACAGCACTGCTGGCATTGAAAAATGAAGACCAAGAGCCGATTGCCGCTTATTACCGCAAACTCAGTATTGATCGCCTACAGTGTCGCCAAGCCTTAGAGCAAGCTAAGTTTGTGCGTAAGAATGATGAATGGATATACCCCGCAGTAGATCAAGCGCTCAGTTTGGATACCTTGCTCGATAACCTGCGTACCTTCTCAATTAAGGAGCGGGCTGCCAGCGGCGATAAAGGCGCGGTGTTACTGCCGTTATCCAAAGGTGAGTTTAAATACTTACTGAGCTTATTGTACGACCACCCGGCGATTGAATTTGCTGCCGATGCCCTATGGCATAAATTAGTCGGCGATACCGCCGAGCTGGATGCCAGCGAAGCGACACATATTGGCCCGAGCGTAGCGATGTTATTGCGTTTAGATTTACGTTATCGCAGCGCGCAGCAAAACTCGCTGATTTTTAAAGACCCAAGCATGGGCGATGGCCACGAACAGGCGATGGCTGAACTGGCTAAACAAAGCAGCCAAAAACCCATTTTTAAAGCCTTAACCCGTGTCACTGGCTTTATCCGCTTGCTGGATAATAACTGGGGTTACGACGAAAACTTACTGAACAATAAAGCCGGCGCAGATGATGCACCGCTTGCCATACTAACCGAGCCGAAAAGCCGCCAAGGTGGCCTGTTTACATTAGAAGGCTTTAAGTTACACCCAGATGGTAAAGCCTTATTTGCTTGGGTGAGTAACCTGAATGAGCTTAATAAGCTACATACTTTTGCCGCTGAGTACAGTCGCCAACATGGCCGCACGCCCGTATTAGCGCTCACCGCTTCTGCCCATTTAATGGAGCAATACAGCCGCTTGGATGACAGCACTGAATTGCGTGATGCAATACTGTTGCACTATGTCAATCCAAGCGAAGCGGACCAGTTAGAACGCATCGGCTTAAGCTTGGCAGTCTGTCAGCAACATAGTGTTACCTTAAGTTCCGAGAGTTTTACTGCCAAGTTTAAAAATAAGCTAAATGCCTTAAGCACTTTTGCCAACGATGCAATCCACAAATGGCGCCAGCGTTTACAACAACGAGGTTTGATTGCTTGGCCGCTAAAAGTAGACGGTAAGTTATCGCCAAATGATCGCGACTTATTGTTTACTGGCTGGTATCAACTAGCCATTGCCCATCCAGAGCTTAACGGCGTACTGGATTTGCAGCAGCAACACGGTGTGCCGGTGGATGAACTCAACAGTTTATTAGACAAGCTCAAAGTGCCCGGCAGTTATATGGCCAAAGGCTATACCACTGATGAACACGCTGGATTGTTTACCGAGCTGAATAATGTGCAGCGAAGTACTGCGCAAATCCCGCTATTTTTAGCTCGTATTGCGCACCCCAATAAACAGTACAAATGGCAGTTTGAACGTTTTAAGCAGCAGTTTTATTTTGCCTATGTCGCCGAAACCAGTATTACCGCCAGAGGTGTGTTTAATGATTGGATGTGGTGGTGTGGTGAGCTGAATTTACTCACCCTAACTAACCCAACCGAAAAACAAGCAATTTGGGAAAACTACCCACGCGCCCGTTTAGAAAATGCCATTATCGAGGCGCAAAACTGGTTTAGCGGTAACGCCATAGACAGCTACAAAGCCAACGTGACAGTGATGAGCCGCGTATATGGCTATGGCCGCATTAATGAAGTATTCGCGCCGCTAGGTACAAACCAGTTGGGCTATGCCACGGTCGAAGCCAATGAACAGCTGGAAAAAGCACAAATACTCTTCACTAAACTGAAACAGCAAGAAGAGCAATTACCTGATATTACCGAAGTCAGTGACACCCAGGTGCTGGCTGGGCTTATCAACAAACGGGCTGAAGTGTTGGCGTTAGTTGCTAAGGTTAAACCGCTTAATAGCAGCAAGCCTACGCTTAAAGATGCACACATTCTTGATTTAGAAGACAAAAAAACTTCGCTTTATCAGCGGGTTGAACAGGCCTGTTTATTTGCTGAATTTGTCGAACGTAGTGCCGAGCGTATTAATCATCGACTCGCCGATTTAATCAAAGATGTTGATGCAGACTGTACAGCGCTCACTCATTTTCCAAAAAGTTTATACACCAACACTCTGCGCACCATTGGCCATATTTTAGATGGCGCATTAAAAGACGATGCCAGCAGTGCCACAGGCCAAAAAGAGCAGCAAGCTGGCAGTGACACTTTATTGCACTACCTGCGTAAACTTGATTTAGGCAAAGCGCATGACAAGCTTGCAGCACTTGCTAATGAAATGGGGTTAAACCTGCATACTGAACAGCAGTTGCCGATAGCTGAAATCCAAGGGCATATTTTAGCCAGTTACCGTAACTGTAAAGAGCGCTTTGAGAAGTTAGTGAATAACCTCGCCGAGCAAAACCAACGTGTCCAGCAGTTACAACAATTACTCAGTAGCGCCACAGCTGACTATGAACACGCTGCTGATATTGCTGAGCTACCCAAGCTGGTTATGAAACTACAACTGATCGGAGATGCGATTGCAGATTTACCAAGTGATGCTGAAAGCAAACGCCAAAGCATGCAAACCAGTTTGCGCAATGGTCAGTTTTCGGGATTACGTGATTTACCTGAAGAACTATTAAAATCTGCACGCGGACAAATTGCGCCTATTCAAGGTCAGATATTAAAAATTGAGGAACGTTTAAGCCAAGTAAAACGCTCCGCCATCGAGCAGGTCAATAGCTGGTTGCCAGTATTAAAGCCACTGCTAGCTTCGCAGCAAAAAGCAATTCCGACTGACTTGGCATTAACTGATGTGGCCAAATTAGGGGTGAGTGAACTGGTGATGGTGTGTGATAAAACATTGAGCGATTGGCAAATGCAAGGTGAAACCATTTTACAGGGCACAGGACTAACACTGGCGCAGTGGCAGACGCTCTATCAGGCGCTAAGTCAAAATCAAGAGCCCGCGTTAACACCCGAACAGCAACAAGGTTTGGTTGCTAAAGGTATCGTCAAAATGCGCTTAACGTTTGCCACAGGATTATAGAGGTGACGTGATGAGTTTTTATTTGTCATCGGCACTGGCCTCTAATCGTAAAGGCCGCTTCTTACAAACGGTTGCGGGGGCACAACCATTGGAGGCCGAGTGGCTGAATTCACCGCCAACTAGTGGTTTGTTGTTGGTGCAAGCAGAGGAGTTAACCAGTAATTATACATTACAGGGCTTGTACCAATGGGCCATGCAAGCAGGCTGCGCAGCTTTGATCATTAATCCTCAAACAGAGCAACTAGATGAATTGGCTCATTTACCGTCAGCGCTGGATTGGACATTTGCACCAGCTGCTTTTATTGCTCAAGAGCCTGGATTAGCTGCGTTGCTCGCGAGTGAGACAAACCTCTCCATTATTGGTTTTGCTGGTAATGCTGATCGCAATCAGCATATGGTGGGCGATGTGGTACATACACGCTATGTTCGCAAACACAGCAACAGTGGGTTATTTGCGGTGACGACTTTGCCTTTGTGGTCATTAAGTTTACTCGACCACAGCGATGCTTTAGTTGACTGGCTAAATTGGTTTGTCGACCATGCGGGCCTAGCGGCACCTATTGCTGAGGCAAAGGCTGAGTTAGCAGATTATTCGCCCGACAAATACGATTTGGTTATTTTGTTACTGCTACACGCCGGAAAGGGTAAAAGTCTCACAGCGCTTACCGAGAATCATGCGGTTAGGTTGATGTTTGATGTGCATAGCCTTGATATCACAAAACGCAGCAAAGTATTGCTACAGCATGGTTTTATTAACGAAGCGGGTTTGACTGAATCCGGTAAAAACAGCTTACAAGCCTCGCAATATTGGACCTATTCACCGCTACTTAGCGAGCAGTTAAACACAGGAGCGCTATAAGCATGAATGAAAATAAAACTATGAATTTAGCTCAGTCACTTGCCATTGATAGTCAACTGCGTTTACCAGGTAGCGCCGGGCGTTTACTCAAACAAATTCGCGATATTGAGCAAGTAGCACCACTGTTTCGTGATGCAGGCTTAGTGAAGGCGGTACCTAAGCCTACGGTAGTTAATTTACGCGTCGCAGGGATTGCGACCAAATCGTGTATAGACAAAGCATTAGGTGGCTTTATTTACGCCAGTGCAGCTGTGCGTACCGACTTACTAATAGACGAAAACAGAGTCAGCACCCTAGGTGGCGATTCAGTCTCGGAACTGGACGACATTGATTTTGAAGCGCAGCGTAAGCGACTTGATTTGATAGAAATTCGTCAAGCTTACCAGTTGGTTGAAAAACAACTGTTAACCCAAGAGCCTTGTGATTTAATTTTACTCGATACGCCACTGTTTTTAGCGCGGGATATGGCACCACTTGAGCGCAACCTTCGCCATAAGCATGAATACGAAAAGACCAAGCAAACAATAGAAGCATTTTGGCAAAATCATCGTTCGAAACTGTTCCCATGGAATCAAACTGGTGTAGTGCTGGCCAGTATTCTAGCCGAGCGTTTTAGCGCTATTGTGAGTATTGCGAAGCAAGATTTGCGCTATGAGCAAGGTCGCAAGCAGATTTTAGAGTCTGACGGGTTTTCTAGCGAACTGTTACAAAACCTGGCAGGGTTGGATGAAAGTTTGATTGGCGTTGGTGACTTGCGTTTTATCAACGGCATCTTGGGTAACTATTCGCGAACTATTGCCTTTCGCTTGTCAGAACAAGAAAACCGCATTGAGCCCAGCACTGAAGCTAAGCAAGGGTTAATTGGCTTTCATTTTCGTAGTGCCCGTGGCGGGCAGATAAAAATGATACAGTTAGCCGGTGATGAACCTGATTGGAAAAGCGCGGACCTAGATTTAGTTGCGTCTCGGCTGATGGTGCTGGATATGCAAAATAAAGGTAATGCTATGCCATTACCACAATTACTTGGTTATCAACAACTTGGTATTTTGCCAAAGTTTGCCAAGTTTTATCGCCAAGGTTTACACGGCGCACTTAAGAATAATGAGATTGAGGCAGGCTGGTTGGCTGGCTTAGATGAGGGAATGAATAATGGCTTATAAAGTTTTAGGTAAATTGGTCGGTAATACCGGCGATGCCAGCCAGTTAACTATGGTGGTGAAAGATTCATTTTCAGTGCGTCGTGGTGAGTTTGTTCGCATTATGCATCAAGAGCGTAAAGATGAAGGCGAAGTCGCTGTACTAGGCCGCGTAATGAAAATAAGCCGTACTAATATGTTGTATAACGCAGGCTTTGGCGATGGTGTAACTGAGCTTGAGCTTTTACCGGGGGCGAATGTTACCGGCGAGAATATGTTTGCTCAAGTCGAGCTAGTTGGTTATCGCGATCCGATTTCTCGACAGATCAAGATACCGCGTCGGCCACTCAATCCTGGTACTGCTGTTGAGACCGTAGATTTTCAGTTCTTGAGTGATTTTTACGAGTTTAATGAGCACTCCAGCTTGCACCTTGGCAACTTGGTTGGCTACGACAAAGGTGAGAATACGGTTCCTGTTTTTATTGATGTGAATAAGCTGGTTACTGAGCATTTGGCTGTTTTAGCGATGACAGGGTCAGGAAAGTCATACACGGTTGGCCGTATCATCGAGCGCTTAGTTGCCATCAATAATGGTACTGTGGTGGTGTTTGACCCTCATGGTGAATACGGCAAAGCTCTTGCTGGCGGCAACCTGCAATTCTCTAGTTTGTTAGATGCTAGCGACGATAAGCGCGATCAAGAAGCGCTGCCACTGATCAAACAGACCTTTGAAAAGCTACAAGCCGCTGGCGCGGGTATTAAGGTGTTCTCGCCACAGCATGAATCGTTTAAACATAAATACGCTAGCAAAAATATACCGTTGGCCCTTCAATTCGACCATTTTGAAATGGATGATATTGCAGAGATTTTACCGGGCTTAACGGAGCCGCAACAGCGCGTGTTGGATGTGGCTATTCGCTATTGGCGGTCTGTAGATAAAGTAGAGCCTCGTGATATTAATCGACTAAGGCATTTACTAGGCGATGGTATTGAAGAGCTTAAAGAGTGGGGAGACCTTTCTGAAGCTGAAGCGAAGGCGCTATCGGGTCGGAGTGCTGCTGTTGCTTCGATGAAGCTTTCGCGCGTGCTGAACGAAGCACAAAGTTTTTACAGTGCAACTATGGCTGAGCCGACCGATATTTATAAAATGGTCGGACGTCCGAGCAATCAACAAGGGCGTTTAGTAGTTGTAGACTTGCAAGGTTTGAGTGATACCGCAAAACAAGTCGTTTGTGCACTGTTGTCGAGCGAGATTTTAAAGGCTGCTTCAAGCAAAACAGATCCACTTCGACCATGTTTTATTGTATACGAAGAAGGCCATAACTTTGCCCCTGCTGGTGGTAACGCAGTAAGCCACCGGATCATTAAAAAGATTGCCGGTGAAGGCCGTAAGTTCGGAGTTGGTTTTGGCATTGTCAGCCAGCGCCCTTCTAAATTGGACTCAGACGTCACTTCTCAGTGCAATACATTGATTACAATGCGCTTGAAAAACCCCGATGATCAACGTTTTATCGCCAAAGCATCAGATATGGTGAGTAAAGCGGACTTGGACGAATTACCGAGTTTATCAACCGGTGAAGCTTTAGTGTGTGGCCGTTCTATTCCGGCTCCGCTGTTGGTTAAAGTGGGGAGTAAGGCGCTTATTCACGGTGGTGAATCACCTGAAGTATTACGTGTTTGGGGCTCCTTCAATGGCTAAGCTACCCATGCCTGAGGTTGCTTGGATAAACGAAGCTTTTCCATTAATGATTAGCGGTAAACTATTGGACCAAGATGTTTTGGTCCATAGCTTGGGGTGTAGTGTCTGGAATACCTTTGGGCACGAGCAATCATTTATGGCTATGGTGGAATGCCCTGCGCCGGGTACTTTTGGAGCTGATATTCGCTCAGATTCAGGTTGGTTTGAGAAAGCCTCGGCATCGCCTTTATGTTTAATTGAATTTGAACGATTTGATGGCTCGATTCGTGGTCAACAAAAACTCGAAGAAAAATTAAAAAACTTATTAGAGGCAGCGCAACGCTGGGGGCATACCCCTAAAACTTTGGTACTCAGTGCTTGGAGTCAAGGCTTAGTGAGTGCTCCTGATACTCAGAAACTAAAAGATATCTGTCGTTCGGGCTTTACCTCTTCCACAGGTACCTTTGTACAGTCAGAGCCTGAGGTTGAGGTAGTATTTAGTCGCTTCTTGTTTATAAAAAACATAAGCTCAATTGCTTTGGATAGAATTCACTATGAGGTGTTGATGTGAATATAAAATCAGCACATTTTTTACCTGGTACAAATAAGCGCCTGGGTGATAAATATTTATTACTTGAATGCCTAGGTGATGGTAGCCATGGCTGGGTATGGCGCGCCGAACGCCTGCAAGATGGACAAATTATCGCGGTAAAAATTCCTAAGGATATTACGCGAGAAGACCGCCAACTTGCCGAAGGTAAAGAGCTGTTAGATGTTGAGCCGCACGACAACATTGTACAAATTTTTGATATGGGCCGGATTGATAATGAATGGTTTTATATCGAAATGGAGTATTTTCCAAGTCAAACTTTGGCACAAAAACTCGATGATAGACAGCGTAATTTTGGCCAAACCTATGAGCGACTATTTAAGATTTATCGCCAAGTATTGTGCGCTGTGCAATATCTGGCAGAGCTCCCAATGCCTATTTCCCATGGAGATATCAAGCCACATAATATTTTAGTTGGTGAGCGTGACTTGGTGAAGTTAACTGATTTCGGTAGCTCAGCTTTACCTGAAGAGATCTATGTTCGCACCCGTGAAAATGGTGGAACAGTTTTGTATTCAGCGCCTGAATTTTCCAATGTGGATTGCCGTAAAGGCAGCTTAGAAGAGTTATTGCTGGGTGACATTTATAGCTTGGGTGTTTTGTTATATCAGCTTTTGACGGGAAAGTTACCACATGACACGCCCGCGCAAGTGCAACGTCATGCTCCTTTTAAGCGACCTACCGAGATTAATAGTTCTGTTCATGCTGATTTGGAGCTAGTTGTACTCACCTGTTTACAAAAACAACCAGAACATCGTTATTCAACTGTTTCAGAATTAATGCAAGCATTTGATGCTGCCAGCAACAAGCAACTAAAAGCGGGTGCTGTCGCACCAATTTTCCAGACTAAACCTGATCAAGACTGGTCAAGTGCAGTACTTGAGGCAATGTCAGACCAGTTTTACCCAAAAGCTGCTCTGTTAGCATCTCAAGAGTACAATAGAAGTAAAGACCTACAAGCGCTGCATCAGCAGCTTATTGCGTTGTATCGTGCTAATCGGCTGTTCGATTTCGAGAAAGTAGTTGAGACCAATAAATCGATCTTGCTTGAGGGCAAGTTAACTCAGCCTGCAGAGCTTTTCGAGTTGGTTGTTAAGGCCAATTTACAGCTAAGAAATATCAATCAAGCTAAGTTTTGGTTGCTTCAAAGAAAGCAAATTGAAGAAAATACAGCAACTTTATACCTCGAATCTTCTATTTTGGGTCTTGAAGCTAAGTATATGGAAGCGAGAGCTTTATTAGAAAAAGTAAACCAAGCTACTCCAATGAAATTCCATATATTGAGCCAGCTTGTCTTAGTTTGTGAGCAGATGCGTGATTATTCTGGTGCCGCCGCCTATTTGAAAGCAGCTTTGCGAGTAGCGCCAACTGACGGCAATATGAAAGAAAAGAAAGAGTTGTATGTGAAACTAGGAGTGATCTAATTACTTTGAATATTTTTCAATGAGCTCAATGAGCCGTTTTGGTCTGTATTACTGCAGGCTTTAACAATTATCACTCTCGCTGATAGAAGAATCCTGACATTTGGGTGATTTTTGTAGCCGTTATCTGATTACCCCTAAGACAGGAAAAGGTGTTTTTTATTTTCCTCGAGAGTGATAAATGGGGGAATTAAATTCCAAGCAGAATATATCGACTTTATTATGAGCCAAGGCGTCGGGTCCAACGACAAAGTTGTGAGCAGCGTAGATTCTTATCTTTCGTACCTTAGGTCGGTAAGCCGTTACCTAGGAATAGACATCTGCCCACAAACTCTTAGCTGCGAAGATGCTATACAGGGCTTGCCAACTGCGCTTGATAAACGTGGTGGTAACGCAGCTGTTCAAAACATTCATATGTCATTGGGGATGAAGCCTTCGGGATGTGTTGTGTGGATTGAGTTCGACGAACATACTCTTGAGATGGGGCCTTACAGCTTCTTTGGGGCTGATGCCGGTGATAAGCTGCCATCCCTTGAGGACATACCAAGGCGAACGCGGAAGGCAAGAAAACACTCCGCCCACAGCTTCGTAGGGTAAGCAAAAGACAGTTTCAGGCGGTGAACAGTATTGATGAGCTTTATAGGATTTTGTTTGGCAGAATATAAGCGGATTGTTTGATAAGCTATTGAATTTATTAATCATGGAGTGATGATGATATTTGGGGAAACGTTAGCTAGCTTACAACTGATAGAAAAATGCCTTTCTTGGTTCAGGGCAAAGTTGGGGCCCGCAGCGACTGAAACTCCCGCTAGCCGCTTCCTTGCCTTGTTTGATGCCCACGGTGTCAAGCCTGGCCAAATTCCTGATTTCTTTGGGCACGGCCTGAGCATTGCCGATTGCCACTCTGCAGAGTCACTTACTAAAGTGTTAACTTCTGATCTGATGGAAAAAGCTTCACAGTTTTTTGGTATCAATAGAGATTGGTTGGATTGTGCCAGTGATGTGGTTTACGAGCCGCATTCCTTTTATAAAAATCCTCAAGGATTCGATGCCTATCTAAAAAGTATTGCACTTGAATTGCATCTACCTTTGCGGGCAACCTTGTACATGCCCACCAGCAATAACTTATTTTATCCTGATGACTCTGGGGTGTTGGTGATATCTGTTCCTGTGGGAGAGGTTAATCAACGCACGATATATCGTTTTGAATTAGTCCATTACAGTTGCGTTAGGTATTGGAATTGTAGAGGTTATTTGGCCGCAAATTTGGCATCCATGCTGAGAAATTATGCGATCGTTTATGGTTCATACGTAGCAGCAAAGTTGCTTGAGCCTGTTGCACAAGGGCAAAGATTGCCAGTTTACGATTATGAGTCACAAGACGCTTTCCGGCTGAAGGTAAGAGGTCGTGTTTCAATTGAAGAGCTGATTTTACAGCCTGATAAATATTTGGAGGGGGTCGATCCTGAAACTGATAAATTTGGGTACCGTGCCGCTCTCGATCTATGGCTGAATATGGCAGACCAAATGCGTACCCGAAGTCACGCGGAGCATTCTCGTATAGTGTTGAAATTCGAAGAGGCACTTAAGTCTTTAACATAGAGGGTTACAGGCAATAAGTATTTCCTCTCGAATCACAAACATGACACATTCACCAATTTAGGTTGTCGAATAGTTTCTTAGGATGTTGTACTTAATTAGGTCTTGGGCTAATGAGTAAATCCAAGTAAGCTGACTTATAAATAAGGCAAGAGTGCTTGTTTACGCTAATGAATTGATTTACAGGTAAAAATGACAGTCAAAGTATCTCATATCACTCACATTGATAATCTGATCAGCATTCTCACCCAAGGATGCTTGTGGTCCGATCATAAGCGCATTGAACTTGGTTTAGTTAACCAGAATATTGGCTATAGCCACATTAAACAGCGTCGTTTAGTTCGCCCTGTGAACGTGGCGACTGGTGGGACTATTGGGCAATATGTGCCGTTTAATTTTTGCCCTCGATCCGTGATGTTATTTGTGATCCATAAAGGCCATGATGACTATCAATGTGGACAAGAACGTGTATTACATTTGATCAGTGATATCGACACCATTCGATTGACTAACGATAATTGCTTTTTTACCGATATACATGCAGATTTGGACTATGCCGAACAAATAGATGATTTCACTCGTATTAATGAGTTGGACCTTAAACGAATCAATGAACGCTATTGGTCAGACTTTAAAGAGGAGAAGCAGGCAGAATTTTTGGCATTCGAATCTGTGGCATGGCACACTATCCGACAAATTGGGGTAAAGACCCAAGCGATAGCAGAAGAAGTGAGCGTATTACTACAAGCTGTACAGCATAAGCCTGAGGTTGTTGTACGGCCACAGTGGTATTGCTAGAGGTTAAAATGATTACTTATCACAAAGGCAACATATTGCACGATCAAGCTGATGCAATCATCAATACTGTTAATACAGTAGGCGTGATGGGTAAGGGCTTGGCTTTGCAATTTAAAAAAGCCTTTCCTGACAACTTCAAAGTGTACAAAAAAGCCTGTGACGATAAGTCTTTGGTGACAGGTACTGTGTTGCCCGTTTCACTTGATTCAATCAATTCTCCTTTTTATATTATTAATTTCCCTACTAAAGCGCACTGGAAGGGCCAATCTAAGCTCGAATATATAGAGTCAGGTTTGGAGAGCCTTAAAGCTGAAGTTCGCCGTCTTGACTTAAAGTCAGTCGCTATTCCTGCTCTAGGCAGTGGATTGGGTGGTTTGCCCTGGCATGAGGTTGAGCAAGTCATACATACTTCCCTAGCTGAGTTGCTTGATGTTGATTGGCGCATTTATCCACCACAAACAGCGCCTAGTGCTGAGCTTATGCCTAATCAAACTCGACGCCCACGAATGACTATTGGTAGAGCAGCTGTTCTAGGTTTGATCGACCGCTATGTATCTACCGGTTTTGGCTATAGATTGTCATTACTTGAAGTGCAAAAGTTAGTTTACTTTTTGACTGTGGTGGGCGAGCCATTAAATAAGGTTGTTTTTAAAAAGCATCATTATGGGCCTTACGCTGATGTACTCCGTCACGTACTTGATAAGATGGAAGGTCACTTTATTTCTGGTTATGCCGATGGTTTGAATAAGCCAGAGACACCTATAGATCTCAAAGATGATGCCGCCAAGGAGGCTTTAGGTTTCCTAGAGCAATACTCAGAGACTAAGCAACGTTTTGATAAAGTCGCTAAGCTAATTGAAGGGTATGAGTCTCAGAACGGCATGGAACTACTGTCAACGGTTCATTGGGTTGTGACACAAGAGTCTGATACTGCACTGTCTGCTGAAGAGTTGGTTAAGCGAGTTCATAGCTGGAATGCGAGAAAGGCTGCAATGAAACCTGCTCATATTCTTGCAGCATGGGAACGCTTAAGCGAACAAGGCTGGCTAGAGTTAAAAGCACAAGTTTGACATGGTTTTATGTTAAATCGACGTTATCTGAATGTTTGATTATATTCTGAATATTTTATGGAAGGGGTTCACTACATGCCGTCAAAGACGTGTTCTAGTGACACAATGCATAAAAAATATCTACTTTAGTCTGTAACGGAACATATTATAAATCGATAGGTTGGCAACTATTGTGGTTAACGATTCTAACTTATAAATAAACAAGGGAATGTAAAGTGGGATATATAATTTTAGGTATTATCGGATTTATAATATTATCTTTTATGCTGGTAAGTTTAGTTAGGTCTTTTCCTAAGTTATCCTATTTTATTTATCGATTCTCTGGCTTTCTATGTTTAGTTATGTTGTTTGGTATAGCATATAAATTTTATAGTGCATCTAGCGGTCAAAAAACAGTGTTGATAGGTAGTTTTGCATACCCATTTATGATTTTATACTTTGTATGGCTAGCTAAGATCGCGAACAGAATAAGACAGTCTCAGAGCAATAGATGGTGGATGCTCTTTTTAAAATTTCAATTTGGCTTCCTAAGATTGGTCTTCCCTCCGCTAGGGTTCCTAGCCAGTGCGTGTCAGACATGGTTCCATGAAGAAAAAATACAATGTAGCAAAATTGTTAACTGATTCATAAAGCTAGAAAAATGAATATACGCACTTGAAATGGCATTGATAGTGTCAAGACTCTTATGTTGATTGTGTGCATTTTCCCTTCAAACCTTAAATAGCTATGGATAGCCAATGAAAATTTTTTATCTACCGATTGTTTTAATTGTCACACTAGCCGCTTGTGATAAAAACACTGAAACTCCTTTGCCAATTAATACTTCTAAAGTGGAAGATTCATACCAAGCAGCCCCTCTAATGAAGTATGAGCCTCTCTATGTCGAGAGAACTGGGTATAGCATCGGTTACTCTAACGATTTGTTTAGTGTAGTAATCCAAGAGTACGGTAGTGCGCTTCAATACCAATCTAGGGCAGGTGTTATGAATGTGCTCGAAGGTGTTGTCGAAGATCCTGAATCAACTGGATACGTTGTTATTGAAAAGGCATACCGCTTTGGCGATAAATATTTAATTATTATTTCGACGGGGGAAAATGGAAATAGCTGTCCGGCCACGACTTATGCATTTACTTTCGATACAAAAATTGAGTCCGTAACAGGTAAGAAAATAATTGATGGTTGCTCTGAAATTCTTGAGTCATTCTCTGACGGAAATAAACTCATCCTTAAAAAGGATGGGGAGACCAGCGTGTTTTATAATGGTGAGGTTACTGGTTAGAGCCGATATTATCCGATGGGCAAGAGGTTTTGTTATCTCCCGCCCATCACGAGCAGATGTTAGTAGGTAACTGTCCAGCTCCCATTATTGGTTACTACGTCAACTTGCGTTAGATCACACGAGCCTCCATAAGAAACAGAAGTAGATTGACCAAATTTAAGCTGTTTGGGAAAGCCTTTTTTTGAGAGTATACTCGTTGTGGTCCACTTAAACACCTGCAAGTGGTATCTCACGCTTGTCTGTTAGTGTAGTGGCACACTGAATTTGGCCACCTAATAAGAAATGTTATGATCTCATTCATAGCGAATTTAGGTGACAAAATGAATAAAAGTAAACGTGCACGATATAGCGCAGCGATTAAGCTCGAAACTGCCCAATTAGTCATTGACCAGGGCTATACACAAGAAGCGGCAGCCAAAGCCATGAACGTAGGTAAATCAACGGTCAGTAAGTGGGTAACGCAGCTTCAGGTCGAGCGCAAAGGGCT
>NZ_JAKKRU010000014.1:0-141284 GCF_025653925.1 Shewanella sp. SM68
CGCCGCCGCTCGCCGCCTCAGGAGTAAACTCCCTTGCGCTGCCGCTCGACTTGCATGTGTTAGGCCTGCCGCCAGCGTTCAATCTGAGCCATGATCAAACTCTTCAATTAAAGTTTTGTTGCTTCCGTCTTGCGACGTCAGCGGCTCAATGAATTCTGATTTTTTGTTTCTCGCTAAAAGAAACAAACTGTACATATTACTATGAACACTCATTGTTACATTGATTTAAATTTTTGACTGCCAACCCGAAGGTTAAGCAGTTTCGATTAACTCAACACCTGTGAGTGTCCACACAGATTTGCTTGATAAATTGTTAAAGAGCGTTGACCACACACTGAGTTTTCAGCGGGTCAGGGCTGCGTATTCTACGCATTCCCGTTAGTGCGTCAAGTAGTTTTTTCAACTTTCTCAACACTCATCGTTTAGCTCGCTAACCGATGAACTGCATGGCTTTCTTTGCTTAACTTGCGTTTCGCTGTCTGCCCTGTCAGTGGATGCGCATTATAGGGGGATTGAGAAAGTCCGCAAGGGCTTTTTATCGATCATTGAATCGCACGTCGATATTTTAAACGTTATGACCATTTTTTAGCTTATAAGCTCTATTTATCGGAGATAAGTAAGGTTTTTTATCTAATAATTGATAATTCACGCTCAATATTTCAGCAATGGTCTAGTGTAAAAGTAAATAATTCATTACCATATACTTGCTGTTAACAGTTATTTATCAATTTCCCATTCATCAGAGAGCATTCTTATGCAAAAGTCATTTCTTATTGTCTTGATTGTCGCCATTATTGGCGCAGTAGCACTATCTCAGTTCGCAACGCCATTATCAGCTATTGCTTTTGTCGCTGGCGCTATCATTGCAAGTCTTGTTTTTAAATTTGTTCCAGAGACTTCATCATCTCATGCTTCAGAAGAACAATATGTTGGCCCTACTATGACCTTATATGTAGGTAACCTGCCTTATCGTGTTCATGAGGGTGAAGTAAAAGTATTATTTGGCGAATTTGGTCCAGTAAACTCTGTGCGTTTAGTCAGAGATCGTAAGACGGGTCGTCGTAAAGGTTTTGGTTTTGTGGAGATGTCAGAATCAGGCGCTCAGAAAGCCATGGTTAAACTGAATGACTATAGTTTCCAAGAAAGAACCTTAAAAGTAAGAGAAGCAAAAACACAAGATTCGGAAGCTGCCGACCGTACAGGGACAGACGAGTAGCATTACCGCTTAAACTGTTTGCTTTATTTTGTAATTTAGTTGGTTGTGGTGATTCGTTCGATAGTTGAAAAGCCACAATCAATTAATGTTGTTGTTAACCCTTCGCTGATTCCCACCTTAGTATAGAAAGCTTGCATAACTGACTCCATTACAGCTTCTCTCTCATCTGTTACTCTGTGCTCTTCCACAATAAGATTCTGTTGCGTTAAAAGAGTGACAACTCGCTTAGCAATAGCAGCGCCAGAATCCATTAGTTTTACGCCCGCACCGAGCACTTGTTGTAATTCAGCTTTGATCATAGGGAAATGAGTGCAACCTAGTACCAGAACATCCAATTGTGCGGCAACGACTGGTGCCAGTAACTGTGCCAATCTATACATATCCAACATTCCAGTCGCCACTTTTTGTTCTGCCATCATCACTAATTCAGAACAACCAAAGAGTTCGACATGGCAATCATCAGCAAATTGGCTGATGAGTTCATGGGTATAATGACGCTTAACTGTGCCAGGTGTAGCCAAGAGTCCAATACGTTTACTCTTAGACATTAGAGCGGCGGGTTTAATGGCGGGGACAACACCTACGACAGGGACTGAAAGATGTGCACGTAATGCCGGTAACACAACAGTACTTGCAGTATTGCAGGCAACGACCACTATCATTGCATTGGTACGAGCCACTAGATCGCATACTAATTCGACACAGCCAGAAATTAATACCTGCTCTTCCAACTCACCATAGGGCAACCTAGCGTTGTCGAAAAGGTAGCAATAGTCGCTATGGGGTAAACTCTTACGGATTTCAGCCAGAACAGATAGGCCACCAATCCCAGAATCAAACACTAATATAGGTCGCGACAAGCGAATCTCCAGTTTCGGATATATAGATAAACTATACAGATTGGACGCATTAACGATTCGATGGCTGCTTTACCGACGGAATCCAGCCAAATACCATAGAACCACATTCAAGTGCGCGGATTTTCCCATAGCTTTGCGAAAACAGCAAAAGCAAGATACTGGACATTCGTGTCACCTAGTATAATATTTGCGCCCCAATTTACAGCAACGGTGAATCAAACAATGAACTTAGCAGCAATGGACCCTCAGACTTATGATGCGCAGTTAGAACACAAGCGTATCAAGCTAGAACAAGCCTTTGCCCAATTTGAAACACCGAGTGTTGAAGTTTTTGCCTCAGAGCCAGCTAACTACCGTATGCGCGCCGAATTCCGCATGTGGCATGATGGTGACGACTTATACTATTACATGTTCGATAAAGTATTGAATGAGAAAGTACGTTGCGATCAATACTTACCAGCTAGCGTACTCATCAATCAAATGATGTCGGCCTTAATCGCCGAGCTGAAACCGAATCCGAGTCTAAGGCACAAATTGTTCCAAGTGGATTTTTTGTCGACTTTAAGCGGCGAGATTTTAGTGTCTTTGCTTTATCACAGGCAGCTTGATGACCAATGGCGCGCCGATGCGGCTGCATTGAAAGCCAAGTTAAGTAGCCAGTTTAACGTCAACATCATCGGCCGTGCCCGTAAGCAAAAAATCGATTTAGATAAAGACTTTGTGGTTGAGTCATTACAAGTAAATGATAAAACCTTCTTATATAAGCAAATCGAGAACAGCTTTACTCAACCGAATGCCAAAGTTTCCGTAAAAATGTTGGAGTGGGCTATCGATGCGACTCAAAACAGTAAGGGAGACTTACTCGAGCTCTACTGTGGTAATGGCAACTTCTCTATCGCACTGGCGCAAAACTTTAATCGCGTATTGGCCACCGAACTCGCTAAGCCTTCAGTCGATGCGGCGCAATACAATATCGAAGTGAATGGTATTGATAATCTCCAGATTATTCGTATGTCAGCCGAAGACTTTAGCGATGCCATGGCGAAGAAACGCAGCTTTAGACGTTTAGAAGGTATCGATCTTGACAGCTACGTTTGCAACACCATTTTTGTTGACCCACCACGCGCGGGGATTGATCCTGATACGCTGGCGTTAGTCCAAGGTTATGAGCGGATTTTGTATATATCCTGCAACCCAGAAACCTTAAAAGATAACCTGCAACAACTGAACGAAACCCATAAGGTGACCCGCTTTGCCTTGTTTGATCAGTTCCCTTACACAGATCACATGGAAACGGGTGTACTACTCGAGCGTCGTTAATCACTTCAGATACACTGAGCTCGACTGCAGAACACTTAACGTAAATTCGCTAAAAATAATGGAGCCTTAGGCTCCATTATTTTAGTAAATCTACATCTCACTCAGATTAGCGGTGTTCAACCTTATGCTGCAAAGCCTCGGCGCCTTTGGCGACCATGCGCAATTGCATGACTAATTGATCGGCAAGAATTTTACGGTCAGCCCGTTTCATATCTAATGCGGAAGCGCCAGCATTAAACACCAGAGTCACTAAAGCTTCAGCCTGCGCACGGGCTAGCAAGGGGGTTCGACCCGCTTTGGCTTCGGTATAATGAGCCAATTCAGAAATAAAATGCTCAATTTCGCGGGCAACTGCCGCACGGAATGCTGCCGAGGTTCCAGAGCGTTCATGCAATAAAATACGGAATACGTTTGGATTAGAATCAAGTACTTCCATAAATGTATCAACGGAAATACGGATCACACTGCCACCCACTTCAGCTCGCTGACGGCCTTTACGCATCATCTGCCTTAGGGTTAACCCGCCCTCGTCCACCATAGTAAGACCGAGTTCGTTCATATCTTTAAAATGGCGATAAAAAGATGTCGGCGCGATATTAGCTTCCCGAGCAACCTCTCGCAAACTCAGACTTGAGAAACTGCGCTCAGCACTTAGCTGATTAAAGGCCGCATCGACTAAAGCTCTGCGAGTTTTCTCTTTTTGCTGTGCTCGAATACCCATTCTTAAATCCGCTAACTGAATGTAATAACGCGATAATACCGCTTTTAGGCATTAAACACAGCCCCATCGTCCTTGACCAAACAATATAGCTAAGCTAAATTAGCTTACAGATGTACGCTCAAAAGCGAATTTTGGAAACCTATAATGAAAAAACCCCCTATCATCTGGCTTAATGTCAGTCTGTTTGCCATCACTTTCCTCAGTGCGGTAATTTTAGTTCCATGGCGCGGTATTGTTCATGGCTATGGTGCCAGTGAATGGATCGCTTTTATTGTTTTAGCCTTTGCCAGTGGTTTGTCGATCACCGCTGGTTATCACAGACTCTGGTCACACAAGGCCTATAAAGTCCATCCGGCAGTGCGTTTTATATATGCCCTTGGTGGTGCTTTAGCATTACAAAACAGTGCATTGCACTGGGCATCTGATCACAGAGTTCACCACAAACACGTAGATGATAACGACAAAGACCCGTACTCTGCCAAAATGGGATTCTGGTACAGCCATATCGGTTGGATGCTGCGAGAGTATCAGTCGCAACGCTATCACGATTATCAAAATGTGCGTGATCTGCAAAATGACCGTATTGTCATGTGGCAACACAAACATTACCTCGCACTCGTGTTGCTGATGAACATTGGACTGCCTGCACTGCTTGGTTGGCTCAATGGTGACGTGCTGTCTATGTTATTGATGGCGGGTTTATTGCGTTTAGTGGTGGTGCATCACTGCACTTTCTTTATCAACTCTTTAGCCCACGTGTGGGGCAGCCAGCCTTATACCGATAAGAATACCGCCCGCGATAATGGCTTCTTGGCCATGTTGACCTACGGTGAGGGTTATCATAATTTCCATCATATTTTCGAAAATGACTATCGTAATGGCATTAAATGGTGGCACTACGATCCGACCAAATGGTTGATTAAATCATTATCTTTATTAGGTTTAGCTAAAGATTTGCGTAAGAGTCCACAGGAACGTATCGAGAGCGCACGCTTACAGATGCAGTTATTACGTACCAAGCGGAAGGTTAATAACCTGCCTAATGCTGATGAAATTATTGAAAAAATCCAAGCAGAGTATGAGTTATTAAAGCAGCACTTAATGGATTACTATCAAGCACAGAAAACCTTGCTTGAAGCCAAGCGTAAACAACTTGTCGATCAGCAACTATTGCAACAAGTTGAAGAGCTAAAGGCGCGTTTCTTAGTCCAGCAAAAACATTGGCGCAGCCTGACCGCAACTTATAGCTAAGCCACAATTCTGCCCGAAAGTCATACGGCCACCTTGCATGGTGGCCGTATCTGATTATGATGATGCCTTAATCACTTAAATAGGCTGTTGAGATCATGTCAGATTCCCCAGTTACACTCCCAGAATCAATCAAGCTAACAGAATATAGTCATGGTGCAGGTTGTGGCTGCAAGATATCCCCTAAAGTGCTCAGCACTATCTTGGCCTCGCAGTTACCCGTGTTTACCGATCCTAATCTGCTGGTCGGCAATCAAAGCCGTGACGATGCCGCAGTGTATAAACTCAATGACGACATAGGCATCATCAGCACTACCGATTTTTTCATGCCGATTGTTGACGATCCCTTCACCTTCGGTCGTATCGCAGCGACCAATGCGATCAGCGATATCTATGCCATGGGTGGCACGCCTATTATGGCGATTGCAATTTTAGGTTGGCCAATCAATAAACTACCCGCAGAAATCGCACAACAAGTGGTCGATGGCGGCAGACAAGCCTGCATGGAAGCAGGGATCATGCTCGCCGGTGGTCACAGCATAGATGCACCCGAACCTATTTTTGGTCTCGCAGTAACGGGACAAATTGCGTTAACTGATTTAAAACAGAATGATACTGCTAAAGCGGGCGATCGTTTATATCTCACTAAACCTATCGGCATTGGCATTTTAACTACGGCGCAAAAACAGAAAAAACTCCAAGATGAAGACAGTCACATTGCGGTTAATGCTATGTGTCAGCTGAATACTATAGGCACGACGATTGCCAAAATTAGCGGTGTAAACGCCCTGACCGATGTCACAGGATTTGGACTGGCGGGACACTTACTCGAAATGTGCCAAGGTGCCAAGCTCACGGCAAAACTCAAATTTGATGCGGTGCCGTTACTGCCACGCGCTTTAGATTACTTAGCCTTAGGTTGCGTTCCTGGCGGGACTCACCGAAATTACGACAGTTATGGCGAGCATCTCCCCGAGCTCAGCGAGCATCAAAAAGCGATTCTGTGCGATCCGCAAACCAGTGGTGGTCTGTTAGTTGCCGTCTCGGCCGAAGCCGAAGCGGAATTGATTGCTCTACTCGATGCGCATCACATCGCCCCAATTTGCATTGGATCACTGGAAACACCCACCACTGAAGTAAATGTGGTGTTGTGCTGATGCCAAACGCGATCGTCGCTGCAGAACAATATCGGGAAATTTTCCTCAATCAACACCCCATCATGGATGTGCGAGCGCCTATAGAGTTTACTCGAGGTGCGTTTCCTAACTCGACCAACTTACCCTTGATGCTGGATAGTGAAAGGGAAAAAGTCGGCACTTGTTATAAGCAATCAGGTCAGCAAGCCGCGATTGCATTGGGTCATTCACTGGTTAATGGTCCCATCAAGCAACAGAGAATCGAAGCTTGGGCAAGCTATGTTAAAGCCAATCCTAATGCTTACCTTTATTGCTTTCGCGGCGGCCTGCGCTCGCAACTCACTCAACAATGGCTCAAAGAAGCGGGTATCGAAGTCCCTTATATTCAGGGTGGCTATAAGGCCATGCGCCAATATCTGATTGGCGTGATTGAAGCGGCACCGACTCAGCAACCGTTATTGAGTTTGAGCGGGATGACGGGCTGCGGTAAAACCGATTTTCTACTACAGCGTAAAGAAGCGGTTGATCTTGAAGGGATAGCCAATCACAGAGGCTCTAGTTTTGGAAAGAATATCGACCCACAGCCAACGCAGATTAACTTTGAAAATCAACTCGCCATTGCCTTGCTACAGCACCAAACAAGTGGCGCAGCGTGTTTACTGCTCGAGGATGAAAGCTTCCTGATTGGGCGTTCGGCGCTGCCGCAGACATTTTACAATGCCATGCAAGCCGCTAATGTTTTAGTGCTAGAAGAGTCGGATGATGCGAGGCTCGAACGCTTACGCTATGAATATGTGCATAAAATGTATAGCGGCTTCTGTGAGCGCCTAGGGCCGGAAGCAGGTTTTGCGGCTTTCAGTGAATATCTATTACAGAGTTTAGTGAGCATTCGCAAACGTTTAGGCGGAAAACAACATCAAGAACTGCAAGATTTGATGCAACAAGCACTCGATCAGCAAATTAACCAGAATGACACTTCGCAGCATTTAGTCTGGATAAACCTGTTATTGCACAAGTATTACGATCCTATGTATCAATACCAATTACAGAAAAAGTCCGAACGTGTTCTTTTTAAAGGCTCACATCAAGCGATGCACGAATGGTTGGATAGTTATCAAACTCGATAAATTGCCCACGCATAAATGAGATAACCGCGAACATTAGATCCGCGGTTATCACTTCACTTTATTTCATGCCTTAACGAATTTAAGACTTGCCCAGCAGGCTCGCCACTTGGACTCTCAAAGATTCCTTATTCGCAAGCTTACCATCGACGGCATCCGTTAAATCCACCGACACCCTTGACCAAAAACGCTTGGGCATTTTAGCCAAGGCATGTCCGCCCTTGTGACTAAAGTAAGAACCCCATAATCCGTGCAATGCCATAGGAATGACTGGCACTGGATCTCTGGCCAAAATCTTATCAATTCCAGGACGAAAATCGCCAAGTTCACCGTCAGGTGTGAGTCGACCCTCAGGGAAAATACATACCAACTCGTCATTGGCGAGCGCTTCATGAATCGCCTCGAAGGCACGATTATAGGTCTCTTCACTTTGCTTAGGTGAACAGATAGGGATCACACCTGCATGGCGGAACAAATACTTCAACAGAGGAATTTCGCTGATGGATTTATCCATCACAAAGCGGATTGGCCGTGTCGACGCTCCCATAATAATCAATGCATCCACATAACTCACATGGTTACAGACTATGATGCCAGCCCCTTCCTTTGGAATTTTCTCTCGGCCTGTGACTGTCACTCGATACATAACATGACTGAGTAAGTAACTGATAAATCGTTGTGTAAATTCTGGTACTTGTGAATAAACATAGAGCGCGACTACAGCATTCATCACGGCGAGTAGCAGAAATAACTGTGGAATCGTCCAACCTGCAACGCCCAGCAACAGCATAGATAACAGTGCCGAAACCACCATAAACAATGAGTTCATAATGTTATTGGCGGCAATCGCCTGAGCACATTCCCCCTTAGGCGAACGAGATTGAATAAACGCATACAGGGGGACGATGAACAAACCGCCGCTAACGCCAATCATAAAGAAATCTAGCATCACCCGATAATGTTGGGACTCGCCAATAAAGGCCTTTAATCCATAGACAAAACCAGCATCTACGGGCGCAGGTGGAATAGCCCAAAGCAAATCGACACCAAAGATAGTTAATCCCAATACCCCAAACGGCAGCAAACCGAGTTCCACATGGCCGTAGGAGAAACGTTCACAAACGAAGGAGCCAACAGCAATCCCGATGGAAAACATGCCTAATAATAATGACACCACAGTCGCACCAGAATGCAAATGCAGCTTAGCAAAGTTAGGAAACTGAGTCAGATAGGTCGCGCCTAAAAACCAAAACCAACTGATAGCGAGGATAGCCATCCAGATTGAAGGCGTTTGACGGGCTTTTTTGATGCTACGCCAAGTGCCCGATAACGGCCTGAAACGTATTTTTTCGATGATGCCCTGTGGGGGTAATGCAGGAATCGCTCGGCTCGATAAATATCCTGCAAAGGCTAATACAGCAACAGTAATCGCCGACCAAAGCGTACCGTTTTCATCAGAAACCAAGATCCCCGCACTCAAAGTGCCCACCAGAATAGAGAGAAAAGTGCCCATTTCAACCCAAGCGTTGCCTGTGACTAACTCGTCCTCTTTCAACGCTTGGGGTAACAAGGAATATTTAACCGGACCGAAGTATGCTGACTGGCTACCCGTTAAAAATAACAGTAATAACATCACCATGTAGCTCTCACTCAGAATCGCAATCGCGGCGCTAAACATGATGATGACTTCGAGTAGTTTCAATCGGCGAATGAGTTTAGCCTTATCCATATTATCGGCGACAACACCCGCATGGGCCGAAAAGAGGAAAAATGGTAAAATGAACACCCCAGCCGCCAAGTTCACAAACATATCGACGCTTATGGGTAGGTCTTTCACTTGGCTAAAGGTCACTAATAACAGCAACACATTTTTATAGATGTTGTCATTCAATGCGCCTAAGCACTGAGTCGCAAAATAGGGTAAAAAACGTTTTGTTAGCAGCATGATAGTTCCTTCTGGTAACCCATTCCTTGTAAATAAGCTTGTACGTGACTCTTGAGTAAATCCCGCAGTGATAATGACTCAGCGAAGAGCTTATTATCGAGTGACAGAGAGGTCAGCCCATGAATACCCCCCCATAATACCCGGCTCATACTGAGATGCTGCACCGGCGTAACCTCGGGAAATAGTTGCGCCAATTCACGCTCAATCAGAGTAAATAACCCCGCAATCAATTGCCCTTGCGATTCAGGCAAGGGTTCAGAATCGAGTAATTGCAGCTCAAAAACCAGCTTGAAAGCTTGGCGCTGCTCATGGGCGAATTGACTATACTCCCACGCCATTGCAATAATTTTACCTAAACTGTCGGCCGCACGAACACCCGTCAATCGGTCGTGCAAAGTCCTAAGCGTTGACTCAGAAACCGCCAGTAATAAATAGTTGTAGCTGCCGAAAATATTGATCAAGGTACTAGGGACATAACCAATTTGGCTGGCCACTTTGCGTAAGCTGAGCCCTATGGCACCTTGATCTATCAGTAACTCAGTTGCCGCTTGTATTGCCATCGCGCGAATTTCATCATGGCTGTGTTCTTTTCGTCTGGCCATAGGTCTCATCCCCTGTTGAATAGCAAGAGACTAACAGTAGTTAAAATAAAAAACAACGTTCAAAATAAGTTTGTTTTACGTACAGAAGAGGGTAAATAATGAAGGATATTATTGAAGATGATGGATAAAGATAGGCACTCGAATTAGATTCCCTCAGCAAGCCGAACTGGATCCGTGGGATGACATCACCTAAAAGAGCATAAAAAACGGCGCGCTCAGTCAGCACACCGTCCATTATTTTGATTTAAAAATCATTCTTAATTCAAAGGTGATTTTTATTTGAGGATAATCTTTGGTTCAAAGATAAGCGCGCGATTTAAGGCCTGCGATAAGTCATCACAACCCTATCTGCGCCATCGCCAAAATAATCGGCCTCAAAAGTTGAATCAATGAAACCTAAATGCTGATATAAGCCATGGGCAGGGTTACTCGGATCAACGGTTAAACACACCCGCTCAACTGACACGGGCAACTCGGCTAAACATTGTTGCATCAAACGTTTGCCGAATCCCTTCCCGCGAGCATTTTCACTCACTGCGACAGATAATATCCACATGCAGTTAGGATCGCTACTCTGGGCACTGAGCAAATAGCCTTGTAGCTGATTATCTGCATCCACGGCCACTAAAAATTGCTCTGGCCAACAATCAAATCCCTGACGGAAGAAAAAATCGGGATAGCTGTGCTCGCCAAAAATGGCCTGTTCGAGCTGATAAACCGCGAATAACTCTGACTTTAATACCGGACGTATAGACTGCATTTGAAAATCATTCACCTATTAAAATCTTATCCCACTCTAAGTTGGGTGCACCAACTACGATGAAATTAGGGTTCTCTAAGCTCTCACGCTCATTGTAGGTTAACGGTTGCAGCTCAGTATCCATCAGCTGTCCACCCGCTTCCTCGACGATAATTTGCGCGGCTCCCGTGTCCCACTCACCCGTTGGTCCGACTCGTACATAACAATCAGCACGACCTTCGGCGACAAGACAACTCTTTAACGCTGCGCCCCCCATCACGACTAACTCGCAGTGTTTGGGATGGTTGAATAGGGTCAACACAGATTGGGGGTCCTGACGGCGACTTACGGCCAATCTTAGGGATACCTTTTCACGGTGCTCAATTTGGCGACTGCTAATACGCACTTCTTGTTTATCCGTGCGTTTGTACGCCCCTAAACCAGCAATAGCGTAATAACACACTTGCGTCATAGGCACATAAACCACGCCCATCACAGGACGATTGTGTTCCACCAGCGCGATAATGACTGAAAAATCACCGCTGCCAGCGATAAACTCCCCCGTACCATCAAGCGGATCCACCAACCAATAGCGCTTCCAAGATTCACGCACATTTAACGGAATGTCGGCGGCTTCTTCAGATAACACTGGAATATCAGGCGTTAAGGCGGTTAATCGGTCACAAATGATCTTGTTCGCCGCTAAATCTGCGGAAGTGACAGGGGTATTGTCAGACTTCATTTCTCGCTCAAAATTACCTTTGAGATAAATGTCACGGATAGTTATCCCTGCATCGGTCGCAATCGCAATAACTTCGTCGATCAACTCTTCTGGCTTCATAACAACTCCAATCGCCTGCTGAGCGAATGTTTTGCAAGCGTGCAAACTCTGAACGCTTAAAAGGAAAAAGATTATTTAAGTTATATACCCAAGCTACCTGAAGATACGAGTTTCAGAGCGCCTTGGGTGCTTCAATTCAAGGCGCATCAATGACAGAATGTCGGCCACCTTTTAAATTGATGCAACACCGAAGTGGAGTGCCCTAGGCGCTCCGTCCCGGCGGGTTTTAACGCACTTTATGCTGTGTTGGTTATTTTTAACTTAGCCCGCTAGGTCTGCAAATAACCGCCTTGCCTAAAGTGCGTTAAACTCCCGCTGAATCCTGCATCTTCAGGTTGTTTGGGTATAAATATTTTTGCGCCAAAAACAACGCGCTCACACTACGGGATTCAGAAAAATCGACATCATCGAGCAAGGCTTCCCAATCGGCGAGCGCCCAAGGCACCACATCAATTGGCTCAGGCTCATCACCTTCAAGGCGACTCTCATACAGATCTTCTGCAAGAAAAATTTGCATCTTACTAGAGAAATAACCCGGAGCTAGGCTGAGTTCTTTCAGTAAGGTGAGCTTATTCGATCCAAAGCCAATTTCTTCCTGTAATTCACGATTAGCAGCTTCTATTGCTGTCTCACCGGGATCGATCAAACCTTTTGGGAAACCGAGTTCGTAATTATCAGTTCCGGCAGCATATTCGCGTGCCAGTAGCATTTTCCCTTGATGAATAGGCACTATCATCACAGCGCCACGACTACCGCCTTTCATGCGCTCATATTGGCGCTCTACACCATTGGAGAACTTAAGATGCACTTGCTCAATTTGAAATAATCGGCTTCTCGCGACAACTTCGGTATGCAATATTTCCGGCTTATTCTGCCGTTGCGACATAACTGCCTCTGGATAAAAAAGCGATAAATTAAATAAGGTAAGTGACAATCTTACTATCCTGTCTTTAATCTACAACCTGAATTTATTACATGCTCCTAATGGTAAGCCACAAATCCTTTGCGATATGCATCACAAACCCAGCCCAGCCTTAAGTGAACACCTTCAAAATATTCTCAAATACGATGTTTTATTGGATAGTAAAAAGGGGCGAATGCCCCTTTTGATATGCTAACGCTTAAAATTGATATCGTAGATTGAGCTGGTAACTGAGGAAATCATTAGGCTCGATATCCACATATTGATATCCCAAACCTACAGACCATGACTCACTAAATTGATAGCTAAAACGCACGCCCGCATACCAATCTGTACCATCAAGCTCTGTAGTTAAACGGCTATTGCCCATAGTGCTACTGATATCCGCTTGCCACCTAAACAATCCGATGGGTACTTCAAACCGCCAAGCTTCATGTTGGAGTAAAGTGAAACGTAATCCCAGCATGACACCATCGGCCAGTACTGGCGTTACGGCTTTGACCTGCTCATGATATTGCTCAGGGGTGAGACTTGCGCCCTCAATCCTCGCAGTCCCATTACCAAAGTCGGCATAGCCTAATTCGGTGGCAACAAAGGGAGTCCATTGATAACCGATACTCACACCCAAAGCAGTATCTTTATCATCAACCGATGTTACAAAGCCTGTCCCCGCTTGTGGCTGTAGAGCTCGCCTGCTGTTATCAACCTGAGCTTGCCCGACAAATCCCTCGACATACCAGTTATCAGCCGCATTTGCTTGATTAACGGAGCCTGCGAGCAACACAGCGCCCAAGACTAATTTATGTAATTCCTTACGGCGAATTAACCCCATTGTAAGAATCAAACCTAATGCCCATAAGGACATACTGCCTCCACCCGACTTGTTATCTATCACCACATCTTGGTATGCCTTAACTGTGATTAACGCTTGCCCAGTTGCTTCGCCGCCCAATCCATCACTAATCTGATAACTCACAGTATCTACTCCATCAAATCCAGTTTTAGGGATATAACGTAGTTTATTAGACTCAACAGAAACCGTTCCTTGCTGCGCGGTTGCGCTGACTAAGGTTAAAACGTTGCCATCGGGATCGCTGTCATTACTCAACACATCGAGTAACAAGCTCGTTCTGTCATCTATGGCAGCACTATCGTTCACTGTCTTAGGTGCTGTATTGCCATTAACAATCACAGTCAACTCACTACTCGCAGTACCACCTTTACCATCGGTAATGCTATACACCAGCACATCTGTACCGATGAAATCGGTTGCTGGCGTGTAACTTAACTGCTGATTAGCCAAGATAACTACAGTTCCGAACTCGCTGGTGACTTGTGTTACCGTCAAAGCATCACCATCGCTATCCGTATCATTGGCGAGCACATCGACATCGAGACTCTGATTCCAAGGTAAAGATGCCGTATCTGGGTTCGCCACAGGTAAATGGTTACCATTGAGTATCACTGACACACCACTTGGGTCGACAATGGTTCGGTTAGCGACGCCATCGTCATCGTTTGGCCCGCCATCTTCTATGGTTAACTGCACACACCAATGGCCTTCAGTTAATCCTGAAGTCCAACGATTATCTCCAGGAGGAGGGCAGAAACCACGCTCACCTTCACTACTCGCGACACTATTACGTGCATCAATCACAAAATCCTTCCAACCATTTTGGGCTTGATACTTACGATATACCGCATTGGCAGGAACTGGCGAACGTTGTGGTATCACCAGACTGTAACTCTGCCCTTGTTGCGGTAGTCCTGTAGCAATGAAGTCAAAAATCCCCCCCACATTGGCCGCGATACTGTCTTCAGGAACCAGATTAGGTAATAGTTGAATACCACTTTGCTCTTGCATCAGTGCAATATTACCTAAGCGTAAGCACACGCCCGCTTGCCCCTCTGCCAGAAAGTACACAGGCTGCAACTCACCTTCAGGCATCACGTTACAATCATTGATTGCATCCAAGTAATCTGGAATGCCATCGCGGTCTGTATCGGTAAATCCCTCTTGGTTATCAGGGATCAAATCACCGTCGGTATCAGTCCCCGTCAGAGGTGGCAAAGATGGGCGCACAACAATATAAACTTTCTCCGTGGTAGACAGCGCGGGTAAGCCGCTATCCGTCACAGTCAGGCTCACAGGATAAATGCCAGGCAAGACCTCTGTCGGCAAGAAGAACATCCCCGCATCATCGGACTGCAAGTTCAGCGCGCCACTCGACCATACAGATGTCAAAGTATCGTTCATGTTGGCATCGCTAATCTGCGCATGAATATGAACCTCGCCACCATTTTGTGCCACGATCAACTGACGTTCACCCGCTTGAGTCACCTCAAGAGTCACACTCGGGGCAATGTTAGCCTCAGTGATCGACACTTGTGTTTGCTTCTTACTGCCTAAATTCAAACTTGGATCTAGGCTGATCAACACATCTTCTTCAGCCTCAACTTCCCCATCCTCTATGGTTCTAAAGTGAATATGGGCCAATGTACCTGAAGTAATCTCCACTACCGCATCGACTAAGTCATGATCATTGCTGTCCGCGGAACCTGCAACCGTATAAGGAACTGATATTGGATACTCAGGCGCTACACCGTTTAAGTGAATACTAACAACAACCTCATTACCCTCACCCACGACTTGATCTTTACTCAAGGAAATTAATGGATGCACTTTTACTTTCTGAGCCTTAGTCGCTTTATTGCCATCACGATCTACGGCTTGCCAGTAAGCAAGATAACTACCAGGGGCAAAGAATAAACGCTTATCGACCAAAGAAACGGGCAGTGGATGACCATTACGATCGACGGCCTTCGCAAACCCTAGATCCACTCGAGTGAACAAGCCTGTTGCATTAACTTCAACATCACTAGGTACAGTAATAACAGGTAAATTGTCAGCCTCCCCACCTTCTACCAGTAAGTTGACTTTTGCACTTGCGCGCCCTTTCTGACCGTCACTAATGGTATAACGAAGTGCGACCGGACCAACATAAGCTGCAGGGGCAGTAAATATGAGTCCATCAGCAGTAATCTGCACACTACCTATGTCTGCCGCCGCGCCATCGATAGTCAAAGTATCACCGTCCACATCAACATCATTCTCTAGCGCAGCTAGTGTGTATTTATCATCCGCGGTGCTGGCTAGAGTGTAATTATCATCGACAGCTTGTGGGTCATCATTCACTGGCGTGACATTAATGGTGATAGTTGCAGGCTCAGAACTCAGTTCAGCATCCTTAGCAATAAAGCTTATCTGATCTGCACCGTTGAAATCTTTCTCCGGTGTGTATAACCACACAGTTCCATGCTGCTCCAAAGTGCCCGATTCAGGTTGGCTCACCACTTCATAGGTAAGAGGATCACTATCTGCATCCTCCCCAGTAAGCGTGATCATCACAGAGCTATCTTCCTCTAAGGTCACACTTGCACTCGTCGCAACAGGCGCATCGTTAACGTTAGTCACTGTAATGCTAAAGGACTGCTCAGCCGTTAAGCCATCCGTATCCGTCACACGTAAGGTGACCGGGTGACTGCCCACATCAGCATTGCCAGGCGTGCCGCTGAGTAAACCCGTCGCCGCGTTGAAACTCAACCAGCTCGGTATCGTCACCGCACTCAATGTCAGTACGTCGTCCACATCGACATCTGTAGCGGCAAAGGTATAGCTGTAAACAGCCTCTTGCACAGCGGCCGTAGTTGCTGTTGAAGTGATGGTAGGTGCGTCGTTGCTATTAGTGACTGTAATACTAAACGATTGATCTGCTGTTAATCCGTCAGCGTCCGTCACTCGCAGTAACACAGCATGACTGCCCACATCCGCATTGCTCGGCGTACCACTGAGTAAACCCGTCACCGAGTTGAAACTCAACCAGCTCGGTTTGGTCACTACACTGAGGGTTAACACAGCACCCACATCTAAGTCTGTAGCTATCACTGTGTAACTGTAAGCTATATCTTGAGTTGCTGTAGTGATGGCTGGAGAGCTAATCACAGGTGCATCGTTGACGTTGGTCACAATAACCATGAAGGATTGGTCAGCCGTTAAGCCATCTGCGTCTGTCACCCTCAGCGTCACTGGGTGAGAACCCACATCAGCATTAGTAGGCGTGCCGCTTAATACACCAGTCGCGACGTTAAAGCTTAGCCAGCTAGGCTTAGTTATCGCGCTTAACGTAAGTACATCGCCCACATCAGTATCCGCAGCCGTAAAGATGTAGCTATACGCTGCATCTTGGGTCGCTGCAGTCATAGCCATAGAACTAATCGTCGGTGCATCGTTGACGTTCGTCACAGTTAAATTAAACGCTGGTAGACTCGCGGATAAAGCGCCATCAGAAACGCTGATAACAATTCCGTTAGTCACACCAACATCTTGATTTAATGGAATACCAGACAACATACCTGTCGCGGTATTAAACGTTGCCCACGTAGGTTTATTACTAATACTAAAGCTAAGTGTATCTCCCACAGAGTCAGACGCTGTTGGCGTAAACTGGTACGAAGCATCCTGATTCACTATTAATATCGGCGAACCACTAATAGTCGGTGCACCATTTGGCGTCACAGAGTTACTCGCACTTGAAGCATTACCACTTCCCACAGTATTCGCCGCAGTAACACTAAATGTATAGGCCGTACCATTTGAAAGCCCTGTAACTGTAATTGGAGATCCTGCTCCCGAACCCGTAAAACCACCGGGGCTAGATGTCACTGTATAAGCTGTAATTGATGAACCGCCATTAAATATCGGTGCAGTGAAGCTAACAACCGCTTGGCTATCCCCAGCGATTGCGGCTCCTATGGTTGGCGCTCCAGCCACGACAGCATTTACCGCAAAGGTTCTGCTCACCTGTGTTGCTGGTAAATAGCTACTATTACCTGCTTGATCTGCATTAATAGTACAGCTACCGGCCGTCACAAAGGTCAGTGCACCACCGGAGGTAATAGTACAAACGCCCGTAGTGGATGAAGTAAAGACAGGTGTTAAGCCTGAATCAGCTGTAGCCGTTAATGTTGGCGTAGTACCAAAGTTCTGTGCACTTGGGGCAGCAAAAGTGATGGTTTGGATTGCTGCCGGAGTAATCGAGTTGGATGCGGCCGATGCAGAGCCAGTACCCGCCACATTATCGGCAGTTACAGTAAAGGTGTACGCTTGGCCATTGGTTAAACCGGTCACCACAATCGGAGATGAACCACCGTGTACTGGAACGACATCCGCCGGGTTTACCGTCACGGTATAACCGGTAATCGCCGAGCCACCAATATTCACTGGGGCAACAAATGCAACACTGGCCTGGGTATCACCGGCGATTGCAGTCCCTATGGTTGGTGCGCCGGGAACTACGGGGCTAACGCTGAAAGACTGGCTCACCTGCGGTGCAGCCAGGAAAGACAAATCGCCCGCCTGATCCGCATTGACCGTACAGGTTCCTGTCGTTATAAAGGTCAACACACCGCCACTGGTAATAGTACAAACACTGGTGGTAGATGAGGTGAAAGTGACAACATAACCACCACCTGCCGATGAGCTTGCGGTCAGCGTTGGCGAAGTACCAAAGTTCCGTGTTCCTGGATTAGCAAAGGTAATCGTCTGTGGTGATGCCGGAATGATCGAGTTGGAAGCTGCCGATGCTGCACCCGTCCCTGCTGAGTTGGTCGCGGTTACCGTAAAAGTATAGGCCACTCCGTTCATCAGCCCAGTTACTGTAATTGGCGAACTTGAACCCGTACCGGTTGCACCACCTGGATTAGCGGTGACGGTGTAACCGCTGGCAATAATCGCAGCCCCACCCGTACTGGCTGGTGCAGTAAATGTCACCGTTGCTTCAGTATCACCTACAGTGGCAGTGCCGATGGTTGGTGCATCAGGAACTATCGCATTCACGGTGAAAGTTTGGGTAACCGTAGTGGCCGCATTCCAAGCCGTATTGCCTGCCTGATCTGCATCGATAGTACAAGAACCCGCCGTCACAAAGGTCAGGGCGCCGCCGCTGGTGATGGTACAAACACCGGTAGTGGATGAACTGAAGGTTGGGGTCAAGCTGGATGTTGCTGTCGCACTGAGCGTTGGTGTGGTACCAAAGTTTTGCGCTCCAGGATTACCGAAGGTGATGGTTTGAGCACCTTTGGGAGTTACTGAGTTGGAAGCACCGGAGGCCGTACTGGTGCCTATGCCATTAGTCGCGGTAACGGTAAAAGTGTAAGCCGAGCCATTGCTAAGACCAGTAACTGTAGCAGTACAAGCTGCGGGCCCAGCACAGGTGCCAAATGCACCACCGGGGTTAGCCGTAGCGGTGTAAGTAGTAATTGCTGAACCGCCATTATTGCCGGGGGCACTAAAGGTTACTGATGCTTGGCCATCGCCTGCGGTGGCTGTGCCTATGGTTGGTGCAGCAGGCGCAGTTGGAATAGCAACTGTGTGGGTTGCACCACTGCTATAAGCCGCAATACCCGCATTACCTGCGTCGTCAGCAATATTGGTTGAACCATTTAAATTCAACTTGAAGACGCCGTTGCCACTAATGCCGTTGATATTGATATTAACGCTGGTACCCGACGCTGCCGACACGCTGGCAATATTTCCCGTAGCGGTTCCTGAAGTTGTCGCCAAGGTAAAGTCATCGGTTGATATGTTGCTTACTGACTCACTGAAACTGGCAACAAATGCCATGCTCGAATCAGTTGAAGCAGGAGTACCGCTGAGCGCAATACCGCTCAGGGTCGGAGCAATATTATCAATCGTCGCACCAGTAGTATCTGCTGCGGTTGTGGCATTGCCGGCGTTATCGGTTGCACTGAAGGAGATATTGCGGTTGGTGTTATCAATCGCACCAGCGACTATGGTGTAGGTTGCAGTCCAGGTTCCCGAACTATTGGTTGCGGCCACTGCAGCACCACCACCAAATTGTGTGAAGTTGACGGTAGCTGAACTAATCGTATCGGTATTGTTATCACCACCAGCCGTGTTGTTCCAGGTCGCCGTAACCGTATTGCCAATTTTGTAGGCACCGCTGGTTCCAGTTGCGCCGGAAATACTGATGCGTCCATCTGTCACAGTAGGCGCGATGCTATCGACGGTAGCATTGGTGCTATCCGCTGTAGTATCGCTGCCACCTGCATTCGTAGCAGTGACACTCACATTGCGCGCCGTATTATCGATGGCACCTGCGGTGATTGTGTAGCTTGCAGTCCAGGTATTACTGCTATTGCTTGCAACAACAGCAGCACCACCGCCGAATTGTGAAAAATCAACCGTTACACCGGTAACACCAGAATTATTATCGCCACTTGCAGTATTATTCCAAGTAGCGGTAACTGTATCGCCAATCTTGTAAGCACCACTGGTGCCAGTTGCGCCGGAAATGCTGATTCGGGCATCGCTGACTGTAGGTGGTGGTGGAGTATCTATTGCATTCGCGACGGTGAAACCATAAAACTCAAAGAACTCGGGGCCATCCGTTGAAGAATTACAAGCACTGGCACAATCAAAAAACAATTTAAAGCCTTTTAGCTTAACGCCCGAAAAAGACGCCAATTGTCCTGGTGCAAAGGTAAAGGTCTCTTTAACTCCGCTTCCGTTAACAGTCGAGGAGGTAACAGTTCCGCCATTCTGCAAGTAACCAACAATACGCAGATTAGTAAATTGAGCTGTATAGGCAGGATCAGCAGCCTCGCCTCCCGTTAATCCAGTTAACTCAAATGCAGTGGTATTGGTACCATCTGCGCGCAAATAAAAATAATGGTTAGTGCTAGTCTCACCACCATGCATGTAAGCAAAATTGCCAATGCTACTAGCTAGATTTTGAGTGACGCCATCACCACCCTTAGCGGTTAATCTGAAATGAGTTGTGCTGAGCTGTGCAGTTGCCTGCCCACTCCAACCTACAAAACCATAAGTGCCATTTACAATTGGCGCTAACACCCCTGAAAAATCCCTTAATGCTTTTTCAGAAAACGCCAAAGTAGATTCAATATTTCCGCGGGTAACTTCTAAATCCCAGTCGCCTTGTAATTCGGCATTGCCGGTTAAATTATTGGAGGCGGCAATATCCAAACCTGTGTTATTGCTGATGATATCCAGCAACTCTTCACCGCTGTCATTCGCGGCCAGATCGCAACCGTAAAATAATAAATCGCCACCTTCACGCACCGCGCCTTTTAACGCGGCAAATGCCAACACTTCACGCTGGATTGTCTCCGGAGTAATACGTGAATTACCGAGCAAAATAGCGCCCGCTTGTGCGTGGGAGACCACATGAATAGCAGCGAGATTTTTGTGTCCATCAAGTACATTAATTAATTGCGCTAATCCAGCGATAGAAGAATCTAACTCTACCAATTGAACACTAGGTTTAAGGGCGCGGCGCAATACCGATTTATCAGCTTCAGCCACTGCACCATCAACAATCACCAGCTCACGCACCGGATGTGCACTCTGGATATCCAATTGATCGCCAGATAAATCAATTAGATCCTGTGGTAGAGAGGTGTCTGAACGCAATAATAGATCGGTCGATGCACTTATCGATGAACTCAAATAGGATCGCTGATAACTCGGCGCTGCAATAGCACCAGCACCATAGAGTCCAAATGGTAATAACAGCGAGGAAAGCCCACTAAGCAGTGCGTGTCTCATGATAAGTGATTCCCTTCATTTTTTGCGTTAGGTGCTACAGGTTTTTTACTTGCAATAATATTGGCTGCAGTGCCAGTACTATCCAGCCAGAAGTCCATTTCTTGATACTTCATAAATAAGTCAGGCGGTAAAATACTGCGCCTACTTTTGTATTCCACTTTCCGCTTAACGCTATGCAAACCTTTGACCCCAAGATTGTGGTCAAACTCATTTTCAGCATAGTCGACATTATTAAAATCGTGCTCAAATTGTGGTTCGCCAATAAAACGATAGATTAACTCCAGCGTGCGTGCCGGATGCTGGGTAAGCAGATCATAATCCACTAATAGCAAGCGATCAGAAAACTCGCCGTAATAGGCTTCCTTGAGTGCCGTCCATGCACTTCCAACCGCACCACCAGCATTGATTAATGACTCGCAGCGGCTATACACCGTCTGGCGCGAGGCCGCATTGAACATACGGCTGTAATCAAAAGGGTTTTTACGGTAAATCACTTCAAAACTATCCATAATCCAAGCCGGATTGCGCACACAACAAATCACTTTAAAATCATCAACCAACTCTACCAATTGATGTAGACGGGCAGTCCAGTGACGGTTGGTGTCGAAAATAACCGGATGATTTTTATCTTGATAATAAGCATCAATTAATGCCCGACAAATGACCTTACGTTTATGTTCATCGAAAAATGAATAGGACTCACTACCAGCCCCCATTTGTTCGAGGGCACCATTCACAAGCCCCGCTACAGGGCTACTGATAGCCGCATGAAAGCGTGGATTTTGCCGAAGTATACCTGCGAGCAGCGTCGAGCCAGCACGCGGTAAACCTGAAATAAAATGTAATTTGTTTGGCATTAATGTGACTTACTAATTAAAAATATTTATTAAAAACTTCCCGACAAACATGCCGGGATCATTCATCAATTAATTGCGTGCCGGAAATACACCATAAAGGGCAATACAATAATTCAATGCGATAAATGGCTGACGGTTTTCATGGGGTAGACCACCACCATTTAGACCTAAAGTCTGTGGTGCCATAGTGGTATTTAATGTACCTGGTGCTGCCTGCATATAGTTGACTATGCCACCACCACGTCCATCCTTCGCAAGATAGGTATTCGCTGCCGGAGAAGGCAAAGTCCCCTGATTATTCAAACCGGTCAGCGTGTGGTTGTGTGCTGGCATTTCAGTGGAGATCAGCGTCACCCCATTTTCACCAAACTGTTCGCCCCAATCCCAGGTTCTCAGCCCGGGGCCCTGACCTACACCAACTACGGTCTGCCCCTGCAAATTAGGCAATTGGAATGTGGTTGTACCATTGCCACCATAAGTAATTCCGATAATTGAAAACAACGCGGTATTACTTGCGATTGACAATATTTGGCCATTACACAGCGCCCAATTGTGGGGAGCGAAGCTGAATGGCAACAAACGGATTTCACCTATAAATGGATCCATAATTTCGCTCCTTAATTACGCGATGGGAAAATGCCTTCAATACATATGATGTAATTTATCGCTGTAGTAGGCATGATGTTATTGTGTGGTTGTGTTCCCCCTGAGGCTTGCACACTGAGTGCATTCATAACTTGGGGATCGGCACCGCTAGATGGCAAAGGAGCATAAATATTATCGGTATTACTATGGGCAAAGACATTACCCATAGGGCTAGGTGATGTGGAGGGACTTGCAGTACTCGCCGACAAACTATGGCTGTGTGAAGGTATTTGCGGCGTTAATAAGGTAACGGATTCAACACCAAACTGCTGGCCAATAACACGGGGAGTCAGACCAAGGCCATTACCCTGCCCAACTGGAAGGCGACCGCGCAAATCCGGCAATTGAAATGTTGTTACCCCATCACCACCATAAGTAGTTCCGATAATTGCGAAAAGAGTGCTTTGCTCGCTAATACTTAATAGCTGACCAGCGCACAACATCCAACCTCTAGGTGCAAAACTACCCGCAAAAAGACGGATATCACCGATATAAGGATCCATAGTGATTCTCCTCTAGTTACGTGAAGGGTAAATGCCTTGAGTGGCAATGCAATAATTCATTACCAGTGAAGGCTGACAATTTTCATGGGCTTGATTGCCGCCGGTACTGGATACAGTTGCAGGGTCCAACGCTTGTAAACTTGCAGCGGACCCATACAAATTGACCTCACCTGCTGCATTTTTGGCGGCGGCAATATTATTGCCTGCAAGCAACGTGGTATCGCCCGCCGTAGAACTGGCCATCACAAGGTGATTGTGTACTGGCAGGTTGTTAGGTACTAGGGTTACATTTTCAACACCCGCCTTACTGCCCTGAGGCAAACCTGCACTAACATTAGGGTGAACTGGTACGCGACCACGTAAATCCGGCAACGCAAAAGTATTGATACCGTCGCCACCGTAGGTCGTACCCAAGAGTGAAAAAAGCGCTTGGTTGGTGTTGATTGGCAATAATTGCCCTGCACACAAAGTCCAATACTTAGGTGCCCAGTTGTATGGGAGAAGCTTAATTTCTCCGAGAAAAAAATCAGACATCCATGAATCCTTAATAAAAATAAACCTATCTATACATCATCTGTTTGATTACACACGCTTTCCTCTTCCCTCAAACAACACTACCTATGGTGATGGCCACGATAGCCACTCTTGGGTAGGTGATATTTCAAAAGGTAAGAAACCCAAGCGAAGATATAACTGTTTCGCACGCATATTTTGTCGATCAACACTCAGACTCACACTCGCCTCTTTTGCTTGGGCATAGGCTTTTACCGAGTCCAAAATGACTGAACCATAACCATAGCCACGAAATTGCGGTGCGATGACAAAATCGACGATATGGACACCGTTAGCAGAGGGATTAAGTATGATTTTGCCAATAGAAATTGATTGATATTCAATGATTAGAGTCACCGCTTGAGGGTATTGGGCAGCGTAACTCGCTTGCTGTAAGCGGTATTGTTGTTGCACTAACAGCTCTCGTTGCTGTGGGGGAAGCGGTAATAGAGACAATTCCGTCCTTGCAGAACAAAATAGTGCAAATACAAAAGCATCGTCATTTTTATACGCATAACGCAATGAATAGGCTTTAGGTAATACGATGTCTTCTACCATCAAATACATTCCCTGTAATAAGTAACTCTAACAGCGCTTTATAGTTCTTTAATTCGTCGTGGCAGCTCGGGGTTAACGGGCAAAACTCAACAAATCGAATGACAGGTTTAAAGAGTGACTCAGGGAAATGCGTTCGCAGAATAAAAAAGGCTAACGACTTGGAAGTACATGGTTGCATTTTCCATCCCTAGAATAAAAACGTTAACTTGCTGATATTTTTTAATATAGATAGTTGGCTAAAGCTAGTTCACATCACACAAAAATACAAGATTTATGTTAACCTTTAGTTTCAAAAAGGTGAAGATTAGACCAGTTACAATAACGGTGGATCTGTTCTTTTTGCTTAGCCGAAAAAAAACTTTGTTTAGATTGTGAATCTGCTACAAAGGGCTGCGTGGCTGTTTTAGAGTGTATTAACTGACATTGTTCGACTTGGCTGCACTCTTCTTTAGAGAGAGCCAACGAAAACCAGTTTGCGATTTTATTCGCTATCGCGGGTAACAACTCCTGATAATCCACGACCATCACTTGGTTACGCTGACTCATCTCTAACCCATAACCCAATAACAAGCGCAATACCTTACATTGATAATCCAGTATCGACTCCCCCTCCTCTGGTACTGATAATTCACGGAATAAAGGTCGAGACGGTTGTCGCACCATATGATATCCAGCAGACTTTTGCTGTGAGGCTAAGATCTCGACGGGGTCCCTAAGTAGCAATAACACGGGAACTTGAGGATAAAGTGATAGGATCAATGGCCAAAACTGCAAATCCCACGCATTCCATTTAATCAACAAATGCTGTTCAGGATGAAACAACTGACCTTGGGTATTAATGCAAAATATTAAAGCTGCGCGTCTTTCAGTGTCTGATAGGTTCCTATCCAATAGCACTTGAGTCAGCAAAGGCGATTCAGATAACGCCCTGCATTTAGATAACCCCGCAAAACTGCGCGACACTAAGGTAGATCCACAGCGAGAGAGGTGAAATATAAATCCGGCAGGCTGCACTTGTTCTACTAGCCCAGAAAGATTTGGCGCAGGTAACAGAGCAGTTTGGGGTTTGATCAAGGCGGACAATAACTGACCCCGCACGGCAGAAATATGCTCCGAGTAGAAAGGATGAATCGGTTTTTCTGCGGCGGACATCCACTCTAATACTCTGCGTTTAGGGTCATAGTCTGCTGGCGCCCAAAACTGGCAGAAGAGTGAATAATCCGGCTCTATCCTTTGTCGATTACCAGTATGCAAGATGGCCAGTAACGTATCATCGCCACAGTCTGGTAAGTACCAAAAAAGCCGCAAATATTGGCAAAAGTTGGTGAGAGTCATAACCTTGCCAAGCTCCCTCAGGGCGGCTGGATTATGAACTAACAACCAATAGCGTTGCTGTTGTTCTTTAAAATCAACCATTAGGAAGCCATAGGGTAAAAGTTAATGTATTGCACCATACGCGGTAACGTCCCACGATTAGGACTGGCGCCGTGGGGCAAGGCATGGTGCCAAATGATTAAATCGCCCGCTTTAGCCGCTATAGGTTTTACTTGCCAGCGATGCCAATCCTGTTGCTGAAGCTCAATATCAGGCTTGTTCTGTTCGAGAAGCCACTCCTCTATCTTGAGATGAAATCTGGGGACACAACAGAATGCGCCTTGTTCGGCACTGGTATCGGTTAAATAAATTAACCCTTGAGTCGCAAACTTAACGGGTAGCTGTAGCGGCATATCCCAGTGCATATCCGGACCGGGGAAATGCCAAGTTGGCGTTTCAGGTGGATTAAAACTGACTCTATCGGTTGTCATAACTAAATCAGTTCGCTGCCACAACCGTTCAAACACTTGACGGATTTTGGAGACTTGTCGATTCGCATCTAGTTGCGGATGGCGAAACAGTTGTAGCATGATTTTCTGCATAAACTCATGAGGTTGATACCAAGTGGTGGGATCTTGTTCATTGGCTCCTAACTGCTGCCAAATAAAATCTCGAGTTGCGGCGCATTGCTCTGCCGTGAGTACTTGCGGGATCACTAAGTAGCCTTCACTTTGCCAAAAATTGAGTTGTGACTCACTGAGTACTGCCGCCGGATTTGAGTCTTCAACCTCCGCTGAATTGAAGTCTTCGACTTCTGGTACAGTGACCGATGGCGTTAATCCATGGAAAATAGCGCCTAATTGCTGATTAATCCCTGCAATATCCGCGGCTGTCAGCTTGGCGATTTGCTGAATGTAAGCAACAAAAGCTGACTGATGATCGTTTTGATATAAAGCTCTTAGACCCGGCTCTAGCCCTATTCCACAAAGATCCAGCAAGGTTTTATCTAAGTGCCATTCATTAGCCAGTTCAGTGAATGGCACTCCCCGTTTGCGTAGCTGTATCTTTTGCCAAAGCCGCTGCAAATGATAAATGCCTAAGCAGCTCAGATCGTCACTCGACACCAGCACTGGTTTTTGCTCTATAACATCAAACACAAAATCGGGATGAGTACCCTGCTCATATCGAAAAGCAAGGCATGAGAGTGGCTTAAGCCAATGTTCACGTCGATATCGAGGTAACGTGAGTTGAGATTGGTATTCGCTCAGCGTGGAATTACCATAGACTTGAACGGAAGTCGTGAACTTAAGCGTTACCGCACTCGGGGTGAAATCGGGGAGCAGTAAAGTACCAGCCAAGAAGCTACGGTCTCCACTGGCAAGTAAGCGCGCAGTTTGCAGGTTGAGTGCAAACAAAGGTCCTAAATAATGCGTCTCCACAAAATCCTGCACAGTACGACACTCAAGCCAAGCGTCTAACTCAATATTTTGCGGGATGAGCACACCATCATCTGCAAGATACGCCTGTAAATGGGTAAAAATTTGCACTTGCGGCTCCTGTTGCAACAAGTGCTTCATGGTTTCGGAAAGAATCACATCAAACTTTACGACTGTATTTGGCTGCCAAAGCGTGGCGTCCGCACAGGCACTCTCCACCACACGATCAGCCAAATCAAAGTGTTCAATAAGCTTGGTGACTTTATCTAACGAGGCTTGATGAATGTCGAGCAAGGTCACTTGAATTTGACTCGCAGAAAATAACGGCAGCAGAGGTAATAATAACCAAGCAAAAGGCCCAGTCCCCGCATATAAGATGTTCACAATCTGCCCGGGATGAGCCTTTAGACGATCTTGTATTGCTTGATAAATCCCTTGTATAAAGACTCGACCCCGTTCGGGATCTTCGGCACACTGCGCCGCGGTAGTGAATGACACCGCCTTACCAAAAGGCGTATGGCTCGCCTCAGTATCCAAAAAAGACTCGGGGTGTAACTCCACTGCCGCTATTTGGCACAACTGCTTCAGCATGGGATCAATGAGCCGTTTAGACTCCCCTGCTGAGGTTGACAGCAGTAGCGAATTAGCAAACTGAGTTAATACAGCTACATCCAAACTATGCCCTAATTCAAGCTCTGATCTTTGCAGCATCGATTAACTCCCTTAACCAAGTATTGACCTCGCAATCAATCACTAAATTGATCCGCGCATCCTGCCCTTTATTTTCAACCCAATGGACTTGGTCGGCATTGATATACCAAAGCTCTCCGGCCTGCATGGGTACACGTTTATCGTCCACGTAAAAGTTGAGTTGCTCATTCGTTTGCAGTGGCAAATGCAGTCTTGCCTCGCCTTGTTCTAGGCAGAGTCCTTGATCTCTATGGGGTTTGATTTCTGCCCCCGCATGTAAGCGCATCAAACGCACGGATTTCACTGGGCAGGCTAAAGATTGTAGAAAATGGCATAACGCAGGGCTCGATTCGAGTTGAGGCAAATCTTGCCAGTGCTGACCGGTAGAAATTGAGAAGGCTTGCAAGATAGGATGAGCACCGCGATACTCTGCTGCACAGCGTAAGACGAGAACATCCCAACCACCCATATAATCACGCTGATTTACATGGGGTAACCAGTCTTGTTGCAGCAAAGCATTCAACTCTTGCTGTAAACTAAGGGGGTTTGAAACTTGAGCTAATAGGGCAAAAGAACAGATATCCATATCCAACCGCTTAATTTTCAGACTAAAAATAATTAATCATCCAAGACTAGCACAAAGATTTAAGCATACAAGTGACTCGAATCATCGTCATCACTGAGTATTACGCAGTGCAACAATCAATGCTAAGCGTGATTCAGTTTTGCAAAAATAGGAAATACCCATGTTTAACTGGAAGACTATCGATACGGTTCTGCTCGATATGGATGGCACCCTATTGGATTTGCACTTCGACAATCATTTTTGGCTGAATTTAGTACCGCAGGAATTGAGTCGCCAACAAGGTTTGAGCCACAACGAAGCGCAGCAATTAGTTGTGAACGCCTATGAGAAAGTCGTAGGCACGCTCGATTGGTACTGTCTCGATTATTGGCAGGAGCAACTGCAGCTCGACATTATGGGCTTGCACCGCACTTTAGTGGATCGTATTCAACTGCGCCAAGACAGCATGCCATTTTTAACGGCCTTGGCCTCTGCGGGTAAACGGCGCATCTTAGTGACCAATGCGCATCCCAAGAGTCTTGCCTTAAAGCTTGAACATACCGAGCTGGCAGCAGGGCTCGATGACATGATTTCTAGCCACGAGACAGGTTACCCTAAGGAACACCCACAATTTTGGCAGACCTTGTTTAAGCAATTCAACCTTGAACCAAGTCGCTGTCTCTTTATCGACGATAGCGAACCCATACTCAAGGCCGCAAAACTTGCCGGTGTGGGTCATCAATTAGGGATTGCTAACCCAGACAGTAAAAAACCAATCAAAGTCTTTCAAGATTTCCCCGCGATTACCGACTATCACTCACTACTGACTGATCTAACGCGATAAAAAGGCTATAAAAAAGGCACCTAAGGTGCCTTCGTTTCTATTCATCGTATTGTTTTATGATCGGACATTTAATCGCAACTCTCGCATTACGCCCTTCACATCTGAGCACTCACATTAAGTTTAAGTGCTCATCTAAAACAGCGCTATAACCCAGGGATCCGCCCCTGATATACCACAGGGAAATAACCATCCGCACCACGCTTACCTAAAATATTCAGCGACTCACGCATATCTTCTGGTTGCTCTGCCGTTTCTTTAATCTTAGCCTCAACCTTCACCATATTGCCTTCATCTAACTGTAAGGTACCAACAATACCAAGCTGGTTCTTGGTTTCATCTGTGGCCAATTGCGCTTTGCCTTCGACACAACTCAGTCCGAGTTCAATATTACCTAGAGGATAGTTACCAAACTGATTCTTAACATTGGTTTGATTCAAAAACAGCTTACCAGACAACTGTTCACACCAAGGCTTACCTTGCTCTAACGTCTCGACTAATAGGCTGACTTCACCGGATATTTCGGTTTTAAAAGGCAGTTTTGCATTGCCGAGTAAAAAGCTATCCGGCGCTTCGAAACGTAACCCCTTCGCACTTAAGCCTCCCATAGACCAAGAAATTAATCCCTTAGCACTGACAGGTGTTGCGCGGCTGCCCACTTGAAAATCAACTTTCACTTTACCTAAAAATAGCGCCCAAGGACTCAGATCCCAACGCACTTGCTCTACCTGGCGCTGCGGCATACTTAAGGTTTCTACGCTGCCAGACCAAATACTGCCACTCACACCCGAAACACTGATATTCGCGGGCAATGGGGCTAACGCTATCGCAATCTTAGCGGGGAATAGAACGACTAAAAATATTAAATAAATCAGTACGCCTATGATGACTTTTTTTATCAAACTCACAGCTACACCTTAATTTATTGCGCTAATTGGATACGTCTCACTTTGACATAGCCAGGTACATCGGCCTCAGCCAAATCAACACTTTCGAGTGAAAGTCCTTTCTTCTGCACTAATTCACTCAAATAACCTAACAAGGCATCAAAAGGAACATCGTCCATCCACACTTGGATCTTATCGCCTTGGGGCTGCATGCGAGTAATCACTAACCCATAATTGCCCGCAGTTTGGTTAACCACTGAGCTTAAACTGCCCGACGTAGTTGGCTTAGCACCGTTCTGCTTAAGACTCGCTATTTTATTCGCCGTTTGTTTTACATAGTTCAACGTCTGTTGTTGTGCATTGAGGTTACGTAATGCATCGGCTTCAGCATTGGCAATCGGCGTCCAAACACCCCAATAAAAAATACCAATGACTAAAAATACCGAGCAAAAGCCTACTAACTGCTGCTCGCGCGATGCGAGCCCTTGCCACCAAGTCCGCAAATTATCCATCTTATTTGCTCCTCAAAGTTAAGGTACTGGTGACTTGCTCTTCACCGCTATTCATAGTGCCGCCATCGAGTTGAAAACGACGACCGACAATCTCTTTAAACTTCTCGATTTGTGCGTAATTTTTCGCACTCACTTGCATGCGGATCTCGTTACGAGCGCTTTCGAATCTTAAGCTATTAGGTTTAAGTTCAGGCACTTGCTTAAAGGCATCCTGTAAACCATCGAGCATAGCAAAAAACTCGGCACCACTGCCCTGTCCCTGCAATGCACGTAATTGACTTTCCATCTGCGAACGTAGGTTAACAATGCGCGAATTTCCCGGGATCACTTGCTGATAAATGGATTCACTCTGGGCTTTAAGATCGGCAACCTGACCATTGACTTGATGTATAGTCAGCCCTTTATTCACTAAGGCCAGCACGCACGCGATGGCAATAACGATGGCCGCACTTTTCCACATCATCAACTGTTTGCTGTATTCACGCTTCGGCGTGTAAACGCCGCTCAGTAAATTCACTGGCGCATGCAAAATGCCGCGGGCTAACACTAACATAGGTAGCTCAAGTGACTGCGGCTTAAGCTCGACCCCCTCAAGTTGCATCTCGGTGTAACTGGCGACAGAGACCTCACCCTGTGTGGGCCTAAGTTGTTCTAACGCAATTGGCAACCAAGGCAGAGGTAAGCTCTGGCCCGAAGCTAATCCGGTACGCAGCAATAGCTCATTGCCAAAATTCATTGCCGCCCATTGGCACTCTTGCAATGGCAAGGCTAAACAATCAGGCACAATGCGCTTCACTTTTAAACCCGCTTCGGTCAAACAACTCAGCCAAGTCTGCATTTGCTCATGTGCCACTGCGACCACACTTAAGGCGTCACCGTCACGTGGACCAACAGTAAAATGCATAGCATCGACATCATCGGCTAAGGCTTCTTCGAGCATAAAAGGCAAGGCTTTCAAGGCTTGGCGTTGGCCTTTTTCGGGCAAATGCACACTAGTGAGTGTCATTGCCGCTGCGGGCACTAACACATCGACGGGACGATTGCCCGCACGCTCGGTTAAGGTCGACAAACCTTGGGCATTGGCGAGCTCACCAGAAGCGATAATTTCCTGTTCTTGCTCCGACCAAACGAGCCAAGAGCACGCTTGCTCTGCTGTTCTGCCTAAGCGAATAAATAGCCGTTCACTCACAGTTTTTCTCCACCAGTCCCAGTCAAGAAAGCGTGACTGAGCTCGTTGCTATTATTTTTGTCCACCAGATTCTGCCGGGTGAGCACTGCCATTATTTTTGCCCACCAACATCAAACCCTGCCGGGTGAGCACTGCTATTATTTTTGTCCACCAGATTCTGCCGGGTGAGCACTGCCATTATTTTTGGCCACCAAACTGACGGGTGAGCACTTCCATTTTATTGCCGCCGCTCTTATTGAGCACACTTTCCATTCTAAATACGGCGTTATCAACCTTCGCCCCCGAGGCCAATAAAAAATATTGGCTATCGATGACAAAGCTGGACTTCATGGCACCTTCCCACTTGATCGAGCCCATAGATGAGCTTTCATAAAAATCTTCGATTTTGGCAAAGCCATCGCCGGGGCGTTGGTTGATAATGCTTTCTGCTTCGCCGACCGAAATCTGATTATCAAGCATGCCAGCTAACAGCGCCGCTTGCTCGACTTCCAAGGTATTCACATTCAGTAATTGCCTGTCATTGCCAGGGATAACGCATACATAGGGCAAGAGTTTCAAATAGATATCTTGGGTGTATCCCATCACTGCCCGTAATTCACTGCGATGATTCATCAGCGTATTGGCCGCACGGTAAGGCACATTTCGCGCTTCGTATTCCGCATCTTCGGCACCATAAGGGCTAGCAGTGGTGTCTTCGTCGATATAATCTTTTAAGGTCTGGGTCAGACGGTCCGCACTAAAGTCGTCCATCCCTAAACTCACCAACAAGGCCTTATATTGCTTCGCCGCCAGCGGCAGCTTAGGTTGACTGTTTTCCACCTCTTTCGTGGTCACAGACAGGGCATTTAAGTTAAAACAGGCCCGCATATCAGTGATCTTGCCAGCAATTTCACCGTATTCCGCCGGAAACACCACATCGGCCATGGCCCAATATTGTTGCCTGTGGACTCGACCTTCCGAGTCGTCTAAATCTTGTTTTAAAATCTTCTTCGCCAGTTCTTCGGCAGAAATCGCATACCAATAGGCTTGATCGTACTGGGCCAAGTTCAACGTTCGACGCATGGATAACTGATTACGACCTGTGATATTTGTCGCGATAATCACCACCATGGCCACAATCAAGAGCACAACTATCAGTGCGACACCGCGCTGTTTAGACCGAGATTGGGTTCTCATTCGCGGCCCTCATCTTCAGGGTCACCATCACCTGGATCACCAGGATCGTTCCCCGAGCCATCATCGACTCCATCACCATCTTTGTCTTTATCTTTGTTCGTATCGTCAGGATTTTCGTCTTTATTATCGTCATCCTTAGACTTTTCTGGTGCAACAGCACCCAGCGGCAACAAGAACTTACGTTGGATCTTGCCTAAACCTTCAATCTCAATCTCCATGGCGATCGCTTTAGGCAACTTAGTCGCCTCGACTTTGCGCTCCCACTTATCTTCCATGAAGAAGGAATATTCCACCGACAGCACTTTGTCGATAATCACTGTCTTAATTGGCTCGGCGCCAAACTCAGGCTCAGGATAAGGAAAATACCAACGTTCCAGCCGCCCTTCATGCACCACATACGCCACAGACTGTAAGCTGCCTCGCGGTAATAAACCGTCGGGATTTAACCAGCCTAAACGGTAAAACACTAAGGCTTCCGATTCCGAATCTAAGATATCATTGCCCGTTTGGAAGACGGTCGAACCTCGACCACCTTCGAGTAATCTTGGTGTGCGCGCCACCATTTGCGCGAGATCACGCTCAATCGCACCAAAACCTTGCTGTAGAGCTTTAAGCCGAGTTGAAAACGCGCGTGTCACTTCATCGTTAGTCAGCACTGTGCTGAGTACCGCATTAGAAGCCAAACCTATCATGGCGAAAATCGCGATGGCGATCAGCATTTCCAGCAGGGTGAATCCCCGCTGCGCACTAGTTAGTTTTAAGGACATAACTGCTCACTTGTGCGGCAATACGCTGATAGCGTTCGTCTTCACTCACACTTATGCGGATCATACGAAAATTATCGTCCGTCGTTTTCACCACTTCTTTACGCCAATACCAATCCTTTCCTGCGAGCTCAACTTGACCTTCTTTTTTACCGATTTCAGGAAACTGTGGATCAAGTCTGGCATCGACCATCTGATTATCAGCCACCCACTGTGCCAAAGTGCGCGATTCCAGAATCGGCATGTTTGCCATCTGCTCGCCCAAACTTTTAGTGATAGACACGGCCGCAATCGAAAATACGGCAAGGGCCACAATCACTTCGAGTAGGGTCATGCCCTTAACGCGTTTCATCGGGGCGCCCTATGGTTAATCTACCCAGCGCATCACCGACCACTAACGTTTCGGCCTGCTGGCCTTTGTTAGTTTTAGCGATAAACGTCAGCTCAAAAGCGCTCATTTCACCGCTCGGGAATAGCATGACCTGTGGCTCAGGGTGTTTCTTCTTATCATCGGCAGAGGGTTCAATCAGCGGTTCTTCGAACCAAGAATCGTCTTTCTCATCCTCTTGTACCAAAGGTAAACCATCGAGCACTAAGTTCAGTACAACCCCTGGCTCCATTTGCTTTTCAGATAAGAGTCTGTCTTTATCCAAAGGCTCCCACTTACCTTCTTTATAAAAAACAAACTGATAACTGGTTTTCTCAATCACAATACCAATAAACTGGCCACTTAAAACGGTTTCATCAAGCACCATTTCAGTGGCCGCAATAAACTGCCGCGCCGTTCTATCTAAGGCCTGTTGCGGCCCAGAATTGCCGATAGACATAGTCACAGCCGCAGCCGTGAGCCCCATCAACAAAATCACTAGCATCACCTCCATTAAGGTGAAACCAGCGTGACGCAGCTTTAGCATCTTATTGGAAATTCTGTAAATTCCAGTTACCGATGTCATCTTCGGTACCTGGTTGACCATCGGGGCCTGCACTGAAAATATCTAACTTGCCGTTTTCGCCAGGGCTTAACAACAGGTAGTTATTGCGCCATGGATCTTCTGGCAAACGTTTTACATAACCATCTTCACGGTAGTTACGTGGCTCAGGCGAAATCGTAGGCTTTTGCACTAATGCTTCTAAGCCTTGTTCGGTCGATGGATAGACACCGTTATCTAACTTATACATATCTAAGGCATTTTCGAGTGCAACTATGTCAGACACGGCTTTTTGTTGGTCAGCCTTGTCTTTGTTACCCATCAAGTTAGGCACAACCATAGAGGCTAAAATCCCTAAAATCACGATAACAACCATCACTTCGAGTAAGGTAAAACCTTGATGTTTCTTGTTCATTTGCATCGACTACTTCTCCTAAAAAATCCTATGCCAATCGACTTGGTCATAATCCATAAATTCAAAAATTAACCGCTAATCAAGTTATTCAAGGCTAAAATTGGCTGCAAAATTGCCATCACAATAAAGAGCACAACACACGCCATACTGACCACCAGCATAGGCTCGAATACACCCAATGCTATGTTGACGTTACCTTCGAATTCCCTGTCTTGGTTATCGGCGGCCCGCTCTAACATCTGCTCAAGTTGACCACTCTTCTCGCCCGACGCAATCATGTATAACATCATAGCCGGAAACAACTTAGTATTAGTCAACGCTGCACCTAAGCTAGTTCCTTCCCGCACGCGTGCGGTCGCATCGTCAACTGCGGCCCGCACTCGCATATTCTGCAACACTTCACTCGCAATACGCATACCATCGAGCAAAGGCACTGAACTGGCAGATAAGATACTTAACGTCCGAGCAAAACGCGCCGTATTTAATCCCTTACTCACGCGGCCAACAACTGGCATGCTCAATAAAAAATTATCGTACTTCATCCGAAACGCAGGTGACTTTAACATGCGCCGAAAGAGTGCAAACAGCAGCACTAAGGCGATGACCACAAACACACCATAGTTTTGAACAAAGTCAGAGGCAGAAATCAAGAAGCGGGTCGAAGCGGGTAACTCGGCGCCCATGTGCTCAAACTGTCCGACCACTTTAGGCACTACCGCTGCTAGCAGGATTGAAATCACCCCTATCGCCACTGTGGTCAAAACCGCGGGATAAATCATGGCTTGGGTCAGCTTAGATTTAAGCTGTTGGCGTCGCTCGGTATAATCCGCCAGACGATTAAGCACCACTTCTAAGTGACCGGACTTTTCACCCGAGGCCACCATGGCACGGTATAAATCATCGAAAATATGCGGAAATTCAGCCAAGGAATCGGCCAGACTATAACCTTCCACCACCCGAGAACGTACCGCCATAATCATGCTCGCGAGACGATCTTTCTCGCACTGCTGACCAACGGCTTTAAGGGATTCTTCAATCGGTAAACCCGCGGCCACTAAGGTCGCAATTTGGCGGGTGATCAAAGCTAATTCAGCAACTGAAATACCACGTTTGAAAAACGAAAAACTGCTGCTCTTAGCTTTGGCTTCTTTTTCAGTAACAGGCAGTATTTCCAAGGGCATCATGCGCTGATCGCGCAGTTGGCTGCGGGCGTGTCTGGCGGTATCCGCCTCAATCACGCCCTTAAGCTGCTTTCCCTTGGCATCCAGTGCCTTATATTCAAATGCTGGCATAAATTACTCCTCGCGAGTCACACGTAGCACTTCTTCGAGAGTGGTAATGCCCGCGAGCACTTTGCTCATGCCATCGTGACGAATACTTGGTACAAACTGACGAATATACTTTTCGATGGCTAACTCTCCGCGGCCGCCATGGATCAATTCACGCACATTATCGTCAACCAGTAATAGCTCATGAATACCGGTTCGACCACGGTAGCCATTGTTACCACAGGATTTACAGCCATTGGCACGGAAAATACGTCTGTCGTCATCGGCAGCTATGCCCAGCAACTCACGCTCACGCGCATCGGGCACATGCTCGATTTTACATTTAGGACAAAGGGTTCGGATCAAACGTTGAGCCAACACACCGAGTAAACTTGAAGACACGAGGAAAGGCTCTACGCCCATGTCTTGCAAACGTGTAATCGCGCCAGAGGCTGTGTTGGTATGCAGGGTTGAAATCACCATGTGGCCAGTGAGTGACGCTTGCACCGCAATTTGCGCAGTTTCGAGGTCACGGATCTCACCTATCATCACGACATCGGGATCTTGACGCAAAATAGCGCGCAGACCACGAGCAAAGGTCATGTCGGCCTTAGTGTTAACTTGGGTCTGACCAATACCGTCTAACTCGTATTCGATAGGGTCTTCTACTGTGAGTATGTTGGTGTCTTTGGAGTTGATCTCCGTCAAACCCGCATACAAAGTGGTACTTTTACCCGAGCCCGTTGGGCCAGTCACCAAAATGATCCCGTGAGGGCGACGAATAAGATCTTCAAACTTAACGCGAATACTGTCTGTCATCCCCAATTGCTCTAAATCTAGGTTGCCAGTATTTTTATCCAGCAGACGCAGTACAACACGTTCACCGTGGCTCGATGGCATGGTCGATACCCGCACATCTACCGCACGACCTGCGATACGCAGCGAAATACGGCCATCCTGTGGCACACGTTTTTCGGCGATATCGAGGCGAGCCATAACCTTAATCCGCGAGACTAACAGCGACGACAGTTTACGGTTTGGCTTGAGGACCTCCTTGAGCACACCATCGATACGGAAACGCACCACAAGCTGTTTCTCGTAGGTTTCGATATGGATATCCGACGCTTCTTCTTTAATCGCTTCAGATAACAAGGCATTAATCAGTTTGATGATAGGCGCATCATCATCACCTTCGAGCAAGTCTTCGGTCTGCGGCAGCTCTTCGGCAAGGGTGAATAAATCCATCTCGTTGCCTATGTCTTCCATCAACTGCTGCGCTTCAGACGAGTTCGCCTGATATGCCTGAGTGAGTTTGGCCTCAAACTTCGCCACTTCGAGCTTAACCAAAGGCAAATCAACACCCGAATAACGCCGCGCTTCGAGCATAGCCGTTAACGGTGTTTTACTCGTATAGAACAAGCTTAACTCGCCCGTTTCACCCAGCGCGAGCACCACATCGTGGCGGTGTGCAAAGGCAAAAGGTAAACGCTCTTTACTGCTCGAACGAAATACCTCATCACCTTCAGCTTCAAGGCCTAGCTCATTAGAGACTTGGCTGAGGTCATCGACTTGGGATAGTTGAATTTCACTCATTGGTTTTATCTTTGTTTTTGTTTTCATCGAGTGTTTTGAGCGTCGGATCCGTTTTACGCATCTGAGTCTCTAAGCCTTTACCTTCTTTATAACGCTCTAAAATCTCGTTAACTTCAGGTGGTAAATACTCAGACTGATTCCATTCATCTAGTACAGGCACTTTAGTATCAGGCATTAAGTTAACGCCACGCTCTTGCTGTTCAAGCTGTAATGCTCTGAAATAATTATATTTACGTCCAGCAATCCCTTCCATCGTGATGCCATCACGTATAATCGTTGGCTTGATGAAGATCATGAGGTTTTTCTTCGTTTTTTTGCTCGAGGAAGATTTAAACAAATGTCCTAGAATAGGGATATCCCCCAAGAACGGTACTTTTTGTATACTTTCTTGTACTTCTTCGTTGATCAAACCACCGAGTACCACAATTTGACCAGAATCCGCCATAACGGTAGTGGTTAAGCGACGAGTCGCGAAGGAAATATCCACGCCTGTATTACCGTTAACCCCAGAAACCTCCTGTTCAATCGTCAGCTTAACTGAGCTGCCTTCGTTGATCTGCGGCACCACTTTCAGTTTAACCCCAACCTCTTTACGCTCAACGGTTTGGAATGGGTTACTGTTGCTCGAGCTGGCGGTAGAACCTGTCAGAATAGGCACTTCGTCACCCACAATAAACGAGGCCTCTTGGTTATCTAAGGTCGTAATAGAAGGCGTTGCCAGTACGTTTGAGTTAGTGTCACTCGACACTGCTTGAATTAAGGCACCAAAGTCGCCCATGGCCACGCCCCAAGCCATACCGTTCACTTTACCTAAGGCTTGGGCGAGTAGCGTCACATCTCCCTTAGTACTCGGGTTTTGACCTATCACCTGACCAGTGCTCGGGTTAGTGATGAATGTCCCTTCTTGATCTTGCGCCTGCCATACACCTGCACCAATTTCACCTATGGTTGGGCCTAAGTTATTAAACTGAGTACCACCACCCGCTTTCGCGGCCCATTGGACCCCAAAGCCGACGCTATCGCCTTCGGCGACTTCCACGATAATGGCTTCTACGAGTACCTGAGCACGGCGGATGTCGAGTTGATTAATCACGCTCTCGATAGTGCGCATCTGATCGGGTTCAGCACTGATCACTAAGGCGTTGGTTTCAGTATGCGCCATGATATTGATTTCATTACGGCGTTTACCACCTGCAGCCTGAGCGCTCGGATCTTTCTCGCCTTCCAACTTTTGGGCAAAACCGGTCAGCACTTCAACTAAATCTTCTGCTTTGGCATAACGTAGATAACGAACTTTTGTGTTACCTGTGCTGGCTTGTTCGGCATCGAGACGACGGATAAGCTCGACCACACGTTGGCGGCTCTTCTCATCACCGCTCACGACTACGGCATTGATACGTTCGTCAGCAACCACTTTTGGCGCTTGGCCTGGCAATTGGGATTGGTTAGCGGTAGCACGATAAAGGGTATCGATAATTCGTACCATTTCACCCGCGGAGGCAAATTCTAACGGCACCACTTGCACCGAGGTATCGCCTTGCTTATCCACTCGGCGGATAATTTCGACTAACTTGTTCACTACCGCAGCACGGCCAGACAACATCAAGACATTGGAAGGGTCGTAGTTCACTACGTTGCCACCACCCGCATTATCATTAAGTTGGCGCAATAACGGCGCTAATTGCTTAGCCTCAGTGTTATACAAGGCCACGATACGCGTCACCATTTCATCACCAAGGCCGGGGTCGTTATCGTTAGCGACTCGAATTGCAGCGGTTTTGGCATCTTTGTCTTTAATGACTTTAATAACGTTATTTTCCATCTCAACGATGGCATAACCGTAAACTTGTAAGACGTTGAGGAAAAACTGGTAATACTGTTCATCGTTCAACAGATCATAACTGCGAACGTTGATTTTGCCGCGAATTGTCGGGTCAACTATGATGGTCTTATTCAGGTTTTTACCAACTATATTGATAAATTCTTGAATATCCGTGCCTTTAAAGTTGGCCGCATACTGTTCAGACCAAGCAAATTGGGAGGAGAACATGGCTGCACCCGCAACAACCCCAGCAATCAGCTTGCGTCGAATCCTTTTGTTATTCATTCTTTTTCTTTCCTCTAACGCGTGTTATTGCGGCAAACTAAACATGATTTCAACCAATTGTCCTTCCCGCTCAACCATAATAGAAACTTCGGTTAACTCGGGTAATTGGCTCATCATTTCTAACGCTTGACTCATTACGGTCAAGTCGTATCCATTAATCGATTTGGCTAAATCGTTAGCTTTAAAACCCGTCTGCTTAAACAAATTGGCGTCTTTCCCTGGATTCAAGCGATATCCCGCCACAGCATCACCCTGTCTGACAGGCGAAATGGCAATATAATCGGTGATCTTGCTAGGGTCGGCTAACAATTCGGTGCGGGATTCGGCGAGTTCTTGGGAGATTTCGGCATTTTTACGTTGATCGACACGGCTCACTGCCGAGCCAGTCTTATTAGTCTTAGCTTGTTGTAACTGTTGATTGGCTGGGCTTTGGCTAGTGTAAACTAAGCCATCGAGCATTAATGTCTCGTAACGGCCAGCGTTAGTGATGATAATACGATCGGCATAGACTTCTTTCAGTGATGCCGAAGTGCCCTTAATTTTATCGCCTAAGCTGTAGGTCTCTTGGCTGCCGTTTGACTCAATGATCGCTAAGCCTTTCTGATCTGCTGTCGATGCAACAACGCCAGTGAGCTGAATAGAGAGCGTGGTCTTAGGCGCGTCGGTCACAGTCTCAACAACCTCAGTTTTTGGCTTTTCAGATTTAGCATCTGCCTTACCAAAGAGACCAAGCTGCTGTAAACCCGCAAGATCAACCTGCCCAGCACCTTTACCCGTCAGGTTAACGGGCGTTGGCGACCAAGCACTGGGTGATGAGCTAGTAGGCACTAATTTCCATGTAATTTGCGCGGCTAACAACATGATCACAATAAAACCCAACCAGAAGACTATCCGGCTTAAGGGCTTATGGGGCATGCCAATGGCTTTTGCGATAACTTTATCTAATAAATCCATATTTTATGTGGACCCTCGATACAGGTCTCTGTTCTGATTATAATAATTAGGCGATTACCGTCTCATGCTAACCTAGGCAGCATTTGGCAACAAGCCCATAACAGCATTCAAATTGGCGAAAATAGGCCAATTATGCTAACTTTGCCCGCCATAAAAGGGTGTGAAGCACGCCACCCTTTAACATAATAGAAATGCTCTTGACGCATTTTCTTGCTCGGCATGTGAACTCATCGATCTTTTAGCTGGAGACACTATGACTCAAGGTCAAAGCGATAAAACAGACATTCGACTCGATAAGTGGCTTTGGGCTGCACGTTTTTATAAAACCCGTGCCATCGCCAAAGAAATGATTAACGGCGGCAAAGTACATTACAACGGCCAGCGTGCCAAATCTAGTAGGAATGCCGAGATAGGCGCCGTCCTTAAGATACGCCAAGGATATGACGATAAAGAGATCGTCATAAAAAAATTATCGCAATTACGCCAAAGTGGTTCGATTGCACAAGAATTGTACGAAGAAACCGCGACAAGTCTGGCTAAACGGGCCATTAATGCTGAGCAACGACGCCTCCACATGCTCAATAACCCGATACCCGATCAGAAACCAGATAAAAAGCAACGACGCCAGCTCATGCGCTTTAAAGACCTTTAACAGTGAGATACACGATGAACCAAGATACTTTACACCGCTACTTGTTCGATAATGCCGATGTGCGCGGTGAACTGGTGCAGTTACAAGACAGCTATCAACAAGTGATCAGCGCCCAAGAATACCCAGCCGTACTGCAAGTGCTACTGGGTGAATTAATGGCAGCCACCTCACTATTAACCGCTACATTGAAATTTAGCGGTGATATCAGCGTACAGTTACAAGGCAACGGCCCTGTTTCTTTAGCGGTGATCAACGGTAACAATTTACAAGAGTTACGCGGTGTGGCTCGCTGGAATGCTGAACTCGCCGATGATGCTAGCCTCACAGAACTCTTCGGCCAAGGCTATATGGTCATCACCTTAACACCCGATGAAGGTGAACGCTACCAAGGTGTCGTTGCACTAGACAAGCCAACGCTTGCGGCCTGTGTTGAAGAATACTTCAATCAATCTGAACAGTTACCAACAGGAATTTGGTTATTTGCCGACGGCAAACAAGCGGCGGGCATGTTCCTACAAATTCTGCCAAGCCAGCAAGATCACAACGCCGACTTCGAACACTTGAGCCAACTGACGTCGACCATCAAGGCCGAAGAGCTATTTACTCTTGATGCAGAAAGCGTGTTACATCGCCTCTATCATCAGGAAGAAGTACGCTTATTTGATCCTATCGATGTTAGCTTTAAATGCACTTGTTCCCATGAACGCAGTGCCGGCGCGATCAAAACCTTAGATCAAGCAGAAATCGAAGCCATACTCGCCGAAGATGGCAAGATAGAAATGGGTTGCGAATATTGCCACGCTAAATACACCTTTGATGCCATAGACGTAGCAACCTTATTTGCTAACGGTCAAACATCAACAACCCAGCAGTAAAACGACTCCCGCTAAAAAATGGGCGCCCTATTTGGCGCCCATTTTTTATTCATACCTATAATCCCCTCACACATTGCACTCGGCTTAGGCTACAATCGCCCTCACTTTGTCACCTAGCACGACTCAGGCGATAAATAAAATTAAATCGGCAGACGATCGATATTAAAATAACCTTACAAATCAAATGGAGACCTCACTATGGCGGATGGATTAAACCGCGTTCACTTTAACCCCTCAACAGCACAACTTGTCGAATTTGCCCTGCTACGCGGCGAAGGTGAATTGACAGCCAATGGCGCATTAGTTGCTAAAACAGGCGCTCGCAGCGGTCGCTCACCTGGCGATCGTTTCATTGTAAGAGAACCCAGTTCAGAAGCTGATATCGAATGGGGCCCAGTCAATCAGGCTTTCGATCCAGGTGCTTTTGAAGGTTTATGGGCACGGGTTGAAGCTTACCTAGCCGATAAAGAACTGTTTGTATCTGATCTCGAAGTCGGTGCCGACACTGAACATTACCAACCAGTACGAGTCACCACACAATACGCTTGGCACCAACTGTTCGCCCGCAATCTATTTATCATTCCTGAAGAATTTAATCGTAAAGACAAACCAGTGTGGCAGATCATCAATGCCCCTGACTTTGTTTGCGTACCAGAACGTGATGGCACTAACTCAGATGCGACCGTGATTTTAAACTTCGCCGAACGTAAAGTGCTGCTCGCTGGCCTGAAATACGCTGGCGAAATGAAAAAGTCTATGTTCTCAGTACAAAACTTCCTACTGCCAGCCCAAGGCGTGCTACCTATGCACTGCTCAGCCAACGTAGGTAAAGATGGCGACACTACGCTATTTTTCGGTTTATCTGGCACAGGTAAAACCACACTCTCTGCCGATCCAAAACGCTTCCTTATCGGTGACGATGAACACGGCTGGGCACCTGGCGGCGTATTCAATATTGAAGGCGGTTGCTACGCCAAATGTATCGATTTAAGCCAGAAGAATGAGCCCGTGATTTGGGATGCGATTCGTTTCGGCACTGTACTTGAAAACGTCGTTATGGACGAACACCGCGTACCTAACTACAAAGACAGCAGCCTAACGGAAAATACTCGCGCAGCCTATCCGCTGGAGCACATCGCCCAACGTAAAGAAGACAACTGCGGCGCTGAGCCACATGCGGTTGTATTCTTAACCTGCGACGTATCTGGCGTATTACCACCGGTTTCTATCCTGACCAAAGAACAAGCGGCATACCACTTTTTATCTGGCTATACCGCCAAAGTGGGCTCGACTGAAATCGGCTCAACCTCGGCGATTCAATCCACCTTCTCAACGTGCTTCGGCGCACCTTTCTTCCCTCGCCCTGCTGGCGTGTACGCAGAACTGTTGATGAAGCGCATTGAGTCATTCGGTAGCCAAGTGTACTTAGTCAACACAGGCTGGACTGGCGGTCCACACGGTGTAGGTAAACGTTTTGATATCCCAACCACCCGCGCCATCGTCGATGCGATTGTCAGCGGTGAATTGAAAGATGTGGAAACTGTCCACTTAGACACCTTGAACCTCGCCGTTCCTGTGGCAGTCACAGGCGTAGACAGCAATTTACTCAACCCAATCAACACTTGGGGCGATAAAGCGCTATATGCCGAATACGCCCAGAAACTAGCAGAAGCTTTCACTAAAAACTTCGCTAAGTATCAAGTGTCAGACGCTATCCGTAACGCAGGTCCAAAGGCATAAGCGCGTAGCGGATCCATTCGGATAATGTAATCAAACACATTGTTGAGTAAAAAAGCGCGGGTTCAGTCATGAACCCGCGCTTTTTATTTGCGGCTAAATTGATTTAGTGATGATTAAATCCACCCGCACTAAAGCCACTGCGATAGATTTTTATGTGTTTTATTTCTTATCGATTAGTTAAACCAAGCTTAAATTAATGCTGCGTTTTTATAATCGCCGATAACAATCATCATTTTTAGGAAGCGGCACCCAAATGGAAAATCATAAACCTGTCACTGGATTCCAGCGATTTCTCAATGGCGTCGAAGTCATCGGCAACAAACTGCCCGACCCCGCAGTATTATTTGCGATGTTTCTGGGCTTAGTCTGGTTGATCTCTTGGGGATTATCGGGTGTCAGTTTTGATGAAATCGACCCTCGTACTGGCAACCCGATTCAAGTCGTCAATATGCTCGAAGGCGGCGCACTGACTGCATTTACCTCGAACATAGTCTCCACCTTTGTGACTTTCCCGCCGCTAGGTGTCGTGCTGGTTGCTATGCTGGGGCTTGGCGTTGCTGAGCATACTGGCTTTATTAATGCTGGCCTGCGCTCGATTTTATCTGTTACCCCCAAGATGTTACTCACCCCGGTATTGATAGCCGTGGGTATCCTGAGCCATGTCGCGGTTGATGCGGGTTATGTACTCGTTATCCCACTCGGCGCGGTGATCTTCTATGCCGCGGGTCGTCATCCCTTAGCCGGTATTGCCGCCGCTTTCGCTGGCGTATCCGGTGGTTTTTCTGCGACCGTTGGCGTGCCATCCAGCCTTGATCCTATGCTAGCGGGCTTAACTCAGGCAGCGGCAAGATTATCAGCCGACCCCGCGGCCGCGACATTAACGATTAACCCACTAAATAACATCTTTTTTACTTCGGCTTCTGCCATTTTAATTATCTTAGTTGGCTGGTTCTTAACGGATAAAGTTATCGAGCCGCGCCTAAAAAACACTGCGGTGAATGGCGATCCCAGCACGCTCCCAACCCTAGATGAACTGCAACCCCATGAGCGCCGCGGACTCAAATTCGCCATGGCCGCCATGTTGTTGTGTGCATTAGGATTAGTATTAACCGCCTATGGTGAACATTCTGCTTGGCGTGCTACTGACGGCGCCCTAACCAGTGCTTCAGCGCCATTAATGCGCTCCATTGTGGCGATTATTTTTGTGTTTTTCCTCATTCCCGGCATCGTGTATGGCTATGCCGCTGGCACGGCAAACAACCACAGAGCCATTATTCAAGGCATGAGCAAATCCATGAGCGGCATGGGTTATTACATCGTCATGGCTTTTTTCTGCGCCCAGTTTATTTATGCTTTTGGTCAATCCAATTTAGGCGCATTAATGGCCATTAAAGGCGCGTTGGCGTTAAAGGAATTAGCCCTTCCTATGGGTGTGACTTTGGTGGGAATTGTGTTTCTCACGGCGTTCGTCAATCTATTAGTGGGTTCCGCCTCAGCCAAATGGGCATTGATTGGCGCCATTATGGTACCCATGTTAATGGAACTAGGTGTGTCACCGGATTTGACTCAAGCCGCTTACCGAGTGGGCGACTCATCCACTAATATCATCACCCCACTGATGCCTTACTTTCCGTTAATTGTGGTGTTTTGCCAAAAATACGTTAAGGAATCAGGCATAGGCACCTTAGTGGCGCTGATGTTGCCATTTTCAATCAGTTTTCTCCTACTTTGGAGCGGTTTCTTATTGGCTTACTGGGCCTTTGGCTTGCCTCTAGGGATTGGCAGCTCGCTCTCCTTCCCCGCAATGCCTTAGGGCGTTCAAGAGGTATTCAGAGTGCTTGCGAAATTGAATTCATAATAAACAGGCGCTCAATACCTCAATAACCACTAAATGGTGCACAACTTATTACCTCGCCTTAAACGCAAATGCCGACGTTAACCGTCGGTATTTTACCGCTAACAACACGTAATTTTATTTTATATAGAAACAACAAAATAAAAATAAACACTTAAATATCTATAAACGCATCTCGCTCATAGTAAAAGATAATAGCTTCAAGCAGTTCCTGTTCACTGGGCTGAGCTTTTTGCTGCATCAGGTTATCGATCACATCCTCGATTTGATCCATGTTTAGCAGATAACCATAGTCACTCCGGCCTAAGCTATCCTCAAAGGCATCGATTTCGTCATCCAATAGGTCTCTCATATCATTCACTATCGGGAATAATGGAGTGGTCAGTTGCAGGGATTCACCTTCATCAAGATCTTGATAAACCAGCCAATAACTTAATCCAGGTTGTTCGACGCACTTTCTTATCCAGCACTGTAACGATTCGGGCGGGCCAAAAAATGAGGTGATGTTCATAATGTCCTCGAAATGGAGTTGTCATAGGGAAAACAGAGTGAGTCACAGAGTTGAATGGTCATGGAGGTTTTTTAGCTATTAACCACTCTCATGATTCATACAAATAAAAGATGGGTGACCAACGACTCAAGCCGCCCAAAGAATACGAGAGGATATCTGCGCCCATCAAAGTAAAAATCACAATTCATCAATTCGGCAGTTAAAATCCCACAAATAAATAAGCTTTATTCATTTTTAAGCGCATAAATTTAAGCATTCCTCATTTAACGTTAGCGTGATTTAGACTTTGGTTATTTTGAAACCAAGGTTAGTGATGTTTCACAATCCCCTGCTATGCAATTGTGGTACTTTACTCGGTCAAAAATGTCGGGCATTTGCCTTTAACATAGAGTGAACCTTTAGCCTAGAGTAAGCCTTAATCACTAAAGCTTGAGTCATCTAGGTTCAAATCGTCTGTGCATGACACAAAATGCTGCGGCAACTGGGGAGTTTCGCAAGAATGAAGAGCAAGAGTTTATTAGGTAACATTGGTGTGCAAGTGGTTATTGCCATGATTATCGGCGCACTGGTGGGTTTTATGATGGGTGAGAGTGCAAGTGTGTTTGCACCACTCGGAACCATTTTCATCCATTTAATCAAAATGCTAGTGATACCACTGGTATTGGTTTCTATCATCAGCGGAGCAGCGAGCTTAGGCGATAGCCCATCGGCGGGTAAGATTGGCATTGGCACTTTCGGCTTTTTTATTGTCACGTCGGGCTTTGCCGTTGTGCTTGCACTCTTGATGGGTAATCTGTTCCAACCGGGTGCAGGCGTTGATTTTACCGCCCACAGCAGCACAGACTTGATGGAAGTAACCAAGGAACATGGCGCATTACCCGGGGTAATGGATACCTTTATCGGCATGATCCCAACCAATGTGTTCGAGTCGCTGAACGGCGGTAACATATTACAAATCTTAGTCTTTAGTATCTTCTTCGGCATCGCACTGACTAAAGTTAAAGGCGATGGCGCTAAGCCTATTTTGGCCGCACTCAACACAGTCGTCGATGCCTTTGTGTGGATGATCAACTGCGTGATGATCATTGCCCCTATCGGTGTATTTGGTTTGATGGCCGATTCTGTCGGTACCTTCGGTTTCGATGCACTAGAAGTCGTGTTTAAGTTATTCGCCGTGTTTGTGGCTGCGATTCTGATCTACGGCTTTATCTTCTTCCCATTAGTGGTACAACTCTTCTCAAGAGTGTCGGCGCGCCAGTTTATTTCGGCAATGAAGAAACCACAGGTGATGGCATTATCGACCGCCTCTTCAATGGCGACTCTGCCAGTGAATATGGAAACCTGTGAGGAAGATCTTAAAGTCTCTAAGGCAACCACGGCTTTTGTACTGCCGTTAGGCGCCACCATTAATATGAGCGGCAACGCGATTTATTATGGTTTAGTGGCCATGTTCTTCGCCCAAATGTATAACGTTGATCTATCGATGACAGCCTATGCGGCCATTATTTTCACCTCAACCTTAGGTGCAATTGGTCAAGCTGGTGTGCCAGGCCCATCCTTCTTAGTGGTGGCAGTGCTGTTAGCTGCAGGAATTCCTATCGATGGTTTACCTTTGCTGTTTGCGTTAGACAGGGTTTTTGACATGATCCGTACCGCACTCAATATCACTGGCGATGCGGCTTGTGCCTTGATTATGGATAAATACACAGAAGTTGACGTTAAAGCGGATAGTGAGCGCAGCTTAAGCTAACTCAAACACTTTGAATATAGGCTTGAATAGGCAACGCTTATTCAAGCCTTTTTTATATCTGCAGCACGGTATAATGGCCTGCCTCTACACGCATAAGTTAAGCCTATTTAATCTGAGTGTTAATGTGATCTCTCCCGCGCCATCCACTAAGCTCAATTTGCTAGATTTCGCAATTTACATTTCTTTATGGCGCTATGGCCGCAAGTGACACGGTTTTTCTGCGATACTGCCACCAGATTAACATCGCTAAGTTAGCTCAAAGGAATTTTGCCCTATGTCTGTATTTGCCCCAGCCACACCCTTTGCCGACTTTATCTATCGCCATTTCCGCTCAATTCACGCCCTAAAGCTCGGGCTAGCCTTACTCGTTGCTGTCACTATTAATGCCATTTGGGCGCCACCGCATTTTATTTGGAGCATGGTCACGATAGTGATCATTATGATGAGTTTACCTCAGGTAGGCGGCGCGATTGAAAAGTCGCTACAAAGGGCGATAGGCACTTGTTTAGGCTCAGCTTATGGGGTGATGTTAGTTGCCACCGTGGACAGTTATTGGCTAATCATGAGCCTGCTGATCTTAGCCGTTAGCTTGATTTGTTTTATCTCGGCCGGACGTTACAGCTATGCCTATTTAGTGGCCGGATTTACCATCATAATCGTCGTCGGCGACGCCAACCATGACACCTCTGAGGCACTATGGCGCACGGCCAACATCCTCTCCGGCTGCGTGATTGCTATTTTGGTCTCACTGTTCATTTTTCCGATTAAAGCTAAACAAGATTGGCGCTCCCAACTCACCAATGCCATCGACAATATGGCCGAAGTATTAGCCGAGCATCTTAAGGCACCCGCCAATCATGAGCTCGATTTTCGCGCTAGACTAGAGGCTGCGATGAAGGCCGTACTCACTCAAAAGAAACTGTTTTTCTCCTTGGAATGGGAAAGTCAAACCCTCAAAAAACACAAAGTGCTACTGTCGCAGTTAGCCAATAAACAAGTGCGCTTAATCACCTTACTCGAACTCTTACCCTTAACCCGCTGGCAGGAAGAAGACAAAGACGCCTATCTGCAGATTAATGCGGTTGCCTCTGAGCTTGCCTTCTATTTGCAACAACTTGCAGAATTTGTAGCGGGTAAAGCTCAACAATTACCGACACTACCAGAATGCTTAGATCAAGAATTACAACACAGACTCCAGCTTGCCCTAGTCGCAGCCACTCAAGCATCAACCGCTGATCCAGTGACCGCCGTAAACGACCAAGTGCCGCAGGGATTTGCACTCACAGGTTATAGCTGGCTGATTTATCAGCTCGCGATTGCCGTCGAAGCACTTTATAAAGACATTGCCATTATCGACATTGCCTATCACAAGCGGCCAGCTTCTCAGATAACGCCCAACAAAACGGCTTAGTCGATTTGTCCCATTCCGCTTAGTGCTTAAATCCATGTCAGAAATACCGGATAACCCTTAACCGCCCTTGCGTTAACGGGGCGTTTAATGAAAAGATACCGTCCTAATAAAAATTCGATAGATGGACTCTTTTCATGCGCTTGTTTTCTTTCTCCGTTATCGCCATTGCCTGTCTCTCTACGGGCAATCTGTCCCCTGGGAATGCTTTTGCCAATGATGCGAAAACCACAGCCCAAACAACTCCGGCAGCCACTATGGCGCAAGCCTCTACCACAGAAACATTGGCAGTTGGCTCCCCAGTAATCACAACGTCACAGGATGCAAGTCCAGCAGCGAATAGCCAAGCAACTGAAACTGCGACTAATGTACTTGCCGATACCACAGTTACGGCGCCAGAAGCACAACCAGCGCCCATTCCTGAACGAGCCAACACCTTTGTCAACGATGCGATTTTACCGCCCAGCATCACTTGGCATGGCGCCAGCGAATCGCTCATGTTAAGTGTTGATAGCGAGTGGGCGACTCCCTTTGAGCAAAGTGGCGGTATTGAAAGTCCAAGCTACGATGCCACTATCGCTTGGCTCGATAAACTCGCGGGCGAGACAGATAAATTACAAAAGGTGAGTTTAGGTAAGAGCCCACAAGGGCGCGATATTTGGATGTATATCGTCAGCAGTGAAGGCATTAATGAATCGGCACGCCTCAAACAAAACACTAAACCGACAGTGCTAGTGCAGGCGGGAATTCATGCAGGAGAAATCGACGGTAAGGATGCCGGCATGATGCTGCTACGAGACATTATCCAAGGCGATAAAAGTGCCCTGCTCGATAAAGCCAACCTCTTGTTTGTGCCTATTTTTAGTGTTGATGCCCATGAGCGCAGCGGCGAATTTAATCGTGTAAATCAACGTGGCCCTGTGAATATGGGCTGGCGCACTACGGCTAATAATCTCAACCTTAACCGCGATTATGCTAAGGCCGACAGCTTAGAAATGCAGCACATGCTGCGTGCAATCAACGTATGGCAACCGGATCTGTATATCGATGTGCATGTTACTGACGGCATCGACTATCAATACGATGTCACCTTTGGTTATAACCTCGCCCAAGGCTTAAGCCCAGCCAGTTACCGCTGGCTCGAAAACAGCTACAGACCTGCAGTTGAAGCGGCATTAACGGAACAAGGCCATATTCCCGGCGCACTGATTTTTACCGTGGATAACGCCGATATTAACAAAGGCATGTCGCTGTGGAATCCAAGCCCGCGCTTCTCTAACGGTTATGGCGATGCTCGCCATTTGCCCACCATTCTGGTTGAAAACCACAGCCTAAAGCCCTTTAAGCAAAGGGTGCTCGGCACTTATGTGATGTTAGCGCAAACCCTCAAAACCGTGGGTGAACAGGCGACGAAACTTAAGAGTGCGATTCAAGAAGATAAATACCGCGCCTCACCGCTAATCACCCTTACTTGGAAATTAGCACCATTAGAAAAAGGCTGGGATTTTAAAGGCATAGATTATCAACTTGAAAAGAGCCCCATCAGTGGCGCTGAAGTTGTGCGCTGGACAGGTGAACCTAAGCTTTACCCTAACTTGCCTGTGATGGCTGAAACAGTGCCCGACATTAAGGTCACTCGTCCGAGTGCTTACTATATTCCCGCTCAATGGACTCAAGTGATTGATCGTCTTAACGTGCATGGCATTCGCATGACCACACTCAAAAAGCCAACCGAGTTGAAATTGCAGCAATATACCCTCAGCAATCCCGTGTTTAACACTAAGGATTTTGAGGGCCGCCAAACGGTCAAAGCCGAGTCAGAGTTAACCAAAGTCAGCACTACTCTGCCCGCTGGCACCATTAAAATCAGTACAGATCAACCGCTAGGCGATCTGGCGATTTTACTGCTTGAGCCGCAATCACCAGATTCTTTACTGCAATGGGGTTTCTTCAATCCTATCTTCACTCGCACTGAATACATTGAAGATTATGCGGTAGAGCCACTGGCGGCCAAGATGCTAAAAGATGATCCTAAGCTACAAGCTGAGTTCGACAAAGCACTGACCAATGCCGAGTTTGCCGCCGATCCTGAGGCACGCCTACGCTGGTTCTATGAACGTAGCCCTTACTACGATAACCAATACCTTAAGTATCCGGTTTACCGTAGTCGCTGATCATCTCGATTACAAAAGGCTGTGATTAAGCGGGCTTACGCGCGCTTATGCTGTACACCAAGGGCACATTCTGCCCTTGGTGTGTTAACACATAACGACCATCGGCTTGCGCTTCGAGCCCTTCAAAGCAGTTATAGGGGCTGAAATCAAACTCGTGGAAGAACTCCAACACTAAGCCCGCCTGCAATAATGCATTGATCACTTCAGATAAACTGTGCGACCAGCACATTAAGGTTTGCTGATCATCACCGGTATTTTCGGTATATGTGCCTTCCTGCTCTATGTCTGGCTCACCCCGATTAAAATAGCTATAGCCATCGAATAGCTGCTGCGCAGGATGGAACTCGGCCATGTAAAACTGTCCGCCGGGTGTTAAACAGGCAGCCACTGTCTGCGCCCACAGAGTTAAATCCGGCAGCCAAACAATGGCACCATAGGACGTAAACACAATATCGTGAGGCTCAACCTTGCTCGCCACACTGTAAACATCGCTACAGATAAACTCAGCGGACAACTGTGTCCGTTCTGCCAGCTTTTGCGCTTCAACAATCGCGACCTCTGACAAATCGACGCCAGTGACTCTCGATCCCATTCGCGCCCACGACAAGGTGTCTAAGCCGAAATGACATTGCAGATGCAGCAAACTTTTACCTGCAACCTCGAGTTCACCTAGCTCAATTTCCCGCAGCGAAGTCTTACCACTAAGAAAGCCCGCCACATCATAAAAATCAGAAGTTAAATGTACCCGAGTGCGCGCATCCCAAGCCGTTTTGTTTGTTGTTAAATAATCCATCAGCATCCCTTCTTGTCTTTTTTGTATTTTTGATTCCGCGTGACTTACGGAGCTTAAACTAACTTAATAAATGAGCAATTTCACTAATCTATGAGTAAATCACCCATGTAGCGGACATGTCCGCACAGTGAACCTCGGACACTTTCAGCTTAACCAATTGATTATAAATGAAACTTAAAATTGGCATGGGCTGTGCAATGTCTTATTCATCGCAAGACGACTCAGCACTCACCCAAAAAATCGAGTGCCAGATAAACAAGGAAGCTAACATGTCACTACGCCCATTTATATTCACCCTCGCTTTTATAGTGTTTTTTACTGCTGGAGTATCGCTCACTGGCTGCATTCTTAATGTGAACGCTGCAGGCATGCCAGACTTAGACCACCAGCAACGCGAACTCACACTCGATAGCCAAGACTTACAAGGCCTGATTGCAGAAACTGGCGCAGGCAGTTTGGAAATTATCGGTGTCGAAGGCCTCAGCCAAATTAAACTCGTCGCCGACATCTATAGCAATAAGGACGGCAACGATGACAGCAAAGTCATTCTCACCCTTGAGAAAAAAGCCAATAAAGCCAAGCTCAAGGCCAACTTTGAGCAAACAGATTCTAACAATGACTCGCCCTATATAGACCTAAAACTGCAAGTCCCTGCGAACTTTACACTGGATATTGATGACAGCTCAGGGGCTATTTTGATCAGCAAGATGACGTCGGACATGAACGTCAAAGACGGTTCGGGTGAACTCACTATCAACGGTGGTAACAATATCAACATAGAGGATGGCTCAGGTGATATTGAAATCAGCCAAATCAACGGCAGCCTAACCATTGAAGATGGCTCTGGTGCCATCAAGGTGACCGATATTCGCGGCAATATCGCAATTGATGACGGCTCGGGCAACATCGAGGTCGCCAATGTGCAAAGTGCTGTGACCATCACAGATGGCTCAGGCAACATTAATGTCTTTAACACTAAGGGATTAACGATTCTTGCGGCAGGTTCTGGCGATGTGACATTTAACAAAATCGACGGCCCAGTGAGCATGCAATAACGCGCTGTTTTACTACCCTACACCCAAAGGTTTTACCCACTTCCCGGCGTAGAGGCTGATGTTGCAACGGTTCCCAGCCAAGATGTCAGTCTTCTACCCACCCTTTTAAGCTTAAGCCCGACTTATGCATTTATGCCACTAACCCCTTGTAGTGGCATTTTTTTATACCGAAATTAAGCTTGAGTTTGCAGAAATGAGATTGATTTTATTCAGACCGTTACGCTTTAACCTTGTGGATTTGCTAAGATTGTCAGCCTTCCCACTTCAATAGTCGAAAAGTCACACTGTAGTGCCAGTAAGGTCGAGAATATGGATCAGTTTTCGGAATACCAAAGAGAAATTGAATCGCTTTCCCTATCAGATAACCCTAGACAGATAATGGAAGGACTAGGGGATATTTGTTTTGATGGCGAATCTTTTTACCGCAACGGCAATAAAGCCCTAGCCAAACACATTTTCAAGCATATTTACGCCTTAGATGCGCGATCAGACTATTTCTCACACGCCAGAACTGTCGCAAAAGCCTTTCTTATAACCTTGGGAGAAATTCAACCTATCTCCCTAAAAGAGGTTATTTTACAGATAAAACATGAGCATGCCTCATTAGCTGCACATCAATTAAATCTGCTGATTGCAAAGCGTCTTTTTAGGGAATTTAGTCACCATCAAGACGCTATCCACATCACTATGCAATATCTCACCAAAGCCGAGGCACTTACCCCTCTGAGCAGAGTGACCTTCGCTTTAAAGCTTTAGTCAGCTCAAATAAGAGTGAGTAAAGGGATAGCGTGACAGAATAAATCATCAAAATTTAGAGCCGCTTCTCAAAAGAAATGCAAAAATATACCGGAAGAGATCAACGTTCTAAATTCAACAACCCAATTTTAATTAAGTGATAATATGGACATTTCATCTTTTAAGAAATATATAAAGTTAGCACCAGAAAATGTTTCAGAATGGCAGAGATGGGAAAATTCATTACCTACCTTCGATTCTATATTGCCAATATTGGATTATGTATATAACACTGAATGGCAGCGAGATGATTGGAAAGCCATAATGGCATTCATTCGGAAAGGTTATATTGAGCAAAATGAATCATCTGAATTGGTTGATGGGATTAAGCATGTAAATATATTCAACTCCAAAGTTATTAATCTAAAAGTTGATGTCGCAATTTCATTAAACTGCTCCATTGTTCGTTCATTAGAGTCAATTAATTTATGCTCAGACTCAGTTGAATCATTAAGTGTGTCCCATGCAAGCAAACTCTCTGAAATTACCGGAAACACCCAGAATTTAAGCTACTTATCTTTGAATAAATGTCAAAAGTTAGATTTGGGTTCTATCATTTCAACGCTGGACAGCGTAAAAATTTTAGACCTCAGTGGAAACCCACAGTTGTCCAGTATTGACGAGTTGCGTGGAAATAAAAATATTTTTGCGTTGTATCTTGTTGAAACAAATGTAATTAAGACTAAAGAGACAGTAGAAATCTTGGCTTCGATACCAAACTTGAAAAAACTTTGGATTAAAGCAAACAAAAAGGAGTTGGAACTTTTAAGAGAAGCCCTACCAGGGATTGTAAATTAAGCATAGAAAAAGGCCGGACATGTAGTTCGAGAGCGTGAAAAGATCTGTGTAAGTGGCATTCTTAAACCGTTGAATGGATTTCAGAATACCAATAGCTGACAAACTTATCACTCAGCAGAAGAAAAAATCGACTCACCCCAATAATAAATCCGGCAATAAACCGGCCAGTGGCATTTTTTAACTTTCAATTCTTACTTCTCTAACCCCAATGCAGACCAGTCTTTGGTGGCGATGAAATCTTAACCACTTGATTTATTATGGAAATTAATCATTAAGCTATTAAGCACTGCCATTCCAGTGCTTAATCATTGTATTCAAATACCAAAGACTTAACAGGATTTTGCTCTTTCATATCGCACTATGTTCGACAGATTCAATCAATGCCAGCTTTTGACTGCGACTCAGCTTTTTAACTGCAATCTCACGCCGCAGTGCATCACCCTGACTGCCAACCTGCTCTTGATACATCAGCGTTAACGGACCTTTACCGCGCAGATACTTAGCGGATTTGATGCCACCCGACTGATGCTCGCTAAAGCGTCGTGTGACATCTGTGGTGACGCCTGTATATAAATGCCCGTTCGCGCAGCGGACTAAATACAAATACCAGAGGGCTGAGCCAGTCACTTGCGAATGACCTACTTCGCCATACCTAACAGACTCAAGAAGAAGGCATATTCTTGGGCTGTGTCTTGGTATTGGCGATAGCGACCACTCTTACCGCCGTGGCCAGCTTCCATATCCACATTGAATAACAACACCTTATCATCCATCTTGTACCACTTATTCTGTACATCGCGCAGTTTAGCGACCCACTTGGCGGGTTCAAAATACTGCACTTGGGAATCATGCAAACCTGTCGTCACTAGCATGTGTGGGTATTCTTGCTCGGTGACATTGTCGTAGGGCGAGTAACTCAGCATGTAATCGAAATAGGTTTTCTCGTTCGGATTGCCCCACTCGTCGTACTCATTGGTCGTCAACGGAATCGACTCGTCCAGCATAGTCGTCACCACATCAACAAAAGGCACATGGGCTGCAAGGGCGAAATACTTATCCGGCGCTTGGTTAGCAATCGCGCCCATTAGCAAACCACCCGCGCTGCCGCCAGAGGCAACTACCTTGTTTTTGTCGCCATAACCTTGCGCCGTTAATGCCGTTGTTACGTCAATAAAATCATTGAAGGTATTCTGCTTATTCAACAGCTTACCATTGTCATACCAAGGGCGACCTAGCATTTCTGAGCCGCGCACATGGGCGATGGCATACACAAAACCGCGGTCGAGCAAACTGATAACGGATGAAGAAAAATCGGGTTCTACTGTGTAACCGTAAGATCCATAACCGTATTGATACAGAGGGTTAGTGCCATCTTTCTTGAATTTATCTTTGCGATATACCAAAGAGACGGGCACTTTTGCACCGTCGCGGGCCGTCACAAATATCCGTTCGGCACGATACTGGCTGGCATCGAAGCCGCCTAAGACTTGATCTTGTTTTAATAAATCACGTCTATCGGGATTCACCAGCGAATATTCGTATACGGCTTCTGGCGTCGTTAGGCTGGAGTAGAAAATGCGTAACTTATTGCTGTCTTGCTGGGAATTAATCTCTAAACCCATCACATAAGCAGGCTCATCAAAGCTCAACTCGAAGGGCTTTTGACCATTGAGCGGCATCACTTTAATCCGCGTTAGGCCATTTTCACGGGTCTGAATAATCAGATAATCCTTGAGCACTAACTCGTCTTCGATACGGGCATTGGGATTATGCGCAACCACTTCTTGCCACTTAGATTTATCCGCTGCATCTTTAATGGCGACTTTCATCAAACGGAAGTTAGTCGCCTGCCAGTTGGTGAGAATGTAATAAGTATCACCCAGCTTAGACACACTGTATTCGTGGCCTTCTTCCCGCGCTAATACTGGCTTGAATAAACCTAAAGGCTCGCTGGCATCGAGAATAGACACTTCACTCGTCGTGGTGCTTTCTTGGAACAACACAATTTGCGACTCATCTAAGGTTTTGCCAAGTGAGATATAAAATGAATCGTCTTGTTCTTCATACACTAAGACATCGCTCGATTGCTTAGTGCCCAGCTCGTGGCGATACACTTGATAGCCCAGCAAGGTTTTTAGATCTTTGGCGATATAGAACACATGCTTGTTGTCGTTCGCCCACACTACGCGACCTTCGGTATTTTCAAGCACGTCGGTGATCATGTCGCCCGAAGCCAAGTCTTTAAAATAGATGTGATATACACGGCGGCTTAGGACATCTTCGCCAAAGGCCAACATGGTTTCATCTGGGCTGACACTGGCGCCGCCTAAACCATAAAACTCATGGCCCTTAGCTCGCTCGTTAACATTGAGCATCACTTGCTCAACACCATCGGCGCCCTTACGGCTGATCAGCGGATATTCGCTACCCTCTTGGTATCTGTGATAGTAGCTGTGCAGATGCCATTGGTACGGCACGCTCGACTCATCGGCGACTAAACGCTCGGTTAACTCTTTATAAAGACCATCTTGCAACGGCTTTAATGGTTTGAAATAAGCCGCGGTATAGCGATTCTCAGCGTTGAGATAGGCCAACACTTTAGGATCTTTGCGCTCATCATCACGCAGCCAATAGTAATCATCGGTACGCGTTACGCCATGTAAAGTCATCACATGGGGAATTTTTTCAGCAACCGGGGCGGGTACTTGCCCTTTGGAGGTCGAACAAGCGGATAACAGCATAGCAATACCTAAAGTGAGTAGCAGAGAGCGCATTTATACGTCCTTGTGACGTCCATAACGACCGTCGAAGAATGCGACGGCCAGTCAATTAGCTTATGTGTTCAGTATGATAGTGGTCAGGTGTGCACTAGCGCAAACATTGAACGCGAGAAGTTGCCATTCGCGGTAAATAAGAGCAACATAACCGCGTTTTTGAGCGCAAATGGCTCAAAAGCAAATTCTCAGGGCGGGGTGAAACTCCCCACCGGCGGTAAATGGGTAACGACTAAGTGATTATTTTGCTGAGCGACACCCAAAGCCCGCGAGCGCCCGAAATCACTTTCGGGGTCAGCAGATCTGGTGCCTTAGATTTTGCCTAGTGCAAAGCTGACTATTCCAGAGCCGACGGTAATGGACTGTTTGCTTTAATGGCGACAGTGCTGAGTCCGGATGGAAGAGAATGTAAGACAACACCTTGCGGTATTTAAGTGCAACGCACTTATGTATTGCAGTGTTAGCCTCATGTTTTGCAATAACTTCACCCCAAGTGAAGTGATATTGCTACAGCAAAATCGAGCCTTTTGGTTTGATTACGTTGTATTTCTGCACGCCCTGATTCTGGATATTCCAATGTCGTTTATTTAAGGATATTAACCATGAATCAGTCTTTACTTGCTCCTTTTGGTACTGCTATCGAACGCGTTGAAGCGGGTCTTAATGCCCTGCGTCAAGGCCAAGGTGTGTTAGTTGTCGATGACGAAGATAGAGAAAACGAAGGCGATTTAATTTTCGCTGCCGAGACGCTGACTAACGCTCAAATGGCCATGCTCATCCGTGAATGTAGCGGTATTGTTTGCCTGTGTTTACCCGATGCAAAAGTCAAAGCCCTCGAGTTGCCCCCTATGGTGGAAAACAACTCGAGCCAATACGGCACTGCGTTTACTGTGAGTATTGAAGCTAAAGTCGGTGTGACGACTGGCGTTTCTGCCGCCGATCGCGTGACCACCATTAAAGCGGCGATTGCCGATGGCGCTAAGCCAAGTGATCTCGCTCGTCCTGGCCATGTGTATCCACTTCGCGCCCAACCGGGTGGGGTATTGACCCGCCGTGGTCACACTGAAGGCACTATTGATTTAATGCAACTCGCGGGTTTAAAAGCCGCTGGCGTATTGTGTGAAGTCACTAACACCGATGGCACTATGGCGCGTTTACCCGAAATTATTGCCTTCGGTGCTCAGCACAATATACCCGTGTTGACGATTGAAGATATTGTCGTTTATCGCAAATCATTGCTGGCCAATGTCGGCTAGATAACGCGCCAATCGCCTGAACCTAGGGCATTGATTTAAATAGAAGGACGTTTAGCTGCGGCAAACGTCCTTTTTATTTAAGTAGATTTACCGTTAACAATCGCGTTCCACCTAATGCACTAAAAACCGATGAAAGGTAAAGTTAAACAAGTCATTCTTTCGAATGATGAAATACTGCTTCACATCACAGACAAAGCAAATGCTTGTTTGATAGGTGCAAAATAGGTTAATAAAAATAGTCTCTTAGCATGATATATAACAATTTGCTTAATTTCGTGACCTAGATTAGATATCCATAAACTAAAGGTCGCGGTGGCTGGCCGCCTATGTTAAATATCCTCACCCTGTGCCTAGTCCTATTTGTAACTCGGATTCAACGTTATTACGTTGAATTTTCTTTTTCTGCCTAGGCGAACGAGTGGAGTGATCTTTAATGCCGTCAGCGCTACACCATCTCAGTTTGAAGCAAAAGCTCATTCTGTTTTCGTTAGTCCCATTATTAATGATGAGCTTTTTCATTCTGACGCGCATGCATGACTTGATAAAGGAATCACACTCGGCCAAGCACAACCATCTTGCGGTACAAACGACGGTACAAATCACTGAGCTACTCTATCAGTTGCAAAACGAATATGGTCTAAGTACAAATCAGCGACCAACCGATGAAGTGCTATTACAGCAACAAGCAACTAGGTCAAAAGCACTCGATGCGTTACTGAACAGTGAGCCTTTAGAGCATCTTCTGGAGGCGCTCGACCCTAAAAGTATTGAAGCAAACAAAATGAACGCATTGTTGGATACGCTCAAACTCACAGGCAACAAACTCGCTAACGTTCACCAAAACCACACAGACGAAACACTGAGTCAGTTTACGGAACTCTATAATCAATTCCACACTCAGCTTTTGCAGCTCATTCAGTTATTACAGTTACAAACCAACGAAATCAGTCAGTCCCGTGCCTATACCGATCTATTGAACCTACTTATGGTGCAGGAGTTGGCCGTAAAAGAACGAAGTGCCATCAATCAATTACTGCTCAGCAAATCACTCAATATTAATGATTACCGCACCATAATCTCCTTCATGTATGAATATGAGCGAGCCGTGATGCACGCAAGTAATGCATCAATTTCCGATAGAAGGTCCTTACTACAAAACCTACAAGATTCACCAGAAAATCAACGCATTCTGCAAATCAGCAAGCAAATTGAACAACAAACTCGCATTAGCGCTCTGGCACAAAATATTAATGCCTACTTAGGTTTCGGTGGCTTAATGGGCAGTTTTCAGGACTATTTGCTTAAGGGCGATGAGATTTCACTGCAAAAATTTAATGCAGCACTTGCGACGATTCAGCTTAATTTGGATGAACTCAGTCACGAGACTCGTTCTCTACCCGAATTTAAGGCAGCGCTGAAAACCATTGAGGACAGCATAGATCAATACCAGTTCAGCATGGTCAAGTTGCAGCAACTGAAGCAGCAAGGTTTGCCGATGATGGAGATCAAAGCCATCGCGCAAGTCCCAGCCAGTGAGGACAAATTAAGCCAAGCGATGAGCCAACTATTAATGCCGCCACATCCAATTGATAGCCAGGAGTGGTGGGATCTCACCACTCAGCGTATCAATCAACTACATTTGCTGGCGCAAAATATCACCAAGAACATGGCGCAGCAGAGCGAATATCAACAAAACCACACCTTAATCTTACTCGGCTTATACTTGTTCTCGGCTTTGTTCACCGCGACCATCACACTTTGGCTTGGACAAAAGATCATCCGCAATTTTATGGATAAGATCACTAAGATTGCCAATGACATGCAGCAAATGGCAGCAGATCCACAGCTCAATATTAATATCCAAGTCTCAGGCACAGATGAACTCGCCCGCATGGCCCGTGCCATGAACCGTATGATTAGTGAACGGCAAAAAGCAAACCATGCCCTAAGCCGCGCTGCAGCTGTGTTTGACTATTCTGCCGAAGGCATAGTGGTGACAGATGCCGACAACCATATTGAACTGGTCAACCCCGCTTTTTGCCACATTACGGGCTATTCATTGGAAGAAGTGAAAGGCCGCAGTCCCTCCCTACTCAGCTCTAGCCGTCATCCTAAGCACTTTTACACCGCCATGTGGGAATCACTACAAAAAGAAGGGAAATGGGAGGGTGAGGTTTGGAATAAACGCAAAGATGGCCAAGTGTATCCCGAGTATCTAGCGATTACTGTGGTGCGAAATGAGCAAGGTAAAATAATCCAACATATTGGTTTATTTATGGATATAAGTAAGCGTAAGCAATATGAGCAGGATCTTTGGTATCAGGCCAACTTCGATGGGTTAACTGGGCTGCCTAATCGTAAGCTGTTCAATGAACGACTGCAGCACGAAATCCATGTGGCGCAGCATGACTCTCGCAAGCTGGCTATCTTGCTGATTGATTTGGATCAATTCAAATATATCAATGATGTACAAGGCCATGCCACTGGCGACTTATTACTTAAAGATGTCGCAAAGCGCTTAGAAGGCATTGCGGGGAAAACAGATTTTATCGCACGTATCGGTGGCGACGAGTTTGTGCTTATCTTGCCACGACTGACTAACGAACTCGCCATCGAACACATGGCAACCCGAATCATTGAAACCTTAGGTATGCCATTTAACTTAAATGACCGCGAGATCCAGATTTCGGCCAGCTTTGGTATTGGCGTCTATCCCGAAGATGGGTTAGATACTGGCTCACTCACCCGCAATACCGAAACCGCCATGTATCAAGCCAAAGATGCGGGACGGAACAATTTTAAATACTTCACCGCGGGTATGAATCAAGCCATGTTCGCCCGGATGGAGTTAGAACAACGTCTACGCCGTGCCGTGGCACAAAATGAATTTGCCCTGCATTATCAACCTATCGTGGATATGCAAACCGGAAGTGTCTGCAGCGTCGAAGCCCTTATCCGCTGGCAAGATCCCGAGCTTGGGTTGATCCCGCCGGATCAATTTATCCCATTAGCCGAAGAGACTGGATTGATAGAGCCTATGGGCGAATGGGTGCTCAACCAAGCCATGCATGACCTGAGGCAATGGCAGAAAAGTGGCTTAAATATCAATGTCGCGATTAATGTTTCCAGCCGCCAATGTATCAATACACGCGGTATGGGGTTCGACCAAGTGTTGCAAGAGTGCTTCAACCGCCACCACGTTAACCCACGAAATGTGCATATTGAGATCACTGAAAGCATGCTGATGGGCGATGCCAGCCATTGCTTGAGCACGCTCGAGTCTATTCGTCATTTAGGCTCGCAAATCTATATCGATGACTTTGGCACGGGTTATTCTTCCCTGAGTTATCTAAAAAAATTCCCGATTTCAGTGATTAAAATCGACCGCAGCTTTGTGGAAAATGCCCTCGAAAATAACTCGAACGCCAACTTAGTCAAAGCGATTGTCATGATGGGGCAAAGCCTAGAAATGGAGTTAGTTGCTGAAGGCATAGAAACCGAAGCACAGTGGCACTTCCTACGAGATTTAGGTTGTCACTTCGCTCAAGGGTATTTGATCTCCAAGCCGCTCCCCTTCAATGAAATCACTCCCTTGCTACGCATCAAGCACACAGCACTGTTGAATGATGGCTATCAAGATAAATGCGTGAATATCTAAGCTTATAAAAAATAAAACGATAAAGAGCAAAAAAGCAGCCTAGGCTGCTTTTTTGTGGCAAATAAAACGGGTTTAAGCCTGTGGTTGGCCTTGGCCGTTCATTATGCTTTCGCCACCCTTAGAGGCTAGCTTAGCTAAATCTTTATCAATAAAGAACAGTGCCTTACCATCTTCTCCCACTAAACGTATCTTATCGACAATCGACTTAAACAGCTTTTCTTCTTCGTGCTGCTCAGCGACATACCATTGTAAGAAGTTAAAGGTTGAGTAATCTTGATTCGAAAATGCGGCATGGGCCAAGGCATTGATCTGACGGGTAATCAGCTGCTCATGCTCATAGGTTAATTCAAACAACGCCAGTAAAGAATCGAACTGTGACTGTGGCGCCGCAATCGCACCTAACAAAGGTAAGCCACCAGTTTCACTCACATACGTGAACAGACGACGCATATGGCCCATTTCTTCATCCGCGTGCTCACGCATAAACTTAGCTGCACCTTCAAATCCCTGATCTTCACACCACGCACTCATTTGCAGGTATAAATTTGAGGAGAAGAACTCCATATTAATTTGTTCATTCAACTTTTCGATCATAGTTGCAGACAGCATAGTAAATCCTCTTTTGCATTCGAACTGAATCATGGGGGACATTGTCATCAAGGGGGTCGACAAAAGCAACAAAATTTACCTTTGGATTTCTTGCTAAGTTAATGATTCATTGATAAAAATGATTTTCATTTGTTCATCGACTCGCGTTCAACCCTCGAATTAGCGCAGTAAATTGTGTGACTTCTAGCGAGGTTATCGCCCAAAGTGGCAGAAAAAACTGACTGGCCTATCACAGAAACTCACATGCAAATCATAGCCATCCCAGATCACCGTGGCATAATAGCCAGTCATAATCAGGTGGAAATTCATTCAGCGTCATTACGACCCATTGCATATAAGGCAGACCCTAATGTCCGTAACAGCCGATCCTTGTTCGCAACCTAGCTTAATGCATCCAGATCAAGCTATTCCCCTTTTGCTCGAGCAAGTTAGCCCAGTGTCAGACACCGAAGTCGTATTGCTTCCCCATGCCCTTGGCCGCGTCCTAGCAGAAGATTTAGCTTCCTGCATAGACCTGCCGCCCTTTAACAACTCCTCTATGGACGGCTACGCCTTCCGTTTTGTCGACTTAAATACGCAAACCAATCAGACCGCATTGCGCCTTATCGGCAATTCCTTCGCTGGCCATGGTTTTAAAGGTGAAGCCAAACCTAATACCTGCGTGCGGATCATGACGGGCGCGCCTGTGCCTACAGGTTATGACACAGTGCAAATGCAGGAAGAAGCCGAGGTTGAAGGTGAGATTATTCATATCCGCCACCCTAGGGCGCAAGGCGCCAATGTGCGTTGCCGCGGTGAAGAACTCACCCAAGGCACTAAAGTGCTCAGTGCTGGCATTCAAATTGGTGCCGCCGAACTCGGGGTGTTAGCCACGATTGGCGTTAGCCAAGTGCGAGTTTATCGTCAGCTTAAAGTGGCCTTTTTCTCCACTGGCGATGAACTGCGTCCCGTTGGCAGCGAATTAGCCCTAGGACAAATTTACGATTCAAACCGTTACTCGATCCAAGGCTTACTCAGCCGCGCTAACGTGGAATGGCTTGATTTAGGCGTAATAGCCGATGATCCTGAAGCCATACGTCAGGCATTTCGCCATGCTGCCAGCCAAGCCGACATGGTATTAACCTCGGGTGGCGTGTCGGTCGGTGAAGCGGATTTCACCAAACAAATTCTTGATGAGGAAGGCAAAATTACCTTCTGGAAACTCGCCATCAAACCAGGCAAGCCCTTTGCCATGGGCCGTATCGGCAAAGCGATATTCTGTGGTTTGCCAGGGAATCCCGTGTCTTCTATGGTAACGTTTTACAAACTCGTTTGGCCAATACTGAACAAGATGCAGGGGTTAACCCCAGTTGCACCTTTGATGTTAGACGCTACGCTCACCAAGCCTGTGCGTAAACAACCGGGCCGCGTCGAATATCAACGGGGCATTTTAAGCCGTAATGCACAAGGTAAACTTGAAGTTGCCATTACTGGTAGCCAAGGTTCTGGCATGTTGACTTCGATGAGCTTAGCAAACTGTTTCGTTTTATTGGAGCAATTCCAAGGTGATACTCCCGCTGGCACCCAAGTGACTGTCGAGCCATTTAACAGCGTGCTTTGCTAGGAAAATCCCAATGAATGTGCCAAAAGATATTCTCAGCGACAGCGAACTCTTAAGATACAGCCGCCAAATATCCATCAAGGCTATGGATATCGACGGTCAAGAACGCTTAAAACAAGCCAAAGTGCTGATGATAGGCGCTGGCGGTTTGGGCTGTGCCGCCAGCCAGTACCTTACGGTTGCGGGTATTGGTGAGCTGACACTGGTCGATTTTGATACAGTTGAATTATCCAACTTGCAGCGCCAAGTGCTGCATCAAGATGCCAATGTCGGCCAGCCTAAAGTCGAATCGGCTAAACAGAGCCTCATGCAGCTCAATTCCTTTATTAAGATCAACATTATCAATGCAGTATTAGATGATCATGAGATTGACGCCCTAGTCGCCGATCACGGCCTAGTGCTCGACTGTACCGATAATGTCAGTGTGCGCGAGCAACTTAATCTCAGCTGTTTTAAGCATAAAGTGCCCTTAGTGTCTGCCGCGGCAATTCGGATGGAAGGCATGGTCACTCTGTTCGATTATCACAGCGAAACGCCTTGTTATCATTGCTTTAGCGCCCTATTTGGCGAGCAACAACTGAGCTGCGTTGAATCGGGTATCCTAGCCCCTGTAGTCGGTATGATAGGTTGTTTGCAGGCGGTTGAAGCTATCAAAGTGATTACTGGCATGGGTAAAACCTTAGCGGGACGCATTTTGATGATCGATGCGATGACGATGGAGTTTCGCGAGATGAAGTTACCGAAACAAGCCCGCTGCAATGTTTGTGGCACTGAAGAGGCTTAGGTTGTTCTCGCTTGAAAAACATCTTTATTTACAATAACTTAATTGCCACCGCTTAATTTGCCGTCATATAGCTCAACACTGATGACGCTTAATGGCCCGTTAAAATAAGGAAATCATAAGGAAAACATATGGATTCGGAAAACAGTGTATTTGACCGCATGACCACAGACGACCCCATAGTTGGCGCAGGTATTTATAACCTCGTTATCGGCCTCACGCTGATTTGGGGTTTTGCCGTTAACTATTGGATGGTCACCAATATCGACCCAGAGGCGATTGCCAGTGTTAATCCTTGGATTTTCTTTATCGGCTATTTCGCCTCCTGTTTCTTTGGGATTTATCTATTCCAAAAATCGACTAATCCCGTTGTCAGTTTTATTGGCTACAACTTTGTGGTCGTGCCCTTCGGCTTAATAATCAATATGGTGGTCAGTCAATACGATCCCGAATTGGTGACTGAGGCCATTCGTATCACAGGGCTAGTGACCATAGCTATGATGTGTTTAGGCACACTCTTCCCCGCCTTTTTCCAAAAAATTTCCGGTGCACTCACGATTGCTTTATTGCTCGTTATCGTCGTCGAACTGATTGAAGTGTTTATCTTTAATACTCACCACGGCATTTTAGATTGGATCGTCGTGCTGATTTTCTGCGGTTATATTGGTTATGACTGGGGACGGGCGAATCAAATTCCTAAAACCATAGATAATGCCATCGATAGCGCCGCCGCTTTGTATATGGATATCATCAACTTGTTCCTACGGATCCTGCGGATTTTAGGGCGAAAATAACTCACCAAGGAGTGTCTATGAAAATCAAATTCCTACTTGTTACTGCTCCACTTCTGGCGAGTGTGGTATTAGTCGGATGCAGTGATACTGAACAAGCAAAAATAGCCAATCCCGCCTCTGAGTATTGTGTCTCCATTGGTGGCAAATTAACAATTGAGAAAACAGCCGAAGGTGAACATGGGATCTGCACCTTACCCAGCGGTGAAGCCATTGAAGAGTGGGCGTTATTCCGTCGCGATCATAAGGAAGAAAAGCCGCAGTAACAGTGGCTATTTTTACCTTTAATAAAAACAGGCGCCATTAGCGCCTGTTTTGTTAATAGTACTTAATTGGGTCATACCCAAAAAGCCTTAACGGGCTAAGTGTTCACCGCGCCAGATTTTGCGCTTAGCTGCTGACTGGAAGCTCCACGCTAAAACCCGCGTAATTTTATTACCCTGCTGCATCTCAATCGTTTTCACAGTATCGACTTTCAACTGCGCTAAGGCTTGATAACAAGGTTTCAGGTTTTCCTTCTTCGACACTAGACTGGTAAACCATAAGCATTGATCTGCAAACATTTGGCTCTCACGGATCATAGTCGCTAAAAACTGTCGTTCACCGCCTTGGCACCAAAGCTCAGCCGCTTGACCGCCGAAATTCAGCTTAGGGGAAGACTTGACCAAGCCACCTCGATTGAGCTGCAGATTATTCACCTTACGCTTTGTACCTTCGCTCGCCTCAGCCATAGAGGCATGAAATGGCGGATTGCACAGGGTTAACGCAAAACGTTCTCCGGCTTGAATGATTCCCTTGAAGACCGCCTTATCATTTGGCTGGAATCGTAAACTTATCTGCCCTTGCAGCACTGGGTTTTGCTCAATAATACTCTGCACATTACTGAGTGAACCGGCATTAATATCCGAGGCGACAAATTGCCAACCGTATACTTGGCAACCCAATATGGGATAAATACCGTTCGCGCCAGTACCGATATCTAATATCCTAGCCTTATCCAAGGCAAATACATCATCGCCTTCGGCTAGAAGGTCTGCTAAATAATGCAAATAATCGACTCGACCGGGAATAGGAGGACATAACGCTCCATCAGGAATATTCCAAGATTCAATCCCATAATGGTGTTTCAGTAGCGCCGCATTAAGGATTTTAACTGCTAACGGATCGGCAAAATCGACCGATAAAGCCCCATAAGGCGTGGGTCGAACAAAGGCTTTTAGCTTAGGGAATGAACTCATCAGCGCCGGAAAATCATAGCCGTTCAAGTGTACATTTCGAGGATGCAAAGCTTTTTTAATCTCAGCACTGGGCCTGTTTTTGACCGACTTCACTTTGCCTTTCACCTCAGTTCTAGCCTGCTTTGGTGCTTTAGTTTTTGCATGACCAATGCTGGCTGTACTCGTTAGGCGTTTCGCAGTCACTAATTGGACGGGTTTCACGGCAGGTTTTGACATAATAGCTCTTGTAACGCAGTGGGCCGACCTAAGTCAGCCCATAGAGTGAGGCAGTAAATTAATCGTACAGATAAGAGGTAAACAATAAGTTTACGATCAAGGGTTTACCAGCTTCTTTGGTGATCAAATTGTTAACCATTTCAAAGCACTCACGACGAATCTCTTCACGACCCGTGAGTGACTTAATCTTCTCTTCCGATTGATTGCCTAACACTTCAACAATTGCGGCTCGTAATAATGGATTATGGAGCTCAATTGTCACTAGATCATCTGGACTCTTTACCATTAACTCAACGCTAATCTTCACAAAACCCAATTTCTTGCGATTAGAAATGTAGTTAGTGACAATTTCGGGTTCGAAACCATAGTAGGCATACTCACCCGTAGGTGGGGTTGCTGCTGCAGGTGCAGCTTCTTTTTCATCGGCCGCATAAACACTGAAAACACTTGTAAACAGGATAAGACAGACTGAGAGTAATTTTTTCATAGCGACTTACGGCTCCCTAAAACAATAATGGTAATGGAAGAAACTTCCCAATCTATATAGCCAAACAACCTGAAGATGCAGTATCCGTATCTGGAAGTAGCTTGGGTATATATGCTCGCGTCGCGACATGCTAGACTGCCGACGTTTGTTTATATTGTAACGAGTATTTAATGAATGTGACTAGCTTAAGCTTTCCCTATGGTGAATCTATTCAGTGGTTTTCAGCCGATCTAGCCGACAAACTCCCCAAATCGCCCTTGAAAGAATGGTTGCTTGCCACTGGCAGCCTAACGCAAAAACTCAAAACTTGCTGCGCTCAATTTGAAGTAAAGATACTAGGCGAAGGACTGCATGATCCCTTAGAGGGCGAATATCCCCAGCAAGGTGCTGTATGGATCCGTGAAGTCTTGCTTTGCCTCGACTCGATACCTTGGGTATTTGCCAGAACCTTGATCCCTGAAAAATTAATGGCCGAGCGCAAAATGGATTTCCTTAGTTTGGGTACTCGCCCCTTAGGTGAATTGCTGTTTAGCCAAGATAACTTCATCCCCGGTAGAATCGAAGTGGCCAGCTTCGAAACCTGTAGTCGCCTTGCCCACTTAGCTGAAAGTTTAGATCAAAGTGTCGAACATGCACTCTGGGGACGCCGCCGCTATTTCCATCACGGTGAGCATGAAATGATCGTCAGCGAAATCTTTCTTCCAGCGGCCGAGCAAGCTATCCGTCAGTTGTAAACTTTAGACTTCATCCAAAGCTTAGTCAGAATTTAGCCTCAAGACAGATAAAAAATGCCTCTAGATCAGAGGCATTTTTGTTCGGGTTTCAAACAATCAACTTAGTGGACATTTAACTTAGTGCACATTTAACTGGCGGCGCCAAGTCAATAAGCTAAGGAAGGCAAGGCTTAACCAACCTAAGCTGCCGCCACCTGAACTCTCACTGGCCGGCGGAGTTACTGGAGGCGTAACAGGTGCAACAACCGTTACCGTCGAACTGCTAATCGCCTTAGTATTTTGCGCATCTGTCACTGTAAGCTTCACAGTATAAGTGCCCGCCTTCGCATAGGTATGGGTTGGCGCCGTGACAGTGCTTGTCGTGCCATCACCAAAATCCCAAGCGTAGGTTAATACTCCCATACCGCCATCAATATTACTGGTGAAGCTTACTGCTAATTGGTTGACAGTATTAGTAAAACTGACAGTTAACGGCGCTATAGCATCAGAGTTCGCATTCGCAAGACGAATAACCGCAGTACCATTATTGCTGGCTTGAGATAGTACCTGCATTGTCAACCCTAGCTGCTGCAACACCATACCTGACTGTGGCTGTAGTGGCGCGCTGTAATCTAAGCTGTCATCGAACAGGCTGACAGCATCGCGATGATTGTCCTCCAAATAGAAGGTTTGATTTACTGTACTAAAGGCCGCATCACGAATTTGTACGTCGGTAGAGCGAGTGCCAATCATATTCTGGTCAGCATCAATCACGCCAATCAAGCCATGGCCAGCGTGGTCTGAAACGTTATTGTCACTGTAGTTAAAATTTTCTAACCAGAGTAAAACTCCGGGATCAAAGCTTTTTGCTTTCAAACCCGCATCGACACCATTATGGCTACGTAGCTGGATAATATAACGAGACAGAGATTTGGGATCCGGACGAGAATCCTTAATCCGGCTATAGCCGTAAAACGTCATTTTATCCGCGACTTCAGCGTTATCACTATATAACTCAGTGGTATTTTGTTTAACGCTGATGTTATCAATAGCGATCCCTGACTCAGAGGTATAATCATCGGTGACATAGTTGATTTCGACAGCAACAGATTTTCCAGAATATGCTGATAAATCATACTCTAATGTTACCCAAGCATCGCGACCTTCCGCCTGAGCAAGCGCAGACGATTCACCAGTGATGATATGACGAGCACTATTCATTGCATTGTTCGACTTAGTGTAATTACCCGCAATGGCCACACCATCCACTTTCACCTGCATGTAGTCATAGTTAGGCTCAATACTCCAACTAGCCTTCATACTCAGAATCAGTTTATCTGTGGTTACGGCAGGTAAATTAACATTAAAATTCATGCTGTTATTCAGCATATTTCCTTGGCCAGAATAGTACTGATAACTGCCCTGATAAGGTGTTTTAAAAGGAATTAACACAAGAGGGAGCGGAATAGAGATCTGATTAACCGCCTGATGATTAACCGCCTCATTCAACGTCACTTCCATGCCTGATTTGGGAATGCTATCTAAGGAAATTTCACGTTCATTTAACCACTTACCTTTGTATCTTTTCTGTAGATAAGATCGAGCATAAGGACTAAAACCACTCGGCTGAGCGCCAGGAATAGCACCAGCCCAACTACCACCAGACATCAAAGACCATAGCCCCACAGGTGAGCCGTCTTTCTTATCATTTTCAGAGGTATCGTACTCATCAGGCAGACCTAAATCATGGCCAAACTCGTGGGTACACACGCCCGTTGCCGCATCGATAGGCTGGATTGTATAACCGAATACTTTTTTGTTCGTACCAGGAAGCGCATAACCATTGGTTGCTTGGTCGACATAATATCGATGCGACCATATCGCACTCGATCCTAGTTTTCCGCCGCCGACCTCTTCGCCTACGCTAGAGTGGAAAATCATCACATGGTCGATAATGCCATCGGGCTCATCGTAATTACCGTTATTGTTCAAATCATTTTGGTCTTCAACATCATAACTCGCCAACTCAGCTGCAGACATATTTGCAACAGCTTGAGATACGGCTTCTTTTACCAATTGTTCGACCTGTGAATCACTACGGGTATCTGGATCATTAACACCATAGTATTCGGCATTTTGCGAGGCGGTATACCAGCCCTTCACATCCCCAGTAAAGGAGAAGGTTTGCCCAGAAACCGCTTGATAATATTGATACCCCGAATCTAACGTCTGCCCCTGTGGACCTTTGAAGCCCGTAGGCGAAAAGAGTAATTCCTTGTAGTGGGACGCAGGATAACTCGGGTAATACATGTCTGTATCCCCCGCTTTTAAGCCATTGTTATCATGTTTTAGATCAGCAAAATCCACTAATACCGTGAGCACTTTTACGGTTTTCTTTACATCCGCATCGGCCTGTAAACGCTGTGCGGATGAGCGCATCATTTGCGATGATTTAGCTCTTTGTAGACGCGCATGTTCAGCTTCAACTTCGATGCGCGGCGCTTTGGGTTGTGCCAAAGTGGCGCGATGAATATAAGCTTCTATCGCCTCCTGCTTTACGCTATCACTGGCATCGGCGGCCACTTCGCCACGCTTAATCAACCAATATAAAATTCGATCTTTATTAATCACACCCGCATCTGCAGGCGTATGATTCGGAGCGGCAATACTCGCGCCGCTAATCAATGCCAACATCAGTCCAAACGCTGTTACGCCTTTTGTACTTCGCATTTTTAACATCCTTCTGTAACAGCTAACGCCGTTTACGCCATTCTATTTATTAAGACTAGTGTCTCTTTGTATTAAGACAAATTGCCTTTAATTAGTAACCTACTCAGGGTTTATCCGTCTTCAAGTGATAGAGACAGAGTTTTCGACATTAGCAGCACTGCACCTCAGTAACAACTTGATACACCTGTTCGCAGGTAAGATTTGCACTTTTGTCAGCAAATATTCAGCAAACCTCTGTGCTGACTCAATTCCAAGCCAAATCTCAGCCATAAAAAAACCGCATTAACAACGTTAATACGGTTTCGTTTTGATCAAACTAGATAAAGTTAGCCAGCGGTTTTCAGATAGTTTGAAATACCGTCGAGGAACATTTGCACTGAGATCATGACCAGCACCATACCCATCAAACGCTCGACTGCTGTGAGCCCCTTTTCCCCCAGCACACGGGTGAAAAGTTTATAAAACATTAAGATCACCGCACTCGCCCCCCAAGCTGACACTAACGCTATGGTCCAATCGCCCATACGTGAGCTATCGGTATGCGCCAGTAAAATCAAGGCTGCAAGAATCGATGGGCCCGCCATCAAGGGAATAGCCATAGGCACGATAAAAGGCTCTTCTCCCGCGGCTAATCCAACGACACCACCGGGTTGGGGGAAAATCATCTTAATCGCGATCAAAAACAGAATAATACCGCCTGCAATACTCACAGATTCGGAACGAAGATTTAAGAAACTTAAAATTGCTTCACCCGCATAAAGGAAAGACAGCATGATCACTAAGGCGAAAAGTAACTCGCGGATCAGTACCTTACGACGTTTCTTGGGATCGATATGTCGCAGAATCGATGCGAAAATCGGCAAATTCCCCAAAGGGTCCATGATCAGAAACAACATTACCGCAGCAGAAAATATATCCATTTAACGTATCAACACCCAAGCCAACATAAGCCGATATTATATACCCAAACAACCTGAAGATGCAGGATTCAGCGGGAATGTAACGCACTTTAGGCAAGGCCCTTTATTGCTCCTGCATAAATGGCATTCACGCCATCCATGGCGATTGCGGTTATTTGCGGACCTAGTGGGCTAAGTTAAAAATAACCAACACGGCATAAAGTACGTTACAACCCGCCGGAACGGAGCGCCTAGGGAGCTCCACTTCCGTGTTGCAACAATTCAAAAGGTGGCCGACATTCTGTCATTGATGCGCCTTGAATTGAAGCACCCTAGGCGCTCTGAAACTCGTATCTTCAGGTAGCTTGGGTATAGTACCTTTTCTCGAGTTAGATCTGAAAATTTCTCCGCAGAATGGCCAAAGTGAATAAAATTCTCCCCTTCAAAACACAGTATAAAATGTCAGTTGAGTAAATTGCCTGCAAGTCACTGCTCACTTTGCTTTACAGCTGGTATACTATGGCGTTTTTTCAGCAAATTTTCCGTGGAATCCATGCTCTATCTTCTTGCTAGCTGTATCGCACTCTTAATTGGCCCTCTGTTTTATCGCTACTTCTCATCGAGTAGTGGCTTACAAAAGGGTCTCGATGGTTTTATATTCGTCTCATTAGGCGGATTAGTGCTGATCCACATCTTGCCAGAATTACTCGAGCATGGTGGCATGCTTGCGATCATCTTTGTACTCCTCGGCATCTGGGGGCCTACCGCCAGCGAACGCCTATTTCACCGTTATTCAGAAGTCACCCATAATTTTACGCTTTTCTTGGGTATTGGTGGCTTATTACTGCATACCATCACCGATGGCACCGCTATGGTTTTGGCGCAGCAAGACGATAACTCCATTCTGCTAGCTCTTGGTGTCATACTCCACCAATTACCCGTCGGTTTTGCAGTATGGTGGATACTTAAACCCCATCTCGGAACACGTTGGACACTCATGATCTTTGCAGCCCAGATGCTATTTACAGGCATAGGCTATTTCGCCGGTGAGCAACTACTTCCTTATTTAAATATCGATGACACTGTCTACTTACAAGCCTTTATTACTGGCACAATTCTGCATGTGGTACTACATCAACCCCATGGTCAGCATGAAAGTGATACGCAAGGCAAATATGAATACCAAGCTGGCATAGGTAGTTTGCTCGGCATCGGTTTACTCGTGATATTGCTATTAATGGATTCAGGCGGCCACGAACATGCCCACCATGATCACAGCACAGAGCAATTAATGACTTGGCTATTAAAGCTCGCACCCGTGTTGCTGCTAAGCTATGGTGCGGCTGCGCTGCGCTTTAAATTAGGTTTGACGCCGCAGGATAGCAGTTTAGCCCGTCGCTGGTTCCAACGCTTAGCTGGGCCTGAAGCCTTAGTGATCACAGCTCTACTTCTCGGTCCTTGGTTAGCGTTATTCCAATTGCTTGTAGTGTTTATTCTGAGTGCATATTTAAGCCATGCTAACGTCACCATTACCGATCCACACACTAAATTACCCAGCAGTTCACTGCGTTTCGGCTTTGCTCATTTAGTCGATCGCAGCGCACCTTGGATTTTACTCAGCCTAGTATTAGTGAATTTAATTGGCCACCCTTCAATGCCCTTAAGCAATCCATTGCTACAGGTTGTTGTGCTATTGCTTGTATTTTTACCTATGCGTTTCTGCAACTTAGGCGCCGCCGTACTCGCTCTTGCACTGGCTTATAGTGGCTGGAATCCTATCGCGATTATGATGCCGCTGATTGCTGCACCTGTGCTCAACATAGCTCAGCTTAAGTTAATGACATGGACGCAAAGGGCGATATTACTGAGTATTATTGCGCTGAGCTTAGCCGCAGCATTACGCTTGCCACTATGGTTCTCCTTATTTACCTTGCCTGAAGTCGTGAACTTAATTGCTCTACTGATCCTCTCAGGGTTGTTTGCCGCCAGCTTACTGCGCTTAGGTCCACGTAAATTTTTACGCCGCTTAATGCTCAGCAAACCGGTAGTTCATGCGCATAGTCACGCCCATAGCCATTCCCACGAGAATACACATACTCACGAATCTAGCGCTTCGCACACAGACGAGCAGAAACCTGTTGTGACACCTAGTGCCGATAAACATGCACATGAACACGCAAAAACAGATAAGCACTCGCACCACTAACGCTGTTCATTTGTGAGCAGACAGGCTAAGTTAATCTACCTTTGGATTAATTTAGCCTGCTATGTGCATACTCTTTGTCGCCATTAATGCCCATCCTAAGTATCCCTTAATCATCTGTGCCAACCGCGATGAGTTTCATCATAGACCAACTGCGCCAGCGCATTTTTGGCCGCCGGAAGAAAACATACTCGCGGGTAAAGATCTGCAGGCCGGTGGCACTTGGTTTGGCATCAATAAACAAGGACAAATCGCTGGCGTAACCAATCTGCGCGTTCCGCAAAAGAACCCTGAAGCCATGCGTAGTCGTGGCGAGCTAATTACTATGACGCTCAACTCAGGGTCGCTCGTGTGCCCTAATTGGCTTGTTGAACATAGCGACAATTATCAGCCGTTCAATCTCATCTTCGGCCAAGGTACTGACTTATATTGTTTTAACAGTATCAATAAAGACACAGTAAAACTTGCCGATGGATTTCATGCCATTAGCAATGGTGCACTCGATGATATTTGGCCGAAAATGGCGAAGGGACAGCAGGCGTTAGAAGCGGCAATCAGCCAGTCCAGCAGTATAGAAGTGCAAGTACTGTTACAACTAATGAAAGACGATTCCCAGCCGCAAGATAATGAGCTGCCTAATACGGGAGTAGGGATCGAGTGGGAACGGCGTTTAGCTGCGATTTATATTCGTCACCCCGACTATGGCACCCGCTCCACCAGCATTCTGCTTGAAGATGCTGAGGGCGGTATGCATTTCACCGAAGTGAGATACGATGGCAAAGGTAGACAGCTTGGACAGCAGGATTTCCATTTAACTCTGCCTGCCGAGCCGCCCACCAAACCAGACTGTTTATTATCGCAAATCTAATTTGAACTGCAGTGCAACACTGAGTGCAAAGGACACGGTTTAATCTGAACTGTGGTCCATGGTGATCACCCAACGATCGTCGATTTTTTCAATCAACAGAGTAAACACACCCGTTGGGGCATCTTTTATCCGCCGTAAATCCCAGCGCCCAACAACCATAGCGGCGTAATTACTGAGCATTTTGATTTCTTTGATAGTGAACTTCAGTTCACCAAGCGCTTCTTTATTTGGATAATTTTTCTTATAGGCAGCGAGAGTTTCTTCCCAGCCAAAACGAAACTTACCATTAGAGACAAAACGCAGTTGATCACTCTTCCAATAGCCTTGCATATAAGCATCGAGATCGCCGCGATTCCAAGCGTCTTCTTGGCCTTTAAGCATCTGCGTAATTTCATCCGTCGGCACAGCATTAACATGACAAGTCAGCAGGAGTAACAGTGCCGCAAAAACACGCTGCCAGATAACCTTGTTTAATCGTCCATTTTTCAACATAGTATCGTTCCCCCACAATCAATCAGGTTAAACTGTACTATAACGAATTAAGTACAGACTATCTTGTTTAAGCCAGTTTAAAATCTAAAAAAGCTGATGATATTATTAATTTTTCGACTCTGGGCACCGAACTATGTTTACACCACTTTGCCGTTGGCTACTTAAAACTTCAGGCTGGCAGATAGAAGGCCAACTGCCCGACTGTGCTAAATACATCATCATAGTTGCACCGCACACTAGTAACTGGGACTTCATTGTCGGCATTTTAGCCCGTGGCGCCCTAGGTATCCGCATTCACTTTCTCGGCAAACACCAACTCTTTATCCCGCCTTGGGGCTGGTTTTTCCGCGCCATTGGCGGCAGTCCGGTGGATCGGCGCAAGAATAACAACTTAGTCGATGCCGCCGTGCAGCTGTTTGAGTCAAAATCCGATTACAAGTTAGCGCTAGCGCCAGAAGGCACCCGCGGCCCAGTGACGCGCTGGAAGTGCGGCTTTTATCATATCGCCAGCAAGGCCCAAGTACCCATTACACCCGTTGGCTTAGATTTTAGCCGCCGCACTGTCGTTATCCGTACACCACTGCAACCCAGTGACGATATCGTGACCGACATGCAAGAGATTTTGAGCTTCTATCGCACCATTAAAGGCCGTCATCCCAAGGTGATCCCTGATTTTATAGCGAGTGCTAAACATTAACATTTATTCCATTTAGAGCAGCAAATATGCAACCCGAAACTTGGTTACTCTATTTATTTGCCATTGTATTGATTGGGATTTCACCCGGCCCTATCGCTATGTTATCTATGTCCCATGGGATCCACTTCGGCAAGATGCGTAGCATAGCTACAGGCCTTGGCAGTGTTAGCGCCGCTTTAATCTTAATGATGGCGTCAGCGGCAGGACTGGGGGCGATTATTAGCGCCTCAGAATACGGTTTTACTCTGCTCAAATGGTGCGGCGCGGCCTATTTAGTATTTTTAGGTATTAAGCTGTTATTGACGAAAAACCAGGGTCAAGCCCTTGAAGTTAGCCCGTCAGAGGGCAAAGGTACGCCTGCGCAGCTTTATAAGCAGGCGTTTCTAGTGGGGATCAGTAATCCGAAGGATTTACTGTTTTTTGCCGCCTTGTTTCCGCAATTTATCAATCTTGCCGCGCCGCAATTACCGCAACTGACCATTCTTGCAGTCACTTGGGCCGTGGTGGATTTTAGCTTTGTGATGATTTACGCCAGCATGGCCAATGTGCTTGCGCTCGGCATAAAGGCGAGCAACAAGCTGCATTGGTTTGACAGAACCAGCGGCGGTGTTTTTCTTACCTTAGCCGCGATTCTGATCAGTCGAGACTAACCCTCGACCTTCACCGATTTTAAACTGCGAATATCATTGCCGGTGGGCGCTTGGAACGCCTGCAGACCAAACTCAGGCAATATTGCAAAAACATGGTCGAAGATATCCGCTTGTATCGCCTCATAAAATGCCCAGCGAGTGTCATTGGTGAAGATATAAATCTCAATCGGTAACCCTTCAGTGGTCGGCGCTAATTGGCGTACCATTAAGGTCATTTCCTTGTGGACTTTATCGTGACGCTGTAAATATTCCTGCAGATAAGCGCGGAAAGTGCCGACGTTAGTCAAATGGCGGCCGTTCACTTTCATATCGAGATCCGACACTCTGGCATTCGACTCACGAATTTCGTTTATTTTTGCGGGGAAATATTCTTTTAAGCAATTGATCTTACTAAGACGTTCGCGCTCTTCCTCGGTCAAAAACTTTATGCTGTTGATATCGATATTGATCGCGCGTTTGATCCTGCGACCACCCGACTCAGACATACCCCGCCAGTTGCGAAACGCATCCGACACTAAGGCATAAGCAGGGATCATAGTGATGGTTTTGTCCCAGTTACGCACTTTCACTGTGGTCAGCGAGACTTCTTCTACCGCACCGTCGGCGCCGTATTTGTCCATCTGGATCCAGTCGCCTTTACTCACCATACGGTTAGCCGCTAACTGAATGCCCGCCACAAAACCTAAGATAGTGTCGCGGAACACTAACATCACAAAACCCGTTGCCACACCTAAGCCGCTGAGGAAGTACACAGGTGATTGATCGGCCAAGATTGAGATAGAAACGATAATCCCAACAAAGAATAAAAATAGCTTAGTTAACTGTACGAAACTCTTAACAGGCAAGCGCCGACTCACCAGATTCACATCTGAAATTTCATCAACCGCATCCATACCTGCATACATAGCGCGGATAATCAGCACCACTAACCAAATACTCAGTAATCGGTCGACTAGCCCGCTTAGCAGTGGATGCTCAGTCAGCGCGATTGGCACTAATAGATTAAGTACGATAGCGGGCACAAGCATGGCCAGCTTTTCAAGTACCTTATAACGCATGAATACATCGTCCCACGTCGCCTTAGAGCGCAGGATCACCATATTCACCGCACGAATCACCACGCGTCGGACAATAAAATAAGCGATGCTCGCTAACAGTAAGCAAGCAATGACCATAACTGTGGTCGATATTCCATCAGAGGGTTGGCTATCAATCCCAAAGCCCGCTAACCATGCCGAAATTTCGAGCCTTATTTCCTGATCCACAATTTCACTCCAACGTAGGCGCTAGCGCAACAAACCCATACAAAGGTAACTGCCGAGTTGACCTCGGTTAAATATCACCCTAGAAAACACTCAAATCAAAACACAAAATATTTACAAATACTTATTTTAAAAGAGATTTTAGCATTTTGAATTGACCCCGCACACAGGAAAATGAACAATATTTCCCCTATCCCTAAGGAAACCATCCCATGTGTCGTCATTCATATACGCTAGCCTGTCTTAGCATTGGACTCCTGAGCCTATGCCAACCGCTTCAAGCGGCCGAATATAGCACTTCTAAGCAATTAGTTAGGCCAGATAAATCAGACGAAACTGCCAATGCACCTTATATCGCTCTCATGCTCGATTATATTCCCGCCACAGATAATCTCTATGGCATTACAATCGCCCCCTATCATTTCGATAATAATTACCAACAATGGGGTTATTACCTAGGCTATGCCCGCAGTCGTGAAACCGATATTATCGTGCCAGAACCCGCGCAGTCCTATCGCCAAGAAAGCCTCTTCCGCTTAGGCTTAAGCTACAGCTTAACGGCAGATTTAAGCTTTTATGCCGGAGGCAGCGGCTATATCAGCACTGTGTCTTACACGAATAACATTTCACCCAAAATTGTCGATGGCAAACCCACATGGGAAGAAGATAAAACGACCCGTTGGGGCGCAGAAGCTGGGCTAAGATATCGAATCACTGAGCACTTCATACTGAGTGCCGGTTATAACTCCAGCACAGAATCCACTATTTTAAGCATAGGTTACGCGGGCTAAGCTCCTAGCGATTGGGCTTGAGCTTGAACTATTTATTGCGTTAGCTCGGCTCGCGCCTTAGCAAGATCAGCCTCGACTTCGGCGACTTTATTGCGTTTCTTGTTGATTTTATCCATAGAACGACCTTCTTCTATGGCTTTGGCCAATTCGTTTTGGCGCTCAATGAGTTTTTCCTCTAAGGCCTCAACTTTAGCGACTCGCTCGGCGTATAAGCTATCATCGTCGCAATGGGTTGAAACTTCGTCATAGGCCTTTTCAAGTCCCGCGACTTTATGCTTATTACCTGCCGCTTTTGCTTGGGCAAGTTCGGCACTAATAGCATCTAATTTCGCCGCGCAGCCCACTTTCGGTGCTTCAGCAGCCAAAGTGACAGTGCTAAATGCCAATCCAATCACTAAGCCATAAATTCCATGTTTCATCTGCATCTTAATCTCCTGTTACTTTATTCATTGAGCATACCGCTCATGTACACCTATCTAATAGTGCCACAGTCAGCTAGCTCAATCTGTACTAGCGTTAAAATCTCGCCATTAATCCACTTTATTCATCAAAACACGACTTAGACAGTGACTAACATGCGGCAAATTGTTTATGTTAGGGCAGAATATTGACTCAGACGGATATCGGAGCCAGAAAATTAATGCACACTTCATTACGCCTTAGCGCACTTAGCTCATTTTTATTGCTAACATCATCGGTTATGGCGGCCGACGTAGCCAATATCACCCTAGAAAATGGCGCCCAAGTCAGACTCAAAGACGACTTTACTTGGGAATACGTGATCACTGAAACCAAAGCCGCGCCCAATGCCTTAGCCGCTGCAGCCGTAGCAAGTGCATCGAGCAATGTTGCCAGTGTCCCAAGTGCCGCAGTTACCACTCAAACTGTTGCTGCGCCAGTCACCACATTGACCGCCACTGCGATTACCCAACCTGAGCTATTAGGCTCAACGGCAAAAGATGGGATCAAAGTCAGCTTTGCTGAAGGTCAATGGAAAGGCGACAAACTCGGACTCAGCTTCGATCTCGCCAGCACCAGCAATGAACACGTTACCTTAGTTGAAGTTGAAGCTAGCTTCTTCGCCGATAATGGTACTTTGCTCAAAACCGAAAAACTCGAAGTGTGGGAAGCCATTTTCCGCATGCCTGAGACCTATCTACGCAAAGGCGAACAGCGTAAAAGCAGCGTCATTTGGGTCGAAGGCATAGATAAATCCCAATGGCAGAAGCAGCTCATTAACCTCAAAATAACCGAAATTAACTCACGCTAACAGGCAAAGAAGTAAGGGATTGCGAACCCGTTTTCAATCCCTTATCAACACTTTTATCAAATGTTATTGCTTTGTAGAGCCTGTGTTCGAGTAGAATGACAACACTTACTCTCCCTTTATTTTGAGCCCACGAGCAAGATGCATAATCTGATATCCAATCCAGCATTGTACCTTGTTGCTACGCTCTGTAGTGTCAGCCCCTTGTGTTATGCCGACACAGTTTTTTTGCTCAATGGCGATAAAATTAGCGGTGAAATTAAAGAGTTTAACGATCAAAATCTCATCATCAACACCAGTTATACCCCTAAAATTACCATTCAACGCAGTGCCATTCTCAGCCTCGAAGTCACAGATACTAGACCTTGGAGTGTCAGTCGTTCCATACAGGACATAAGTATTCAAGCCTCTAATGAACATGGCATGGTATTAATTAATAACCAGCACACTCCCGTGAGTGAGTTGAGATTCTCGCAGCACTATGCAAACTCAGATTGGAATTTTAACGGTAGTGTAGAAACCACACTTGATGTCACCAAAAACAAGAAAAATAGTCAGAAGCTACATATCAAAGGCGATATCACAGCGGAAACCTTGCAATGGCGACATAATATCAAGACCGAAGTACGCTACGAAACCGAAGATGACGTGACTAAGCGCAACACCCTCGAAGGACATTATTCATTAGACTATCTGCTCAATGAGCATTGGCTGTTACGTCAGGAAGATTTTTATGAAGAAGATAAACTCGGCATCGATAGCCATAGTTATTATGCGGGACTCGGTCCTGGTTATCGCTTTTGGGGTGCTGGGCGCGATAAATTAGACTTCGTCGTAACCTACAACCATTTTTGGCTTGAACAACAGTCCTTTAAACTAGAACTAAATGCTTGGGCGGCCTCACTTAACTATAAACAATATTGGTTTGGTGGCATTTTAGAGTCCTATGCCGATCTGCAAATTGCCTTCCCAGATATGCCTTCGATTGATTACATCTCAAACTCGACAGTAGGACTTAAATATCTGCTAACTCAGCGGATTTATTTGTCATTTAAATATGACTTCAATGACACTAAAACAGTGATAGGCAATACGAGAGATACCAGCTACACCTTAGGATTAGGGGTTAACTTCTAATCCTCACTCCCGATACGCTAACCTGTGTGCCATAGGATGCTCATCATTCAATTGCAGTAAATCCCATAAGTTACCGTAGAGATCTTTAAACACAGCGACTGTGCCATAGTCTTGTTCTTGCGGCTTGCGCGCAAACTCCACGCCATCGGCGACCATACGTTGACAATCCCGCCAAAAACCACTGGTATTCAAGAATTTAAACAGGGGGATATTCAAATAATTTGAGGGTCTAGCTAGCTTATCGATCAACGGTTTCCTCGCATTATATCAGCCCCTCGATTGAGGGGCTTTCTATCATGGATTAGAGACTTCCAGCATTATACAGCGGCGCCCAAGCGCACATTGTACGATTGTTACTTACATCAAACAGATTGAAACGACTACAGTTATTGTCATAGTTGTAACTACCAATGTTGATTCTATATTGCCCCAAATGTACATCTTGCAACGACACATGGCGGCCATCCTTTAATAAAGAAAAATGCAAATGGGGCCCAGTTGAACTCCCACCTTCACACAAGGCTGCATTTTTATTATTTGCATAAATGCCCATCACAGTATTTTGGTTTACATATTGACCATTACGCACTGTAATTTGATCCATATGATAATAGTTAGTCGCCCAACCGTTAGCATTTGTCACCCGTACTTGGCAGCGAGACAACACATTGACAGTCCCATCATGTGCGGAAGCAACCGAATAAGTCGGACTTCCCCATTGTGGCCAATCGTAGGATACATCGATTGATGATAGCGGATAGCCAGACCCAGTATGCGAATGAGCACCATTGGATTGCCATGAATATCCCTGTCGCCAAGGCATTTGCAGCATGTTACTGGGTGGCAGACTACTCGCGGTAATATTCGCCAATGGGACGACTTGTTGCATCGACTGAGTTGAATCAGCTACAAGCGGATTTTTAGCAACTGAACTCATTAACAACTCACGGTCAGTATTGCCAAATAATAATCTAAACTGCTCAATGAATAGGTCCAATCCCAAAGCGTGCTCACCCGTCATAACGGCATGTTGCTGTTGCTCTATCCTACGACCGTTTAACAAAGCCAATAATGCAAAACTCGATGCATTAACTGCGTCGGTACTTGGCGGGTATAGGCCTTTTAATTGAGACTCTTCATAGGCATAAAAACGTTGTGATAGCTGAGCCAATACATCTTGGAGTTGTTCCTCAAAACCCTGTTTATCCGATAATGTTCCCAAAGGTCGGTTAAGCGCTTCAGCTGTCGGAGACGAAATTAACTGAGATTGCATTTCCATCAAAGTCAGTATGACTTTGGGGTTAATACTATAATATCCAGCCCAATGCGTAATCGCCTCTTCTTTATCGATTAAATCAGGAACATTGACGTAAATAAAGTCAGCTAAATCAAACTGCGATGCATCTACGCCATATAAAAACATCAGATTATTAAATGGCAGTAACACACTAGGCATATCTACCATTTTCATTTCTTCTGCATCAATATGATACTGACTGGTTGGCATATCAGATGCGAACGATGGTAACGCTATTATCGCGGAGACACTTAACGCGCGGCCTATCCATAATGCCGTGCAACGTATTTTAAAAAAATTCATACTTATCAGATTCCTTTAGTAAGTCACTCAGATTAAATATTATTTTCAAATGCCAGCTTGCTTTAGACGTAATGATATTCACGACTAAATTTTTATAGCTAGAGAACATTAAAGAAGCTAAGTGACAATAATCGCCTATGCAAATAAGTGACGTATAAAACTGTCAACAAAAACTGACGCTCATTAATTTAAATGTGAGTTAAATACTAAAGTACGGAAAAAGTGAATAGGTAATTATAAAAACAAAAGAGTAATTTATTCGATAGACATTGAATTTTGAATAAAAACATAATGGTATTGGCCGATCCATTATAAAATCTATCGGTTCCACAAGAATAAATTGAAATTTACAGTGAATCCCTAATAAAAATGATCAATAACTGAGAATTTTCGACGAACTTAACAGAGGTCAAACACAAAGAATATTCCCAGTGTTTGACTCCATTAAATAGCTTGCGCGGTAATTCATACTAAATACTGAATCTTAACTCATTCGCTTAGCCATGACATGATTCGAATTCAATTGCAGTAAATCCCATAAGTTACCGTAGAGATCTTTAAACACAGCGACTGTGCCATAGTCTTGTTCTTGCGGCTCGCGCGCAAACTCCACGCCATCGGCGACCATACGGCGATAATCACGCCAAAAGTCATCGGTATTTAAAAATAAAAACACCCGACCACCCGCCTGATTACCGATAAAATCGAACTGCTCAGGTTTAGACGCCCGCGCTAACAAGATAGAAGCGCCCTTAGAACCCGGTGGGGCAACAACGACCCAGCGCTTATCTTGCTCAGCTTGATAAGTGTCTTCGACTAATTCGAATTTTAATTTATTCACATAAAAATCAATCGCCTCGTCGTAATCTCTTACGACTAAGGCGATATGCACGAGAGCTTGTTTCATGGCGACCTTAAATCAATCCTATTTAGTCACCAGTTTACAGGTCATTTCTGGTGCTTCGTAGCCCCAAACTACTTTAGCTTCGCCTTGATGTTCCCATAGGCTTTCATTGCGGCCTTGATACTTAGCGCCGCTGCCGCTGGGTTGCACAAACATTAATGAAGTACTATCACCATGTTCAGCAATCAGGGTGGCAGGTTCGGTTTTAAAATAAGTCACCACTACTTCGTTAGCTGGATTGCCGTCACAGGCATAAAACACTGGGCCGGTCATGTCGACTAAACGATATTGTGCCTGCAGTTCGGCAATGCGGGTTTGATAGCTAGATTCAATACACGCGTGCTTATCGTCGCTCTTCCAGCATTCATTACGGCCTTTCACCCAACCACGTTGCATCGCCTTTAAAGTAGGAGGTTGTTCATTCTTCGCTTTTTCAAGCGCTTGGCTATAAACCTTAGCTAACTGATTATCAAGTTGGTTCAGCCCCGCATCCTTACAGACCATGTCTTCAATACTGCCAGCATTCACTTTCGTGCAGTCAAAAGAAGGTGCGTTAGCCGCCATTACTCCCGCACTTAACGCGCTAACCATCACGCCTGCGGCACAATACCATTTGAAACCCAATCGATTACTTATCATCTTATTTGTTAACTTAGCCATCTCAATTCCTTTGTATTTCTGTGGTTTGTTTCAACGCTTGCCATAGCTAACCCTATATAGGCTTAACCGAGCCTGACTCAAAGCACTATGCCTTGAAGAACCATGCCTTAAAGTGCACTCATAGTGATGTGATTTACTTTTATCTCGGTTCTAACTTAAGACTTAACCCTCAGCCGATATGCTGCGAAAACACCTAATTCTAGTGCGCTGCGAGGAAAATGCCCAGAGACTAAGAGCCACTTACCAATCTGTGTCCGCCTGCATAATCGGACTCTCTAGCGCCAAAAAACCACAAAATCCTGATGAAATCGACCTACTCCAATTTGCGCATAGCTGATTAAACTGAATGTCAAAACGGTTAATTTTTTGCTTTGCACACGATAGTGGTTGAATTTTCGAGTAAAATTGACTATTTTCACGCCGTTTGTCTCTTCACAAGGAAAAGGATCAACATGGAACAAGTTATTACCGCAGGGAACGAGAATCCCATTCAAATGACAGATATTGTCTATTCGAAGGAAAAATCGCTGTTCACTCTGTTAGCTATTATTTCTGGGATCGTCTGGGCGGCATTGATCATAGGCACTTTTGGCATGGCGCTGCTCTATGTGTTGATGTTTTTTATTATTTATCTCTTTAGCCACTCCGCCTTTATCAGCTACTTAAAAGGCACGGCTGTCGAAATCAATGCAGAGCAATTTCCTGAATTACATAAACAATATTTAGCGTGTTGCGAACGTTTAGAAATGCGCGAGCCACCACGCGCTTACTTATTGGCCGCTGATGGCATGTTAAACGCACTGGCGACACGCTTCCTCGGTCGCAACTATATAGTGCTATTTTCATCGATTGTGGATGCGCTTGAGTCAGATAAAGATGCGCTCAACTTCTATATCGGCCACGAGTTAGGCCATATTCGCCGCAATCATATAGGTAAAGCGCCCTTCTTAGTCTTCGCCACTTGGTTACCTTTAGTCGGTGCGGCTTATTCTCGCGCCTGTGAATATACCTGCGATCTCCACGGATTACGTTGCTGCAACAGCTTACGTTCAGCCACAAATGCCGTTGCTGTGTTAGCCGCTGGTGTCGAGCAATGGAAACGTATGAATGTGGATCAATATATCCGCCAAGCCAGTGAGTCGAGTGGTTTTTGGATGTCGCTGCACGAGCTTAATGGCAGCTATCCTTGGTTGACCAAGCGCATGGCGAGAGTCCAAGCCAAAGCACAAGGAGTGGAATATGCACCGCCATCACGCAGTGCATGGGCCTATGTACTCAGCTTCTTTATGCCACGTTTAGGCACAGCAGGCGGTGGATTGATAATCTTCGCTGCGATTATTGGTATTGCTGCAGCAGTCGCGTTGCCAGCGTATAAGGACTATCAAGAGAAGATGGGTGCCGCCACGAGTTATGAGGCGCCAACCACGACCGAAGCCACACCAGCAGCATTGAATGTACCCGATGCGGCACTGGCCATTGCCAGTATCGACCAGCAACATCAAGCACTGGCACCGATCACTGACATCTTAGTCGGCTACTATCAAACCAACAAAGCTTGGCCAACCGAATTGGATGTGCTTGGACTCACGGACGAGCAGATTGCGACATTTAATCTGTACACAGATGGCATAGTCGGTTTTATAGGAAGCGAAGCGCTCGGGGATTATCAAGGCTATGAAGTCTATCTATCGCCTCAAGTTGATGAGCAAAATAATATCACTTGGGTTTGCAGCAGCAACGGTATTCCGGATGAATATCTGCCAGTAGATTGCCAAGGCTAATCCTGAATTTGCCTAATTAGCTGAAAGAAACTTTTACTGAGGAAGCTAATTGTATTTCCTGATGAAATAGTAAAAAGCACAAACATAAGTTTGTGCTTTTTTGTTTTCATAATCGCGAAAGTCAGTGATTAACGCTGGATCAGATAACGAATAGTCGGACCATTCTGCTCAATTTCCAGCACTTTATAACCATGATTTTTAGCATCGAGGGGAATGTTGTTAATAGACTGCGGGCAGTCACTAATCACCTCGAGAATTTCACCGGGCTTTAACTTTGGCATAGCCTCAAGAGTAACCACTGCGGGATAAGGGCAAGGTTCACCCACCATATCGAGTTGATAATCTGGAATATATTGAGCCATTACGCCGCCTCCGCTAGCAATTGTTCATCCCGCTTCGCCTTACGAGCAAAGAAACGTTTTTCCCACAGCAACATAGCGCCAAAGGAGAGCCCCAGCAGCACATAGGTCAGCAATAATCCGCCTTTATCGCCAAAGCTGGTCAGTAAATTAACTTTGTCCCAGTTCGTTGCTAATGGCTGAGCGATATCATCCCAGTAATACGCCAGTAAGGTTGAACCCAACACGTTACCTAAGCCCACCCACCAGAAATGCACTTGGCCTTCGACTGCACGATACATCCAACCCGTTTCACAACCACCAGCCAGTACAATACCAAAACCAAACAGTAAGCCGCCGATCACCGCATTAGGGCCAGCCCACATAATCTTAGGTGGCACACCCAGTTGCACATAGCTGTAAATACCTATCGCACTGACCGCCATACCTAAGATAATCGCCTTCGCCATGTGAGTACGACCAGTGATCCACATATCGCGGAACGCTGAGGTAAAGCAGATTTGCGCCCGTTCGATTAATAAACCAAAACCAACACCACAGAGCATAGCAATGCCGAGTTTTGGCGCATTGAACATAGTCAATAACCCCCAACCGACGATGCCTACAAACACCAACATACCGATACGGAAACGACGTCTAGCTTGGTTTTCGTCCTGCTTGATTGAAGTCGCTTTATTTACCTTTTTCAGTTTTATCGGAATACGGAACATAGGTAGTAAGGTAAATCTTGCACCAAAGTAAGAGCCTGCCGCAGTCGCCAAAGCAAAGAACCAAGCATGTAAAGAGAACTGCGGAATACCCGTGAAGAAGGCGGCAAGGTTACAACCCATAGCTAAACGGGCACCAAAGCCAGCAATAATGCCGCCGATCAGTGCCTGAGCAATACGGATACGGCTCTGTGGCATACGCAGTTTGACGTTATTGGCCCAAAGCGCAGCGGCAATACAACCACCAAACATACCGATAATCATCATGCCGTCGATACGATCTAGAGGAGAGCCCTGCAGACCTATCACTTTGAAATAACCCCAAGTTTCTGGTTCTGCACCTAAAAACTGCAGTAAATGACCACCCCAACGAGTGAATTCCCCAGTAACAGCCCAGAAGGTTCCGGTCAAACCAAAATAGTAAGTAGAAAGGATACCCGCAGCGATAACCGCTGGCATTGGCGCCCAAAAACGGACTAAATATTCTTGTTTAAATTGTTGCCATGTCATGTCATTACCCTAATGAACGAGACTATAAAAAATAAGCGCAATGCGCTTATAACCCGTGTGCCAGAGTGATTGAAGTCGTTCGACAACTTCAATCACAAGTGGCCTCACGCTTAAATGGCTTTAGCTAAGCTGACACACTGCTGCCCCAACAGGCGATAACCGTGGGTGTAAAGCGTTGCCCTGCCATTACGGCAAAAACCGATAAGCGTGATATTGCTTTTCTCTGCTAATTCCAACGCCAGTGAAGTCACGGCGGACATAGCAAACAGAATTTGGATATTGGCACTAGCGGCCTTTTGCACCATCTCAAAACTCGCGCGACTGGTGAGCAATACGGCCACTGGACGTTCCACATTATGAGCGGAAAAGGCGCCAATTAGCTTGTCTAGTGCGATATGCCTGCCTATATCCTCATAGGCGGCGATGATCTGTCCTTGATGGTTAAGCCCCATGGCCGCATGAGTGGCGCCCGTCAGCTTAAAATGTTGTTGATTATCTTGAAGTTGCCCAAGTGCGACCTGTAAGTGTTCGATATCAAATCTGGCATCTGAGTCCACCCGCATCACAGGCTTGACGGCCTCTTCGAGCTGGGCGACGCCGCACAATCCACAACCTGTGCGCCCCGCCATATTGCGCCTTTGTTGCTTGAGTTCCATAAAGCATCGTTGGTTGATTTCCACTTGGATCAACACGCCTTCACTGGTGAACTCGAGCTCAACCCCTTTGATATCATTGATATGGGAAACGATACGTTCAGATAACGTAAAACCAATAGCGAAGGCTTCTAAATCTTGAGGGCTCGCCAACATCACGGTATGCGCTATGCCGTTATAGACCAGTGCAACCCGCACTTCATTAGCTAAGTAGTCAGTCAGCTCAGATGCGTGCCCATGTTCTAACAAGATCACGTTTCTTTCTGTCACCACTTCATGTGAATGATATTCCATAGCGCCCCTTTAAAACTATAAAACCAAATAAAAACAATTAGTTTGATGACAATTTAAGACTTGTATCACAAACCCATAAACTAAATAAGAATCGCCTTGAATCATCCTTACGCATTTTCTACTATCCCTAGGTCTTCTATTGGAAGAACGTCGTCTCCGGTGAGGCGTCCGGATTTCAAATCCGGGTAGGGCTGCCAGCAGTCCTGGGTAGGTTCGACTCCTATGTTCTTCCGCCAATTCTCATGGGAAAAAAACAACTCCGCATCCCGAACTTCTCGACTATTACTGCGATACTTCCTACGGGTAAAACCACTTCTGTCAAAGAACTCAAGCAGTTGAATACTCACCTTACGCCCAAGCCCAACCATGTCTTTAAATTCTGCCGTTTCGAGCTTGCCGTGTTCTGCAATATGAGTACGTACTAAGCTGGCGTAGTAACAGATTTGCTCGCTGAGCAAATATCTGTCCTTCACCACAGCAGTAATAAACCCCTGCTGCACCAGCTGGAAACACAGCAGCCTTAATTTGGCAGGTTCAAGCTCAAGGTATTCGCCCATTTCGGTGACCCACACGGGGGCGGTTTGCTCGGCAAGCCAAGGCGCAAGTGCCTGCCAACAATGCTGCGCCTCAGCATCTAGCACTATTTTGTGCTCGGCCAATTGCAACAGGGCGCCACGCAATACCATGCGTCCCTCTTGGCAAAGCGTGTCGAGCACTTTATTGGCTAATTCGGGCGGCAAAGCGCTATGGCTCATTCGCTGCAAGCGATTACGCCCAAGCCCAAGTTGGTCAGGATGCTGTTGATGGAACTCGTTAAGTAAAGTAATAAACTGTTGTTTTTCTTGCTCAAGTAAACTTGTCGCTATAGCAAATGCCCCAAAACGAACTAAACCCGCTTGGGCTAACAGCATTGCCAGCCCTTCGTCGGTTAATTGCCAACGCCACGCGATTTCATCAAGCTCTAGCGCCTGAGTTTGGCCGAGTAAAGCCACCACATGGGCAGGATTATCCAAGCGTGCTAATTGCAGTAATCTCGCGACTCGTTCAGGTGTACGTTTCTTACGATTAGGGACTTTCAGCGCCAACACTCGCCCCGCACCTAAAGTCTGTTTACCTCCAATGTGTCGCAGGACAATTCGATCGTCCTGACATAGGAGTAGTGGCTTTTCGAGTACTAACTCCGCCAGACAGAAGCCTTCTTCATCAGCTTCATTTAACAGGGAAACTCGACCTAAAGTATGATCGGCACCATGGTGACAGTGGACATTTTGCCAATGCACTAATGGCTCACAGCCTAAAAAATCGAAGGCTCGAATGTGCACAACGGGGCGGCTACAGAGCTCTGCTTGAGGCAAACTGCTCAGCCAATCGCCACGCTCTGGCTCCCTATGGTTATCGACACCCGTTAAATTGAGTGCTACGCGTGTACCCGTGACAGCCCTTTGGGCTTCTTGTCCCTGACAATGTATGCCTCGCACTCTGAGTTTGGCCTTTTGCCCTGAGCTAAAAAGACTATCCCCCACACATACGCTGCCGCTGATCACTGTGCCCGTCACGACACAACCCGCACCTTTCACACTAAAGGCGCGATCGAGCGTCATCCTAAAGCTGCTGGCATCCTCCGCTCGCTTTGACTCTTGCTCACCTAAATCAAGAATATGCGCCTTCAGCGCCGCCACGCCATTGGATGCTAAGTCGGCGGTTCCATTCGCCGACACTTCAAAAACACCACTGGCCTCAATGCCATACTCGGCCAGCAAAGTGAGTCCATCGGCGACAAGCTGTGCCGCCTTGTCACTATCAACTAAATCCCGCTTAGTTAGCACTAAGGTCAAACTGTGCAAAGGTAAGAGCGCAAGAATTTGCAGATGCTCACGGGTTTGCGGCATTACGCCATCGTCACAGGCCATCACTAACAGGGCATGCCGAGCATGACTCACGCCCACCAGCATGTTGTTGATAAATTTTTCGTGGCCGGGCACATCAATAAAAGCAAGGCGCGAACCATCTCGAAGTGGCATAAATGCATAGCCAAGATCGATCGTCATACCGCGGCGTTTTTCCTCCGGCAGACGATCGGTATTCATCCCAGTCAAAGCACGAATAAGCGTACTCTTGCCATGATCGACATGACCCGCAGTCACAATGATCACAACTGCACACCTAAAGTGCTCAACTCGGCGAGGAGTTCGGCTTCACTATCAAGACCGCGCAGATCTAACCTGAGTTGGTCCTGACACATGCGGCCTATGATAGGCCGTGCCGCCTGCTTAAATTGTTGTTCTAACAAACTTAAACTACCGCCATTGAGTGCGGTAAAACACAACGCCACTGAGGGTAAAAAAGTATCGGGCTGTGAGCCACTGCCGACTTGTGTTTGGCACTCGACTAACTCAATGCGATAACAAGGTTCAAAATGTGGAACCAAAGCTTGCTGTAAGCGACGACCAATCTGCCATAACGTCTCTTGGCTACGGGCAAATTTCGCCATAATAGGCAGCTCAATGTCTAAGGTTTCAGGGTTAAGATAGTGGATCAATGTCGCTTCTAACGCCGCCAAAATCAGCTTATCGCAACGCAGGGCGCGCTTTAGTGGATGACTCTGTAACTGCTTAATCAGCGACTGTTTGCCAACGATCAAACCAGACTGAGGGCCACCCAATAGTTTATCGCCGGAAAAACTCACTAAATCGACCCCATCGGCTAGCATGGCTTGGGGCGTAGGTTCTTGTTTTAGGCCAAAGCGGCGCAGATCCGTCAGTGATCCACTACCAAGATCCGAAATGAGTGATATGCCACGCTCACGGCATAACTGACCCAGCCTTGCCTCCTCCACTGCGGCAGTAAAACCACTAATATGATAATTACTGGTGTGGACCTTCATTATCGCAGCGGTATTTTCAGTAATGGCCTGCTCATAATCCTTAAGGTGAGTCCGATTGGTGCTGCCGACCTCGACTAAGGTGCAGCCCGCTTGGCGCATAATGTCAGGGATACGAAACGCGCCGCCAATTTCCACCAACTCACCACGGGAGACTATGACTTCTTTCCCCGCCGCCACCGCAGAAAGCATCAACAAAACCGCAGCGGCATTGTTATTCACGACACAACAAGCCTCGGCACCCGTTAAGCGCTGGATTAAAGCACTGATCGCATTATCCCTGTGACCACGTTCACCTGCCGCAAGCTCAAACTCCAGCGGTGTGGGGTAGCGCATAACAGAAGTCACGGCTCGAATTGCCGCTTCTGACTGCTGCGCTCGGCCAAGGTTGGTATGCAATATGGTGCCAGTGAGATTCCACACGGGTTTTAAGCTGTGGCTGTAATCGTTAGACAGTTGATCAACCAAACATCTGTGCAATTGCGCAAGCTCACCACACCATGTCGGCAAACGGTGCTCGCGGCCGATTAAGCTGCGCGCCGCCTTTAACTGGGTATCCAGTGCGGCCTTTACTGCCGCTTTGCCGTAGGACTGCAGCAATACTACAAAACTAGGCTCTGCAAGTAAGCTATCCATTGAAGGCAAAGCTCGGTACAGAACTTGTAGTGTTTCAGGTGCTTGGGTCATCATCTGTGTCATTTTGTTTATATTATTGCCATTGGTTTATAAAAAGCAGGAAGGGATCAGCAACCCGACTCCCTCCCGCATTTGTTTAAGCTATGTGGCTTACGTGGTTTCGTGGGCCAGTAGCAGTGGGTTCAATGTTGTCGCCCCAAAGCCCTTAGCATTTAGCTCACTGTCTAACATCAAGGTCGCGAGATCGTCTGCCGCCACATCCATAGAAGGTGACTTTTCGACGAACATCATCTTGGTATAACCATGACATTCATCGCAGCTTTCGATCCGCACTTGAGCCTTGGCATCATCTAGCGACCAAATCGTCATCTCTTTGTCCTGACCGCAACTGGTGCAATGGGCACGAATGTAATGCCATTCGCTCTCGCACAGACTGCAATGCAAGTAGCGCAAACCAGCTCGGGGCTGATCGACAATCACACTCGCCACTGGATGACATCCACACACGGGACACATACTCTGCTGCGCCACCTTGCGCTGATCCATCCGCTTGATGACCATAGGTGCCCAATGCGACCAATAAACGCCCATCGCCGCCCAGATAAATAAGCTAAAACGGGCAGGCACTTCACTGACATGCCCTTGGCGTAGTGAACGCCCCCACGAACTCAGTTGCTCGGGCGATTGCTGCATCAGCAAACGCACTACCCGAGCTATGGATTCATCCACCTGCGGCAACAAATCACTTAACAGTTGCTGTAGCAGTCCTTGCCAATAGCTATCTGCCTCTGAGCCCAAAAGGGAAAGCGGAGTCGCCTCATCTTTCCCCCAAGCGAGAAGCTTACCGAAGTCAGCCTCCTGCGCTAACCTGGCCTGTATAGAGACCAAACGGCGACATAGCTCAAAGTAGTCAGCCAGCGGCGAGTCCTTGGCCAATGACAGCAAACGTTGCGCCCTTCTGTGATACACAGCTTGGGGATCTGCCGCTTTTAACGGTTTAAGTTCCAGCGGCGATTCGCTGCCTTGGGCCAGAGGTATCTCGGCTGTATGACTCATTAATGTTTCTCCACGTCCGAATGTTCATCCAACATCACAGGGTGATGTTTGCGGCACCAAGCCTTAGAGACTTTGCCGTAAAGCATGCCTGTAACCGACCCTTCCACCCATGTCGCCATCCAGAAATGCACCATCACAAAAATCAACATGATGAGCGCACAAATGGCGTGCAACAGAATGGCCCAACCCACCACAGTGGCGGAGAAATAGGGCGCAAAGTAAGGCTGCCACATGATGATTCCCGTCACCGTTAAAGTGATAGATGTCAGCACGAAGGCGCGAAACAATACCTTTTGTCCAGGGTTGTAATGGCCGATAGGCGGGATTTTCTCCTCGTTCTCGAACATCACATCCTTAATGGCGAGCATCCAAGCGAGGTCGTGCTTTTCCCATTTGTTGTGTTTGTAGTAACGCACCAACATCAACATCAGAGGTAAGCACATCATCAAGCCCGCAATGGGATGAATAAACTTCGCCAATTGCGGTGTGCCCGCTATCGCCCCAAGCCATTGAAACGACGGATAGAAGAAGGAAAAGCCTGTGAGAAATGTCACTAGGCCAACCGCCACAATGAACCAATGACAGATGCGATCGAACAGCTTGTGACGCACTATCATTTCTTGCTTATCATGCTTGCTCATTTGTCGGCCCCCTCTTCCTGCTTAGCCTCTTCCTCTGGCGGTTGATAACCCGGTTGGTCTTCTTCAACTATGTTGCGACCGACGGTGATCTTATGCAGACAAGCGACGGCGGCAGTGGCAAGAATACCCATAGTGCCTAAAGGTTTGACCCAGTCCTGCCACAGAGTGAGTGACAGTGGGATCTGCGGGTTATCAGGCATGTTGTAGCTTTCGGGCTGCTCGATATCGTGCAATATCATCATCATACCCGTGCCACCTACACCCTCAGGGTTATAAAGTCCTGCCTTAGCAAAGCCCTTTTCCTTCAGTTCTTCGACCCGTTTTTGCGAGTAGAACAACATGTCCTCACGGGTGCCAAAACGCAGCGCCCCTGTGGTACAGGACTTAACGCAGGAAGGTTCCAATCCCACAGCCAAACGGTCAGAGCACATAGTGCACTTGTAGGCCTTGTTATCCTTAGGATCGATTTTGGGCACATCGAAAGGACAAGCACTGGCGCAATAACCGCAGCCGATACATTTGTCCGAATCGAAGTCCACCACACCATTGGCGTGCTGGATAATCGCGCCCGAGGTCGAACAGGCCGTTAAGCAGGCAGGGTCAGCACAGTGCATACAGGCCGAGTGGGTAAATTGCCAACGCAGCTTGTTGCTTTCCATCACCTCATGGAACTCCATCAGGGTCCAACATTGGCCCGATAGCGACATAGGGTTTTGGTAACTGCCTTGGAAAGTACCTACCTCTTCCCGTAAATCATTCCACTCAGAACACGCCACTTGGCAGGCTTTACAACCATTACACTTAGTGGCGTCGAACAGCTTGGCGACCTTTTCTGACGAATTACGCCCCTTTGCCGCAGGCGTCACCGCTGAAGTACCGGAGCGGCGGATAATGTCTTGTGATGCCATAATCAGATCCCCTCCGCTTTAGTGATGTTAACCAAAAATGCTTTGAACTCAGGCACCTGTGTATTTGCATCCCCCACTTCCGTGGTGAGTACGTTACAGGAGTAACTCTTACGAGTGAGCGCATTATGGCTGCCATGACGGGGTAACCCGACGGTATGGACTAACTGGCCATTTACCTTTAACGGCTGTAGCCGTTTAGTCACTAAGGCTTTGGTTTCAATGCTGCCGCGTTTAGAGCTGACAGTGACCCAATCCCCATTGGCGATACCTTTTTCTGCCGCTAACATTTCATCGATTTCGACGAAGGTTTCAGGCATAGAAATCGCAGCTAAACGAGCATGCGTAGACCAGAAGTTAAAGTGTTCAGTTACACAGTAAGTAGTTGCCACATAAGGGAAGTCCTTATGGGAACCTAAGGTTTCCTTCACACCCGGTAACATACGTACCGCAGGGTTACTGGTGACCTTGTGTAACGGGTTCAACCCAATAGGCGACTCCATCGGCTCGTAGTGCTCAGGGAACGGACCTTCGGCCAATAGTTTAAGGGCGAAGAAACGACCCACACCTTCGGGTTGCATGATGAAGGGGCCAGCGGATTCCTGTGGTGTTAACTTCATATTGAAGTCGCCCACATCGATACCGTGCCACTTACCGTCAACCCACTCGACGATAGTGCGTTTTGGATCCCAAGGTTTGCCGTTGATATCGCAAGAAGCGCGGTTATACAACACACGACGGTTTGCTGGCCAAGCAAATGCCCAACCCGGAGTAATACCTTTACCCGAAGGATCATGGTTGTCACGGCGAGCCATCAAGTTGCCTTCTTCGGTCCAAGAACCCGCATAAATCCAACAGGCGCTGGCGGTACTACCATCGGCTTTCAGTTCAGCAAAACTACTGAGCTGACGTTGAGTCACGAGATCCTTACCGTTAAGCTCACGAGCGATTTCTTCTGCGTGCGGTGAGTGAGGATTGTGGTAATTCCAGCTCATCGCATGTACAGGCTCAGGCAACTTACCGCCCTCTTGTTTGTACAGTTCACGCATTGCCATTAAGACGCCGGAGAGAATCTCAGCATCTGGCTTGGCCTCACCCGGCGGGTTAGCACCCTTCCAATGCCACTGTATCCAACGGCCAGAGTTGACGATGGAACCTTCTTCCTCGGCAAAACATGTCGTAGGTAAACGGAACACTTCCGTCATAATTTCAGCGGGATTGACTTCATTGAAGCCATCGGCATTTTGCCAGAAGGTTGCGGTTTCCGTTGCCAAGGCATCTAACACCACCATGTACTTAAGATTACTCAAGGCTTTGAGTACCTTATTACGGTTTGGCATAGAGTTAATGGCGTTAACACCTTGGATAATGTAGCCATTCACTTCGCCGTGGAAAGCCATATCTAAGTGTTTAGTAAAGTCGTACTGCTTGTCCCATTTCGGCAACCAGTCATAACCAAAGTCATTTTCAACCGTAGCGTTATCGCCCCAAAAGCTCTTCATTTGTGAAACAAAGAATTTAGGGTAATTTTGCCAATAGTTGGTTTGACCCGGACGCAGAGCGACAGGGGTATAGTTGTGGAGATAGGTTTTAAGATTAATGTCTTTTTCGTTCGGCAACTTGAGGTAACCGGGCAAGCTTTGACACAATAAACCCATATCGGTCGCGCCTTGCACGTTCGAGTGTCCGCGCAGAGCGTTAACACCACCGCCCAACACCCCAATGTTACCCAGCAGCAACTGCACCATGGCCATAGAGCGAATGTTCTGCGCCCCTTTACTGTGGTGAGTCCAACCTAAGGCATACATAAAGGTCGCGGCTCTATCGTGGGTATGAGTGCTACCAATTTGTTGGCAAACGATCTCATAGTCCGCAATCGGCGTACCGGTAATATTGCTTACTGTTTCAAAGTCATAGCGTTCTACATGTTGCTTCATTAAGTTCCACACACAGCGTGGATGTTCGAAGCTAGGATCGATTTTCGCGTAACCCTGTTCGTCTAACTCGTAGTACCAAGACTCTTTATTGTAGCTATCTGTTTCTTCATCGAAACCGCTGAACAGACCTTCACTAAAAGAGAAGTCTTCGCGCACTATGTAACTGGCATTGGTATAAGCCTTCACATAGTCGTAGTTCACTTGTTTAGTTTCAATAAGATAGCGGATCACTCCGAGCAGGAAGGCGATATCTGTACCCGAGCGGATCGGCGCATAGTAATCGGCCACAGCGGCGCTACGGGTGAAGCGAGGATCGACCACCAAAAGTTTAGCGTTGTTATGTTGCATAGCTTCTGTAACCCAGCCGAATCCGACAGGGTGAGCCTCTGCAGCATTACCGCCCATAATAATGATCAAATTAGAGTTTTTAATATCGATCCAGTGGTTGGTCATGGCACCACGTCCAAATGTCGGAGCAAGACTTGCTACCGTTGGAGAGTGTCAGTTACGCGCAATAGTATCGATTGCAACTAGGCCCAGTGCCCGTGCAAATTTCTGGGTGATATAGCCGCCTTCATTCGGCATCGCCGACGAGGTCATCATCCCAGTGCTAAGCCAACGGTTAACCGTCATCCCAGCAGAATTCTTTTCAATCAAGTTAGCATCACGGTCATTCTTCATCAGACGGGCGATGCGTTGGTAAGCTTCAGTCCAGCTGATACGAGTCCATTCATTACTGCCTGGCGCACGGTACTCAGGATATTTAAGACGATTAGGGCTGTTCACATAATCTACTAGACCAGCACCCTTAGGACACAAGGCCCCGCGGTTAACTGGATGGTCTGCATCCCCTTCGATATGGAAAATACTTTGTTCGGCGTTTTTGCCGTTACTTCCTTTGCTGTACATCAGCAATCCGCAACCCACTGAGCAATAGCAGCAGTTATTGCGGGTTTCTTTCGCGCTAATGAGTTTGAATTCTCGAACGGCCGCATAGGCCTTTTCGGACATCAATCCCAACGCTGAAATTGCTGAGGTGGCAGCTCCGGCAGCACACAGTCTAAAAAACTGGCGTCTGTTCATTGCGTCCTCTCACACTCTTGTCGTTATGAGTCTAGTGGTTGCTGTGGTAAAAATGGCAACCGATTGAGTGAGTCCTACTAAAGACCACACTTAATTTAAGATTATCCCCAAAGAAGAAATAGATAACAAATAATGACATGAGATCAAGATCCCAAATAAACAACCACAGAACTTAACTCCAAAAAACATTTCAAATAAAGCACCAAAGACCAATAAATGATAATAAAAGCACAATTTAAGGAATTAAAAACCAATAAACCACAAAAGACATTTTGTCCAACATGGCAACCCCATATTGTCCCACATCATATGGTTGTGGTTATTAAAAATGATTACATGCATTCAAATATGCATAATGATGGCGGATAAAAACACAAAGGTAACGGTTTCTAGAGGGATAGATAGCCACAAAAACTGACAATGTAAAGATTAGGGTAAAAAGTGCAGAGTCTGCGGTGTTAAACACACCAAAATGGCAAAGACAAAGATCGAGGAAAAGCAGATAAAAACCAAAGAAAAAGGCACAAGCAATCTGCCTGCACCTTAAATTTTGCCTTTTAACGCTTATTTTTAGCACATTGAGGTGCAAAATCTGGGCGCGATAACAAAAGCGCCTCAGTGCAGCCTATTCCCGCGGAGTAAACACCTGTTCAACCATTAAACTAAAACAAACGCCTAAAAGCTGGCTAGCGTTCCTGCAGGCAGATAAGTGTTAAAGCTCGCTGTATACAACAAATCGGTCGCGGCTTCGATATCTGGCGCGAAGTATCTGTCTTTATCGTAATAGGCGACGACTTCACGCAATTCGGCTTTAGCCTTAGCCACTGCAGCACTTGGGGCTAAAGGAGCGCGAAAATCTAAACCCTGAGCCGCCGCTAACAATTCAATTGCCAGTACACCACGGGTATTTTCGCTCATATCGCGCAAGCGGCGGGCAGCAAAGGTCGCCATAGAAACATGATCTTCTTGGTTAGCCGATGTTGGCAAGCTGTCAACTGATGCCGGATGTGCGTAGGTTTTGTTCTCGGACGCCAATGCCGCCGCCGTCACTTGGGCGATCATAAAGCCTGAGTTAACGCCACCGTTTTTCACTAGGAAAGGGGGTAATTTCGACAGGCTAGAATCGATTAGCAGTGCAATACGACGCTCGGCAATGGAGCCCAGTTCAGCAATTGCAATCGCCAGATTATCCGCCGCCATAGCCACGGGTTCGGCGTGGAAGTTACCGCCAGAAATGATATCGCCCGTGTCTTGGAACACCAGTGGATTATCGGTTACGCCATTGGCCTCAGTGCCTAACACATCAGCCGCGTGACGAATTTGGGTCAAGCAAGCACCCAGCACCTGTGGCTGACAGCGCAGTGAGTAAGGATCTTGCACCTTTTCACAGTTAGCATGACTTAAGCTTATCTCAGACTCTTCACCCAGTAGATGACGGAAGACCATGGCCGAATCGATTTGACCTTTCTGACCACGCGCCGCATGGATGCGAGGATCAAACGGGCTACGACTGCCCATAGCGGCTTCGACGCTCATGGCACCGATCACTGAACTTGCTGCGAACAAGTCTTCGGCATGGAACAACCCTTCCAGCGCCAGCGCAGTCGACGCTTGTGTGCCGTTAAGCAAAGCCAGCCCTTCTTTGGCCGCTAAATCGATTGGCTTGAGACCAGCAATTTCTAAACCTTCGGCGGCGGAAATTAACTCGCCTCGATAGCTCATTTCGCCTTCGCCCAGCATAGGCAAACACATGTGCGCCAGTGGCGCTAAGTCACCCGAGGCACCGACTGAACCTTTTTCTGGCACGCAGGGATAAACTTCGGCGTTCACTAAACTGATTAAGAAGTTAATCACTTCTAAACGAATGCCTGAAAAACCACGACTTAATGAATTGATTTTTAACACCATCATCAAACGCACTGTGGCATCTTGCATGTATTGCCCCGTGCCAGCGGCATGTGACAACACGATAGAACGTTGCAGCAATTGCAGATCTTCGGGCGCTATCTTGGTATTGGCCAACAAGCCAAAGCCCGTGTTGATGCCGTAAACAGTACGGCCTTCATCCAACACTTTTTGCACGATTTGCGCACTGGTGTTGATATCAGTAATCGCCTCTGGTGCGAGTTCCAGTGTCAACTTATGACGGCTGATTTCGCGCAATTGCGCTAGGCTCAAGTTGCCCGGCGTTAACACTAAGTGATTCACAGATTTCATATTTTTAGCTCCAAGCTTTTAGTTATTATTGTTATTGAGTCGTTAGCATCGGCTAGTCTTGCATAGGTAAATCGAGGCCCTGCTCCTTGGCGCAGTTTTTCGCAATCTCGTAGCCCGCATCGGCATGACGCATCACGCCTGTCGCAGGGTCATTCCACAGCACACGGCCAACCCGTTTTGCCGCCGCATCTGTGCCGTCACACACAATCACCACACCCGAATGTTGGCTAAAGCCCATACCGACGCCGCCGCCGTGGTGCAGCGACACCCAAGTTGCACCGCTAGCGGTGTTGAGTAGCGCGTTCAATAATGGCCAATCGGATACCGCATCTGAGCCGTCCAGCATAGATTCGGTTTCGCGGTTCGGGCTGGCCACTGAGCCAGAATCTAAGTGGTCGCGACCGATTACCACGGGCGCCGACAACTCGCCATTTTTGACCATTTCATTGAAAGCTAACGCCAAGCGAGCGCGATCTTTTAAGCCAACCCAGCAAATACGCGCTGGCAGACCTTGGAAGGCGATACGCTCGCGCGCCATGTCTAGCCAATTGTGCAGGTGTGGATTATCTGGGATCAGTTCTTTGACTTTAGCGTCGGTTTTGTAGATATCTTCGGGATCGCCAGATAACGCCACCCAGCGGAACGGGCCAATGCCTTCACAGAACAGTGGGCGAATATAAGCAGGTACAAAACCTGGGAAATCGAAGGCATTTTCAACGCCCATTTCAAACGCCATTTGGCGAATGTTATTACCGTAATCGAGCGTGGCTGCACCCGCGGTTTGCAGGTCGAGCATGGCTTGTACTTGCACCGCCATCGAAGCTTTCGCCGCTTTCACTACGCCCGCTTCGTCGGTTTTACGCATGGCGGCGGCCTCAGCCATAGTCCAACCCTGCGGCAGATAACCGTTTAACGGATCGTGTGCCGAGGTTTGGTCGGTCACCACATCTGGGGTAACGCCGCGGTTAACTAATTCAGCAAACACATCGGCGGCATTCGCTAATAAGCCCACTGATACTGGCTTACCAGCTTGGTTCGCTTCTTCAATCATGGCTAATGCTTCATCGAGCGAAGTGGCTTTTTTGTCAACATAACGAGTACGCAGGCGGAAATCGATGCGGGTTTCGTCGACTTCACAGGCTAACACTGAGAAGCCAGCCATAGTGCCCGCCAGCGTTTGTGCGCCGCCCATACCACCTAACCCGCCAGTAAGGATCCATTTGCCTTTAGAGATGCCCTCAAAGTGCTGTTTTGCGACCGACACAAAGGTCTCGTAGGTGCCTTGGACTATGCCTTGAGTGCCGATATAGATCCAAGAACCCGCCGTCATCTGACCGTACATGGCCAAACCGAGCTTGTCTAACTCGTTGAAATGCTCCCAGTTCGCCCAGTGTGGCACTAGGTTTGAGTTAGCAATCAGCACGCGCGGTGCATCCGCATGGGTGCGAAATACGCCCACAGGTTTGCCCGATTGCACTAATAAGGTTTCGTCGTCTTCGAGGCGTTGTAAAACTTCGATAATTTTGTCGTAACAGTCCCAATCGCGGGCGGCGCGGCCGATACCACCATAGACGACTAAGTCTTCTGGGCGCTCGGCGACATCGGGATGTAAGTTGTTCATTAACATACGCATTGGCGCTTCAGTGAGCCAACTCTTACAGCTTAATTGTGTGCCATGCGGTGCAATAATACGGCGGCTTGGGTCGTGGCGCTTATCCATTGAATTTTCCTCTTTCAACCTGTGGTGCTAACTCGTATTCGCTAAGTCGCTAATACGGGTTAGCACTATTGTTTTTATTGTGTTTTTATCTTTTAACTTATAAGGGTACAGCTATCAAAGTTACTGATTTACATCTGTTAATCACGCCACTGGCGTTACTTGCTAAAGGTTAAGTGGCCGCCGAGTTTAAAGCGGCTACCTGGGTGAACTAATTTTGCGAAACTCACGACGCCTTGGCGTGACCAAGTACGGCGTAAAATCTGTAGACAGGGCTCAGTGGCGGGGATTTCGAGCCTTTGCTGTAATTCTTCACTGGCGATAATCGCTTCAATCGTGTGATGCGCCTCGGTCAGCGGTGCCACTTGGGACAAATATTCGTGGGGTGTCTGCTGGGTAAAATCCTGCAATAAATAATCGGGCACCAACTCGGGATTCACATAACGCTCTTCAACTTGCAACGGTAAGCCCTGCTCGCAATGCACTAAGATCGAATGAAATACTGCCGCACCGTGCTCAAGCCCAAGGGAAATTGCGATACTCGTACTCGCCGCGACTTGCTCTAACGCCCATTGCTGTACGCTATAGCCGTGGCCACGGTCTTTTATCTCATCGGCAATATTGCGGATCGCCAACATAGACGACTGGGATTTACACCCTGCGACAAAGGTGCCTAGCCCTTGAGAACGCTCAAGCACACCGCTATCCGTAAGTTCGGTTAACGCACGTCGCGCCGTCATTCGGCTGCAGGTAAACAAGTCGGCCAGCTGATTCTCAGAAGGCACGCGGGCGTTTTCTTCCCACTCGCCAGATTCGATAGAGGAGATAATGTATTGCTTAATTTCTGCAAACTTAGGTGTAGCCAAAACATTTCCTCAATATAAAGCGCTAGAATCTAGATGCTATTCACTCTTTCAAACGTTCAAAATTGCGGCTACAATCCTAGCTTGTATATACAAGTAAATACAAGCCAGCTCACATAAATTTAATAAACCGTTAATCACTTGGTTAACATCTGCCAGCACAGCGAGGGGAATACATGTCTTGGGATCAGGTTTGGATAGACGTTAACTTAGCCACAATGGACCCTTCCGTATCAGCACCTTATGGTGCGATCACCAACGCGGCCATCGCAGTAAAAGATGGCAAAATTGCTTGGCTTGGCCCCCGCAGCGAACTGCCCGCCTTCGATGTTTTGTCAATTCCCGTTTACAGGGGCAAAGGCGGTTGGATCACCCCAGGATTAATTGACGCCCACACCCACTTAATCTTTGCCGGTAATCGCGCCAATGAATTTGAGTTACGCCTACAGGGCGCCAGTTACGAAGAAATTGCTCGTGCAGGTGGCGGCATTATTTCGACCGTTAAGGCCTGCCGCGAAGCGGATGAAGCAGAATTATTTGAACTCGGCCGCCAGCGCTTAAACGCGCTAGCCAAAGAAGGAGTGACTACGGTTGAGATCAAATCGGGTTACGGCTTAGATACTGAAACTGAATTGAAAATCCTGCGTGTCGCCCGCGAGCTCGGCAAACATCACCACGTAGATGTGAAGACCACATTCCTTGGCGCCCATGCGATTCCGCCAGAATATAAAGACAATAGCGACGGCTATGTCGACTTAATTATCAATAAGATGCTACCCGCAGTGATCGCCGAAAATCTTGCCGATGCAGTGGATGTGTTCTGCGAGAATATCGCCTTTAACCTTGAGCAAACCGAACGGGTGCTCAACGCAGCCAAAGCGGCGGGCTTAGAGATTAAGCTCCATGCCGAGCAGTTAACCAATATGGGCGGCAGCGCACTGGCCGCACATCTTGGTGCTAAGTCTGTGGATCATATCGAATATTTAGATGAGGCAGGCGTAAAAGCCTTAAGTGAAAGCGGCACCTGCGCCGTACTGCTGCCCGGCGCGTTTTACTTTTTGCGGGAAACCCAAAAACCACCTATCGATTTATTGCGCCAATACGGCGTACCTATGGTGCTCGCCAGCGATTTCAACCCAGGCTCATCCCCCATTTGCTCAACCCTGTTGATGCTGAATATGGGCTGCACCTTGTTCCGCTTAACGCCAGAAGAAGCCCTAACAGGACTCACCTTAAATGCCGCCAAAGCACTAGGAATTGAAGACACTGTTGGCAGTTTAGTCGTTGGCAAACAAGCCGATTTTTGTCTGTGGGATATCGCCACGCCTGCGCAGTTGGCCTACAGCTATGGCGTCAATCCCTGCAAAGATGTGGTGAAGAATGGCAAGCTAGTTCACCAGTAGCCTAAATGCATCAATAATAGGTGCATCAGCAGCAAAAACGGCATAAGCGAAAGGTTAGATAAGGTCGCTAAATCAAACTTGGCGACCTTATCTTGATTTAAACACTGGCCCCATTTTCTAACTGTTCATCTTCTTGTTTTACCAGCTTATGCTCGCCCTCATTACAACCAATTTTCCAATAGCTCGATGTGTAAAAATGGCTCTTGGGCAGTGAATGCGCTTGCTTAAAGTGTCTTCTTAGCGCGCGCATGCTGTTAAATTCACAGGCAATCCACACGGCTGGCTCGCCAGCAAGCCAAGGTAATTGGGCAATTCGCTCGACCAAAGGGCGACCTTCGGGATCGGCTTCAGGATTGATCACCCAATGCAGCTCGACGCGTTCAGGATGCACTAAAGGTTGAATATCTGCTTCACTTAGCACTTCTACCACAGCGTAACCTACTGCATTGTTTGGCAATTTTTCCAGATTCACGCTAATTGCGGGTAAGGCTGTCATATCACCTGCGAGTAAAAACCAATCCGCCTCAAAGTTGATCAGTTTTTTAAGTCCGGGTCCGCCAATTTGAATGAGTTCGCCCACCTGCACCGTTTTCGCCCAACTCGATGCGGGGCCGTCAGTATCGTGCAGCACAAAATCCACATCGATTTCATCATCGCGTTGCTGGCGGATAGTGTAAGTTCGCATTAATGGACGCTCACCCGCTTGTGGGAATAACAACTTGATATAGGCACTCTCTTGATCGACAGGAAATCCAGCCAATCCCGCACCGCCTAAGGTGATGCGTAACATATGCGGAGTGATATAAGTCGAGCGGATCACTTCTAGCTCACGTGGTGCAGGTTTATTCATTATGATTTTCTCCTATTGCGTTTTCTGCCGTTAAGCGCAACTCAATGGCTCCTTTTCCAGCCGTATCTTTTGGCTTACTAGATGGTCTTTTTTGAGTAAGGCAATCAGTTTCACTTTTGGCGGCAGCAGCATCATCCACACTTTTACTGATCCTATTGGCAAGTTTAATAAAAGTATCAACTTCGTCTGAACTGAGCGCCTGCGTCATGCGCGCCACGGTTTTACGTTCTGAGGCATTGATCTGAGTCATGATCTTTTCCCCCTCAGCCGTGGGTCGCAGCAACTGGCTGCGGCCATCCTTAGGGTTATCGATTTTAGTGATCAACCCACTCTGCTGTAGCTCATTAAGAACACGGGTAATTTGTGCTTTATCCCGCTGCATACGCAGGGCGATAGACTGGGCCGTTGATTCAGGATTACGACAAACCCCCTTCAAGGCACGGATATGAGTGACAGGTAAATCAATCTCTTGTGCAGCAATATCACTACGCAATTGCTTTTTGTAGGCATGCACTAATCTGTGCAAAGTTTCACTGAGTGACAATGACGACATAGAAGGCTCTCGATATAGTTGACTGTATCAACAATATCGAGATTGATTGATTGTGTCAACTAAGTAGCCCTGTACTGAGTGTGCGGCAATGTGCAAATAATCAGAAAATGATTAAGCACTAGCTTTCCAGTGACGCGCCATAAACTCATCCTTGAGGGCTCGACCGTGACATCCCTGTCACAAACGGTGACTTAGATGCCAGTGCTTAATCTCATCAACTCCCGCGCATATTGACGATCTAGTTTAGCCATTAGCCTTATGCAATTTGAGTTACAGGAAACTGCGCCGCCATCACAAACTCGTTATGTTGATAATGTGGTGTCATCAAGATGGCTTGAATCAGTTCTTAAGGAATTTGATTCATTTTAGGGTAAAAAAAATGCCCTCCAATACCCGATAACAGGGCTTAAGGGCATGTTTTGGCGATGTGATGAATCAGTCTGGGGTAGAGTGATTCACTGACATGAACCAGAAAACTTAGTGAATCAATCCGCCAGCTCTTGCGATCCCTACAATACCAATCAAAATCCAAAAACCATTGAGTAACGTGTAAGCGGCATCTTTGCGTAAAGCGGCACACCATGTTAGCAAAACAGCATCTATCGTGTTGAAAATCCATACAAACATAAAAGGACTTTCAGGGCCAAGCCAACTGACAAGTGAGAAACTAAATATGCGCATTAGAACACCAACCATTTCAAAGGTCCGCATGTTTGCGTTCAAAAATGCATTAAATTTTTTATAAGACAATTTATTACTACTCTTTTATTTATAAGCAAATTCTTATCATGTAGAACTACATAAAAGAACGACTGTTACCAACGCAATCCCTTTGACACGGGTAAATTGCGTGAAATTTTAGTATGTAAACCAGACGAGGTAAATCTGATTCACGGATTTTAACGAGGCAAACATGTATACGCAGGTCTTACCTAGATTAATCACCAAGTTTACATCTCAATATTTTGATTTTTATCCACAAAAAAATCAAAATATTGAATAAGCAACAAAACATAGACAGGCTTAATCTGCGATATTGTGCACTTCTGGGATAAGTAATTTATTTATAAAGTCGACTCACTAAAACATATTAAATATCAAAAATAAGAATAGAAGGTATCACCATCAGCACACTCACAGCCGAATATACTCAACCCAATGTTTAAAATAGAGAAAGATTGCGATACCAATAAACTTGGCGACGATACTAAATCGAGTGAACCAACTTAACGAGCTATCTATTATTACACTTTGAAGAAAGCTCAATGACAAACGACCCGACATAGGCGCAGCTCGGAAACTTGAAATAATCAGTGTATTTATTGCGTTATGGATAATAACAACTGACTCACCAGCTCAAAACATTACACGAATGACTAACCGTCAACCTGAAACGCTGCTAAATTACAGTCCTAAACTCGCACGATTAAGGAAGCTGCATGCTCAATCCTGGACACAGTTACTGGCATGACACGCTTAAAGCCATTCGTCGCTGCGGTAGAAAACTCATTGAATTTGAACTGTTATTCACCTTAGTGTCGGCGGGTATTATCGTCCCGTCTTTTGGCTGGCTACTGCGCCATCTGATTGCCCAAACGGGCAATGTCACCATAACCAATTATGACTTAATCGCTTTCGCCATGTCTCCCTATGGCTTGCTGTTTATGGTCATTACTCTATTCAGCAGCTTTACCGTGTTTTTTACCCAACGTGCTGGAGTCACGATTCTCGCAGCATCTGGCTTATACGATATTCCCATTGGCCCAGTGCGGGCGCTGATTTTCGCGACTGCGCGCTTACCCGTATTTATTCGCCTTGGTAGCATTTATGCGGCTTGCTTATTGCTGCTCAGCGTACCTTTTATCGGGTTAGGATATCTGATTTTCAGCGTGTTTCTACAGGGACACGACATCAATTACTACTTGTATTTCAAGCCTATAGACTGGTATCTCGCCTTAACGAGTATGGCGTTCTTAGCGATAATCTATGTCCTTGTTGCCTTATATCTGTGGGCCAAAGCGGCCTTTTCACTGACGATTATTGTGAGTGAAACGACCGATGCTTTGACGGCACTCAAACGCAGTTGGCAATTAAGCGCAGGCAATGAACGCCCGATTATGTGGCACGCTGCGGGTTGGTGGTTGAGGATAGGTGCTTTGGTGTATCCCTTAATACTGCTGATCTCCTGGGGAGCCGATACTTTACTCGATAGGGTTACGCTGACACTTTCGGCAGAATTAGCCATATTGGCCCTCGTTTCTGCACTGATTTTTATGCTCAGTGCAGCATGGTCCTTACTCGGAATGTTTGGCGAAGCTTTTATCATATTGCTGTTATACCGCCAACTGGGAGAAAAACCCGCAGGGTTAGAACGCCTTGGGCGACAAACGGTAAAAAGAACGTCTGAACTGTCGATTTATACGATAAGCGGGGTGTTGATCGGCACTTTTTTAATCATGTTGGGGTTAGGGGTATATGCCCTCAATAGTGAACCACAAAGGGATGACATCCTGATTACTGCCCACCGTGCTGGCGCTGCTAGGGCACCAGAAAATACCCTTGCGGCTTTGCGTTTAGCGATTGCAGAAAAGGCGGATTATGCCGAAATCGATGTGCAAACGGCATCCGATGGCACCTTAATGGTATTGCACGATGCTGATTTAATGCGCATAGCGGGCGATTCTAGGCGAGTTGCCAACCTCAGTGCGAGTGAAATACAACAACTCGATGCGGGGAGTTGGCACTGTGCCGCCTTTGCAGGTGAATCCGTACCAACACTACTAGAGATGCTTAATGAGGCACGCAACAAAATCGGTTTGAACATTGAGCTTAAATATAATCAAGCCGATCCCAGCTTGGCACAGGCCGTTGTCGCCTTATTGCAACAAGAGAAAATGACACAACAAGTCGTCATTACATCACTCGAAGCAAGAGCCATTGAAGAAGTGCAACGACTCGACCCTTCCATTCACACAGGCCTTATCGTAACTCAATCCATTGGCGATCCCATTAAGGCGAATACACAATTCTTAGCGGTCAATCAATCGATTACTAACGAAAAATTTATCGCCCGTGCACACAAAGGAGGTAAGCAAGTGCATGTATGGACAGTAAATAATCCGCGGCAAATGCTGCGCATGTTGGCGCTGGGAGCCGATGTGCTCATTACCGACTATCCGCAGGAAGCCGTGGAAATCCGAGAACAGTGGCTCGCGTTATCCCCTGTTGAACAAACGGCGCTGCGCCTACGCTATGTTCTGTAAATTCTGCTTATTTACTCAACCTCGCCTCGAAGCGCTTAGCTCTGCGTTGAAGCAACCAAAAGAGGCTTAACACCCCAAATGAAGCGGCTAAAGTGGTCAACGTTAGAGCAAAACCTTTGAATGAAAACAGGTTTAAAGTAAAACCATCTAACACCAGTACCGCCAAGCCAAGGGGCATTTGGATAAGCACAGCGGTAAACCAATCGAAGGGAAGTTTAGGAAAGATCCTGTGGTAAGCATAAAGCACTAAACCTGCAAGCAATATCAGCAAACTCGCATCGTGAGCCGCCAACAAAAGATACTCCACACTGTTATGCGAGATGTGAGGCACCGTACTCAACATGTCCAACATATAACCCGCGCTGGCGACCAATGAGAAGCTGATAAAACTCAATAAGGCTAATAGGATACCAAAGCCAAGTGCGGGTAAATATTTCATGTAAGGTCTCTCTATTCGCAGGTGAAATATGCTGTCTCGTCTCCCGAAAACCACAGCATGCAAGGTATAAAGGAGTAAAGAGACATTAACTACAATAGCAGCCTAAATTTCCCTTAGCTATTAAGACCATAGTCTTATGTCTACCACAAACTTGTGCGCAATAAACGAGATGAAATCCAGTATCAAGTTAGTGTTTTCTCGGATAATCAGTGGATAAGCTTTTAAAATTACTAGATTAATCAAATTTCAATCTTATCGCTTAGTGATATCACCCACAATTTGCCCATGTGTTTGGGTGAAATAGACTAGCCAATTTCACCAATAACGCTTAGGATCGGAGTTGCATTTTTTAGCCAACATATTGTGGAGTATCAAAACATTATGGGTATCAGAGCCATAGTCGTAGACACAGCAGGCACCACGACAGACCTAAACTTTATCCAAGATGTACTATTCCCCTATTCTGTCAAAGCCTTGCCAGACTTTTTAGAACAGAACCAACACAATGTATTGGTTGAAAACTGTATTTGTGACACTAAAGATATCGCCCTAGAGCCCGAGGCTGACTTAGCGCGTGTAACTGAGATACTGCAACAGTGGGTCAACGAAGACCGTAAAGCTACGCCACTTAAAACCTTACAAGGGTTAATTTGGAAGCAAGGCTATGCCCATGGCGAATTTAAGGGCCATATCTTCCCGGACTTTATTGAAGCGGTGAAACGTTTTAGCGCACAAAATCTGCGTATTTACAGCTTTTCATCCGGCTCTGTCGACGCGCAAAAACTGTTGTTCGGCCACAGTGACGGCGGCGATTTAACTGAAATGTTTAACGGCCATTTCGACACCCGCACGGGCAACAAATTAGATAAGCAGGCTTACTGCAATATCCTCAACACTATCAGTTTAAGCCCCAAACAAGTGCTGTTTGTGTCTGATGTTATTGAAGAATTAAAGGCTGCCGACGCTGCGGGCATGATGACCTGCCAAATGGTTCGCGACAGCAAGCAACGCACTGGCGAGTTCCGCAAAATCAGCAGCTTCGATGAGCTGCTGATTGAATAATGCGATTATTGAATAACGTGATGGTTGAATAACACGATAGTCGACTCAGTCAGCTCAAGCTGATTTAGCCGATAAAACTAAAGCGACCTTGTGGTCGCTTTTTTATTAATTGACTCAATTACCCTTCACCGCCAGCGGAAACGCGGCCGAGATACATTTTTCCACCTCAAAACGATAACCATAATCCGCATTCTTATCGGGTGTGATCAACAAAATCTCGTAATCATTTAATTCAATCACATTCGACTCGGCAGGCTTTTTACAACGCGAGCGGCCATTGGCTTCAAGTGAAAATGCGAACGTAGCTAGCCATTGCCGCACTAAGTACTGATATTGAGTTCGCACCGAGGCGTAGGCCTTTTTGCGCTCTTCCTCTTCTTGCTCGCCGTCATCATTACTATTCTCAGCCTTGCTCGATTTATCACTTTCAGAATCAAGAGCAGTTTGAGTTAGCTCTACAATCGGTACCGTCAGCACATCGGTCGCATCCGGCAACCGTCCCGATTTAGGCTCGCGAGGCGCATGCTTAGAGGCTTCTTGGGGAGAGGTAATAAAGTTGCCAAACGAAGTTTCAATGCGCGTCTCTAAATCAATTAACAGGCTCAAGTGATACAAAACCACAGTCGCTAGCACGATACGGATCAAAAAAGTCGTTTTACGGAATGAAGTATGCGAGGTAAGCCGTAACGACTTGACACCCAAAGGTTTAAGCAAAAAAATTAATATTAAATAGATAGGAATAATCAACTGCAATGCCAGCAGCACGATCGCGCTCACCATCAAAAACCAAGCGGGCATATAGAGTAAAATCGCTAAGTTATGGGTGTAATTGAGATCGCTTGCTGAGACCCCAACCACTTCGTTAACTATCGCGCCAGACCAGCCCAAAGCAAAGTTGGCAATCATCGCATAAAACAGCAACAACACAGCTTTGCCCGCCAAACTGTGCCAAACCCGCTCGAACACAGGCCAAAACTCGATAGCCATAGCGATTACGGCAATCACAGCGACCAACCCCATTAACTCACTACTAAAAGCCAATATCAAAGCAATAAGATACAGCTTTTGCGCAAAGGATAACTTAGCCACCCCTAGGATAAGACAGCGCCAGAACTTGCCCAAACCTAAACGGATTTCACTCAGTGATGGTAAACTGAGCTTTCGCAAGTATTGGCGAGTCGCCCCAATGTAACCGATTAAATTCATTATTATTTTACATTCCATTGAAATAGTAAGACGGGCAACATTTGCCACTGTAATGTGCCAAGCACAGTGATGGCAACTGTGCCACTCAATCTCGGTACATTGGTCACTTTGGCTATCTCTAGCCAAAGTCGAATGTTCTGTTTAGAGTCGAATGAAAGCTCTGCAACACCCCATCGCCCGTTTAAATCCAACTAAAATGAACTTGAGAGAGGAAATTAAAGCGGCCTTATGGTCACTTTTGCAAATCGATAAACCTGACTCAGGACTAACTAAACGACGCTTAACTCCCGCTCAGAAAATACGGTTTTAGCGACAAACATGCCATTAAGTGCAGCAGGAAAGCCAGCATAAACCGACATTTGCAATATCACCTCAACAATTTCCAGCGGCGTACAACCAACATTCAATGCGCCATTAATATGTACGTTTAACTGTGGCTGGCAATGCCCTAGCGCCGTGAGTGCGGCAACTGTCACTAGCTCCCGCGTCTTAAGGTCGAGCCCTTCACGCTGATAAATATCCCCAAAAGGATATTCAATAATGTACTTGCCTAAGTCAGGGCAAATATCGGCAAGACTGCGGATGACTTTCTCCCCCGCCTCACCGTCGATTTCAGTCAGTTTAGCGAGGCCCTGCACATATCTTTGATCACTCATTTTTAGCTCCAGTTGGATTAAATCACAGCAAGCAGCCTAAACCTTAGAGTTAACTCTAAGTCAATGGTTCATTGATGCATGACACAGGCAATGCGGATCAGTAAAACTAACCCTCTACTTAACTCACCGACTAGAGGCACAAGCAAGCAAATAGAAAAGTAAATACTATTAGCTTTTTAGCATTTAACCACAAATGTTAGCGACTGAGCTTAGCCACTAAAAATGAGTTTGGTAATAGTGAATTTTTTGCTTAAGGGCAGCCAAATGCTCCTGCTCTTGGCGAATACGCTCAGCCAATTGTGTTGCATGTTGCTCGAGCAACTGCTGTCGCTGGCCAGCGGTTGCATCGCCTTGAACACGCAACTCGGCATAGGTCAATATCTGCTTTAACGGCATGCCCGTTTCTTTTAAGCGATTGATAAACCCAATCCATTCCGCTTCTTTCGCCGCATAATCACGATGCCCGCTGCCATTTCGAACGACAGACTGCAGTAGGCCAATTTTCTCGTAATATCTGAGCGTATGCGCCGACAGTCCTGTGAGTACAGCAAACTGACCTATATTCATAATCTAACGATCCGCAGGATGGTTAACGCCATCATTCGTGGGCACATTTTCGAGATCGAATGGGTTAACCCCTTCGAGGCAACCAATGTTGTAACCATACTCATGGGGATTGGAACGTCGCTGGTGATGGGTGTAAATACCGCAGATAGAGCAGAAGTAGTGTTTGGCAGTTTTGGTATTGAACTCATAGAGTTTCAGCGCATCCTCACCCTTGAGGATCTTAATCCCCGCCAGCGGCACAGAGCCAACCATTGCGCCCTTACGGCGACAGATAGAGCAATCGCAACGGCGTGGATTTTCGATGCCATTAGGCAATGACAACTCCAATACCACGGCACCACAATGGCAGGACGCTCTGTGTTTTGGCTGAATAAGAGTATTGCCCACTTGTTTAATCACAGCCCACTCCTTGTTTCGCTAGATTCTATAAACCTAAATTCCCCAGCCGCTGCACCAACGCTCGCCATTGTTGCAATTGCGGCTCCTTAGCACTCATCACTGGCCCCAACATATTGGACTTAGCCCGCTTAAAACCACTAAAAACTAAAGTGGCGGTATCAAGCTGTTTGAGTGCGGGAGCGCCTTGAAACCACTTGTAATACCAAGGCGGCGTGTCCATAGTCATGATAATTCGCGAGGTTTTATGGCGCAGCAACTTAGCGGGTATCAATTTACCTTTCTCATATTTAAATGCAAACCCAGATAAAAATGTCCTATCGATTAAGCCTTTAAACTTAGCAGGAATACCGCCCCACCAAATCGGGGTGACAATCACCACATGCTCCGCCCACTGGATATTCGCTTGAAACGTCTGCAAATCGGCTTCGAGTGGCTGAGGTTGACGATAACCATAGCTCAGATTCGGGTCAAAATTCAGCTCAGCTAGTTTGACGATTCTCACTGAGTGTTTATCTGCCGCCGCTTGGGCATAGGTTTCAGCCAGATGCTCACAAAAACTCTGCGCCTTAGGATTACCACAGATCACTAAAATCTTTTTTGCCACGATGAAACTCCATAACAGTCAATGTGACAAATAGCATAAACTCTGCCCCTAAGGGGAGAGTCAAGACCTAAGGTAACAGCTGCGACTCACAGGAGGTGAGCCCATCAATACAGGCATCTAACTGAGTGACTTTATGTTCTAACTCACTTATCTGGCGTAAAAAATCCGCTTTTATACCCAACAAAAAAGCCTGCACTGTGGCTAACTGAGCATGCTTATCGCCTTGTTCGAGTAAATCTTTTAGTTGAACAAGCTTAATACCGAGGGCTTTGGCCTCTTTGATCAGCAACAACAGCCTAATATCCGCCGCACTATAAATACGATAACGCCCCTGACGTGCGGGAGTGTCGATGAGCCCCCACTCCTCATACAAGCGAATCGCTTTTATCGACAGCCCTGTTTGCTTTGCCGCTTGTCCAATATACATAGTTCAACCTAACCCGTTAAAGACATTACTCATATCTACATTGCTTGCCATTATCAGCCACAGTATCAGCTTAGGCCAAGACTTGTCGCAGCAATCTTATGCTGCTAGTCTGGCCGCTTAAACGAGCGTTTTAACTTGGGATTTTTATCATGGGATTTAAACAACAGTTGCAAGAAGGTGTACAAGAACAGGCAATGGAAAAGTTTCTCGCACAGCACCCTATCGTTACCCAAATCCCCGTTGCTTGGGGCGAAATGGATGCCTTGCAGCATGTTAATAATGTGGTGTATTTCCGCTATTTTGAAACGGCACGTATCGACTTTTTCAATCGTCTCTTCCCGCTAGATACCCTGTATAAATCAGGTATTGGCCCCGTAATCAGCGAAAATCAGGCTCGCTATAAACGCCCAGTGACTTTCCCCGATACTTTATTGGTGAGTGTCAGTATTAGCGATATTCACAGCGATAGATTTACCATGCATTATCAGGCTTTTAGTAAACAGCAGCAGGCAGTAACCACCTTAGGCACTTCAGTCGCCGTAATGTTTAACTTTAAAACGGGCAAAAAAGCCGAGTTACCGGCAGAACTGCTGGCGATTCTCAAACAGCACGAAGTCGCTTAAGCTATTCAAATCGATAACGAATTGCCATCACACTTTAGGCCATACCTTGAGGGAAGCATGTATGTCAGATAACGAAAATATCGAGATAGCCATTGAACATCAACAGGATAGACAGCGTTTTATTATACCTGTCGACGGCTATGAAGCCGTGTTGGAATACCGATTATCAGGCAAGGATATCGATTTTAGCCGCACCTTTGTCCCCAACGAACTGCGCGGTAAAGGCCTTGCCGAACGCTTAGTGCGCCACGGCTTAAAGTGGGCTAAAGGCCAAGACTTTACTATCCAAGCCAGCTGCTGGTATGTGCAGAAGTTTTTGAAATAAGCAGATTTAAGAACGAGTTCGCTAAATCCAATAAACAGGGTAATGGCGCTTGGGATCGGTGGAAAGGTTATTGACCACCAGCGCGACCAGTAAGAGTAATACTGAGCCGAGGAACACTGGCATTAACGCGTAAAGAAAGCCGAGTTGATGCACGTTTTCACCGCCAATCACGGCAATCAATGCCGTTGCGCCGCCCGGAGGATGAAGAGTCCGAGTCAGGTACATGAATGCGATAGACAGGGATACCGCTAAGGCGCTGGCCAGCACCACATAATCGCCACACACTTGGTACACTGCGACCCCAATTAAGGCCGATAACACACTGCCACCAATCAAGTTACGCGGCTGAGAAAACTCCGCTAGCGGTGCACCGTAGACCAGCACAGCCGACGCACCAAACGAGCCAATGACAAACATAGTGTCGACGAGGTTTTCACTCATATAATTTGCGAGACTCGCGACCAAGTAAATGCCACAGAAAGCCCCAATCCATGACCACACAATCTTTTTAAGTGGCTGTCTTGGTGGACAAATGTCCTTCGATCGCATGCGGGTAAAATAGAATCTCATGGTTAATCCGAACCGATAAAAATTAAGCGATACAGACAAGTGATCTGCATCACAGTTAGCGGGTCGACAAATTAACCCTTCAGCAGCGCAATTGCAATTACGCTGACCGAAAGAGTAAGCAGACTAAGCGCTTTCACCACTCAGATTAGCGAGCATTTCGCGGATATCTTCAGGAATCGGGCGGCTTTTTTCACTGCTGTAATCGTAATGTACGAGTGTGGTTTTTACTTCGGCGGTCTTGTTGCCCGCTTGCCAACAGGTTTGGGTCAGCTCGAAGCTGCTATTACCGATACGGCTGACATAGGTTTTTACTGTGACACTCTTGCCATAGTAAGTCGGCGCGATAAATGCCACGGTAAACCCCGCGACGATTAAGTTCCACTGATGCAAATCTAACTCGGGATTAAAAATCTCAAAGATTGGCGTGCGCGCCGCTTCGCACCATACGGGGATCACAGTGTTGTTGATATGACCTAGGCCGTCGGTTTCAGTAAATCTTGGATTGATTTCGAGACTGTATTCTGTGGCTGACATGCAAACTTCCTTTTTATTATTTTATGAATGGAAGAGCGTGGTGATTAACGTAATTAAACCAACCACCAAACTCATCCATTATCCTAAGCCAAACAGGTTCTAGCCACTAGCCCAAACCTAGCATTTTAAAACTGACAACTCGCCGTTTCTGGGGTTTGCTTGCCGTTAGCATCGTACTTTTTAAGGCATCCAGCCTTACCCATATCATACATTTTCTCGTATTCTAACTTGCCATTTTTATAAGACTTATACACCCCATGAGTTTTTGGGTTCTCTAAGTGATAAATCTTACGGCCCTTAGTGATATGTGAGTAATCGGCAAAACCCGGCTCTTCGGAATAGATAACACCGTTAATGTAGCGCTTGTGGATCACATGCTGTTCATCGATACGCAGCATTTCATTCGCTATCTTGCCATTCATGTCGTAACACACTTTATCCACGGCATAATTGCTATCGAGGTCTTCAATACAACTCACGGCACCATTATCAAAGTACTCGCGCTGTATACCGCAGCGCGCAATGGCGTTATCCCAGAAATAAGGTTCACCGTTCCAGGTTTCGCCTTCTTGCTGGCAGTAGTTCCACAGGCTTCTTAATTGCCCATTAGGATAGAAACTGTAATGGGGGCCAGAGACACGGTTATTCACTTGGTGACCATATCGGGAGAGTGAGTAACCACCATCAGTGGAATAACTGATACTTGGGCCGTATTCCTTACCCGCTTTGTACGTTTTTAAATTTAATAAACGGCCATTGGAATCAAACTGATATTCTTTATCTACAGCGCCATTGGTGTAATAAGCCAATTTATACAAGGAGCCGCTGCTATGATATTCGCGCTGCTCACCGTGTTTTATCGATGAAATTTCTTCATTTTTACCATTAATCACCCCTTCACAATCATCTGAGTAGGGATTCTCACGCATAATACATTCATCGTGCGAAGGCTTAAGCGTCACCGCTTCATTGAATTTATAACTCGTTAGTTCAGTCAGCTCACCGTTCTGGGGATTAAAGCGCATTTGCTGACCATCCAACTCTCCTTGGCGGTAGTTAGCGATATCCACCACGACATTCGGACTTGAATACCAAATACTCTGACCATTAAGGCGACCCTGCTCATAATGACGGGTATTAAACATCAGATTATTTTTGTCGAATGATTTAGACTCTCCTTGACGTAAGCCATTGACATAGTTCACTTCGGTACGAGTCCCATCTTCGGCTTTAAATGCCCAAAGGCCAGTGCGTTTTCCTGCAAGATAGGCGCCTTCACCTACTTGATCACGGAAATGTCCGCTCGTCACTTTATCGACCCAAGCGCCTTGCTTCACACCCTTTTGATATTGGCCTTTGCTGCCATCAGCCTCAAGCCACTCGCCATCTTTTACGCCATTAAGATAAATACCTTTTGCCACTAATCGCTTATCGCCTTCTGCACTGGAGTCATAATCGGGCTCATAGACTTCGTAGGGGCCGTCGAGCACATCCTGATTGTAATGGGCAAAACCAAAGTTATCGGCCTCATCGAACATCGACTGTGCAATCCATTTACCTTGCTTTTTACCGTCAAGATATTCGCCTTCCCAATAAATGGCTTGGTTCTCTGTCTCCATCCACTTACCGACTTTTTTGCCCTGTTTGTAGTTACCAGAGTAAACCACACTACCATTGCGACCATCGTAGGCTGCATACGGGCCATCGAGCACACCTTGGGCATAATGACTTTCACTGGCAAGCCCTGCCCAAGTGCTCCCCATGCCCATACTCATAAAATCGTAGGATGGGCCTGTTTTAGGGATCACGGCACCACCACTTTTAAGCCAATCAAAGTCATCGGCCTCAAAGGCCACGCTCACCAATACAAAACTGCCGTCTTCTTCGCTATAACCACTGCGATCAAAGGTGGTCACTAAGCTATATTGGCGATCAATCCCTTGGGCATCTCTATCTTTGCGAGTGAGTGGATAACGTAATTTATATTCGACGGCGGTCTTCACATCGACGGGTGAACCTTCGGAATTACGATAACCCACTAAGGTCGGCTTGAGCTTAGTAGAACCATCGACAACCGCTTTAATAGCGGGATCTTCAATCGCGTCAACATCATAGGTCATACGGTATTGTTGCGGCGGAATTTGGCTTAGTACTTTACGAACGCTACCCACGGTAAACGAGGTTAAGGTTGGTGCCACTTCATCGAGCACAACCTGTAGACGGGGGAGTTTTGTAAGATCATCTCCTTCAAAACCATAGCCCCGTAAATGCTGACCATCGGCATCTTTCAGCATGACAACCACTTCTTTGGTGCCACCTTTATCAAAATCGAGGTAAAAAACCGCAACCACTTCAGCAGAACCATAATCATCAAGACGCACGCCGGGCGCATCGCCATAGAGCATTTCGCCCCACACTTTATGATCTTTTTGATAGAAATTGAGCCATTGCCCGTTAGGCAAGTCCACTGGGCCATGGACGATTTTGTCGTAATCCTCAGCGTCAGCTGCAGGAATGACAGTTAAAGAAGATAACAACACCGCACTCACTGCAGTGAATAAACTACGAATCGAAAGTTCCATTTAACTACACCTTTTATACCGACGCCTCGCGCCTCATGCGCACCAGTAAACGGGGCGAATTTTAAGCGAAGAAAAGCACTTCAGGAAGTAGTAGATAAAAAAAAGGCCGCTTCTGCGGCCTTTAGCAACAACAACTTAACAATTAGTTGTTGTACATAGCATTTATTTCATGGGCGTATTTATGGTAAATCATCTTGCGGCGCAGCTTGAGCGTTGGGGTGATTAAACCCGCTTCCATCGAAAACGCTTCAGGCAACAGAGTGAACTTTTTAATCTGTTCAAAACCGGCCAACTCATGCTGTAACTGCTTTAAGCGCTGTTCAAAATGTTCAACCACATGACTATGGCGCAGCAATTCTAAAGGTGACTCATACTTCAGCCCTTTGTCCTTCGCCCACGCTTCCAGTGACTCAAACGCTGGCACAATCAAGGCGGTCACATAATTACGCGCATCGGCAATAATCGCCACTTGCTCGATAAAAGGACAACAGCCCACGGCGCCTTCAACCCTTTGCGGCGCGATATATTTACCGTTGGAGGTCTTCATCAATTCTTTAATACGATCGGTAATAAATAAATTGCCGTTCGCATCGAAACGCCCTGCATCACCGGTTTTTAACCAACCATCTTCAAACGCAGCGGCGGTATCTTCAGGACGATTGTAATAGCCGCGCATCACAGTCGCGCCGCGGACTAAAATCTCATCGTCCTTACCTAGCTTAATTTCGGTTTCCAGCAAAGGTTGTCCATTGGAACCCGGCACTCGATTACCTAAGGTATTGCAGGTCACAGTCGCGTTAGTTTCTGTCATACCGTACCCACAAAGTACTGGAATATTAATCGCATGGAAGAAACTACCGACATTCACATCTAAGGCTGCGCCACCGCAAGGCATAAACTTCAAACGGCCACCAAGCACGGCTTGCAGCTTGCTATACACCAGCTTGTGCGCCAAACGCCATTGCAGCGACAACCACAATCCGCCCTTAGCACGACCTTGGCCAACTTCGAACTGATGTTGGCCGACGCGCATCGCCCAAGCAAACAACTTCTTACGACCGTCGGCTGATTTGGCGACTTTATCTTGTACGGCGCTATACACTTTTTCGAGGAAACGCGGCACCACACACAAGGTATGTGGACGCACGGCGCTAATCGCCTCTTTCACTCTTTGGGTATTTTGCAGATAGACGTTATGGCCGCCACGGCACAAGACGTAGAAACTCCAACTGCGCTCAAATACATGGCTCAATGGCAAAAATGCCAAAGACACATCGCCAGAATGGAAGGCCAGTTTTTGATCGTGCTGGCGTATGGTAGACGCCATATTACGGTAATCCAGCATCACGCCCTTAGGATCGCCCGTCGTGCCGGAGGTATAAATTAAGGTCAGTAAATCATCGAGATTTGCAGCTTGTAAACGCTGATTAAGCTCGGCTTCTTGCTCAATGTTTAACTGAGTGTCACCCGCCAGTAGGGTATCTAGATGCCAATGCTGATTGGCATTATCGGCAGCGAGTGTCACGCTGGCATCGAATACAATCACATGCTCTAGGCTTGGGCATAAGGCTTGCAACTCACACGCCATGGCGTATTGCTTAGCATCGTCAACAAAAATCACTTTAGCGGTGGCGTCGTTTACGATAAAGCTCGCCTGTTCGACGGTACTGGTGGGATAAATTGGCACTACAACGGCACGAGTTTTGAGAGTGCCGACATCGGCACAAGTCCACTGCGGGCAGTTTTGCGCCAGAATAACGCAACGGTCTTGCACTTGTACGCCAAGTTCGATCAACACTTGTGCAATTTTACTGCTGATTTGGTCGAAGGCTTGCCAACTCACCTGATACCAAGGAGCGGCCATTTCAAAACCTTCCAGCGCTACTGCGTCTTTTAAAGACTCGCTTTGCTGCTGTAGTAGTCGAATAACATGATATTGATCGAGAGACATAAGAGACTCACCTTTTTAGCTTACAAGTGTACCGCTTTTGCAGCATTCTACCTGAAGGCCAAATAAAAACTAAGAGTTTTTGCTCTAATGTTGTGCAAATGTCGCCCAAATCACGCTGTAAATAGGCTTTAGCGGCGTACCACTCTTAGTTTCACTTACTTGTCAGGGCGAACAAAATTTAATCTCAGAACGTCAACATGACCTCATAACATCGCCCTTCCAGAGGGTTCTCTTGCCCCAAATCAGCACCGCTTGCCCAAGCAGTATTAAGAGTAGATCCCATAGCAACCAATTAGTTAAATTGCCGCCATCACTTAAAGACGTAAGGCTGATGGACACCCACAGGGAATGCCCCGCGACGACCATCATAGTGAGCGTGATATGCAAAACTCGGCGACACATACAGCCAAGACCTAACGTCAAGGCGCAGGCCCAGTAAGTGCTGAGCACCAGATGACCCACTAACTGCATATTCAGATCACCATTGAGCCAGCCCAACAGCAGACTACACGTCAGCATAATGCCGACGACCACATTCAGGAGTCTTTGCTGTCCAAGGCAAAATGCCGCTATGAGTCCTTTTCGACCATCAAACCCTGGCATCAACAATAAGGTTTCTGTCGAGCGCGAGCGTTGCACTCGGCTCCAATGCACCAGCGAACAACTAATCACACTGAACTGCGCCAAAAACAATAATACAGGGATATTCAAATGAAATTGATGCGACAACAGCCCAAGCACTAAGGCTAATATAGGCAGTAATAACAATAGAATGGTGAGCATAGGGCCGATAAAAAAATTGGTGGGATGCAAATAACGCTCGAAGCGACTCAAGATACGCATCGATTGCAGATTCGGCAGCCAAAACCACCCCATTTCGAGACCATTGAGATATACCGTCCTCGCCTCAGCGCGCCAAGGTAAAACACCGCATGCACGCGCAATCAGCATACCTAAAATCAGCAGGGCAATAGCACTTAGCCAAAGGGGAATGTGCTCTGCAATCAATGGGATAAACGGCATTAAGACAAAAAGTAAAAACGAAGCATAAAACCACTGAGTACTGAGTAAACAAAGCCAAATAAAAGTTAAACTCATCACCAAAGCCAGCACTAAGCTCGCTAGGCTAGCCGTCAAACCTAAAGCCCAACAGAACAAGACACCTATGCCAAAAACGCTAGCTAAAACAGTGACACTTTGAATGTAGATATGGCGACGATAATGGGGCATTAACTGTGCGCATTCATTCGCCATCAGACGTATGAGTTGCCATGCAACCGCCGCCGAACTTGAGATAATCCCCATAGAAAACAACAGTTCAGCACTGTCATTTTTACCATAAACTGCGGCGATACAAGCTAAGATCACCCCCAGTATCGCCGTACCTAAAAAGCTCACACTGCCGATATCAAAACACCAAAAGCGCAGCATGCCCTTGAAAGGATTCATTCGCTGACTCGTTCCTTTGCCCTTCGCGACTTGTATCTGCTTATGGTGCGCCGCACTCATCTGTGTAGCTCCATAAACAGCTGCTCCAAGTTTAAAGCTTCATTCTTTAACACACCTGATATTGACGCGCTGTGCTCACCTAAATCCACCAGCACCGAATCGCCAACACGGCTCAGCACTGTAATTGACTCGGGCAAAACAGTTTCGGGCGCGAGTGTTAACAAACGCACTTCTTCACGCAGGGCATCGATTTCCTTAAACAGCACTAACTCGCCCTGTTTAATCAGTGCCACATGGCTGGCAACTCGCTCTAAATCAGAGGTGATATGGGATGAAAACAGCACGGCAGAACCAGATTCGAGGGCAAGATCGAACAAATCGACCATAAACTTGCGCCGGACTATAGGGTCGAGGCTGGCAACGGGTTCATCGAGGATTAACAACTCAGGGCGATAGGCCATCGCCATAATTAACGCTAATGATTGCCTTTGCCCAACCGATAAACGCTGCACCTGTTGGGTCACATCTAACTCGAAACGAACTAGCCAATCTTGCTCTAATTGGATGTCCCAATTGGGATAAAAGCTGCGGTGTAAATCGAGGGCGCGTTCAATAGTAAAACCTTCATAACCAAAAGGTTGCTGCGGCACATAACCTAAACGCTCCTTTGCCTTTGAAGTTAAGTTTTCGGGCGTTTCGCCTAAGGTAACAATACTGCCAGAATCCGGTGTGAGCACACCTAAGGCACAGCGCATTAGGGTCGATTTACCCGCCCCATTTTGCCCCAATAACCCCACCACCATACCCGCCGACAAAGTTAACGATAAATCCTTAAGCGCCCACTTTTCACCTGCGCCTTTACCGCGAAAGACTTTATTCACTCGGTTAAATTCAAGTATTGGCGTGCGCTTTGGGTCCATCGAATTTCATCCTTTTTATGCTATTTATCGGTACATTACTTTCTAATCTTGCCATCGCTCATTTAGCAGTTGCAGCAACTCGGGCAAGCTGACACCTAACTGCTTTGCCTGCGACAACAGGGCATCGAGCTGGGGTTCGAGCAGACTAATACCCGATGCCATAGTCTCAGTTCGCAACGCGACTTTTGTCGCTTGGCCACGGCGACGTTCGAGCCAACCTTGGTCAACCAGCTGTTGAATGGCGCGGGATACCGTCATGGGATTTACCGCTAAATGCTCGGCAATCTGGCGCACTGAGGGTAAGACATCATCCACTTGCAGTTGACCACCCACAATTAAACGCACGATTTGCTCGTGTAATTGTTTGTAAATAGGTTCACCACTGCTGGGGTTGACATTTAAAAGTTCTAACATTAGCCTTTACACACTGTATTAATACATTGATACACCGATACACTGGTATTTAAATTAACACACTCGTCCTGAAATGCAAAAAGGAAAGCGCGCATGATAGATAGCATGACACACAGGAAGTTAAGCAACACAGTTCAACGCCTTGTGCCAACTCAGCCACGCCATGGTGCGACTAGTGCCACATGGCACACGCGTACTTTGAGAATGAGCCCACTCATACTGGCAATGGCAAGTACGGCGACGTGGGCGAGTGATGTTAAAAGCCAAGAGACACAAGAGACACAAGCGACAGCTGATATAGCTAGGAACATGGCGAATGACACCGGCACTTGTTATGTGGAAGGCGTATCCGATCGTCTAAACTGCGGTTTTGTGACTGTGCCAGAAAACCCTAACAAACCCGATGGCAAACAGATCCAAGTGCATTACGTTGTTTTGCCTGCGGTGAAAAATGCCAACCATGAAGAAGCCTTGCTGGCGATTGCTGGCGGCCCTGGACAATCGGCCATAGAGAACGCGGCAGGTTTCGATGCAATGCTGAGCAAAGTCCGCCAACAGCGGGATATTTTACTGATCGATCAAAGGGGCACTGGCCGTTCGAATGTACTGGCCTGCGATGAAGGAGCTCAATCTCCACTGTCCTTCGATGACGATAATGTCGATACCTTAGCCGAAACGCAAAAATGCTTAGCCAAAATTGATGCCGACGTGACTCAATACGGCAGCCTCAATGCGATTAAAGACTTCGAAGCCGTACGTGCGCACTTAGGCTATAAAAAACTGCATATTTACGGCATCTCCTACGGCACTCGCATGGCGCAACTTTACATGCGTTTATATCCAGAGCACTTAGCCACAGTGACCTTAGACGGCATAGTGCCCATGCAGCAAAGCGTATTAGAAATCGGCTCTGCGATTGATCGTGGCTTCGACTTATTGTTTAAGGATTGCCAAGCAACCGCCGCCTGTAACAGTCAATTCCCCCAGTTAAAGGCAGACTTTGAGCGAGTCGACGCTAAGCTCGCCACAGGCCCTGTGATGGAAAACGTTTACGATCCCGTCACGGGCGAAAAAACCATGTTGACCATGACGCGCGGTAAATTCTCTGGTTCGATCCGCATGGCGCTGTATCAAGCCAATGTGCGCGCCCTCTTGCCACATGCGATTCATCAAGCATCGAAAAACAACTTCCAACCTATACTCGGCCTCTATGCCCTCACCCTAGACAATGCCGGCATGGCGATGGGCATGCACGCATCTGTGGTCTGTGGCGAAGATATGCACCGCATTACCCCAACCATGCGCGAGCAGGCCAAAAAATCCTTTATGGGCAGAACCATGCTCGAAGGCTTAGAGGCGACTTGTTCAGTATGGAAAGTGCCTGCGGTCGATAACAGCTTTAGCGAGCCCATCAACAGTAACATTCCGACCTTGTTGTTATCCGGCGAAATCGACCCCGCCACCCCACCAAGCTGGGGCGAGTTAGCCATGGAAAAACTCACCAATGCCAAGCACTTTGTCGCTCCTTATGCGACCCACGGTGTGGCCTATCAATCCTGCGCCAATAACCTGATTGCCGATCTCGTCCGCTCGGGCTCAGTCAACGATCTCGACGGCGAATGTTTGAACAAAGATGTGCGCCGCAGCTTTTATTTAAATGCCAGCTCGGTGGAACCGCTTAATGCGACCAGCACAAAAACCACGACAACAGATGATCACGCCAGCACTGGAGCTAAGGAATAAGCCATGATTAAAGTATCCCATCTTTCCAAGCGCATCGGTGACGTGCAGGCGCTGAATGACTTAAGTTTCGTCGCACAAAACGGCCAAATCACAGGATTACTCGGCCCGAACGGGGCAGGTAAAACGACCTGTTTACGCACGATTTTTGGCCTGCTAAAACCCGATAACGGCAAGGCTGAAATCGAAGGCATAGATGTCGCCATCGACCCTATTGGCGCTAAGCAGCAACTCGGGCTATTCCCCGACCCTTTTGGTCTGTATGAACGCTTAACACCACGGGAATACATTCGCTATTTTGCCGAGCTAAGCGGCTTATCACCCAAGGAGGCCAAGGAGGCCACCAGCCAAGTGATTGCGAAATTGCGCCTCGAAGACATTAGCGATCGCCGCTGCAAAGGCTTTTCCCAAGGACAAAGAATGAAAACCGCCCTCGCACAGGCAATCGTCCACAGCCCGAGCAATATTATCCTCGACGAGCCGACCCGTGGGCTGGATGTGATGAGCACTCGCCTACTGCGTGACATCCTTATCGATCTTAAAAATCAAGGACATTGCGTGCTGTTCTCTAGCCATGTAATGCAAGAAGTCGCCGCGCTGTGTGACCAAGTGATCGTCATGGCCCAAGGCAGAGTCGTCGCCATTGGTAGCCCAACAGAGCTTTGCATTCAAACAGGCAAAGACTCGCTCGAAGAAGCCTTTATTCAACTTATCGGCACGGATGAAGGGATAGCGGCATGATGACTCAAACTAACAAGAATGCAGGCAGCATCAATGATATACAAGCTCAGATAGATAAGATCATGGTTAAGGGAATGACAGCATGAATAAAATAATGGCTATGGTTCGTAAAGAACTCATCGATGCCGCCCGCGATAAGCGCTCTGTGATGGCGGGTCTGTACTACGCCATAGGAACACCGTTGATCATGTGCGGCCTATTTATGGTGTTAATTGGCCAGCTAACCAGCCCCGATGATTTGAAAATCACCATTAAAAATCCCGATAAAGCACCGGATTTAGTAAGATTTTTATCGAATAAAGGCATCACTCAAGGCGCAGCCGATGGCTCTGACGCCAAAGACCTTAAAGCAATAGAACTGATCATCAACACCGACTATGCCGCGCAAATGAACCAAGGCAAAAGCGCTGAGATCACTATCGTGGCCGATAACTCTGAGGAGAAACTGCAGAACTCGATTCGCAGACTCGAGAAACAACTGCAGGCCTACAGCGCTGAAATGGGCAGTTTACGTTTAATTGCCCGCGGTATCGACCCGCGCGTGGTTCAGCCACTCAAGGTGAATGTGCAAGACAAAGCCACCACAGACTCTAAGGGTGGAATGATCTTAGGTATCGCCATTTTCACTATGATCTACTCGGTATTTATCTCGGGGATGAACCTAGCTATCGACACCAGTGCCGGTGAGCGCGAACGTAACTCCTTGGCCCTGCTATTGAGCCATCCGCTGACCACTCGCCAATTAGTACTGTCAAAAATTATTGCGGTGAGCTTGTTCGCTCTGCTCGGTTTAGTGCTGATCTTGCTGGTGTCTAAAATCGCCTACGCCTTCGTGCCATGGCAGGAATTAGGCTTTAGCGTCAACATCACCACAGAATTTATGCTGCTGATGTTAGTGGTCGGCATCCCCGTCGCGTTAATGGCCGCTTGTCTGCAACTTTTTGTGTCTTTTATGGCGAAAACCTTTAAGGAAGCTCAGTCCTATCTGACTATGGTGCTGTTTGTGCCCTTAGCCCTGTCGATGGCCGCCAGTTACAACATAGCGCCAGATATGCTGCAGTGGTTGCCCGTCTCGGGTCAGCAACAGGCATTAATGGACTTTATCAAAGGTAAAGACTTGCCCATGTTGCAGTTACTGGTTTCGACCTTAGGCACACTCGCCATTGCGATATTGCTCGCCTTTGGCATGGAAAGGTCGCTCAAGAGTGAAAAAGTGATCTTCGGTTTATAGGGCGCTTCGATTGATAAACTTGGGGACGATAAACTTAAACCGACAAACTTGAGGGCGATAACTAAGTCGCTCCCAAGTTGAAAAACTCAATAGCTACAGGAGTTTGTTATGGAAAACGAATTTGTCTTAATGGTGATTATGGTCAGCTTCATTATTGGCCTCAGCGCCACTGAAATGTTTAAACACTATCTAAAGGCACGCCAACTTGGTGTGGGCACCGCAGACAATAGCCACCTTGAGGACAAAGTGACTCAACTCAGCCTACAAAACCAAACACTAATTGAGCGAATACAAGTGCTTGAAAAAATAGTGACAGAGCCAGAGTACGAACTAAAGCAGCAGATTAATCAGTTATGAACCCTAAGCTCCTCAAACAACAAAGCCACTGGATTTTCAGTGGCTTCGTTTTTTACAGACTTGATAGCAAGATTACTTAGCCTTTGGCCTGAATGGTTTGATAACCGACTCATTGCACTCTAAATACGGGCCTTCCATCAAATCGATACAGTAAGGGATAGCGGGGAACACGGCATCTAAACATTCGCGAATCGATTTTGGTTTGCCGGGCAAATTCACAATCAATGAATCGCCACGTAACCCTGCGGTTTGACGAGACAAAATGGCGGTAGGCACAAATTTTAATGACTCGGCGCGCATCAACTCACCGAAGCCTGGCATCATGCGATCGCAGACGGCTTCTGTCGCTTCTGGGGTGACATCGCGTTTCGCTGGGCCAGTGCCGCCCGTAGTGACAATCAAACAGCAATCCTGCTCGTCGGCCATCTTGATCAACGTCGCTTCAATCACATCCTGCTCATCGGGGATCACTTGATAAATCGGCTCCCACTCGCTGGTGAGATAGTCGTTGAGCGTGTCGATAATCGCCTTGCCTGAGATATCTTCATAAATTCCCGCGCTGGCGCGATCGCTGACCGTCACAATACCGATTTTTGCTTTGCTCATAGGAAATCCCTAATGATGTTGAAATGAAACATGCCGAAGTGAAAATTGTCGACATCAAGCATGGAAGAAGCCGCTACAGCTTCGACCTTAAGCCGCAGCTAAAATAGCACAAATGCCTAGCCAATGGAGCGACTAAAACGTGATGAGGTTCGCGCAACACCGTTTAAACACTCGGAATTTAAAAATTGTTCATTGATGACAAACGTCTTCCCCAAAGCAAAGCAGCATTGGGCCGATAAAAACATGCCATAAAGGGAGATTGGCTCAGGCACTCTCACTGCAAGTTGAGCCATTCAAAAGATAAAAACGATCAAAGGGCTAAATCCGCCGTGCATTCCAATACTTAGACGCCCAATAACTGTTATGCAGGCTCGAAATCTTCACCCCTTGGCTAGTGGAAACATGTAGAAAATTATCGCCTCCTACATAAATGCCGACATGGTGTGTGCTCCAGCCCGTCTTGAAAAATACCAAGTCACCCTTGCGCAGTTGATTTCTCGGCACGGGTTTACCTAAGGCTTGTTGCTCTTCGACTGTGCGCGGTAAGGTCATACCCAACATCTTCTGATAGGCGACAGACACAAAGGCCGAGCAATCTATGCCCCGCTTAGTGCCACCGCCTAAACGATAGGGCACACCGCGCCACTCAGAATGCAGTTCGGAGATATTGCTATCATTCCAAACCGTGGCGGGTTCAACTTGCTTTACCACAGGCTTAGGTTCTGGCGCGCTAGCACAAGCGCCAAGGCCTAAGGCTAAGATAACTATCAGTAATCGTTTCATAGCTTCAAACTCATTGCAGGCAGATTTCACAGTAACGTAATTTTGAGTTTTTATCAGGTAAATTCAGGGCGGCTGGGGATCAAAACGCCCCAACACCCGCGCACTCTAGCAGACTAATATAACCTAAAGCTTAAAACTATAACGCCGTCCACAATAAACGCACACCCACCAGCACCATTAAAATCAAGATGATGCGTTTAAATAACCTATCGTCAATTTTATCTTGAATGAACAAACCTAACTTTACCCCTAACCATGCCAGCGGCACCAATAACAGAGAAACGATAATATTCTCTTGGTTGATCTGCCCAAGCAAACTGTAAGGAACAAGTTTAACCAGATTCACCACCGCAAAAAACACCACGGCAGTGGCTAAAAACTCTGCCTTGGCTAAGCGCAACGGCAACAAATAAGCGTTGAGGGGCGGCCCGCCCGCATGGGCAACAAAGCTCGTAAATCCGGCGGTTAAGCCACACAATCGCCCAACCAGAGGTGAAGGTGATGCTTGAGTTTTATCCCCAAGGATCAAACCATACAAACCAAAACCTAAGGACACACAGCCTAGAATCACCCGTAAGTAATCTTCGTTTAATCGATCGAACAACAGATAAGCGATAAAAATCCCCACAACCGCCGCGGGCAATAGTATCCATAAATGACGCGGATTATGTTGCCCCCACCATGATCGTACACTTAAAAAATCCATATAAATCAGCAGTGGTAACATGACTGCCGCCGCTGTAGCAGGGCTAATGGCCAGCGCCAATAGCGGGACAGTTAATCCGCCCACGCCACCCGCAAAACCTGATTTAGAAATCCCAGTAATCAATACTGCGGGTATCGCCACCAACCAAAAAAGAGGGTCCGTTAACACAACACATCCTGAATAACGCTTTATGGCTATCAAGTTACCTGTTGTTGGTGTGATAAAAAAGAGGCTGCACTTAGCTAACATCAAAAGTGCAATCACATAGATAAGTCAGTGAGCCTTAAATGAATAACAACCTCGCCCATAAAATACGGGATAAAAAGTAAAAAATCCGCAGCCATATGGCTGCGGATTTTTTGTGTTAGCTTTTGGCTAAGCCGGACTAAGTGTTTGTGCTTACGCCGATTCGGCCGTCATATTCACTAAGCGAGGCGTACTCTTAGTCGCTCTCTTAGCTGACGCTGGAATTTTGGGCTCTGGCATACGAATGGTTAATGACATGACTAACGCCACCACCAGTAGCACTAAAATCACGTTAAAGGTTGCAATAAACCCACCAAATAACGAGGCGACAATCGAACCGATAATACTGCCGATACCGAAACCTAAGTAGATAACGCCATAGTTTTTAGTCAGGTTATTCAGGCCGAAGAAGTCGCTCACCAATGATGGATAAACAGTGATAGTACCGCCAAAACTAAAGGCAACGCAGGCAACCGCAACGAAGAACAGGTTAGCATTCAAAGGAATGAACAACAGTAACACCATACCGACTAAAGTGATGATCTGCGCCAGTGAAATAACCCGAATGCGGGGGATTTTGTCCGACAGTATACCCAGCACTAAACGACCACTGAGGTTCGCCATAGCAATAACAGCAACGGCATTGGCGGCGACCAGTACAGGCAAGTCGACCATCTTCTCGCCGATATCTTTCGCTACACCAATCACATACAAACCACTCATACAGGCCGACAGGAACATCAGCGCCAGCATCCAGTATTGCGGCTTACTCATGGCTTCTGCGAGGGTGAAGTCGCGACTTTCGGCTTGCTGACTTGCGGCTGATTGTGCAGGCGCATCTTTCATCAACATGCCGCCACATAACACCAGCGCCATGGCGATCAGGCCCCACAGTTGGAAGGTGGTTTCAAGGCCAGTGTTTTCGAGTAACAGCACGTTAATGTATTTAAATCCGAGGCTACCTAGACCATAAGCGCCAATCGCTAACGCCGAAATCAGCCCTTTGCGTTCGGGGAACCACTTCACGCAGTTAGACAAGGTCATCAAGTAGCCAGTGCCATCGGCAAAGCCCACTAAAATCCCTGCGCACAGGTAAAGCATCATCAAGTTGCTGGCTTGGGCAGTGAGTAAGAATCCAACGCCGAGTAACAGGCCTGCGCCTAAGGTGACATTACGTACGCCAAAACGTTCCTGTAATTTGCCCGCCATGGAAGATGCCACGGCCAAAGACAAACTCAGCAAACCAAACACAAATGCCACTTGGCTGACGGGTTCGTCGAGCTTAACGGCCAACTGCGCATTGAACAGGCTCCAAGTGTAAACTGAGCCGAGTGCAAACTGGGTGATAATAGTACCAACTAAGGTCAGGTACCGAGTACGGTTCATCTCTTTAGTCATGATGCATCTCGCTTTAGGGGTTCAGGAATTGAGTCCACTATAAGAGAGATGCGATTCGCGCCGATCAATTAAGGCATGAAATACAGATCTGCAGGAATGAATGACAATTACAGCCTCATCAGCTGTCGAAAAGCCTTAATATTACTACGGCTAACGGGCACCTCGAACGACAAATCATGCAACCTAATCAGGTAAGTACTATTGAACCAAGGCACGATTTCGCGGATCTTGTTGATATTGACGCAATAGGAACGGTGACAGCGGAAAAAGCCCTCGGCGGGCAAGCGGCTGACAAACTCACTGATGGTCATCTGCATCACATAACGGTCGGTGCGGGTGTACACATAGGTGAGTTTTTCATCGGCCTCGGCATAATAAATTTGCTCGCAGGGCGTGACGATAATCCGCTCACCTTTGACTAAATTCACGGTTCGACTAGTGTTGCTCGCGGCCTCATGTTGTGGCTTTGGTGCTTGTCGTCCCACCTGTTCAATCTTCTGCAATAAGCTGATGATCCGCGGTTCATTGTAGGGCTTGAGAATATAGTCGAAGGCTTCGAGCTCAAATGCTTCTACTGCAAATTCTTTATAGGCAGTCACAAACACCACATGGGGAGGATGGGTCGATTTATGTAGATTCTTCGCCAACAAAAGGCCATCGATGGACGGTATTTGGATATCCAAAAACACCACATCGACCTCGTGATCCTGCAAATATTTAAAGGCCTCTAAGCCATCCTCGAAGCTAGCCACTATGTCTATCTCACTGTGGCTCTTCACTAAATACTCTAGCTCCTCACGGGCAAGATATTCATCTTCAACTATGATGGCTTTTAACATACTTGCGCCTCATTATCCGGTAAGTAAAAACTGACTTCAGTCCCCGGCTCGAGCCGTTTAAGCTGCAAACCTTCGCCGTACAATAACTTCACTCTCTGGTGCACATTCATCAGCCCAATACTGCTGCTTTCTACACGGCCAGCAGCTACGCCATCAATCACCTCTTGGCGGATCCCATAGCCAGTATCGCGCACGGCGACGCGAATGCCTGCATCGAGTTTTTTCACTTCTATCGTCACTCTGCCCGGTGCACTGCGCGGCTGAATGCCGTGCAAAATCGCGTTTTCCACCAGCGGCTGTAACAAGAGGCAAGGTACACAAAAATGCACATCGTCGACATCGAAGATCACTTCAAGCTTGTCGCCAAAGCGCGCCTGCTCGATCGCCACATAATCACGGACTTGTTTCACTTCTTCTTGGATATCAATCAGCTCATCACCTTTAGCCAAGTTATAGCGCAGATAATCGGCCAGATTAGCAATCAACTGTCGCGCCTGCTGTGGCCGAATACGGATCAAAGAAGAAATCGCATTGAGGGCATTAAATAAAAAATGTGGGTTAATCTTGCTCTGCAACGCAGTGAACTCCGCCTTGCGGGTCATCTCTTGCAGTTGCTCGATACGCGACACTTCCATCTGGGTCGAAATTAGCTGCGACAAACCCACAGCCATCTCCCGCAACGAGCTAGTGATACGATAGGTATTGCGATAGTAAATCTTCAGCGTGCCGCTCACAGTGCCGTTTTCGCGCAGCGGGATTATGATGACCGAATGAAAGTCCGACAAATGATATTGGCGTAAGTCATTGTTAATAATGTTTTGATCTTGCTCTATCGCCCTTTGAGTCATTTCGCTAATCGCTTGATGACCATCGACCTCGTAGTAATCTTTACCAACGCCCATATAGGCTAATACATCGCGAGTATCGGTAATCGCCACAGCATCGGCATGGATTTCATTACGAATTACAGCGCACACTTGCTCTAAGGCATGGCGATCAATCTTGCGAAAAAAGGGTAAGGTTTTATTGGCAATATCCAGCGCGAGCTTGGCCTGCTTAGCGGCAATCAACTCTTTCTCATCGTCGAGGTCCTGCACTAGCTTGATAATCAGTCCGATACACACAGTGCCCGCAATCATGGGATAGGCAATATGACTCACAATCTCAACGCCCACCTCGTGTGGCTCTGTCAGCAACCAAATCAACAACATGGTCAGCGTTTCGCACAACATGCCAGCCGCAATGCCATAAATCCACAACTTAGATTTGGGACATTTGTAATAAATCCACGTCGCCATAAGGCCGGCAATAATGCTAGCGATTAAACACGGAATAGAAGTATCACCATCCATATCAATAAGATATCTATGCAGTCCCGACAGCACACCCGCAGGAATACCAACCCAAGGGCCAAATAGAATCCCGCCAGAAATAATCGCGATAATCCGCACGTTAACCAACGCGCCTTCAACCTCAATGCCGGTATAAGTACTAAATACTGCAAATAAGCAAAATATCGCCGCCACAGAAACCAACTCTGCGGGGGTATGATTACGCTTTTGGAATAAACGCTGAAACGGTCGAGTGCGGGTTAAAAAAAACAGGGTCATCAGCATCAAGGCTGCCCGTTCAAATACCGCCAGTAACATCATTTGATTTTCGAGCACGCTTTCTCCTTGATCTATCACGCTGAATCACAGCCCAACGTTATATTTACCAATGATATATTTATGAGTGTTAAGCCTGTACGCTGAATGGATTAGGGTGAAGACAGGCTTTGCCGCCAACACAAGCCACCATAAAAGATAGACTCGATTTTGCAGATCTGACTTAACGCGTGGATGATAAAAATCACCGAGCCCCAAACTTGTCAAACACTCGTATTTAGGCTCGAGTAAAACATCAAACGCTAATGCCCACATAAATACAGGCTTGCTAAAGTAAAGGACAGATAAAAGTCCCATTCACGCGGGCTCAGTCACACATTCGTACTTGAATTAGGCTATCAAAGTGTATCGAAGGACAATTTGAAGAACCTAAAACACGTTAAGTTAACCACTAAAAAGTGAAATTGCCCTCTATCAGGTCACTGCCACAATTTGCAAAATCGACTGGAATACCCGAAGCTAAAACCTTCGGCTCGAATGCAAGATGAGATCACCCCCATGCGAGATTCTAGGTTCACACTTAGCAGCACTGAACCGAGCCAAACTGAACTGAGCATGCCCTAGTAATGGAATAAGGAGCGAACATGAGTGAACTACAAGCACAGTTTTATGGTGGCCCTAAGGAATGTCCTATTGAAAATGGCCGCATTCAAGCTCAACGGATTGCCCCCAAAATCAGTGATGTCGGCGGCATACCTGTCGCACGGGCTATTCCACAAAAAGAGCGCCGCCTTATCGGCCCTTGGTGCTTTCTCGACCATATTGGCCCAATCACCGACGGCCCGCAGTTAAACGTCGGCCAACATCCACACATTGGGTTGCAAACCTTTACTTGGATGCTCGAAGGCGAAATCATGCACAGGGACAGCATCGGCAGTGCTCAAGTGATCCGCCCAAGACAAGTTAACCTGATGACAGCCGGACACGGCATAGCCCACACCGAAGAGTCGATAGAGGGCCATCACACTATGCACGCAGCCCAACTATGGATAGCCTTACCACTAGAGCACAAAGATACCACTCCGAGATTCGATCACTACCCAGAGCTACCGACTTGGCACGAGTCAGGCATTGAATTCACCCTACTGATTGGCAGTTGGCATCATAAACAGGCGCCCACATTACACTTCTCACCTATCGTTGCCATAGATCTGTTTGCCGCCCATGACGCTGAACTCACTCTAAATCTCGACCCTAGTTTCGAATATGCCCTCATGCCACTGGAAGGCCGCTTCCAAATCGAGGATGACAGTTTTGATAATAACCACCTCGCCTACCTTGGCATGCTACGCGAAACCATCACCATAAAACTCGAAGCGGGTTGTCGCATACTGCTGATTGGTGGCGCGCCACTGGCTGATCCTATCAGCATTTGGTGGAACTTTGTCGGCCATAGCAAAGATGAAATTGTCAAAGCACAGGCAGATTGGGAAGCCGAAGATCCCCGCTTCGCCGCCGTTACTGACTATAGTGGCAAACGCTTAGTGCCCCCGCCAATACCTTGGTGATGCTTAACTCAATCATGGGCAGGTCAATAACTCAGGGTTAGTGGTTGGATAAGCGCTTTGGCAACATACGTAATGGCCTGCGCCTAGGTTAAGGCTTACAACATGAGTGTATGCGGTAAGCCTTATCATTTACCCAAAGTGTGATGTGAACAAGCTCGATTTGCCTAAGCTAAGTACAAGCTAAGCCACTCACAAGGTTACAAATTTTACGACATTTTTACGCGCTATCTTAAAGTGCCTTTGCTAAAGTACAGGCACTTTCTTTATATGCGTCTTTCTATTCATGACTTCATCCATAGCGGCTCCCATGACACAATACTGGCGTTCGCACCCGACTTTATTTACCTTCATAGTGCTAGTGACGGCCATTTTCAGCAGCGCCTTTATCGATCACTTTTCAAACTCGACTATCGCCGTACTGCTGATTTTACAATTGGCCGTAGTGGCCGTAGCCCTACAATGCAACGCCAACTTGGCCTATTTTGCGGCAGTGTTTGAGGCGACCAGCTTTAATTTTCTATTTACCACACCACGTTATTCACTACAGATGTTTAATCTTGAGGACATTCTCAATCTCAGTGTGTTTCTGCTTGTCGCCCTCACCACCAGCAAATTAGCCGAACACTATCGACGTCAGCAAGATGCTCTCGAACAAGCTCAGTTACGCAACAGTATTTTGCTGTCGGTTTCCCACGATTTACGCACCCCACTCGCCACTATCATAGGCACGCTCACCACCTTAAAGGAATACATGCCTAAGCTCAGCGCAGACCAAAAGGATGAGCTGATTGATAGCGCGGCCGCCGAAAGCCATCGCCTGCACCAATATATCGAAAACCTGCTGCAAGCCACTAAGTTACAACACGGCGCACTCAAGTTTAGCTTGAGTGAAGACGCCATAATGAATGTATTGCACCAAGCTATTGCCCGTTTTCCAGCCACGCAGCCGCGTATTATCATCAAGAGTGAGGCCGATCTACCGTCACTGATGATCTGCAGTTCATTGATTGAGCAAGCTATTTTTAATGTATTGGATAATGCGCTGCGCTATTCGCCTTCTGATAAGCAAGTCATAGTAAAGGCGTATCAGCAGGGCGATGCATTATTGTTAGATATCCAAGATGAGGGTCTTGGCATAGAACCCGCTCAAGCGCAGGCAATTTTTGAACTCTTTTATCGCCAGCATCCCTCAACCGATAGCGGCTCGGGCCTTGGGCTTGCTGTTGCTAAGGGCATAATTACCGCCCATGGTGGCCAGATCAGCGCCGAACCTGTCGCTCATGGCAGCCTTATTCGTATCGCATTGCCGATAAAAAAGGGAGAGGAATAAATGGCTTATAAGGTGCTGGTCGTCGATGACGAAGCGCAAATCCACACTTTTATGCGGATATCGTTAGAAGCGGAAGGATTCGAATATCATGGCGCCGCCTCGATTGCGTCAGCCCTAGCGCAATATCATGCGCAGCAGCCACACGTGTTAGTGCTCGATCTTGGTCTACCCGATGGTGATGGCATCAGCTTGCTGCAAACCCTACGTCAGAGTGACAAAGTGCCGGTGCTTATCTTAACCGCCCGCGATCAAGAGGAAGAAAAAATTCGTCTTTTGGAAGCAGGCGCCAATGACTATCTCAGCAAGCCATTTGGGATCAGGGAGTTAATCGCGCGCATCAAGGTTTTAGTCCGCGACTTAGTCGATGAACCGCCACTAAGTGATTTACTGCAGTTTGGCGCACTTAAGTTGCAAAAAAGTACCCACCAGCTTTGGCTCGATCAGCAAGAAATCGCCTTAACCAAAAAGGAGTTTGCTCTGATGGAGACCTTAATGTCTCACCCTGGTCAGCTCGTTAAACAAACTGAATTACTGCGGGATATTTGGGGTAAAACCCATCAAGAAGACAGTCATTATCTGCGGATCTTAGTCAGTCAGTTACGTAAAAAACTCAATGACAGCAGCGAGCAGCAGCTCATTAAGACAGAAGCGGGCCTAGGTTATCGCTTAACAAACAATAGATAAGCATCTGTTATAAATTAGAAAAGGATATTTTAATGGCACATTTTACCGTTATTGGCTTAGGGCGATTTGGTGTCGCCGCTAGCCTAGAATTGATCCACTTAGGCCACACGGTCACTGGCGTGGATAGTGACCCTAAAATGGTGGAAAAATATGTAGAAGACTTAACCGAAGCGGTTATTTGTGATTGTTCCGACGAAGCCGCACTACGTGAGCTAGACCTCGCAAACAGTGAAGCCGTACTGGTCGCAATTGGCGAAGATATGCAATCGAGTTTACTGTGCACTTTGGCTCTGAAAAATCTGGGAGTAGAAGTCATTTGGGTCAAGGCCAGCACTAAAGCCCATCACACTATCGTCTCTAAACTCGGCGTCGCCCGCATCATACATCCAGAGGAAGAAATGGGCATACGTGTTGCCCAGTCACTCAACTATCCTATGGTGAACAATTTCCTGCCGATTGGTGATGGTCTCTATGTGGTCGAAATCCATATCAAGCCTCACCTTGATCAAACCACTGTCAGCCAACTCCTCGGCGCTGCACAGGATGATGTTAAAGATGATGCAAAAAGCAATGTGATACGCAATCCTAAAGGCAAAGTCGCCGCCATTATGGTTAAGCGGGATCTGACGGTTTTCAGCAAAATTGATAGTCAATTTATCCTGCAAACGAATGACGCCTTACTGCTCTGCGGTAGCCGTACTGAGCTCAAATACCTAGCGCCAAGGTTGGTGTAACTTGGTTCAATGGCATCCCTCCATCATGGCGATTGAGCATAAACCCAAATCGAGTAAAAAGCTGTTAGGCGCACCGCCCTTTATCCTAAGCGTGAGCTTTGCATTGTTGATCATCTTAGGCACTTGCTTACTCAAACTGCCGATAGCAACCGAATCGTCTATTACGTGGCTACAAAGTCTGTTCACGGCCACCTCGGCAGTAACAGTGACAGGGCTGGTTGTTGTCGATACTGGCACTGTTTTTACGCCCTTTGGGCAAATCGTCATAGCGCTGTTAATTCAATGCGGTGGACTTGGGCTGATGACCTTCGCCATTGTCACCTTGATCGCCATTGGCGGCAGAATTGGTTTTTTACACCAAACAGTCGCAAAAGAGGCTTTTAATCAAACAGATACATCGACTCTAGTGTCAACGGCAAAATCAGTGTTAGTGTTTTCTCTACTGGTTGAAGCCGTAGGCATGGCCATTCTTTCCGTGTACTGGAGTCAGGAACTCGGTTGGCAAACCAGCTTATTCCACGGTTTTTTCTACACCATCAGCGCCTTTAACAACGCAGGTTTTGCCCTCAGTGCCGACAGCCTAATGTCCTATGTTGCCGATCCTGTCATTAATCTCACCATCACGGGCCTGCTCATCATAGGTGGCCTTGGATTCTCGGTGTGGATAGATCTTCGTAGGAACAAACGTTGGTCAAAACTCAGCGTTTACAGCCGCATGATGATCACAGGCACTATGATTATCAACGCCGTCGCAGTGATTGCGATTTACTTTATTGAGTACAACAACCCCAATACCTTGGCGCCCTTAAGCGAACTCGGTAAATGGTTAGCCTCATGGTTTCAAGCCGTTACACCGCGCACCGCAGGCTTTAATACACTAGCAATTGACCAACTCGAAGATGGTACAACGCTACTCATGCTGGTATTGATGTTTATCGGCGGCGGCTCATTAAGTACCGCCAGCGGCATTAAAGTCGTCACCTTTATGGTGCTGATTTTGGCCACTTATGGTTATTTACGCCGCGACGAAGCCATCTATGTGTTTAAACGGGAAATCCCCAAAGACACTGTCAGCAAAGCCTTGGCGCTAACCATGATCTCCATTGGCGTCACTTGGCTAGCCATCTTCGCACTGGTATTAAGTGAAAACGCACCGTTAATTGATATCGTCTTTGAGGCAGTATCAGCACTGGGCACTGTCGGTTTGTCCCGAGGTTTAACAGGCAACTTAACTACTCTAGGCCAAGCCATCATCATTTTTATAATGTTCATGGGTCGCCTCGGCCCACTCGTACTCGCCTACTTCCTCGCCAGCCCAAGGACCAAGAAACTGCGCTACGCAGAAACCAAACTGGCAATTGGTTAGACGGCAGGCACTGCAAAAAACACCATAGTTACAATCAGTTTAGCTGTGGGCAATCAGCAACTGGCACAAGGGGGCGTTAATGTAATAGTTAGCGCGCCCCACTTTTTGTTTCGTTAAAAATCCGCACTCGACCAGTTGCTCTAAATATTTAGTGGCGCCAGTAGTAAGCAAAGCAAACGAGTCTATATAGATAAATTTCGCTCTTTTTTATACTTAAGAGATTCAATATGTATAATTTTCCTCAAAAATTATACATGACGGAGAAAACACGTTTCGTTTTTCAAGTTTTCTATACATGACTGTAGTGGTCAACTAAATTTGGCCACGGCTTTAGAATCTTCCCAAAATCTTCGCTCTGATTCATTTGGGCTTAATCCTGCATTATAATGATGTGGCCTGACTTGGCTGTAATAGCCAATAATATAATCAGTCACATCTTGTTTAGCTTCAACAAAACTCTTATAGCCTTGCGTTGGCACCCATTCCGTTTTTAAACTCCTGAAAAATCGCTCCATTGGCGCATTATCCCAGCAGTTACCTCGGCGA